>NZ_JAJQJX010000001.1 GCF_022828375.1 Candidatus Nanosynbacter sp. TM7-053
GAGCAACTACATATCCTTGCGTTGCTATGTCTTGGTGAATAGAATTTTATTAAAGGAGCTACAGTATGCAAATTAAAAAACGCCACATTCTATCAACAGGACATGACGAACGACGGCAAGAAGCTGCTTATATCATCGCTTGATAGAATATGGCAGGAGCGTAGAAAGAGTGCTTCGCTAGAAAAGGCGCAAATGCGGAGAGACATACAGACCTTAGAGAAGCAGGTCGATGAATTGGTCGAGGCTGCTATTGCGCCTCAAATTCTCCTATAAAAGACGACATTATGAAAAAGATAGCGATACACAAGAATAAGCTTGTTGAATTAGAAGATAGGATTGAGTCTCTGGAAGACATAAACGAACAAGACAAGGCTCGATTCATGGAGTTTACCCTGGAGAGGGCCGAGCAAATGTGGCGACATTTTTTGCAGTTACCAAAAGATAAGCTACTACAGTGTAAACAATTGCTAATTCCTGCTGGATTCTGGGTTGACGAAAACGAAAATGTTTACACTCCTGAAATCAGCGTACTTTACAGATTAGCTACAAACAAAAAAGACCTTTCAGAGCTTGAAAAGTCTTTCATGGTGCGGGTAAGGAGACTCTAACTCCTGGCCTCTTCCATGGCAAGGAAGCGCTCTAACAACTGAGCTATACCCGCATGTTGTTCACGATTTATTGTAACAAAGTCGTGAATGAAATGCAATATTTGGTGGCTCCTCCCAGACTTGAACTGGGGACACAAGGCTCTTCAGGCCTCTGCTCTACCAACTGAGCTAAAGAGCCACAAACTTGCTATTTAATTGTACTAAAGTTGTCGCCATCTGGCAAGGGTGTTATAATTTTATCGAGCGCGGGTGTCGTATAGCGGCTATTATGTGACCTTCCCAAGGTTGAGATGGGAGTTCGACTCTCCCCATCCGCACCATCATGATTTGTTAAATTGGCAAACACTTGAAGTTTAAGTTTCGAGTGTTTTTATTATTTTTAGTGTATAATCATAAGCAATATGTATTACGTGAATCGTATTGAATTGGGTAAGATATTGGCTGATCGTTTAATGGAGTTAAAGGGTCAAGGAGCTGTGGTGATTGCATTGAGGGAAGAATCTTTGACGGCGTGTATTGGCTTGGCCAGCGAAATTAATGCTTGGGTGTTTCCTTTACTTAGTCGTCGGATAACTATTCCGGGTGACCCGAGACCTATGGGACTTATTGACCCAGCAGGAATATTTACGTGGAGTCCTGATTTAGAAAAAGTTCAGCGCGATGGAATTGAAATGGAATCTCACGGAGTATTAGAGGATGCAAAACGTCAGGCATTTTCAGATCTTAATCGTGTGCTCGACCAATACGGTCAGTTTTCAAAAGACTCGCTGAATGGTCGGGTATTATTATTGACAGGAGACATTGTAGAAGATCGTCTGGAAATTGCGATGGCACTTGAGTACCTTAAGAGTGTACGATATAAAGCCATTTATGGCTTAGGTGGCAACGTAGACAGCTTGGCCGCCGATTATTATCATATACAAACAGACAAAAGTGTCGCGCTTGACGTAATGACCCATATGTTTCCTGCTGAACATTATTTTGAACAAAAAGATAGCTACACTCCAGAAGAATGTAGATTATTGGTAACGAATATTTCACAATATTGGACATAAAGAAAGGACTATATGGATCCAAATAACGTTAACCCATTATTACAACAGCCGCCTCAGCCAGTTGCTATGCCAATACCGCCTCAGCCAATGGTGCAGCCGACAGGTGTCACGCCAACTGATTTTCGACCAAGTTCTAGTGTTTTATCTAGTGATGAACTGAGTAGCGCGCAGGCGATTATTAAAACGATTTCTGAGGCGTTTTCTTCTCGAGTGGTTGGGCAGGAAAATCTTCGCACGGCGCTTATAGTTAGTGTGATTACTGGAGGTCACATCTTACTAGAGAGTGTACCGGGGCTCGCAAAAACTACGGCGGTACAGACGTTGGCTGCGAGTGTCCATGGATCGTTTAAGCGTATCCAGTGCACACCAGATTTGTTGCCTAGTGATATTATCGGAACTCAGATTTACGATTATAATAAGGGGCAATTCCGAACTGAGCTCGGGCCGGTTCATGCTAATTTCGTGTTGCTGGATGAGATTAACCGCTCGAGTGCGAAAACTCAAAGTGCTATGCTGGAAGCGATGCAGGAGAAACAGACCAGCATTGGCGGTGAGCGTTATGATTTACCGCGACCGTTTATGGTTTTAGCTACTCAAAACCCGATCGAACAAGAAGGTACTTATGAATTGCCAGAGGCACAATTGGACAGATTCCTATTAAAGGAAATTTTGTGGTATCCAGACTCTGGGGAGGAATTGGAGATTCTTAAACGCATTGAGTCTGGCAAATTGGGGGCGGATTTGGATGCTAGTGATTTGCCGCAAGTGGAATTGTCTGCCATTGAAACCTTGCAGAAGTTGGTGAAAAAAGTATATATCGACGATTCGGTCAAGTCATATATTGTGCAGATCGTGTCGGCTACTCGCAATCCGGGGTCTGTCATTTCACCTGATATGGCACGCTATGTTCAATATGGCGGAAGTCCACGTGCTAGTATTGCGTTTTTGCAAGTTGCTAAGGCATTGGCGCTAATGAGCGGTCGCGATTATGTAATTCCAGAAGACGTCAAACAGCTGCGATACAGTGTATTGCGACATCGTATTATTTTGAATTTTGAGGCTGTGGCTGACCAAATCCATGCTGAAGCCATTATTGATGCAATTTTTAACGCCGTAACTGCTCCATAATATGCCAAGTCTACTTGTCAAAGTCAAAGCTAAGATGACTCTGCACGCTCATGAGAAAGTGAGAGGTCTTTTAGAGGGGCAATACGGTTCTGTTTTTAAGGGGCGTAGTTTGGACTTTGATGACCTACGTGAATACCTGCCAGGTGATGATATCAAGGATATTGATTGGCGGGCAACGGCGCGTAGCGGTAGCACTAGAATTAGGCGATATGTAGCGGTGCGTAAGCATAATATTTTGTTAGTGGTTGATACTGGTCGAAGTATGGCGGCAACTAGCGAGGATGGCGATAGTAAGCGTGATGTTAGCGTGATGATTGCTGGGATTTTAAGCTATATCGCGCTTAAGCATGGCGATTTGGTAGGTTTGGTGGCGGGAGATTCTCGAAGCAATTATCACTTGTCTTTTAAAGGCGGCAACTCACATGTTGAGCAATTATTGCAGCAAATTCACAAATCGACAAATTTGGACTCTGCGCCGAGCCGAATTGCTAATCAATTGGAATATATATCACAGCATCTGCGACGTAAAATGATGCTAGTTATTATTACTGATGAAAGTGAGATTACAGAAGAATGCCAACAGGTTTTGCGGCGACTGCGAGCGCAACATGAGATTGTTTGGGTGACTATCGGTGACTATTCAGGCCTAAATTGTAATCATGAATCGTACGATATTGATGGGCTGGCTAGTTTACCGTATTTTATCCGTAAGCAGGGGCAGATTCTACAGGAATTTAATAACTATCGAAATCAGCTTAGACTATCGCATACAAAAACGCTTGATAGATTAGGGATAGTTAGTGGCTATGTTTCTGGTGATCGTAATGTGGTTAGTGAATTATTTAAGATATTGGAGAGACAACGGCATGTCAAATAAATTAGAATTGCGTGAATGGGTGGATTATCAGCCGATTTGGCTGGTAATTGGATTGATCTTGCTTGTCTTATTGGTGGTGTGGTATTTTTTTGTGTTTTTCAGTACGAGGCGCAGAAAACAGCAGACATTGGCAACATTAAAGCCTAGGCCATATATTCCGCCAGATTTGACTAATCTCAAAGCGAAATATCAGACGCTGATCGATGAAGTGGAACAGAAGTACACGACAAAGGAATTGTCTGCGCGTCAGGTTCATCAGAAATTGAGCTATCTTTTGCGAATGTTTGTATTTGAGACACGCGGGCATCGAGTTGATACGTTGACGCTGAACGATTTGAAAAAGACGCGATACAGTGAATTGACTAAGGCTATTGAACAATTTTATATGCCAGAGTTTGCTGCTGTTGAGCGCGGAAATGTCCATGAAGCATTAGAGCTATCCAGAAAGGTGGTGGCTGAATGGAACTAGTAGCTTGGCGGTTGTCGTTATTACTGATATTGGTGTTGGTGATTGCGGGTGCTGTCTCGCGATTGCGTAATAAGAAACGCCAACCTAAAATTGCGGGAACTTCTTTGCCAGTAGCTAATTCTTATAGATTAATCCGATTGCCTGAATATCAAAAATACTTTAGGCGATACAAACATCTGATATCGGTAGCTTTATTGATAGTCGCCATGTCTGTTGTTATGATTATTATCTTGGCGGGGAGACCGACAACAAAGACGGTGATTGAGCCGGAGTCGCGCAATCGTGATATTATGCTGTGTCTAGATGTTTCTGGATCTATGTATGAAGCTGACTCTGAGATCTTGAGAGTCTACGCAGAGCTTTCTAAAGGATTTAAAGGTGAGAGAATTGGTCTGGTGTTGTTTGATAGCTCGCCGGTTGTTGTTTTTCCTCTGACGGACGATTATGATTTTGTAACAAAACAGCTTGAATCTGCTGCTGAAGCATTTAAGTATTCTTTTAGTGGCAAGTATAACTCCGAGAAAACAAAGCGCATATATGATTTGATAAGTGGCGTATATGAGGGGGATGGCTCGTCGCTAATTGGGGATGGACTGGCTGGTTGTGTTAATCGTTTTGACAAGCTAGATCATAAACGTTCGCGGTCGATAATATTTGGAACTGATAATTACCTGGCGGGAAGGCCAGTAGTTACACTAAAGGAGGCGGCTGAATATGCCAAAGATAAAGACATTCGCGTTTACGGTATTAATCCGGCAGATTATTCAACAGGTGGCAAATATGGATCTACATCGGAAAAAGTCAAAGAGTTCAAGGAGTCGATGTTGCTGACGAATGGCGATTATTATAAAATGACTGATATTGGCGCTGTATCATCTATCATCAATAAAGTTACAGAGCAGGAGGCAACGCGATTTAAGGGAACTCCACAGATAGTTTACAGTGATCAGACAGTAATATTTTTAGCTATTTTGCTAATTAGCTTTATTGCTTTAATGATAATTTCATGGAGATTGCGCGTATGATTTTACAGCCGCTTTTATCGTGGTGGATTTTGGCGATTATATTTTTACCAATAGTCATATTCTGTGTTTGGCTTATTGTAATAAACAAGACTGCTCGTAAAAGTTGGACGCGTCGCTTGGCGATAATTATCCTAATATTGCTGGCTTTCTTGCGTCCATCTATTCCTGGCGTGTCGAAGCATACTGGCAATGCATCGCTAGACGTATTTTTTATAATTGACGCTACGTATAGTGTCAAGGCGATGGATTATGATGGGAATAAAGAGCGATTAGAGGGAATTAGAAAAGATGTAAAAGACATTGCCGCCAAGCTGGTGGGGGCTCGGTTTAGTGTGGTGATTTTTGACACTAGCGCATATGTAGCGCTACCTTTAACCTCAGACACTTCAACACTAGCTTCAACAGTCGACACTATACAGCCGCAATATGAATTTTATGGCAAGGGCAGTTCGATCGATATGCCATTAGAGATAACAGAGAAAGAATTATCTCGCGTTAGTAAGGTGTCTCCTGGTCGGGGACTAGTGTTATTCTATCTAGGCGATGGCGAGCAAACAGAGGAAGAGAAGCCCAAATCATTTAGTCCTATAAAAAAATATATCAAAGGCGGCGCAGTCCTTGGCTATGGCACGAGCTCTGGCGGTAAAATGCACGGTCCCTTTTGGGGTACAAAATACCAATCGGATAGTCAAGAATTTATCAAGGATCTTAGTACGGGCAATTATCCAGCGCCCGATGCTTTGTCAAAAATAGACGAAGCTAACTTAAAAAATATCGCTGATCAAGCGGGAATTAAATATATCCATCGTACTAAACCGGGCGAGATAGAAGAAGTAACGAAGGCCATTGATATAGGCTCAATCGTTCGTCAAAATAAGGAAGCGTCTTCGTATGATGATATTTCGTGGATGTTTATGCCACTAATCTTGCTATTGATATGCTTTGACGCAGGAGCTATTTATCATACGTTTCAGAATTTAAGGCGTCAACAAAAACGGAGTAAGTTATGAGTAGAAGACCTTTTGATTTAGCAAAATTAGATTTTGAGGGTATACGATTACGCAAGCGTAAGAAATTATTACTATTTTCGTCATTACCGGTTGGTGTAGTGATGTTGATTACAATAAAAATGCTAAGTCTTCCCATACTGTCTGGCGTTGCGCATATGAATTACGGTCAATCTCAGAATGATAGTGCGATCTCATGGTTGCAGCCGCTGACTTGGGCGAATTGGATGGAGCCGTACAAAGTTTATTTTAATCAAGGCAATGCTTATTTCAAATCTGGAAAATATGATCAATCCGAAGGAAAATTTCGCCAAGCTTTAGAGTCTGTACCTGAGGCGAAAGAGTGTGATGTGCGTATTAATTTAGCATTGAGTATTGAGCAGCAAGCTGATAGACTGCTATCAGAGAAAAAATACGATGCCGCAATTTTGAAGTATGACGATGCTAAGGCAGTTCTTTACGACGGTGAAGATAGCTGTAGCGTCAGGTTTCATAATAAGATGACAGAAAGTGATAATAGCAACGATTCTGATGACAAAGAAAACGACAATCAGCAAGGAAGTGATAATTCTGGTGACAATAGCCGGGACGTACGTAACATTGAAAAACGAATTAAGGTCAAGTCAAGTTCCGCAAAGCAGCGCAGGAACGATGACAAGATAACACAAACTGACGAGAAAGACAGCTCTACTAAGGATTTGAAGGACACTGAACAGAAAATGAAGAAGCTTGAAGATAATGCTAATAAGGCTCAGAAGAAGCGTGTTGAGCGTAACCAACAAAATAGACATAATGAAGATTATGAGAAAAATCACGGCAAAAGTGATTATAGAAAGAAATCTTGGTAAGTTCTATTTTTTGCCGCCACGGATTGCGTCGATGAGTTCGATAGGGAATAACATCATCGTCTTTTGACTTGGCTCTGTAGAGATTCGCTCTAAGGTGTTCAATGTTCGTAGATTGATAGCGCCTTGAGTTTTTGCTAGGATTTCTGCGGCTTGGGCTAATGTTTCGGCTGCAGCTTTTTCACCGTCAGCATTGATGATGTTGGCGCGGCGCTCGCGTTCTGCTTCGGCTTGTTTGGCCATAGCACGTTTCATATCGCCAGGAAGCTCGATGTTCTGAATCTTAACGTTTTCGACATCGATACCCCATTTGTCAGTTTCGGCATCAACAATTTCCTTGATCTGCTGAGAAATCTCTTCGCGCTTGGCGAGCAAATCGTCCATGTCAACGTTACCAGTGACGTCGCGCAGTGCTGCTTGGGCAAATTGGCTAGTCGCGTAAATATAGTTCGTGGTTTCTAACACGGCTTTTGGCGCGTTGATAACTCGGAAATAAACTACCGCATCAACGCCGACCGTGACGTTGTCTTTGGTGATGACTTCTTGTTTTGGAACGTCAATTGGAGTTGAACGAATATCGACCAACATCATTGTCTGCAATCCTGGAATGACGACTCTTAATCCTGGTTCACGAACGCCGGTGAATCGGCCAAGTGTTAAAACCACGCCGCGCTGATATTGATTGACGATTTTAATGCCACCAAGCACATAAAGCCCGATAGATACTAAGATTATTACTACAAATGCTCCCATTTTTCCTCCTATTTATATAGATCTATTGTAGCATTTTGTGCGAGGAAAGTGTAACGGCGGACGACTTTTTGTCTTTATGGATTTCGCGATATAATGGAAGTATGAGTGATAGTAGGCAGCCGCTGGCTGAGCGGTTGAGACCGCAGACGTTGGACGAGGTGATAGGACAGAGTCATTTGCTTGGTGAGGGCGAGTTGTTGAGGCGAATCGTTAAGAATGGCGAGCCGGTCAGTTTGATATTGTGGGGTCCGCCGGGGACTGGGAAGACGACATTGGCGCGGATTATTGCGCGTGAGGTGAAGGCGGAGTTTATTGAATTATCGGCAGTTATAAGCGGAAAAAAGGACGTTGAACAGGTAATTGAACACGCCCGTCAAAATTGGAATTTAGGACTTAGAACAATTCTATTCGTTGACGAAATTCATCGCTTCAATAAAGCACAACAAGACGCGTTTTTGCCGCACGTTGAGAGTGGACTAATTACGTTAATCGGTGCAACGACCGAGAATCCGAGCTTTGAAGTCATTACGCCGCTACTGTCGCGTTCACGGGTTTTGGTTCTTCAGCGATTGACAAAAGACGAAATCATATCTGTATTAAAAAGAGCGCTGAAAGTCCTGAAAAAGTCCAAGCAAGTTTCACCCAAGGCACTGGATTATTTGGCGGAGTTATCAGATGGAGACGCAAGGGTAGCACTGGGAAATTTGGAATTGGTGCTGAGTTTTAATGAAAAAGTAACGCCGGAAGTGGTGAAGGCGGCAGCTCAGAAGCGACTTCCAGGCTATGATAAAAAAGGTGATTCGCATTACGACGTGATTTCCGCTTTTATCAAGTCGCTAAGAGGTAGTGACGTGACGGCTGCGACGTATTATTTGGCGCGAATGATTGACGCGGGCGAGGATCCGAAGTTTATTGCTCGGCGAATGGTGATTTTTGCATCGGAAGATATCGGGCTGGCGGGTAATGGTGCGCTGAGCTTGGCAATTGCGACGTTTGAGGCTGTCGAGCGCGTCGGCCTTCCGGAGGCGAAGTATAATTTATTCCATTGCGCTATTGCGTTGGCTCGTAGTCAGAAGTCGCGTGAAATTACCGATTTAATGCACGGCGCTTTTGAATTGGCGCGTAAATATCCGAATTCTCCCGTGCCGTTGCATCTCAGAAACGCTCCGACCAAATTGATGAAAGATTTGGGCTATAACAAGGACTACAAGTGGCAAGCTGGTTTTAAGCATGACAAAGGATTTTTACCAGAGGAAATTAAGGATGTGGTATAATTGGCATATCAATATTCTTAAAAGGAGAAGTTAATATGCCAAAACAAGAACCTCAGCAGCCGCAATATGCGTCACAGCCTGATCCAAACAGCTATCAATACGTCCAAGTTCCACAAAACACAGTTGCCGTTCAGGTAATACAGCCAGGTATTAGCGGTTGGCTAATGTATTTTGTACTATTGATTGGATCCAATGCTCTCGGAGCTCTGGTTTCACTGGTCGCCTATGCTATGGGTATTGAATTTATGTCTGTTGTAGGCATTCTTCTACTTGTTAGCGCTTTAGCGTCTATCGGGGTAAGTATTACTACTATAGTATTGATTAGTTTACGCAAAAGCGCTGGTCGCGTATTAGCTATGGTGGCTGCTGTTGTTAATAGCTTAAATGGGGCTTTATTTTGGATTAGTATTATTCCTAAGTCAGCCGAAGCTGCTGTAAATAATCTAAACTCTACGACGTATGCTGGCACTGAATATCTTGCTGTCTCTAATCCTGATAGCATATTAATAACCCAAATATCCATAGGCATCTCTTATGCAGTGGTGGCTTTGATAAGCATACTTTATTTTGCATTGTCGAAGCGAGTTAAAGTAACCTTGGTTGAATAGGGTTATTTCGGATCTTCGCGGAATAGTGTATGGAATAAAGATGTATAAAAATAAACCGCTCCATTACGGGGCGGTTATTTTTTACGACTGACGCGACAGTTGCTTTGTAGCGTATTAAAGCGGCTTTGGTTAAGTAGATGAATCTGTGATAAGATAGAATTACCTGTTTAGATTTATATAAAAGGAGAAATAATATGCAAAATCAAGACCAGCAGCAACCATCATATTCGCAACAGTCGGGCGATCAGCAATTTAAGCCATCAGAAGGATCCTATGTTGGAATTAAGGATTGGCTGAGGACTTTTGTTATTTTATTTGCCCTGCAGGCGGCATCTGATATATATTCATTATTTTCGTCATTTGCCAATCCAATTGGGGTATGGGAAGTTATTGGCATTATTTGGCATATTATTTCGGGTGTAATGGCGACATCTGCCGCAGTTCTAATTTTAATGCGTAAAAAGATTGGTAAACAGATGGCTATTGCTAATATCGTGGTTGGAACGGTTGCGTATGTAGTATACATGATTGTTGTTGGTATTGCTACCAACTCGGAGGTTAAGGATGCGGGATTTGTTGTTACGTGGTTTGGGGGAATTACCCTATTGGCAGTCTTAACGGACATAGCATGTATATTGTATTTCTTGAAGTCTCGTCGAGTCAAAGAAACTCTTATCAATTAACCGATGCTTACATGAAAAATAGCCGCCTCATTACGGGGCGGTTATTTTGTGGTTTACACGACTATTGTTTCGCGGCGCGTTTTCGTTCGTTTGCGTCCAGATATCGCTTGCGAAGTCGTAATGATTTTGGCGTGACCTCCAAAAGCTCATCATCTTCGATAAAGTCGATACATTGCTCCAAGCTAAATTGCGTAAATGGCGTCAATTGCACAGTTCCATCCGACGACTTGGAACGCATGTTAGTCAAATGCTTGGCTTTACAAACGTTGATTTCGATGTCTTCTTGGCGATTGTAAATCCCGACAATCATCCCGGCGTAAACTTCCGTTCCTGGTCCGACCAATAATTCACCGCGCGCCTCGGCTGCTTGCAGGGCGTAAGGTGTTGTCGTGCCAGCCTCAAACGCGATCAAAACTCCATTGCGGGTTTTTGGCAGTTTTCCGCCAAGCGGTTGATATCCGTGAGGCAGGGAATTCATAATCACCGTACCTCTGGTGGCGGTCAATAAAATGTTGCGCAGACCAATCAGCGCCCTCGTCGGCAAAATGTAAGTTAAACGAGCAGCGCCAGCGGTGGTCGTTTCCTGAGATTTCATTTCGGCGTGTCGTGCGCCAAGCTCTTGGCTAATCGCGCCGATAAATTCGCTCCCAACCTCAATTTGCAATTCTTCAATCGGTTCTTTTTCGACGCCGTCCTCGGTAATTGTAACGACTTGCGGTCGTCCAACCTCAAACTCAAAGCCTTCACGTCGCATGGTTTCAATCAAAACACTTAAGTGCAATTCGCCGCGCCCAGAAATCGTAAAGCCAATTCCGTTTTCCTCAACGCGTAGCGCCACGTTGGTTTCAAGCTCTCGCTTCAATCGGTCGCCAATTTGCCTGGATGTCGTAAAGTCGCCCTCGCGACCTTTCATTGGGCTGGTGTTCGGTCCGAGGTACATGCTCAAGGTCGGCGCTTCAATGTCAATTGTTGGCAGCGCTTCAGGCTGCTCTTTGTCGGCAATCGTATCGCCAATATGCGCGTCAGCTACGCCAACCAGCGCCACAATGTCGCCTGCAAAAGCTTCGTCAAGTTCCTCGCGATTCAAGCCGCGATAGCCAAAAACTTTCTCAATTCGTGCAGAACCTGCGACTTCGCCATTTTTCATCAAACTGACTTGCAAGCCACGCTTAACAGATCCGCGAGCAATTCGCCCAATCGCATATTTTCCCTGGAATGTGTCGTACTGTAAGCTAGTAACGAGCAATTGAAACGCACCGTTTTCTGTCACATCTGGCGCTGGAATATCATTAATAATTGCGTCAAAAATTGGCGTCAAATCCGCGTCTTCGTTGGTATTTGCAGGAATTTCTTTCCATGATTTTTCGTCGCGTCCGATTGCGTAATAAATTGGATATTGCAATTGAGAATCGTCGGTCGCTAGCTCCAAAAACAGACCGCTCAACTCATCTTCAACTTCGGCAATTCGTCTGGCTGGCTTGTCAATCTTATTGATAATCACGACAGGCTTCAGTCCCAGCTCAAGCGCCTTCGCTAATACGAATTTGGTCTGAGGCATCGGACCTTCCTGTGCGTCCACGATTAGCAGAACGCCGTCCGCCATATTCAAGGTTCGCTCAACTTCGCCAGAGAAATCGGCGTGCCCTGGCGTATCAATGATGTTTATTTTGTAGTCACCGTAAAAAATCGACGTTTGTTTGGCGGTGATGGTGATACCGCGCTCGTGCTCTTGATCGCCGGAATCCATAATCAATTCCTGGCTCATCTCGGCTTGGTTGTCGCGGAATGTTCGCGACTGCTTTAATAGCCCGTCAACCATGGTCGTTTTGCCGTGGTCAACGTGGGCAATAATGGCAATGTTTCGAATCTTGCTAGCGTCCTTCATAAAAATATGGTCTGATATTAGCACAGACCTTCCTTTAAGGTAATTATATCACGAAGTAATAGAGGTGACAATTTATTCACTTTCAAGCATGACACGCTCTGGCTTGTATGTTCGCAACATTTTTAAGGATGCTCGAGCAATTGGTCCCGCCGCCAGAAATTGCCACCAAAACGCTACGCAAAAATTTACTGGCCAAGATGAAGCGAATCTAACAGGGAAGTCGAATAATTGCGTTCCTGTCATAGCAAGTCCAATTAAGCTCATAGTTATAGACATTCCAGTTACCATACATAGCGACCTAGCCAAGGCGTGGGATTTTGGGCTATCTTTTTCATGAACGAGGCGCTTTGCTGCTTTTTGGGCGATTTTTGATATTGCAACGCCTTCGACTATCATAACAATCGCGAAAATCACTGGCTGTAAAAGTAGAGCCTTTTTCAGGGACTCTATAGATATTCCAGCGTGTGAGAAAGTGTTGAATAGATTCATGAAGATTGACATAGTGAACGCCATAATGACGCCGTAAAATATTCCTTCTCGTTTGGTGCGAGGCATAATTTCTCCTTTGTTTAGATAATTTTTTGGCAACAAAAAAGTTGCGCTTTATCGATGCAACTAGGGTGTTTTATATTTACAGCATTACACTTTCGTTAGATGAAAGCAACGTATTGACCTCTGTAGATTGTATCAAAAATAATAGCAATTGTCAAAAATGGTGGGAAATACAGGGCTCGAACCTGTGACCTCACGAATGTGAATCGTGCACTCTAGCCAACTGAGCTAATTTCCCGTAATTACATCTGTCGTTTTATTTAACGAACTCGTGATGTGAGCTAATTATAGTTCAGGTTTCAAGTCCTGACAAGTTACGCCGAGCATATCCTATTGACTTTTTTACACAAGTGTGGTATAAATGAAGGTAGCTTTTGTTGACAAGTTGAGTAAACAAGGAGACCATACGAACGGTGATAATAGGCGCAGAAAAGGTGCTTCCTGAGGGGTCGGAATATCCAAATATGAGTCTATCATCCCTCGTTGCTGATACGATCATGGTCTGTTCCAATACTAATTCCTGTACTAGTGGTAATGAAGAATGTTTTTTATGCAAGAGCTGTATGGCAAAGAAAAGAATAATTCAATAAAGGAGGGGCTTTATGAATATAACCTACGCCACAACCAACAAATATAAATTAGCTGGAGCAAACCAGGCATTATTGGGGGCGGGTCTAACACTCACAGCTCCCGACAGGGAGCTACCTGATGTACCGGAAATTCAATCAGATAGCCAAGAAGAAGTATCCATTGATAAAGCTCAAAAATACTACGAACTACTAAAGAGCCCACTGGTTGTTATGGATTCTGGACTGTTCATCAAAAGCCTCAAAGGTTTTCCAGGGGTTTATACGAAGTACGCACTTGATACTATCGGCATAGAAAACATAATAAAATTGCTTAAAGATGACAGAGGGGCATACACTCAGCGTACGGTTACGTATCTAGATGGACTAGAAATCAAGACGTTTGCGTACAAAGTGTATGGCGAATTACTCAGCGAACCACGCGGCGAGAATGGTCGTGACTACGATAAATATTTCAAAGTTGATGGCGCAAACAAGACGATAGCTGAGATGAGTGACGATGAAAAGACCGACATGATAGCTGTAGTATGGAAGGAGTTAGCGCAGTGGTTGCAGCAAAAATAAGTTCAGCGGAGGCGAAACTGATCGACGCCATAAAAGATTATTTATCAGAGAAGGGTGAAGACATTAACAGAGATGGCTTAATTGATACGCCAGAGAGGTTTGTTAAACAATCTAGACCCTAATAATATTGACTTTTTTACACAAGTGTGATATAAGTGAAAGTAGCTTTCGTTGATGAGTTGAGTAAATCCTTGTCCGAAAGTGAACTTTGACAGGCAATCGAACACAAGATGAGTTTTTATTTCTTTTCTGAATGCCAAGAGAACTAAGATCTCATCTTGTGTTGTTAAGAGAACAACACTTCGCTGCACACCCGCAGAGATGAGAACACCAGAAGAAAGGTGAAAACCATGTCCACGCGATTCGAGACCTACGTATTCCACCTTAATATGTCAACCAAATTGCTCAGGCTATTTTGGAAGGACATTCGTCGCACTGTCCTCGATGATATCCTCAATGATTTCCGTTTTGAAGATCCCGTCAAGGAGCGCTGCTTCAGAAGTTCTATTGAATCAGTACAGGATCATACGGAGAGTCTAGGAAATCTCGTATACTACTACTTCCTTGGGGAGTGTGACAAAGAAGGGGTTGATTCCGATGGGCTTGACGCAAAAGACACCGTAGAAGGTGTCTTCGACGAGGCTCTATCAGCCAGACTATCATTCGCAATCATTAAGGAGGTATTGGGGAGCATCCCCATGGAAAACGAAGAAGAGGCAAATTCAGTGGCTGATCTTCAGGTCACAATCTATGACACCCTTCTCCATATCATGAAGATTTCCAGTGATTACCTGCAATCCTAGCGATTCTCTACTCTGCATGGCAGGTGATTGTTCTTTTACGATTGCCTGTCATGTAGACTCTGAACTTATGACATTAAAAATCACCCTGATCATGGGTGATTTTCTTTATGGTGAAAAAATTCAGTTCTTGGTGCGGATGAAAGGACTTGAACCTTCACGCCGTGAGGCACATGCTCCTAAGGCATGCGTGTCTACCAATTCCACCACATCCGCATAACCCGATTATATCAAAACAAATTCTACTTATCAACTGTCCTCGCTTATGTTAAAATTGAAGTAGCATACTAAGGAGGATTGATGAATAAAGTTGCGAAATATTTGAATGAACATCTTAGTGGCGAAGTCGCGTCGCAGGATTTTGCATTGAGTCAAGTTGAAGTTGATAACGGACTTTTGGCGCGCCGACCAGAAATGATTGTTCGTGCGGCTAATATGAACGACATCAGGAAAGTGATGCGATTTTGTTCTCAATTGGCAGAGAAAGGTCATGTTTTACCTGTATTTGTTCGTGGTTGTGGCAATGATGAAACTGGCGCAGCGACGAATAAAGGCATTGCGATTGACGAAAAAACGTATATGAATCGTGTGGTTGGTATTGATCCTCGCCAGCAACTGATTCATGCTCAAGCGGGAATTTCTCTTTCGGCGATCAACGCAACTTTGTCTACACATAAAGGCTTGGGCTTGCCGCGAACCTCGTATGTGGCGGAAGAAGGCACGGTTGGTGGCGCAATTAACACAGCTCCGTCTGGAATATTATCTGGCGCGCATGGTCGTTTTGCTGATGCCGTTCAGCAACTTGAAATTGTCCTAAGTAATGGTGACGTGATCCAGACTGGTCGCATATCTCGACGCGAATTGAGCAAGAAAAAAGGATTATCGACGTTTGAGGGCGAGATTTATCGAGAGATTGATAATTTAATCTCAGATAACGCCGAGCTGATTTCGCAAATGGACCCAGCTTTGCCGGATACAGTTGGCTATAGCGGGATTTCTCAGGTGAAGCAAAAAGACGGGTCGTTTGACTTGACGCCGCTGTTTATTGGTAGTCAGGGAAGTCTGGGTGTGATTTGCGAAGTTATTATGAAGGCGCAATTTATTCGTCCGGAATATTCAGTTGTTGCCGCATCATATAAAAAGTTGTCAGACGCGCAATCAGCCGTGGAATTAGCGATGAAAAATAAGGCTTCGGCAGTGGAAATAATCGACGGGCGATTCTTTCGTCAGGCTGCGGTCGTCGGTAAAGTGGTTGAGTGGGCGCCGAAAGAATGCTTTAAGGGTGCGGTAGTCTTGGCTATCTTTGATGACTTCTCTGACAGAGCACGTAATAAAGCCGCGAAGAAATTGACTAGAAAATTGGAATCATCAGAAGCGATTGACATAAAAACTCTACATTTAGAAGAGCAGGATTTGTTCAGTTTGCATTCTGTTTTGGCTTTGGCGGAAACTCCAAGCGAGCCGCATATGATTACGCCACGCGTTTTCTCAGGGATTTTAATGGCGCCAGAAAAGATTGACAGTTTTCTTAGCGAGTTGAAGTCGCTGGAGTCTAAGTACGGCGTGGATTTGCCAGTTTTTGTTGACTTTTCAAGCGATTATATTTCTTTGCATCCGACGTTTGACAGTAAAAAGGTGAGTGAACGCCAGAAGATTCTTCAATTGTTGGCAGAAATTTCTCAAATTGTTAATAAGTACGAAGGTTCTTTTGCGGGCTTTGGTGGTGACGGAAGGCTGAAGGCTAACTTTATCTATAAAAATCTGCCAGATGATGAAAAGCAATTATACGCAAAGGTGAAAAAAATCTTTGATCCAGCTGGAATTTTTAACCCAGGAATTAAAGCGGAGGCTCAACCGAAGGAGTTGGCAGCGGAATTAAACGCGTGGTGTAAGCTTCGTAATCAAGCTTGATACTGGGTGAGAATTGGGCTATAATTGACGCGTAGCCCATGCGGATGTGGCGGAATTGGTAGACGCGCTAGCTTCAGGTGCTAGTGTACGCAAGTACGTGAAGGTTCAAGTCCTTTCATCCGCACCAAGAACTGAGATTTTTCACCATAAGAAAATCACCCTGAGATTGGGTGATTTTTGTTAGCTTAAATTCAGAGTCTACATGACAGGCAATCGCAAAAGAACAACTGCCTGCCATGTAGATCTATCGAATCGCTGGTGTCCCTAGAGGTGTCAAACTCTAGGACTCAGACGAGTCGTCCTCGGAGAGCATCTCGGCATCCTGCCGAAGGACGTCCAGGATGTTGTCCAAGCGTTCCACTTGGTTATCCCAACGACGAGCCCCGTTGAGAGTCATTCGCGCCTCCTCTCCCGCAATGCGGTAGAGAGACTTAAGCTCGGTCTCAAGATCGTCCAAGTCTCCTGTAAAATCTCGAAGGTCTTTCATTGCCTTTACCTTTCTGGTGTTCTCATCTCTGCGGGTGTGCAGCGAAGTATTGTTCTCTTAACAATACAAGACGAGATCTTATTTCTCTTGGCATTCAAAAAAGAAATAAAACCTCACCTTGTATTCGATTGCCTGTCAAAGTACGCTTTCGGACAAGGATTTACTCAACTCATCAACGAAAGCTACTTTCACTTATATCACACTTGTGTAAAAAAGTCAATAGAAGGCTCTCAACTTTTGTTATTTGTTCAGGAACTTTGATAAAATAACAGAGATGGAAGATAAAAGAAACGTCATTGATAAGTTTAAGGGTCGGAGCGAATCGGAGATTATAAATGAGTTGGATTCTGAAGATCACGGTTTGGTGATTGCGCTGGAAAATACCGAGCGAGATTTTAATATGGGGACAATTGTCAGGAGTGCTAATGCGTTTGGTGTGCGGCAGATTTATGTGATTGGGCGCAGGCAATGGAATAAGCGCGGTGCGATGATGACGGATAAATATCTTCACATTACATATTTGGCGACGACGGAAGAGTTTGTTGAAAAAATGCGTGATGAGGGCAGGGAAATTATTGCTATTGATAATATCCCAGGAAGTGTTAATATGTCGCAGACGAGTTTACCGAAGCGTGCGGTTTTGGTATTTGGACAAGAAGGGCCTGGGATTTCTGCGGAATTAGCGAACGCTGCGGATCAGATTGTGGCGATTGAGCAGTTTGGCTCGACTCGCTCCATAAACGTCGGTGCGGCGGCTACCGTGGCGATGTATTGTTGGCTGCAGCAAAATGTGCTGGCGGAAAACAATTAGTTGATTTCTACGCCTTGTTGGCTCAAAAAATCACGAGTCTTATTATCTAATTTGCAATTTATGAAACGCGATCGTGCCGCCAATTTCCCGCTGCCATAGACAAATTGTGTTTCCTCATCATATTTGATGCCGCGGAAGTCACAGTCCTCCGCTTCAATAATAGCTTTTACGCCACGAAAATCCACATTCCGAACCGACGAATTGGTAAAATAAATTGGTTGCCCGTAGATGTGCTTTGCGTCGTCCAGATTACAATTCTGAAACACGAAAAAGCCCATGACAAACTGGTCGAAATCAACGTCATGAAAATCCTCATCAACAAATCGAACAACCTCTCCCTCTTGGACAGTGGGGTAGCGCTCACGCTGGTAAGCTGGCAAATCATTGGCGCGAATAGATTCGGCAATGTGACAGATGATAGCGTTCATAAATAAAATAATAAGTTAGTTTGCAGTGTTGCGCAACAATCTAACGCCGCTAGCTTTCAATCGTCTACATTCAGTCGAGCCCTTTGCTCAGCCTAATCATCTCATCCAACTTACCAGATTTCTCTATCTCGACCAAACTCATCACTTCCACCTCTGTTGCTAAGTCCCATGCCTCATACAGTGGGCGGTCGTTTTCGGTAATATCATAATGCACCATTAGGTTAATAATTTATATGTCATATCATGAGTCGGCCACATCTTCATGTAGATATGATAGAGTATTTTCAGGGAAGATGAATAGGTATATGGCGTATCCAGACCTGAAAGCTAGAGCTTATCTATGCTTTTTGCTAAAATAACAGCAATAAAAATCCCGCCGAATGTAATCATATCTTGAAAAGAAAGGCTCTCAAGTGAAAAATTTTGAAAAACTCGAAGAAGACATAATGAAGTATTGGAATGCTTGCAAAACCCCTGAAGAAGCTCTGGAGATAGTTAACTATATTATCTCTCATCCGTCCGCGAAATGGGAGCCTCTTATTCATGCTAGCTGGGGAGGGGCTAAAATAAAGAATAAGAAAGTATTCGAAGCTCATTATGATGAAATTATGAGTAGTTGGGCGACAGCTTCCGCTAATGAAGATGGTCTGGTTTATATTCCTGAAGAGTGAAATTGCCCCGTTGGTTATATAACCAACGGGGCTGCACCTTTAGAGGTGCTCGCTAGTTCTGGCGCCCGGCAATGAACAGGATATCCCCGTTGTCGTCGAGCCCCATGTGAACATGGGAGCTTCCAGAACCGCCGTCAATGATGAGCTCCGAGGCGACAGGGGTGTTGGTAGCCCTGTGAATGCCACTGGAGTCCACTCCGACATAAGCGGGTCCGTCGACGTCCGCCTCAGACTGGGTCTCGAAGCGACCGTTGTTGTTCTTTCCCATGACAACTCCTTCTGGAGTCGGGCAGAGAATAGTAATTCTCCGCAAAGTGGGGCATCTCAAGCCCAATGGCTTTGGGCGAAACGCCAGCCTCTGCGACTGCAAAAGCTAATATATATATCAATTATTGGGTTTGCTGTCAACAGGTATTTACAAAAAGCATAAAATTTACTATAATGGACTTATGATTTTACCTAAATTCCATCATTCACACGTGTTGCCGAGGTAGGACTCTGATTTTTGATTGTACGCGCCGAGTTCTGCCTCGGCGTTTTTGATTGCTATAAATAAGAAATAATGACATAATGGAGCTAACATGAGCAGTTTATCTACACAAAGTTACAAAGGTTCGCGAGACTATTTTCCAGAGGAAAAGCGTCTGCAGAATTACATTTTTAATGTTTGGCACAAGACCGTTGAGAGTTTTGGCTATGAAGAATATGGCGCGCCGCTACTAGAGCCGCTAGATATTTATTTGGCGAAGTCGGGTCAAGAATTGGCGGGCGAGCAAACATACGCTTTTGAAGATCGTGGCGGTCGAATGGTGGCAATTCGCCCTGAGATGACGCCGTCGATTTCTCGAATGGTGGCGGCTAAGCGGCAGGAATTGGCGATGCCTGCGCGGCTGTATTCAATTGCTAATTTTATGCGCTATGAACGACCGCAACGTGGGCGTGAGCGTGAGTTTTGGCAATTGAACGCGGATTTGTTTGGCGTGGACGGCGCGGCGGCGGACGCGGAGATTATTGATCTGAGCCACGCTAGCGTGATGAATTTTGGTGCCAAGCAAGAAATGTTTACGGTCAGGGTTAATAATCGCCAATTGATCAATCGTTTGATGAGCCAATTTTTGAAGCTTGATATTGTTGGTTCGACGATGATGATGAAGTTGCTTGATAGGAAAAATAAGATTCCTGCCGAAGAATTTAAGCGTCAGGCGATTGAGATTTTTGGCAATCAAGCGTCGGAAGGTCTGCCAAAGCTAGCAAAAATGATCAGTATGAAGTCGGTTGATGATTTGCCGAGCGAATTGATGGAAGATGAAAGCGTCAAGCAACTTCGCGAAGTGATGAAATTGCTTAGTCAAAAAGGCATTACGAATGCAGTGTTTGATGTTACTTTGATGCGCGGATTGGACTATTACACGGGCATGGTTTTTGAGCTTTTTGACAATTCACCAGAGAATAACCGAGCGTTGTTCGGTGGCGGACGATATGACGGATTAGTTGGGCTATTTGGCGTTGAACCGATTGCTACGGTCGGCGTTGGTATGGGTGCAACAACGATGGAACAATTTTTGGAGGTGCACGGCTTGTTGCCTAAATTAGCGTCTAAAACAGATGTATACATAATTCCGGTGTCAAAGGAATCTATGGCTGGCGCGGACGATTTGGCGCGAAAATTGCGCAGCGAAGGCGTGCGAGCGGAGTTGGATATCACTGGTAGAAAGATTGACAAGCAGATAAAAGCGGCGCTAAAAAAGCAAATTCCGTTTGCGGTGTTCGTGGGTGAGGATGAAATTGCTAGCGGCGCATACACGGTTCGAAATTTGGTGGAGTCTGATGAGCAGAAAGTTGGCGCTGAACGAATCGTGACAATTGTCAAAGATCGTCGATACGATGGCGATGAAGACGCTCTGTTTGAGGTATAGTCTGATATCTGTTATAATTAGTCTTTATGAAGACTACTGTAAAAAAACTATCAGATACTAAAGTTCAATTGACGATTTCTTTGGGTGCTAGTGAATTGGCTGACGCAGAGCAGGTTTCCTTGACAAAGTTGGCGCGCGACATCAAAGTTCCAGGTTTCCGCAAAGGAAAAGTTCCCGCAAGCATAGCCGCTAAGCACATTGATCCGAATGTGCTTCAGGAGCAGGTTCTGGAGAATGCTTTGTCAAAGGCAGTAGCTGAGGCGTTTTTGCAGGAAAAATTGCAAGCTTTAGATCGACCAAGCGTTGAGGTGAAGAAGTTTGTTCCTGGTTCTGAGTTGGAATTTACGGCTGAAGTTGAAGTTATTCCGCCAGTAAAATTGGGCGATTACAAAAAATTGACAGCAAAAAAAGAAGTAGCCAAGGTCGAGGATAAAGATGTCGACGAGGTTATTGAGCGAATCCGTAAAAACTATTCCGAAAAATCAGAGGTCAAGCGTGCCGCTAAGCTCGGCGACGAGGCTGTGATTGACTTTACGGGAAAGAAAGACGGCGTGGCGTTTGACGGCGGTTCGGCTAAGGAATATGGCTTGAAGCTTGGCGAAGGTCAATTCATTCCTGGATTTGAAGAAGGAGTGATTGGTCATAAGGCTGGTGAAGAGTTCGATTTGAAGTTGAAGTTCCCAGAGGATTATCACGCTGAGAATTTGGCGGGTCAAGACGTTGTGTTTACCGTGAAACTTCACAAGGTTAATGAATTGAAATTGCCAGAACTAAACGATGAATTTGCTGCAAAATGTGGTCCATTTACAGAGATGAAAGAAGTAAAGGCGGACATCAAACGTGAACTTACTGCACAAAAAGAGCGTGAAGCTGACGAGAAATTTAAGGACGCGTTGGTTGGTGAATTGACGGAAAAAAGTAAAGCCGCGCTGCCAGAACTTTTGGTTGAGGATCAATTGCAATCAATCGAGCGTGATTTGACTCAGAATTTGATGTATAGCGGACTGAGTTTGGACAGCTATTTGAAGGCTCAGGGCTTCAAGGATAAAGAGGAGTGGGTGAAGAAAGAAGCTCGTCCAGCGGCTGAAAAGCGCGTTAAGGCTGGTCTGGTATTGGCGGAATTGTCGAAGGAATTGAAGATTGACGCTTCTCGCGACGAGATTCAAGAACAGATTAATTTCTTTAAGCAACAATACGGTAAAGATAAGAAAATGCTAGAGCAATTTGACAATCCAAACGTTCACCGCGACATTGCCAACCGAATGATTACAGATAAGACCGTTGCTAAATTGGTCGAATTAAACACGAAGAAATAGGGTGAATATGCCAAAATCATATCTCATTCCAACTGTCGTTGAAAAATCGGCTGACGGCGAGCGTGCTTTTGATATCTATTCGAGATTGTTGAATGAGAGAATTATTTTCCTTGGCGAAGACGTTAACGAACATACCGCGAACAGCGTAGTGGCGCAATTATTGCATTTGGCATACGTTGACCCGCAAGCTGATATATCGCTATATATCAATAGTCCAGGCGGCAGCGTTTATGACGGTATGGCAATTTACGACACGATGAATTTTATTAAGCCTGATGTGGCGACGTATGGAATTGGTTTGCAGGCAAGCATGGGCGCGTTTTTGCTCAGCTCTGGTGCTAAGGGCAAGAGGTTTTGCTTGCCGCACGCTAAGGTGATGATTCATCAGCCGTCTTCTGGAACGCACGGAAAAGTGACCGACATGGAAATTGACATGAAGGAAACTTTGGAAGTTAAGGAAATGCTAGCGAAGATTATGGCGAAAAACACCGGTCAGAAGTTGACTAAGGTCAAGTCCGACATGGAGCGTGATTATTGGATGACGCCGGATGAAGCTGTAAAGTACGGTCTAATCGACAAAGTCTTGACTAAATTGTCGTAGATTTGTTGGTGCCTTTTTAATAGTGGCGGCCCTTAAATAATGGATAATAGTATAGGTAATTCTCTGCGGACTATTAGAGTAGACGGCACGTCTCAAAGCTATATTTCATAAATGTTGTCAAACCGATTACCGGCACCATATAATCCAGCTTGCTCCACAATTTCTCGCAAGTTATCTGGATTACGTGGCTGCTGGATAGCGTCTGGCCAGCCGTCATTAACGCGCTGATATAGTTCAAGTATCTTTCCACCAAATTTTTTATTAACCATCAGCTCCGCCCGATAGCCGCGCCGCATCACTTCAGTTTGTCTTGTCAAATAGTTTTTAAAGCTTGGATCAATCTCACTCAGTCGTATAGTCTGCCCATCTATCAAAACAGTAGGATCAATTGACCGCGGCTTTAGCGTCGGTAGTCCGACTGAAATACGACCCATTTCCCGAGAAACTCCTTGTCTCGCTTCATCGTCTCTGGTGACTTCTACGTGTGGAGAAACGAGACCAAACTCTTCTGAGGGGTGGCAATATGATTTCAGCGGATCGGGGAAGTCAGGGAATGATGAGCCAACATTGGACAGCAAAGAGCTTAAGTCAAGCTTTCTGGCTGTGATATATGCCTGGCGCTGATCGGAAGCGATAGTCTGCATCGTCCGAGATAGTGCGCCACCGTCACCAACCATAGACAGAGCAAACCGGAAGTCCGAATCAATACCATATATCCGATCGCGCGGATGTACCGGATATCTTAGATCAATGCCGTCGCTAAAATAACTTTCTAACAAGGCTCGCTTTACCGCTGTTTGTAGTAATTCTAGCTGTAGACGATGAACAGGTTGATTCCAGTGCTCGGTCGGTAAAATACTATACCCAGCTGCAAATCGCCGTGCAAAATCTTCATTCGTCACCTCCAGCATATGTTGATCGTTAATTCTAAAAAGTGACTGTGGATTTTGCAGGCTATGTTCATATGGATAGATATTAACAGCCTTGCCAGACCAGCGCAGAATTTCGCGTAGACCATAATCAACTCGGTCAACACACAAATCAGGCGATGGGCACTCTACCCAGTCGTTAATCTCTGGGAATACCGTCTCATCGAGCGTCAATCCATATTTTTCCAGTAGCTTATCAATGCCAAATACTTCTAGTAGTTCTCGCAAATCCTGATCATGTAGATTCTCGCCTCCTTGAACACCCTGAAATATCCAGTCTCCCAAGTGTGAAAAAGCAGTCTGTCCGACATCAGAAAATAATGTCCTCAGTTCCAGAATGGTTCTTTGCCGGTCATCGAATCGGTCATCGCCCTCCGTCATCTTGCGAACAAATACCAAACTCCCCCAGATATGCTGCCACCGGGAAAAATATGTCGTATTCGGTAAAGTTGCAAAGTGTGGTGGCAACGTTAACTGCTCGACTGCCTGAAGCCGTCGGAATAGTGGCGAGCGAGCTAACTCCATCAGGAGTGAGTCATACGGCTGTCTATTACCAATTTCACAGTCTCCCCAAACAACATCGTGAATTTGCATGCCATTGTCGTCAAGCTCGTACACCGGCAGCTGCAGATAATTCATGGCGACATTATCTCGTCCTTCTGGACTTTTTGGGGATATGTATTCTCTTGCCGCAGTTCGCACGTACATACTGATCAGTATACAACTTATGTAGTGCAAATTGAAGCATAATTAATATCTCTTAGTTGAAATTTTTCTAAACATAGCTTAACGTTATCAAAACTACGGCTAGTTTTACTTGTGTTTGCGCGTTAATCTTGTCATAATTTGAAGTAAGCAAGGAGGGCTTATGAGGCAATATTTAGATGCATTGAAATACGTTCGTGATAACGGTGTGCAAAAAGGTGATCGTACGGGAACGGGGACGACAGAAGTTTTTGGTATTCAGACGCGATATAATTTGGCAGACGGATTTCCGGCTATGACCACGAAGAAGTTGTATTTTAATAGTGTCGCTCATGAGCTTTTGTGGTTTCTTAAGGGTACGGGCAATATTGAATATTTGGCGCAAAACGGCATTCATATCTGGGATGAGTGGCCATATAAAAATTATCTAGAAAAAACTGGTCAGAAAATACCAGAAATTAACGGCGACGAGTGGCGCGCTGGAATGAAGGAATTTATTGATAAGATTGCGACGGATCACGCGTTTGCTAAAGAATGGGGAAATTTGGGTCCTGTTTATGGTGTCCAATGGCGAAAATGGCCTGACGGGAAGAGTGGAACTATTGACCAGATTCAGAACGCCATTGACATAATAAAGACGAATCCAGAGTCGCGTCGGAATATCGTGAGCGCGTGGAATGTGGCGGAAATTGATGATATCGTTCAAGCCGGCGGGCTACCTCCGTGCCATACGATGTTTCAATTTAACGTAAGACCTGGTAAAAACGGCGAGAAGGACAAGCTGGATTTGGCGCTGACCCAGCGCTCGGCGGATATGTTCCTTGGGGTGCCGTTTAACATTGCCAGCTATGCGTTGCTTTTGTCGATTGTCGCTCAAGTTACCGACAAGCAACCCGGCGAGTTTATTCACACCTTAAATAGCGCACATATTTACAATAATCATCGTGCGCAAGTTGACGAGCAATTATCGCGCCGTCCACTGCCACTACCGAAACTGTGGCTCAATCCAGACATCAAGAATATTGATGATTTCACGATTGACGATATTCGCCTGGAGGATTATGAATGCCATCCAGCAATAAAAGCGCCGATCTCTGTGTAAGTTGATTGTGTCTGCAGACTGAAATGGCTATAATTTACTTTTTACAGGAATTTTTCTTTGACGGAAGTATATATTTGTCAGCTTCCGGGTCATACAATAAGGTGGCAATCTTTCCTGCTATATACTTTACTCGTCCATCATCGCCGGGCGCTTTATCGAACAGCATGGCATCCTCTTTGAGTAGTTCGGTAGCTCCGTTGGGGTATCGTGCGCCTCTGAGTATTGCGTCCGTAGTGTATTCTGAGTTGTCTTCAGGGTTTAATATTTGTATACGCGCTTCGTTATTCATGTGCTTTATCATACCACAAACATCAAATATTGTCAATTTAAGAAGGCTATTTTCTTTTATACGTCACAAAATCAAAATCGTAATTATTTTCATTATCTGCCGAATGATGTGCGCGACTTACTTCCTCCCACGCTTTCATATCTATCTCTGGGAAAAAAGTGTCAGTATCGGGGAATTCGGCGTCAATTTCCGTGGCGTAAATGGTGTCAATTTCTGGAATATCTAGCGCGTCTTTATAAACTCGTGAGCCGCCAATAATAAAAGTCGGATATCGGGATAAAGCCAGGGCGCTTCGTAAATTCATAGCCGTCAGAACTTTTTTGACGCCAGTTGGCTTGGACGAAATGACAATATTTTCTCTGTCTGGAAGCGGTCGCGAACCAATTGACTCAAACGTTTTTCTGCCCATAATGACATTGCTATTTCTCGTCAAACGCTTAAAATTCACCAAGTCGGCCGGCAAACTTCGCCCCCACGGCATATCACCATTTTGTCCGATGGCGCGGTTTTTATCGTAAGCTACAATAATGGCTTTTTCCATAATTTCAGTTTAACATGCTGTAAAATTTACCGAAAGCTTGATAGGAATGCGTAAACTTGCCATAATAAGAATTGGTAGAAAAATCACGCAATGGGAGGTGTTTAGTGAGCGTGTATTCAAATAAAGACATATTAGCGGCGATTGAAGACGGGACAATTGTCTGTACGCCGTTCAACCCAAAAAACGTATCGGAAGCCAGCTTAGATTTTACGCTAGGCTTTAATTTTTATAAACAGGAATATGATGATATTTCGCGAGTTTATAATCCGTTTGACGAGTCCGATGTCAATCGATATTTCAAGGGTCCGCTTAAGGCGATTCCGCACTCCGAATGGTGCGAGCGGCACGGTTTTCGGGAATTTAAGAATATTCCGCCGAATCATCCGATAATCGTACTGAAGCCTGGTGAGCGAATTTTGGCACACACGCACGAATTTGTTGGAATCCGGACGCATGGCGGCGCGGCTGAGGTGAAAAGTCGTAGCTCTTGGGGGCGAAACGGCGTGGCGGTGTGTTTTGATGCCGGCTGGGTTGATCCGGGATATATCAATCGGATTACGCTTGAGATTTACAATTTGAATAAGCATGAAAGTGTGGTTTTGCCTGTCGGTGAGAGAATTGGGCAATTGATTTTTCATCACACTGGTCAGGTTGACGGCGGATATGCTAGTGGACGCGGCGGAATGAGTGGCAAATATCAGCACACTGACGATTTGGATGAATTGATAAAAACTTGGCGTCCAGAAATGATGTTGCCGCGGGCGTTTAAGGATCGTCGACATAAACCGATGGAAATTTCGGGTCTAAGCGAGGGGGTTTTATAATGATGACTGGTTCAATTTTCCGTTGGCGGACAAAAGAAAAAGAATATAAGAATCATAAGAAAAGTAATAGATCTGAAAGTTGCGACTTCTGTCAATTGGTAGAACAGCATACTAGTCAAGTCGTAGAAGAAACGCAGCATTGCCTAATCATTAAAAATCGATTTGGCTATGATTTTTGGGATGGCTGCGGCGTGGATGATCATTTGATGATTATACCGAAACGGCACGTGGATTCATTGGCGAATTTGAGCGATGAGGAAAAAATTGACTATATTAATCAGGTTGCTAGGTTTGAATCTAGTGGCTATTCAATTTACGCTCGAGCCCAAGGCAGCAAAACCAAGTCGATGATACATCAGCATACTCACTTGATAAAAATTGATGGAAAAACGAAAAAATGGCTGGTATTTCTACAGAAGCCGCACATTGTAATTACGAGGTGATGATGAGCGACGCGGGAAAATATATAGTTATCGAAGGTAATGACGGGACAGGAAAGTCGACGCAGGTCGCTAAGTTGGCGGAATATTTCCGATCAATCGGGCGAACGGTTTGCGTGATTGAAGAGCCGGGAAGTGACGATCCGGAAAAATCAACTCCGATAGCAAATGAGCTTCGAAAAGTGATTAAGAATGGTGATCTGGCTCGCTCTGCGGCGGTGAATGTGGCGCTATTTTCTGCAGCTCGGCGTGAATTGTGGCGGGAAAAAATTCAGCCAGCGTTGGAGCGTGGGGAAATTGTTTTGAGTGCAAGGAATTATATTTCAACGCTGGTTTATCAGGGGCGAGGCGAAGGTTACGACGAGTCGGAGATTCTGCGATTGACAGAATTATTCACCGATGAAAAATACTTGAAGCCAGACGTTATGGTTATTTTAATCTTGAGCCGTGATAAGCGGGAAGAGCGAATTTCTATGCGTGGCGAGCTGAAAAATCCCGACACTTTTGAGTCGCGCGGGCAAGATTTTCAGAAAAAAGTCGACGATGGATATTTGGAGATTGCCAAAGTATACGGAATTCCGGTAGTTTCGGCGGACGGGACAATTGACGAAGTTCATAATATGTTGATTGATAATATTGAAAAACACTAGTAAAACCCCTTGATTTTATTGACGTTTTTCGTCATAATGAGTAGTTATAGAAGTAGTGTATTCATGGCGGGTGAAAATTGCGAGTAGGCAAATCGTGATTTTGGGCTATGAATTAGAGATCTTCACGGCCGTCTATTAACCACTAATTAAAGCGAGGAGTGTTTACGCCTGTGGCAAAAAAACCAACCACAAGTAGCGAGCGCGTCTATTTCACCTCTGGTGATAATGCCCTGCCGCTACCAAACTTAATCGCTCACCAAAAAGATTCTTGGCGCTGGTTCGTCGAAGAAGGTTTGAGTGAGATATTTTCAGAAATTAACCCAATTGACGACTACACTGGTCAGAAGTTGTCATTAAAGTTCGGTAAATACTATTTTGGCGAGCCAAAAAATACTGACCAATTTGCCAAAGAAAACAACTTGACATTTGAAGCTCCGCTGCACGCAACAGTTGAATTGACAAACAAAACAACTGGCGTAGTTGAAGAGCAGGAAATTTATCTCGGTGAATATCCATGGATGACCGAGCGCGGTACGTTCATTATCAACGGTACGGAGCGCGTGGTTGTTAGCCAGTTGATTCGCTCTGCTGGTGTTTTCTTCACTGCTGAAACAATAGCGGGACGTAATTACTACGGTGCAAAAATCATTCCAGGACGTGGAGCTTGGATGGAATTTGAGACGGCTTCTAACGGCGCAATTTACGTAAAAATTGACCGCCGCCGCAAGATGCCAGCAACGACTTTGTTGCGCGCTTTGGGCTATCCAAAGACTAGCGAAATTAAGGAATTGTTCGCTGATATTGATACTGGTGACGTAAAATACATTGACGAAACTTTGGACAAGGATACTTCTCGTGGTGCAAACGAGGCGTTGATTGAGGTTTATCGTCGATTGCGTCCAGGCGATTTGGCGACAGTTGATAATGCTCGTCAGATGATTGAGCGAATGTTCTTTGACTTCAAGCGGTTCGATTATTCGCGGGTTGGTCGTTATAAATTGAACCAACGCTTGGGTCTGGATGTTGCTAATACGGCTGAAAATCGTACATTGCAGATGAGCGATTTGGTGGCGATTTTGCGTGAAGTTATTCGCTTGAACAATACGCAAGAGCCAGCTGATGACATTGACGCATTGAGTAACCGCCGAGTTCGCTTGGTTGGCGAATTGATTGCTCGACAATTCCGCGTTGGTATGCTTCGAATGCAGCGTAACGCGATGGATCGCATGAGTGTGGCTGATTTGGAAAGCGTTAGCCCAAGCCAATTGATTAACGCTCGTCCAATTGTTGCGGCTGTTCGTGAATTCTTTACTTCAAGCCAGTTGTCGCAGCTGCTTGACGAAGTTAACCCATTGTCAGAATTGAGCCACAAGCGACGCTTGAGCTCAACTGGTCCTGGCGGTTTGACTCGTGAGCGCGCTGGATTTGAGGTTCGCGACGCCCACCCAACTCACTATGGTCGTATCTGTTCAGTGGAAACGCCAGAAGGTGCGAATATTGGTTTGGTGCTGAACTTGGCGGCTTACGCACGTGTTAATGAATATGGATTTATTGAGACTCCATATCTTCGCGTGAAAGACGGCAAAGTGACTGACGAACTTGTTTATTTGGATGCTTCACAGGAAATTGGCGAGGTTATCGCTGATGCCGGTGAAGCTCTTAACGAAGACGGAACTTTCCGCGACGAGCGTGTCAACGCCCGCAGTAATATGCAGCCATCACAAGTTGATGCTAGCCAAGTTACATTCATGGACGCAGCTCACCGTCAGATTCTAGGTTCGACTGCAGCGTTGGTTCCGTTTATTGAGAAGACTCGCGTTGACCGTGCTTTGACTGGTTCAAACATGCAACGCCAGGCGGTTCCTCTATTGTGTCCAGAATCCGCAACTGTTGGTACTGGAATTGAGAAGGCTGTGGCTGAGAATAGTGGTCACTTGATTCAGGCTAGCGCCGACGGCGAAGTCGTTCGCGCTGATGCCGACGAAGTTCACGTTAAATATGCTGATGGCGTAAAGATTTATACTTTGAAGCACTTCGTGAAGAACAATGACGATCGTTGCTACAACCAAAAAGTCCGCGTTGAGCGTGGCGACAAGGTTAAGAAGGGTGACATTCTGATTGAAGGCGCCTCAATTGCTGGCGGTGAAATTGCTCTAGGTAAAAACCTTCTGGTTGCCTTCATGCCATGGGGTGGCTACAACATGGAAGACGCGATTATTATGAGCCGTCGTTTGGTTGAAGACGATCGATTGACAAGCATTAACATTAAGGATTACACCGTTGAGGTTCGCGAGACGAAGCTTGGTCCAGAGATTGTGACACGCGATATTCCAAATGTTTCTGAGGAAAGTTTGCGTCATTTGGACGAGAACGGAATTGTTCAAATTGGTTCAGAGGTTAAGGCTGGCGATGTCTTGGTTGGTAAGATTACACCAAAGGGTGAGCAGGAATTGAGCTCTGAGGAGCGTTTGCTTCGCGCCATCTTCGGTGAAAAAGCTAAGGACGTTCGCGATACGTCACAGCGAATGAATAATGCAGGCGGCGGTAAAGTTGTTGGCGTTAAAATCTTTAGTCGGGAAAATGGTCACGAGTTGAAGGCTGGCGTTTTGATGCAAATTCAGATCTTCGTTGCACAATTGCGAAAGATTGGCGTTGGTGACAAGATGGCTGGACGATTCGGCAACAAGGGTGTTGTAGCGAAAGTTCTTCCTGTTGAAGATATGCCATTCCTAGAGGACGGTACGCCGGTTGACGTAGTTTTGAACCCACTTGGTGTGCCAAGCCGCATGAACCTTGGTCAGATTTTTGAAACTCACCTTGGTATGGCAGCACGAGCATTGGGCTACCGCGTAGCAACTCCGTCATTTAACGGTGTTCCAAGTGAGAAGATTTCTGATGAGCTAGAAAAAGCTGGTTTGGCGCGTGACGGTAAGAGTCAATTGTTTGACGGTCGTACCGGTGAACCGTTTGAGGAGCGAACAACAGTTGGTGTGATGCACATGATTAAGTTGCACCACATGGTTTCTGACAAGATTCACGCCCGTTCAACTGGTCCATACACGATGGTTACTCAGCAGCCGCTTGGTGGTAAAGCACAAAACGGTGGTCAGCGCTTCGGTGAAATGGAGGTTTGGGCATTGGAAGCTTACGGTGCTGCTGCAACCTTGCAGGAAATGTTGACAATTAAGTCCGACGACGTTTACGGTCGCGCAAAGGCTTACGAGTCAATCATTAAGGATGAGCCGATTGTCGGTCCAAAACTTCCAGAGTCCTTCAACGTGTTGGTTAAGGAGCTTCAAGGTTTGGGTCTTCGAGTTGACTTGGTTGATGACGAGGCAACAGTTGACGCTGAGCATGTTATCGCTTCAAGTGGCCCAGAAGACAAAACCGTTGCCGCTGATGGCGAGGAAGAAGAAACATACTTGGACGAATCAGATGACATCGGTGAAATTGACGATGGCATGAGCGTGCAAGATATTGATGAAGTAGAAGAAATAAAGGAGGACGCGTAAGATGGCAAATTCTGCATTTAACGCAACGGGCATCAGCGATTTTGACGCGGTTCGTTTGGCGGTAGCTAGCCCAGAAGACATTCTGAAATGGAGCTACGGCGAAGTTTTGAAGCCAGAAACAATTAACTATCGCACACAAAAGCCAGAACGCGACGGATTGTTCTGTGAGCGAATCTTTGGTCCAGTTAAGGATATTAATCCACACGACTCAAAGCTTAAGGGTGTTCGATCACGCGAAGCTGCTGTCGATAAGAATGGTGAATTGGTCACTAAGTCAATCGTTCGTCGTGAGCGAATGGGCCACATTCAATTGGCAGTGCCTGTAGCGCATATTTGGTTTATGCGCGGCACTCCAAGCGCAATGAGCCAGTTGCTCGGCATGACGGTTCGCAATATTGAGAAAATCGTCTACTTTGCAACTTACGTTATCCTGAACGTTGACGAAGCAACTCGTGATCAATATTTGGCAGATTTGGAAGCGGAAACTGATTTGGCTCGTAAGGCTATCAAAATCCGTTACGAAAAAATGGCTGAAGAAGATGGCGCTGACGTTAAGCAACTAGCTAAAGAGCAGAGCCGTGAAGTCGAGGAATTGGAAGAATCTTACGTTGGTAAGAAGTCTCAATTGGAGAGCTTGAATTTCGGCGCTTTGATCTCAGAGAGCGAATATCGCAACTTGCCAGAAGAATATGACGAATTGATCGAAGTTGGCATGGGTGCTAGCGCGGTCAAGGAACTTTTGGACAAGATTGAGTTGCCAAAGCTTATTGCTGAATTGACAGAGGAAGCTGAAACTGCAAAAGGTCAGCGGCAGAAGAAGTTGCTAAAGCGCTTGAAGATGCTCGAAAGTATGGAATCTGCTGGCATTAAGCCGTCAAGCCTATGCATGACCGTTCTGCCAGTTATTCCTCCGGATCTTCGTCCAATGGTGGCGCTGTCTGGTGGCCGATTTGCGACATCTGACTTGAACGATTTGTACCGCCGAATTATCAACCGAAACAACCGCTTGAAGAAGTTGATTGAGCTTAACGCGCCAGAAGTTATTCAGCGCAATGAAAAGCGCATGCTTCAGGAAGCTGTTGACGCTTTGATTGACAATTCAGCATCTCGCGGTCGCGCAGTCAGCTCGACTGGTGGTCGCCGCAGCTTGAAGAGCTTGAGTGATATGCTAAAGGGTAAGCAAGGTCGCTTCCGCCAGAACCTTCTTGGTAAGCGCGTTGACTATTCTGGTCGCTCGGTTATCGTGGTTGGTCCAAAATTGAAGATTAACCAATGTGGTTTGCCAAAACAAATGGCGCTGGAATTGTTCAAGCCGTTCGTGATTAGCTGGTTAATTAAGAACGAATTTGCGCACAATATTCGTTCGGCTTCACGTCTAATCGAAGCTGGTGAAGCAGTAGTTTGGGATGCGCTTGATTCAGCAATTGAAGGCAAGTACGTGTTACTTAACCGCGCACCAAGCTTGCACCGTTTGTCAATTCAAGCCTTCCAGCCAGTTTTGGTTGAGGGAAAAGCTATTCAGTTGCACCCGCTAGTTTGTGCCGGATTTAACGCCGACTTCGATGGTGACCAGATGGCTGTTCACTTGCCGCTATCAAAAGAGGCTCAGGCTGAAGCTCGTGAATTGATGAGCGCAACTGCCAACTTGTTGAAGCCTGCCGATGGTGCGCCAGTGTTGCACATCTCGCAGGACATCGTGCTTGGCAACTATTACTTGACTTATGACAAGCCGCAAGCTCAGACCGACAAGGTTAAAACTTACAGTTCTGTTTACGAAGCAGAAATGGCTTACGACAATGGCGTAATTCACTTGCAAACCCCAATTCGTATCTTTGCGAAAGGTAAAATGCGTGAAACAACTTTGGGTCGCGTCTTCTTCAATGAGATTCTGCCTGAAGATTTCCCATATGATAATAATGTCCAGACCAAGAAGCAGCTCAAGAAGGTGTTGGCGCAAATCTTTAACAAGTATGGCGCCGAAGAAACCGCTAAGATTGCAGACCGCATGAAGGGTCAGGCTTTCCGCTTTGCTACGGTTGCGGCTGTGTCGACTGGTATGACCGACTATGTTCACTTTGAGGAAATCCCTCAGTTTGTGGCTGAAGGTGACGCTAAGGCGGCTTTGATTTCTGAGCAATTCGACCAAGGTTTGATTACTGAGGAAGAGCGATATAACTTGACGGTTAGCGCATGGCGAAACGTCGACAATAAGATTACGGCGTTCTTGAAAGACCAATTGGCGCATATGGACACCAGTATTTCTATGATGGTCAACTCTGGTGCTCGTGGTGATATCTCCAACGTGAAGTTGGCGAGCGCGATGATTGGTGTTCAGATGGACGCAACCAACCATGAGATTGAGCTTCCAATTCGCAGCTCTTACACCGGCGGTTTGTCTAGCCTTGAAGCCTTTATCGCAACTCGTGGTGCACGTAAGGGTCTTATTGACACGGCTCTTAAGACTGCCGACTCAGGTTACTTGACTCGTCGTTTGGTTGACGTTGCACAAGACGTATTTACCGTTGAAGATACTGATGGCGACGATGAAGGTTATGCAATTTACCGATCAGAAACTGAAGAGACGATGATTGACTTCTCGAACCGTTTGGCTGGTCGTTATGCTGCTGAAACGATTCCAGGTCACGTCAATAAGAACGAATTGATCACGCGTGAAATCGCAGATTCAATTGATGACGACGAAAGCATTGAAAGCGTTAAGATTCAGTCCGTATTATCAACAAATAACCTTAACGGTATTCCACAGCGAAGTTACGGTATTGATATGTCGACTGGTAAATTGGTTGGCAATCACCAGCCAGTCGGTGTTATCGCCGCTCAGTCAGTTGGTGAGCCGGGTACTCAGTTGACGCTTCGTACCTTCCACAACTCTGGTGTTGCTGGTGGTGACATTACCCAAGGTCTTCCTCGTGTTGAAGAATTGTTTGAAGCGCGCACACCAAAGGGTCAAGCATTCATTACGGAAGTTGCTGGTTTGGTCGACGTTTGGGAAGATGGCAAGAAGTACATCGTTCAAATTACACCAGAATCTGGCAAGGTTGAGCGATTGCCATTGGAGGGTCGAACTGTTGTAGTTAAGGCTGGCTCAAGCGTCAAGGCTGGCGATGTCTTGGCGACTGGCGAGAGCGACACTCGTCCTTTGATCGCGCCATTTGACGGTGTGATTGAGTCGGCTGAGGATACTTTGGTGATCGCGGCAGAGGCTGCTTCGCCAACTCGCTATGAAATCCCAGGCAATATGCAGTTGGTCGTTAAGGCGAACGATGTCGTTGAAGCTGGTGATCGATTGACAGCTGGATCATTGAACTTGCACGATTTGATGCGACTTAAGGGTGTTGAGGCAACTCAGCGCTACATCATCAACGAAGTTCTGCGAATTTACGCCGCTCAGGGTCAGGACGTGGCTGACAAGCACTTGGAGATTATTGTTCGCCAAATGTTTAGTCGCGTGCAAATCGAAGATGCTGGTGATAGCGAATTTGTGACTGGCGACATCGTTTCTAAGGCCGCTGTGGTCAATGCGAATAAGCAATTGGCTGCTGAAGGTAAGAAATTGATTAGCTACACACAATTGCTACTCGGTATCACAAAGGTGTCAATCTGGAGCGACTCATGGCTATCAGCTGCATCCTTCCAGGACACTACTCGCGTCTTGATTAACGCTGCTGTATCTGGTCGAGCCGACCACTTGCACGGTTTGAAGGAAAACGTCATCATCGGCCGCAAGATTCCGGTAGGAACTGGCGCTGTCGAAGGAGGCGAAGAACTCGAAACACCGAGCGAGGACGAATTCGTCGAAGAAGAAGTCGCTGCTTAATAAGTAGGCTTCGTAACTACAGGAACCGCCTCAATTCCGGGGCGGTTTTCTATTGATTATTTACAAGAAAGGTTGTATAATACGAGTACACTAAATGAAGGTGAAATGTTCAGCTTGATTGTTAAGAAATGGAGATTCGATTGTGAGCGAATTATTTATAACCAAGACTATGTCTGAAAAGGATTGGAGTCAAGTGTCAAAGCCAAATGCTTGGGACGATGTTGCTTGCGAGCGAATAACAGATAACGGTCTGGGCGTTTATATAGCCGATGCTCGTCAAGGAGATGTTAATGGGAAAGCTACGATAATCTTGCCTCAGTGGTCTGATGGTACGCTCCATAATCCATTGTCTCAGGAGCGAGCAAAAGCCACCGCAGCTATAGGGGGCGGTGTGGTAATATATGTAGATAACCCAGGTGTTGAACCTGGTTTACCGAAGATGCCTGGGTATATTAAGCAAGCACTTTTGTCGGGGGATTTTAAGCCTGGCGCCATAAAACAGTGGGACGCTATTGCTCAAGGATTGGATTATGTTGGTCTGGATTTTGATTCAGTTAGTCGCGTTCTGGGGGCGTCGCTTGGAGCTCACGTTGTGTCGGCTATGGTGCATACCGCACCGGAAGAAGTTCATCTGGAGCGGATGGACTTATGGGAGACGGCTGGTCTTGATAAAGAGAATAATTTTTTACAGTTTGCTGCCAATTTTATGATGCACGGCGGTGACGGGTACGCGGATATATTGGAAAATAATCCCGAATGGGTTGCTTATTTAAGAAAAATTAATGGCGCAAAGGAGTTGGCTAAGATTGCGATTCATCGAACGGCTGGACTGTTTTATTATCCGTGGGCTATTAATCGTCATGATATCGGAAATACGATTATCGAGGCTAAGAATAGAAAAAACCCAGCAATTGACGGAGATACTGTTTTAACTGTCTTAAACGGCACAGAAAGCAAAGTCAGTCCAAGCGTATTTAACGATCGTTTAGCGTTGCGATTGGCGGAGAGCGAACTTCGAGTTGTTAGACTGATGTCTGAAGGCGGCGTGCATGCGTCGCAGGATAATATCGGATGGTGGACTGAGGCGGAGCGATATTCTGAGTCTGAAGCTGCGTAGTTATTCTGTATTTTTGTAGACAAAATCCTTATATTCTGGGTAGATATTTGACGTCAAGTGTGTTATAATTCCTCTCAGAGTTTCCTCTTTTCGGAGTGCGCGGTGTTTTGAATGTGTACAGATCGCAATCTCGGCGGAAAAGGTATAGACACGGAGAGGAGTTGCTGAATCCAAACCGTAAGGCGAATTGCCATAATTAGTAAATCAACCAAGGAGAAATTGGATGCCAACAATCAACCAATTGGTGCGCAAACCGCGCCAAACGGCTAAGAAAAAGTCCAAGTCGCCAGCACTAGGTCGTATTCATAACGCCCTAAAAACGCGTTATTATGACCAGAATGCACCTCTTAAGCGTGGTGTTTGTGTGCGTGTGACGACTAAGACGCCAAAGAAACCAAACTCAGCTTTGCGTAAAGTTGCTCGTGTTAAATTGAACAACGGCTATGAAGTTTGGGCGTACATCGGTGGTGAAGGTCACAACTTGCAGGAGCACGCTGTGGTCTTGATCCGCGGTGGTCGTGTGCCTGACCTTCCAGGTGTGCGCTATCACATCGTACGTGGTGCGCTTGACCTTCAGGGTGTTAACAACCGTAAGAAGGGTCGCTCTAAGTACGGTACAAAGAAAGGGGATAAATAATCATGCCTCGTAAAGTTACCAAGAAATTGCAGCGTGAACTTAAGCCTGATCGCCGATACCAAAGCGTACTAGTTCAGCGCTTGATCAACAAGTCAATGCTAGACGGTAAGAAATTGGCGGCTGAGCGTGCTGTTTACGCAGCCCTAGAAACTGCTGCTAAGAAATTGGATTCTGAAGATCCATTGGCAGTGTTTGAAAAAGCATTGAAGAACGTTAGCCCAAGCTTTGAGGTTAAATCTCGCCGCGTTGGTGGTGCTAACTATCAGATTCCATTCCCAGTTCAGGGACATCGACAATTGCACTATGCGTTTAGCTGGCTAGTCCAAGCAGCTCGCGCTCGCAACGGAATGCCATATTCACAGCGATTGGCGTTGGAAATTGTTGACGCTTACAATGAAGCTGGTGCTGCCTTCAAGAAGAAGGAAGACACCCACAAGATGGCTGAAGCTAACCGCGCCTTTGCGCACTTTGCTCGCGGCTAATCATTGCCTGAAAGCAAAATCAGAAAATCGCTCTAAACGGGGCGATTTTTTGGTATAATAGAAAAAATTAGGAGGGAAGATGGCGAGTTTTTCGTTTGATATTGTGTCAGAAATTGACAAGGCTGAGATGAATAATGTTTTCATGCAGGCTGAAAAAGAAATTCAAGGGCGTTATGATTTTAAGGGGACGAGCGCGGCAATTGATTGGCTGGATGATAAAAAGGGTCTGAAAATTACCGGCGACAATGATTGGCAAGTTGACGCTGTGTTGGACATTGTGCGCAAGAAATTGGCGGGGCGCGGTCAATCAAGTAAAGTTCTGGATTTATCAAAAGAGAAAGTTGTTTCGAACCTGAAAACGACTTGGGAGATTCCGTTCAAGCAAGGCCTCGATCAGCCGACGGCGAAGCAAATTGCCGCTGATATTCGTGCTAATGCGCCGAAAGCTAAGCCGCAAATTCAGGGCGACCTCGTTCGTGTTACTTCTGCGTCGAAGGATGAACTGCAGAAAGTTATTAGTTTATTGCGAGAAAGTGATTATGACACACCTTTGCAATTTGTAAATTATCGTTAGGATTGGAGCAGTATGAATCAGAAGTCAATGAAGAAATTAAAAATTGTAGCCATCGTTCTGGGTGTGGTTTTCTTGATCTCCGTTATAGTTGGGCTGATTGTCGTTAATAATAACCGCTCTTCCGGAGTTAGTAAAACCGCAAAAAAGAAGATCCAGAAGATTTTTGCCGAAGAAGATGCTAAGAACTTGCAAAAAGTCGTTTCCAAATATGGCTATTCAATTCGATACGACAAGAGTATTTTTACTGGCGAAGGTCACGTCTTAAATAAAGACTCTAATGAGAAACAGTATAGCGCCACCACGTATGCTGATGACGAGCTGAAAGAGAGTCGTGCTTATGCGATTTTGCGATTGTATTTCAGAAAAGGTTCAGAAAAGCCGAAGGAGGAAGAAGAGAAGTTTTCATTTAGGAAGATTATGCCGGACTTCTCAATCGTAACTTCGCGCAAAAAAGCTTATTTTGATCGCTCAACGATGCCCGAGGAATACAAGGACACGAAGAAATATTCAGATTTGGACTTAATGCTTCAGGGCGATATCAACAAGCAGAAAAAGGATAATCCGAACTTAAAATATCACACCAGCGATGCGACGATTTCTGGACGTAAGTTTAAGAAGATGATCGTTGATTACGGAAGCACTATTGACGGCAAGTGGCAGAAAACTGGCGAAAAAATAACTTATTTGACAATTCAGAACGGCAGACCGTACTGGATGACGATTTTTGCATTGAGCAAGAATTCGTACACGCAGCCATATATTGACCAGCTGGAGGCGCTGGTTGCTAAGGTAACTTTCCAGAATCCAGACAGTAGCTACTTGGTTAGGGCTGATGGCAATAGTGAGGCGCAAGTGGCTTCCGCTACGATAGCTAAGACCGAAACTAAGGCGGAAAATTTCTCAGAAGATAAAGACACTACAAATACTTTGGATGAACTAGACGAAGATTCCGTTATTAAAGTGGTGGCAAGGAATCAAATTGCTACTGTCCGCGTGGGAACATATCGTTGTGCTGATATGATTTATACGGCACAGAATGGTGCGAGTATGCAGCTGAATGGCTTATGTACGGGCGGAATTGGTAGTGGATCGATTGTTTCTGATGATGGCTACATTGCTACAAATGGACATGTGACTGAAGTTTCGAACCAAAGTATGATCATGGGTATCAATACTCAAGAGAACATGAATAAATATATAAAGTTTGTGGTAGATGCGGGCTACGTGACTCGAGAGACGCTTCGTGATTTGGCAAATAAGGCTGATGGCGGCGATCAGAGTGCGCAAGCGGCAATTCTCGGTCTTATCAACCAAGTTCCTGCCGATAATATACGTTCGCAAAACGATCGATATGACTATGTCATTCAGACCTCAAGCGAACCTATTGCGCGCGAAGATGACGGTTCGGGCAATCTTAAGTGGAAAAAGACGAAGACTAACATTTCAGCCAAGAAAATTGACGCGGAAGTTGATTTGAAGGGTCATGGCATGGATCTGAATAGCGACAAAAGTGACGTGGCGATTCTGAAGGTCGAAGGGCGATTTCCAGCGGTGGAATTGGGTGATAGCTCTAAGGTTTCTAGAGGCGATCGGGTGACAGCGATTGGTTATCCAGCGATTGTCGACGACGGCGTAAATACGAAGAAGAGTAAGACTGTGCCAACCGTTACTCAGGGAGATGTTTCTGGTTCGGGCAGTGACGCGGGTGGTCATAAGCTGTTTTCAATGAGTGCGCAAATTGCGGCGGGTAACAGTGGTGGTCCAGCGTTCGATGAGGATGGCAAGCAGATTGGACTGAACACTTACGGCGGTTCATCCTGTGCGGATAGGAGCGAGCACAACAATTCTTGCTTTGGAGAGGGAATATTCCGTGATATCGCTGATCTGAAAACTATGGCGAAGAAAAATAATGTTGCGTTATCGGCGAACGGCGAATTGACTAAGCTCTGGAAAGATGGCTTGGAGAGTTTTTCTCAAGGTAAATATTCTCAGGCAAAAGCTAAATTTGAGCAATTGGATAAAAAATACCCCGACAATTATTTGGTGGCGAAGATGATCGAAGTTTCATCCAATACTCCAGACGACTCTACGGAAAACGAGGTATCTAGCGCAGAAGCTGGAGCGAGCGAATCAGAAAATAACACCACGGTTATAATCGTGGTTGTGGTGATTCTCTCAACGGGGGCATTATTCTTGACAGTGTCAATTATCGCAATTGCAGTTTCTGTCAGTAATCGACGTAAGATGAATGCTTATCCATATCCTGTCGCTGGACAATTCCCGCAGCAGCCTCAATATCCACAGCAGCCATATCAACAACCAATTCCGCCGCAACAACAATATCCGCAACAAAATTACTATCCGCAGCAGCCTGGTCAATATCCACCAGCGTACGCGCAGCCGCCTATGCAACAGCCTCCAGCTAACTATCCGCCTGCAGTGCCAGATCAGAGCGACAACGAGTCTAAAAATCCTCCGGCTCAGAGCTAGTCAAAAACATAGATAACTGATATAATAAAACGCAAGAGTAGTTTTTTGGTGCCAAAAAATTGACCAAAAATCTCGGCAAATTAACGTAATATAAAGGAAAATTTATGGCAGAGACGCATGTTCCGCTAAAGAATTTTAGAAATATTGGTATTATTGCCCATATTGACGCCGGTAAAACGACGACAACTGAGGGTATTTTGTACCGCACTGGCTTGACACATAAGATTGGTGTGGTTCGTGGTGAAGGTGACGGTGCTACTACCGACTGGATGGCACAGGAGAAAGAACGTGGTATTACTATTACGTCAGCTGCTGTGACTTGTTTCTGGAAAGATCACAAGATTAACATTATCGACACCCCAGGGCATATTGACTTTACCGCTGAGGTTGAGCGTAGTTTGCGCGTGCTTGACGGTGCGGTTACAGTCTTTGACGGTAAGATGGGCGTTGAGGCTCAGTCTGAAACTGTTTGGCGCCAGGCTAATAAGTACGGCGTACCACGTATTTGTTTCGTTAACAAGATCAACCAGACTGGTGGTGACTTCTATAAGTCTCTAGAGTCAATTCACAACCGCTTGAGTAAGCAGGCTTTCCCAGTTCACTTGCCAATTGGTTTTGAAAAGACTATCCACGGTGTTGTCGACTTGATTGACATGAAGGCTTACACCTACGACGACTACACAGACCACGAGTTGAAGGTTGGTGATATTCCAGCTGATATGCTTGAAAAAGCTAAGAACGCACGTTCTCTGTTGGTTGAAAACGCTGTTGAAGCTGACGACGAACTTACTATGAAGTTCTTGGAGCAGGGCGAGGACGCTATTACCGTTGATGAGCTAAAAATGGCTCTACGCAAGCGCGTTTTGGCTGGTGACTTTTACCTAGTTACTGGTGGTGACGGTCGCGGCGTGATCGTTGAGAAGTTGCTTGACTTGATGGTTGACTTCTTGCCAAGCCCTCTAGACGTTGATGAAATTTGGGGTAAAAATCCAAAGACTGGCGACGAAGTTAGCCGCAAGCCATCAGATAAAGAGCCTTTGTCTGCTTTGGCGTTTAAGATTGCTGCCGACCCATTTGTTGGTAAATTGATCTTCGTTCGTGTCTATTCTGGTGTTCTGAACTCAGGAAGCTACGTACTTAACACGACAACTGGTGAAAAAGAGCGAATTGGACGAATTGTTCGTATGTTTGCTGACAAGCGTGAAGAAATTAGCAAGGTTGAAGCTGGTGACATCGCCGCTGTGGTTGGTCTGAAATCTACTGCAACTGGTAACACGTTGTCTGACGTAGCTCATCCAATTGCTCTTGAGTCAATTGAATTCCCAGAGCCACCTGTATCAATCGCGGTTGAGCCAAAATCAAAGGCTGACCAGGAAAAAATGGCGTTGGCGTTGCAGCGCTTGGCTGAAGAAGACCCAACTTTCCGAATTCACACAGACGAAGAAACAGGTCAGACAATTATGTCAGGAATGGGCGAATTGCACCTGGATATTCTTATTGATCGTATGAAGCGTGAATTTAAGGTTGAAGCCAACATTGGTGAGCCTCAGGTTGCCTTCCGCGAAAGCATCAAGGGTCGTTCTGAAGTTCAAGGTAAGCATGCCAAGCAGTCTGGTGGTCGCGGTCAATATGGTGACGTTTGGGTTCGATTTGAGCCGAATGAGACTGGTAAGGGCTTTGAATTCGTTGATGAAATTAAGGGTGGTGTGGTTCCTCAGGAATATCGCCCAGCCGTAATGAAGGGTATTCGCGAAACATTGGAAGGCGGTGTTATTGCTGGCTATCCAGTTGTTGACGTTAAGGCTACACTTTACGATGGTTCATACCACGATGTCGACTCCTCAGAATTGGCGTTCTCATTGGCAGGTTCGATAGCTGCTCGTGAAGGTATTAAGCAAGCTAACCCAATCTTGCTTGAGCCAGTTATGAAGGTTGAAGTTACTACACCAGAAGACTTCATGGGTGACATCATCGGCGACCTTAACTCACGTCGCGGACGTATCGACGCTATGGAAGACTTGATGGGTGGCGCTAAGTTGATTAAGGCGTTTGTGCCATTAGCAAATATGTTCGGCTACACATCGGACATTCGCTCAATGTCTCAGGGTCGCGCCGCTTCAACGATGGAATTGGCTCAATACGAGGAAGTTCCACCAAACGTCGCGCAAGAGATTATCGAAAAGCGTAATAAATAATCTCTACTTCATAAAAAATCCTCGGAGCGAATCCGGGGATTTTTGTTTGGATAACTTTCGGGTCTATAAGTTTGGAATTGTTAGGTTTCGTTTGGCGAGTTCTTCTTTGATTCGTTTGGCTAATTTCCGCGCTTTTGTCGCCTGAATGCTATCTGTGCCATATCTGTTTTCAATATCTTCCAGTCGTTGGTTTGTAGTTATCGGCTTGCCATCTGGACTTGTCGTCATATCTGCTATATTCAAGATTAGTAGCTCATCCGTCCAGTTTTCTATGTCTGGGTTTCCGTGATCAAATACAGCCTCAGCCCAATCAAAGCCGGATAATTCCAATATCCTGCCGCCTTCATGTTCATGATCTGTCTGATTTTCAACAAAAGCGTAGGCAAAGTCGTGCACCAGTCCCATTAAAAATAAGCCGCGCGCCGTGTCTTCTTCCATATTGAAGACTTCGCGAGCCAGATTGTAAGATTTGTACGCCACTCCGCGCATATGAAATAATCGCGAGTCTGACAATCCAATGAATTTTGGGCTATTTTTCATGATATCTGTGTGTTGCGACGGAATAAATTAATGAATTGTCGGCGAATTGGGCGGCCTACGATGTTGCCGAATGACGCACCAATCGCCACTGCTACGCCGATGAGGATTGCTCGCGCTAAGATAGCCAGGGCTGGCAAGAAGTTGACACTGTTCGGTGGATATAAGACTACGCCCATCAATCCATTGTAAAGCGACAAGCCTGGGACTAGCGGCACAATTCCCGCTGCGATGATCGCCAGGGAAGGGAATTTCCATAATCTGGAAGTCATAACTGCGACCAGCCCAATTGCCGCCGCTGCGATGCCACTCGCTGTTACGATATCAAAGCCAAAACTCATGGCTAATCTTGAAATCCACCAGCCGAAAATTGCGATTAATCCAGAGATAACCATTCCTAAAAATCGAGAATGATTTCTCAGAACGAACGCCGCCGCGATAATTCCAGCGCCCAAATATTGCGTGTGTCCGTCCGCCAATGTCAATCGATCTGGTGTTGCTGGGAATGTTATGCCAAATTTTGTCGCAATGTATAATCCGACCATCACGCCGGCAATTACGCCGCCCGTCGCCATTACGACTTTTAGTAATCTGGCGTTGGCAGTCATGTAATATTCATCGATTGCGTCCTGAAATGCGCCAACAAACATCAGTCCCGCGACTAATAAGACAATTCCACTGATAACCAATAATGTTGCGTTAACGCTCAATCCCAGATAATTACTACACCAAGCTGCGCCCGCCGCCACCAATGTTACGAAAATCGCCACGAGGGCTTGCGAATAAAACAACGGCGCGCCAATACGCCCCAGCCACCTTAGCAGTCCAGTCGCTAGGAATCCGAGCAGAAACGCTATCGATGCCATGAGCAAACTGCCACCGTACAGAATAACGGAACCCGCGCTCACTAATCCGCCCGCCGCGTAAACGACTAGCCGGGAATGTTCGGTGGGTTTTTTGAGTATTTGTTGCAATCGTTCCTCGGCTTCTTCCAGGGAAAGCTGTTTGCGACGAATGTCGAGGGCTAATAATTGCAATGCTTGGATTAATTGATAATTAGGGTCGTCAGGAACGATAACTCGCGCCATCGTCAAAGGTTCGTGGCTAACTCCGCGGTCTTGAGAAATTGTCACCAAAGTGTAACTCACGTCCACGTGAACGGGTCTGCGGCAATACGTCCGCGTAATTCCTTGCGCCATACGAACCACATCGCGCGCCACCACGCCCATGCTCAGAAGTTGCTCGGCAATCGTCATAGCCAGGCGCAAAGCTCGCATATTCGGCGTCAAACTTTCATCAATTTTCTCCAGATGATGCTCTGGCTCAAAGCTGTAAAGGTTAGCGACTCGGGCTAATGATTGCTCAATGAATTTTGGTACTTTTTTCTTCACAATATCTAGTGTAACAAATTTTATGCCAATAGAAATAGCCCGCCAAGAGAGCTCAAGCCTAGGCCTAAGCCTCAGGCGAACTACTTCATTTCTTGACGGGCGTTAGCCCAGCTTTTTCACCAAGGAAGAAGGTCTCCAACGCACTGGAGGATGTTCTTTCGGGGTTTGGGCTCTTCGCCCAAAGACCCCAAGTAGTCGTCGAAGTCGGGCGTCTTGCCCAACTTCATTTCCTTTTTCAGTGCGCGCCTGAAGACATAATTTGTCTTCAGGTCCCTGAATTCGGTGAAAAAGGCCCAAGTCACCTTGGCCGCATACACACAAAACGTGGCGGATAATAGCGACAGAATCCAGAAGGGGATTCGAACTTCGCTCTGACTCATCACGATGAAGTGATAGTCAAATTGCCCGACCGCGATCGCGATGAAGCTCACGGATACCGCAAGGTATCCGATCGGAACGAAGAGCAACGCGTAGGCGATGATGCGAGCCGCAATTCCGCACGACTTGACTTCAAACAGTCTGTTGGTTTCCATTTCGGTGACCAACCTTTCGTTGTTGCTGGTACTACTTCTGCTAAAATGGAGTTTAACAGAAGCTTACATCATTTATACCACACTTGTGCAAAAAAGTCAACATTGGGAGGAGTTTAGTCAACTTTCTGTAAAATAATGCCCGTTCTGGCTGGCAAGTAAACTTTAAGATTGTGGCTATTATCAGCTGGGGAAGTAAAAAATCGGGAATTATGGTCTATTCGCTCCTGTCCGCCGAAGTTCTTGTCGTCGCTACTTAACGTCAACTTATAAGAGCCAGCTTCTGCGGGTACTGCGTAATCTGAGTGGGATTTGTCGGGCGAAAAATTGATAACAAATAAAAAGTCGCCGTGCATAAAACTTGCCGTGTGATCAGATTGGCGAACCGTCAAATGGTGAACATTAGGATTATCAATTTGCCTAATAATCTTCATCAGCGCTGCGTCAAAATCTCCCAGCCATTGATATTTTAAGAAGCCGTTGTCGCGCAAATTCCATTGCCGACGAGCATGCTTAAATGACCAATTATTGCCTTCACGCGGAAAATCAATCCATTCCGGATGCCCGAATTCATTGCCCATAAAATTCAAATAACCGCCGCCGTGCAGCCCAGCGGTCATCAGACGAATTAGTTTATGCAGGGCTATTCCGCGTTCAGTCTTAAGGTCTGGATCAATTTTATCCATATGCCAATACATATTTTTATCAATCAATCGGAAAATCAGCGTTTTATCACCGACAAGCGCTTGATCGTGACTTTCGGCGTAATTGATGACTTTTTCCTCTGGGCGATGCGAGCTCAAAGTGTAAGCTAATTGCCCCAAATCCCAATCTTCATCATTTTTCTCTTTCAGAGTTTTTATCCATAAATCTGGCGCGCCCATCTGTAATCGATAATCAAATCCCAGCCCGCCGTCCTTTATCGATGCGCCAAGTCCAGGAAAACCGCTCATTTCCTCTGCAATTGTCGTGGCGTCGGGGCGAATGGCGTGAATTACTTCATTTGCCAGCCGTAAATAAGCAAGTGCGTCTTTGTCGACATTATCGCGGAAATAATCGTCATAGCTAGTGAAACTTTTTCCGAGTCCGTGGTCGTGGTAAATCATACTAGTTACGCCATCAAACCTAAATCCGTCAATGTGATATTCGTCCAGCCACCAGCGACAATTACTTGCCAAAAAATGCAAAACTTCTGGCTTGCCGTAATCGAATAATCGCGAATCCCATTCTGGATGATTTGTTGGCTTGAAATATTGTGTCGGATCGCCAGCGAAATTGCCCAGACCTTCGACTTCGTTTTTGGCGGCGTGAGCGTGAACAAGGTCAATGATGACGCGCAGTCCTATTCCATGCGCCACGTCGACCAATTTCTTAAAATCGTCGGGCGTGCCAAATCTTGACGAAACCGCGAAAAAGTTGCTGACGTGATAACCGAAACTGCCGTAATATGGATGCTCGGCGATTGCCATAAGCTGAATGGTGTTATAGCCAGATTCTTTAATTCGCGGCAAAACCTCTGTGGTAAATTCACTGAAACTGGCAACTTTTTCTTCCTGGCTACTCATACCAATATGCGCTTCGTAAATTAGGGGAACTTTTGGCTTGGGCGGAGTGTTGTTTTGCCAATTGTAAGGAGTTTTTGGCGACCACACAACTGCGGAAAAATCGACAGAATTTTCGTCCTGAACGACGTAATTTGCATATGAAGGCAGTCGCCAGCCGTCGCCGCCAGACCAATAGATGCGCAATTTATATTTTTGTCCGTGACGAAGCGATTTTTCAGGAATATTTATGCTCCATTCGCCATTTTTATCGCGATTTAAGGCGAATTCTTCGCTCTCTTTCCAATCTGAAAAATCGCCAACCAAGAATATCCGAGTGGCGTTCGGCGCCCATTCTCTAAACGTCCAGTCCGTATCCGTTTTATGAAGTCCGAAATGCAAAAAACCCATCGCGAATTCGGCTGGAGTCTTGCCGCTTAAAACCTTTTTCAGTTTCGAGGAAATATACTTCTCACGCGCCTGAATTGTGGATTTGTGCGGGGCTAGCCACTGGTCCAAATCAACGAGGGTTTTATTGCTCATGTTTCTAGTATACAGCATACGGAAGGGGCTATGCTTGTAAATATCGATTAAAGTTGTATAATATATAGCAATATGGAGCGTTCAAAGCCTAATACGGAGTCTAATTCTCCTGAACTGTTCTCCGATGAGGACTGGAGGCGAATTGCTGGCGCGAATTTATTGCTTGGTGAAGAAAACGACGAGATTGCAATCGCCGAGATAGAACAAGCTGCGCACGCTGGCGATATTGAGGGCGAGAGGGTTAGAGTTGTTGGATATAGTCAATCCGAAGAGGATGATTCGTATCGTCTGCAGTCAGTTGAGGGCGTGGCGGATTTGATATCTCCTATGGAAATTGACTCTGAGATTCCAGCGCCGTTTGCGATTTACACCAAAGAAATGGCTGCTTTGTGTGTGCGAACTTCGCAGAATGACTATTATTTCCCGCTTGACAAGCAGGCGATTGTGTCAATAGAGTTATTGCCAGATGATAGCAGTATTCCTCGATGTGTGCGTAAATTGCGCCACTATGCTGACAAAATTGAAGAAGCTGCTGGTATTGGCGACATTCAAGATGTGGAGTCGAGGCAGCTTTTGATAGATGAGATAAATGACGTTTTGAATGAGATTCCGTATGATGACGGAATTCAAGTGAAATGCCAGGCTTATAAGGTTAAAATTGACGGCAGAGAAAATAATGTAGAAGACGCTAATTCTGCGGTTTTATCTGGATGGCTACCGAGTTTTACGTGGCGTGATGATCGTCCTGTATTGGAAATGTTTGATATTAAAAATCGATTTACGACTTTTTGTGTAGATATGAAAGATGTGCTTGATATGGCGCCAATTGATAAAGAGGAGATTGGAGCCTCTATTGATTTATTTGAAACGGTTTTTAATGATGATTTTCAGGAGACTGCTTGGCAGCTGGCGACGGATCTTTCTTATGTTGACAAGTCGGAGTTTGACGAAGTGTCAAGAGAATATACCCAAACATTAAATGACCAGTTGTCTGAGTTTTCTGCGACAAGACTTTATGACATTAGCACCGTTGGTTTTACCGGTTTTGCGTTGGCTCCTGACGCTACGAAAAATAATGAATTACAGTATGAATTTATGGATATTTCTGGGGCGTGTATTGATGGGGTGTGTTTTGTTGGCTATCATGATAAATTTTACGCGGCGCTTGAAGTGACGATAGATGATGAATCTGGAGGCTTTCCGAAGAAGATTTACGTGATGCCCGACAGAGATAAGATTATTCGCTTGGAAGGATTTGATAGTGAAGCTGAAGAGCTTAAAATGGCGGTAAATGAACTTCATAAAATTGCAAATTTTGCAAGTGAAGTAGTTAATGATAAGTGTTTCTATAAATTGCCTCTTAATGAGCAGCTTGATGTATTGAGTCAGTATGAATGCGCCGCTCGTAATGTAATCCAGGATATTAGCAGAGTGCGGGAGTTTAAGGGCGAATGTGTAGTTTCGGCGTGCCGGTGTTTACCTGGCGATTTGCTGAATGCGGTTTCGTGGAATGATGTTCCGCTAGAAGAAGTGAATAGCCGTGAATATGTTGAAGAATTTGCGCTGCGGGCGGATAATTTGGCGATCTGGAATCCAGAAATTAACGATAGGCCGGATATTGACGGTCGAATATTAAGCCTGTCGGAATTGCCGCTTAGTCGTGGCGAGCCTGTGCTAATAGTTAATAACACGGAAGAGAATAAATATTACTTGGTACGATGTAGTGATGTGATTAGCTTGTCGCGAAACGATCCGTCGACTATTTCGTGATATAATCAAACAGATTATGCAGGAAAAACCTTTTTCTTTTGAAATAACTTCACGATTTAACGACACGTTGGCGCGAACGGGAATTATTCACACGCCACACGGTGATATTAAAACGCCGGCGTTTATTGTTGTTGGAACTAAGGCTAATGTTAAAGCGATGATTCCTGAGATGGTGAAGGATGTTGGCGCGCAGGCGGTGTTGGCGAACGCTTATCATTTATATCTGCAGCCGGGGCATGAGTTGATTGAAAAGGCTGGATATCTTGGTAAATTTATGCACTGGGATGGTCCGACGTTTACGGATAGCGGCGGTTTTCAGGTGCTAAGTTTAGGTTCTGGTTTTAAGAAAGTTTTAGCTATGAGTACTGATGTTGACGAAGAAATTGCAATTGCTAAAAAGTCGTCAAGGCATGCTTGGGTGAACGAAAACGGCGTAATGTTTAAGTCGCATCTGGACGGCTCTTATCATAAATTCACGCCAGAATTGTCCATGCAAATTCAGGCTGGAATTGGCGCTGACATTACTTTTGCGTTTGATGAATTGACGTCTTTGATTGATCCGTATGAATATCAAGTTGAGGCGCTGGCCAGGACGCATGCCTGGGCGGAGCGAAGTTTGGCGGAAGTCAAGCGCCTAAGGACGGCTCGTCCAGATAAGCCATATCAAGCTTTATTCGGCGTTTTGCAAGGCGCGAATTACGAGGATTTGCGAAAGCAAACTGCCGAGTTTTTGGGCGCGATGGATTTTGATGGCTATGGAATCGGTGGCGCGCTGGAAAAGGAAACTATGGCGCAAACTATTCAGTGGGTCAATCAAATTCTGCCTGAAAATAAACCACGTCATTTACTGGGAATTTCCGAGCCTGATGATATTTTTGCGGCGATTGAGCAGGGAATTGACACTTTTGACTGTGTGAGTCCGACGCGAGTGGCTAGGAATGGCGCCGCGTATACGCCGTTTGGTCGGGTCAATGTGCGCGGTCGAAAATACCGTGAGATGTTTGCACCGATTATGGATAATTGCGATTGCTATACTTGCAAGAATTACACGGCGGCTTATCTCTGTCATCTTTTGCACGCTCGCGAGTCGTTAGCGGGGACATTGCTGTCAATCCACAATGAGCGATTTATCGTTAAGTTGGTTGATGATATTCGTGTCAGCTTGGAGGATGGGACTTTTTACGAGTTCCGCGATTCGTTCCTGGCGAAGTATTATAGTAAGAAATAGGCTATTTACAACTGATTGGAAAATCGTTATAATTAAACTCATACGCCGTGAGGTCTTTTTTATGGACTGTACCCGCGTGAAAAATAATAATTAAATTAAGGAGAACTTCTACAAATGGCAGATGCATTTGACCGAAGCAAACCGCACGTTAACGTTGGTACAATGGGCCACGTTGACCACGGTAAGACTACGCTGACTGCTGCGATTACTGCAGTGTTGGCAAAGCGCCTACCAAGCGCAGTTAATAAACCTGTTGCGTACGACCAGATCGACAACGCACCAGAAGAGAAGCAACGTGGTATTACTATCGCGTCTTCACACCAAGAGTATGAATCAAAGAATCGTCACTATGCACACGTTGACATGCCAGGACACGCTGACTACGTCAAGAACATGATCACCGGTGCTGCTCAGGTTGACGGTGCGGTATTGGTTATCGCTGCAACTGACGGCCCAATGCCTCAGACTCGTGAGCACGTTTTGCTTGCAAAGCAGGTTGGTGTGCCAAAGATCGTTGTCTTCTTGAACAAGATGGACATGGCTGACGAAGAAATGGTTGAGCTGATCGAAGAAGAAGTTCGCGAACTTCTTGAAAAGAACGGCTTCGACAAAGACGCTCCAATCATCAAGGGTTCTGCTCTTAAGGCTCTTGAAGGTGACGAGAAATACGAAGACGCTATTATGGAATTGGTTGACGCAATGGACAGCTACATTCCAGAGCCAGCACGCGACATGGACAAACCGTTCATTATGCCAATTGAGGACGTCTTCTCAATTAAGGGTCGTGGTACAGTAGCAACTGGTCGTATCGAGCAGGGTGTTGTTAAATTGAACGACGAAGTTGAAATCGTTGGTTTGAAGCCAACTCAGAAGTCAGTTGTAACTGGTATTGAGGCCTTCAAGAAATCTCTTGACCAAGGTCAAGCAGGTGACAACGCAGGTGTCTTGCTACGTGGTATTGAGCGCAGCGACATTGAGCGCGGTCAAGTTTTGGCAAAGCCAGGCACAATTACTCCACATACTGAGTTTGAAGCTGAAGTTTACATATTGAAGAAGGAAGAAGGCGGTCGCCACACTCCATTCTCAAAGGGCTACAAGCCACAATTCTACTTCCGCACAACTGACGTTACTGGTGAAGTTGAATTGCCAGCTGACAAAGAAATGGTTATGCCAGGCGACACTGTAACCTTCAAGGTTAAGTTGCTTGCGCCAATCGCTATGGAGCAAGGTTTGAACTTTGCTATCCGCGAAGGTGGCCGTACAGTTGGTGCTGGTGTTGTTACAAAGATTAACAAATAATCTTGATAACACAAGCCTAATTAAATCCCCCGAACTTTCGGGGGATTTTTTGATTGCCACTGTACTATATATCTAATCAAGGAATCTTGTGTCAAAACATTTTTCAGAAAGATCAAGCTCATATAGAGGATAGCGCGGGCCGTTATTATCTTCCTCGTTGACGGATGTAGTCTTTGTAACCTTCATACCCATTTTCCTGCCGTCTCTTGTGGTCATAAATTGAGGAAGGCATATATACTGCTCATTTTCATCGATAAAATGAGACACGGGTTTAGTGAATTGTCCTACACTATCACTTTTTTCTCTACATTTGTCTAGATCCTTTGTAATTTCAGTTGAGGGGTAGCTATATTGTGTGTATAGCTCATCTGTCTTGTCTAGGAGGTTTGAAACACTAGGTTCTCTTTTTCCTCCTTGAGTTGCTTCAATGAAGTCAATATTGTTAAATCCAAATCTAACTAAGTCATTGCCATCGCAAAAATAAACAGAGCAATCGTACATCCCGGGGACGTTATATTGGCTATATCCGCAAAAGGCCGTAAACCCTTCTCGAACGCCATTCTCTGAATAGTAAATCGAATTCTTGCTTAAATCTATGACACCATCTCTTTCCTTCTTTTCCTCCGACAAATTTTTATTACTGTCATTTTCTGGCTGAGATGTAGTAGTCTCAGAGCTGCCGTATGGGGCTGAACTTGAGCTTCCAGCATCAACTCCTTTCTCGCCTGCGCACCCGGCTAAGAAGCATGACGGCAGTAAAGCTAACACTGCAATTGCTCGCTTTATTTTGTCGTGTGGCGCTTTTTCTGCAAACATTCTTTTTTCCATATATCCTCCCGTTGATAATATGTAAAAGTTAATAAATTGCCAATATTATACATATTTTTTGCCGTAAAGTAAAGTTAATTGACAAAGCGGTAATGTTTATGGCAGAATAAAGACATCTAATATAAAACAGAAAAAGGAGATTTTGGTGAATAAACAGAAATTGCTAATTATTGGCGGAGGCGGAATGGTCGGTGCGACGGCGGCTTATGCGTGCGCGTTGCGTAGTGTTATTGAAGAAATTGTGTTGATTGACCGTAATGAGGATTTGGCTTGGGGTCAGGCGGCTGACATCAATGACGCGATGGGAATTGACAGAAATGTCGTGGTTCATACGGGAAATTATTCTGATATCAATGACGATGACATCGTTGTGATTACCGCGGGTGCGCCGCAACTTCCTGGACAGACTCGGTTGGAGCTGATTGACGTTAATGCAAAAATTATGCGTGATATTGTGAAAAATATTATGGCGAATGGCGCGAAGCCGTATTTGGTGATCGTCAGTAATCCGGTTGATGTTTTGACTTACGTGGCGCTTAAGGAATCTGGTTTACCGAAAAATCGCGTGTTTGGGACGGGTACGACGCTTGATACTTCGCGAATGAAGTCGTACTTGGCGGATGCGTTCAATGTCGATAGTAAAGCGGTTGACGCTTATATTTTGGGTGAGCATGGCGATTCGTCGTTTTCGACAATTGAGACGGCGCAAATTGGTGAAGTGCCAATTAAGGAATATCCTGGATTTACAGAGGAAATGATTGATGGAATTGAGCAGGAGGTTCGCGACCGAGCGTATCGGGTGATTGAAACAAAGAAATCGACGTATTTTGCGATTGGGTTTGTCGTGTCTAAAATTGTTTCGGCACTCCGAAAATCGACACATACGGTTTATCCCGTTTGCTCGTTGGCTGAGGGTGAATATGGACTGAATAATGTTGTGCTTGGATTGCCGTCAATAGTTAATAGCGACGGCGTGAAGATTTTGGCAGGCTATCCGCTTACCGAACGAGAGAAAGAATCGCTGAATAAATCCGCTGGAATTATTGCGGAAATGATTTCTCATCTTGATAAAGCCAAAAATTGCTGATATAATCGCATAGTTAATAATAATTTATCTCGAGAACTCGATTGACCGTAAATAGGGCAATTAGAGGTTACGAGATTGCACATAAGAGGAGGAGCTATGGCTCAAGATACAGGAATTAAAATCCGTATTCGTCTGAAGGCTTATGACCACAAAGTCATTGACCAATCAGCAAAACAAATTATCGACACCGCAATTCGCACAGGTGCTAACGTGGCTGGTCCAGTGCCTTTGCCAACTCGACGCAGCACTTACACCGTCGTAAAGAGTCCACACGTTTACAAAACTGGTGGTGAATCTTACGAGCGCCGCGTTCACAAGCGCCTGATTGACATTACAAACGCTACGCCAAAGACGATTGATAGCTTGCAGAACTTGAATTTGCCAGCTGGCGTTGATGCTGAAATTCGTATGTAATTTAACGATATATAAAATTTCCGCCTCTTGAATGGGGCGGATTTTTATGCTATAATTTCATTTAGCTTATGACAAAACAAAAAACTCGTACTTATGCTCGCAATCGCTCGAAGTCTAGCGAGCTGTTTAGTCGCAAAGGGCGCGAACGCATTTATGACAATGACGGCTCATTTTTCTTGAAATTGGTGGTTTTTGTGATATTAAGTGCGCTGTGGCTTCGTCTAAAAAATCCAATTGAAGCTGGCGGTTTGGCTGTTCAGGCTATTCCTGTCGGGTTATTTATTGCATTGCTATTAGTCTTAAAGATTGAGAAATACCAATTCAATCGGAAAATTTGGTATGTTACGATAATTTTCATGGCAATTCTGACCTCGTTTACGCCGGTTGGCGTGATGATTTAATCGCTATGGATTCGTTATAAAATAATACCGCCCAATTAGGACGATATTATTTGCTTGAAGTTGTTTGCTCTTAAACTTCTAGAATGGGCGACCGCCACCCAACTTGCTAATAGCGTATCCAGAGTCTTGAATAATATCAATTAGCGCCTCGGCTCGTGTAGCTGCGTCTGGGATGTTTTTAGCCGCCTCGTAAGCTAAGCGGAACATCTTACTGCTGTTGGTTATTCTTGCAGCTGACATGTATATACGAATTTTTCTTTCTCCATCAACGCCTTCCATTCTATCTATATTTGGCGCTAGTGCATTAATAGCCTCGTCTCTGATAGTGCGTAAATTATTCAGTTCTTCGTTAGTATTTTCGATTTGAGAATCGTTCATGATTGCCCCCTAATTAATAAAATTTCTTTTCGAATATGATTATAGCATATGCGGAACTGTAGATAAAACAGAACATGTGGTCATGGGTTGACTTTTTAGGCTTAATTGTGCTACAATTTACAGGTAATTTCTATTACGCGTAATATCAACTGCTCTCCTTGATGAATGAGCAGGTCTGGTTATGAGCGGATGTTTACATTTAACATTCTCCCAGAATCCAGAAACCGCACGTCATCAGGAGTATTTAAGTGGGAGTGAGGAAAAGTGAAAACACTTCTCGGTACCAAACTTGGTATGACCCAGCTCTTGGCTGAAGACGGCAAAGCCATTCCGGTAACGCTGATCCAAGCCGGCCCTGTCACCGTTACTCAGGTGAAGACTGTCGAAACCGACGGTTACAATGCGGTACAGGTAGCTTTTGGAGAGGGTAAGAACCTGAGCAAGGCCGTGGCTGGACACGTTAAGCCAGCCCAAGTGACCCCGAAACATATTCGGGAATTCCGTGTCGACCAGATTCCAGAGGATCTGAAAGTTGGCAGTGAAATTAATGTTTCCGCGTTTGAAGTCGGCGATTTTGTCGATGCAACCGGAACCAGCAAAGGTAAAGGTTTCGCTGGAACCATTAAACGCCACAACTTTAAGCGTCATCGTAAGACGCACGGTGGTAAAGGTAATACTCGTAAGCCAGGTTCAATTGGCTCGATGTATCCACAAAAAGTTTTCAAGGGTAAGACGATGGCTGGTCACATGGGTCACGAACGTGTTACTGTCAAGAACTTGGAAGTGGCATATGTTGATCCAGAGACCCATCTAATCGGGGTTAAGGGCGCTGTTCCCGGACCACGAAAGGGGCTGATTATTTTAGGAGGTAACAAGTAATGGCAGATTCAACCAAACTTCCTAAAGACATTTTTGCTGTGGAAGTGCCAAATCACGAATTGTTGAAATTGGCATATGACAGCTACTTGGCAAACGCACGCCTAGCTAGCGCTACAACCAAGCAGCGCGGCGAAGTTTCTGGTGGTGGTAAAAAACCATGGAAGCAAAAGGGAACTGGTCGAGCACGTTTCGGCTCAAGCCGTAACCCAATCTGGCGCGGCGGTGGTGTAGTATTTGGCCCACGCGGCAACGAAAACTACACTAAAAAATTGTCAAAGACTGCTAAGAAAGTGGCAGTTCGCCAAGCTTTGACCGTAGCTAACGAAGCTAAGAAAATTGTCGTTAAAGATGTTAAGACTGCTGGCAAGACCAAGGAAGTCGCAACATTCCTAGCTGACAACAAGTTCGAGCGCCGTGTTCTAATCGTTGTAGATGAGAAGACGCCAGAACTTATGCGTGCTACAAACAATATTCAGAACGTTTTGGTGGTTCGCGCTAATTATCTAAGCGTTTATCACATTCTGAATGCGGATACAATCGTTATAACACCGAAAGCTCTACCTGTAATTACTGCATGGTTGGGCAAGGAGGAAGCGTAATATGAAACAGACGATTATTATCCCACGCGTTAGTGAAAAGGCTTACGCACAGAGCGCCAATGGTGTATATGTGCTACGCGTTCCACTTAACTTGAATAAGAACGAAATCAAATCAGCTGTAGAAGCGCAATTTGGCGTTACTGTAGTTAAGGTTAAAACCTTAGTACAAGACGGCAAGGCTGTACGCTTCTCACGAGGCAAGAATCGCTATCCTGGCACAACAACGCGCAAGGATTGGAAGAAGGCTTACGTTACACTGAAAGAAGGCGATAAGCTCGATGTGTTTGACGCAGTAGAGCAGCAGATGGAGGAGACCAAGTAATGCCAGTGAAAGCTTACAATCCAACCACTCCTGCTCGTCGCGGCATGACGAGTCAGGATTTGTCAGACATTACAACAAGAAAACCTCTTAAAAGTCTGATTAAAGCTAAAAAGCAAAATGCCGGTCGCAACAACCAAGGTCGAATTACTGTTCGTCATCGCGGAGGCGGCGTTCGTCGTCACTACCGCTTGGTGAACCATAATTTGCCAGCAGGCTTGACCTTGACGATTGAAGAAATCGAATACGATCCAAACCGCTCAGCTCGCATTGCTCGAGTTAAGGATCAGTACAATTTGTACCACTACATCTTAGCTGACACATCAATGGTTAAGGGTAAAACTATCCGAACTGGCGAAGAAGCTCCAATTGAAGCTTCAAACCGTTTGCCATTGTCAGTTATTCCTGTAGGTACGATGATTTACGCCATTGAGTTGACCGCTGGAAAGGGTGCACAAATGGTGCGCGCTGCTGGTGCTAAAGCTCAGTTGATGGCGAAAGAAGGCGACTACGCAACTATTAAATTGCCATCTGGCGAAGTTCGCAAAGTTCGTTTGGAAGCTACCGCTGCTATCGGTGTAGTCGGTAACGTCCAGCACCAAAATGTTAAGATCGGTTCAGCTGGTCGCAAACGTCGCAAGGGTATTCGCCCAACCGTTCGTGGTGTCGTTATGAACGCCGCAGACCACCCACATGGTGGTGGTGACGGTGGTCGCCACGGTACTGGTAAAGCACCACGTACTCCTTGGGGTCAATTGACATTAGGTTATCGAACTCGTCGCCGTAAAGGCTCGAATAAATTAATCGTACGCACGCGTCACGACGCGAAGAGGAAGAGGTAAATCACGATGAGTCGTTCATTGAAGAAAGGTCCATTCGTCGATGTAAAGCTAGCAAAGAAAATTGCTGCTCTTAGCCTTGACGATCGAACCGTTATCAAAACGTGGGCGCGCGCTTCGACTATCACACCAGAGATGGTTGGTCGAACGATTGCTGTTCACAACGGTAGAGTGCACGTACCAGTGCTGATTACCGAAAACATGGTTGGTCACAAACTCGGTGAGTTTAGTCCAACTCGTAAGTTCCGTAAGCACGGCGGAAAGGATAAGAAGTAATCATGGCTGATACAACTTATACTGTTCGCGCTTACGCAAAAGGTGTTGATCAGGCGCCACGTAAGGTTAGTCTAGTCGCAGCCTTGGTGCGAGGTCGTACTGTAGCTGATGCGCTAGTTATCTTAGAGCACGTTCCAAAGCGCGCTGCTAGCCCAGTTAAGAAGGCTATCGAAAGTGCTAAGGCAAACGCTATCAATAACCACGGCTTGGATGCTAAAAGCTTAGTAATTACTACTTTGAGTGTTACTACGGGTACACGTTTGCGCCGCTTCAAGCCTGCATCACGTGGCCGCGCTTTGCCATTCCAGAAAAAGACTTCAAATATTTTGGTTGAAGTAACTGGCACGGAAAAGCCAAAGAAAGCGCCTGCAAAAAAGGCCGAAGCTAAGGCAGAAGCAAAAACTGCTAAGCCTGCAGCTAAAAAAGCCGCTAAACCGGCAGCAAAAAAGGAGGAGAAGTAAATGGGTCAAAAAGTGAATCCAATCAACTTCCGCCTACAGGTCAATAAGAACTGGAGCTCTCGTTGGTTTACGGCCAATAAGAAAGAGTTTGCAGAGGCGATTCGTCAGGATCATGAAATCCGCGAGTTGATTGAAAAGAAATTTGCCTCACGCCCAACTATCAATCGCATTGAGATTGAGCGTAGCGCCAACTTGATCACGATTACAATTCACACGGCAAAAGCTGGTGTTGTTATCGGTCGCGGTGGTGCTGGCGTGAACGAATTGAAAAAGCAAGTTGAGAAGATTACTGGCCAGCCAGTTCGTATTAACATCGAAGAAGTTCGTCGTCCAGAATTGGCAGCCAAATTGGTAGCTGAGAATATCGCTCGCCAATTGGAGCGCCGAATCAACTTCCGCCGTGCAACTAAAATGACCGCACAAAACACCATGAATGCTGGCGCTAAAGGTATTCGTATTGAGGTGGCTGGTCGTTTGAACGGCGCTGAAATGGCACGTCGCGAAAAGGTAATCGAGGGCTCAGTGCCTCTACACACCTTGCGCGCTGATATTGACTTCCACTGTGCTCGCGCTCAGACACCAGCTGGTATCATTGGCGTGAAAGTGTGGATTTATAAGGGAGAAAGGAGTCGCTAAATGCTGTTACCAAAGAAAACTAAGCACCGCAAAGTGCGTATTGGAAAAAACCGCGGTCAAGCAACTCGTGGCAATTACATAGCGTTCGGCGACTTTGCATTGCAATCACAATCAAATGAGCGCATCAACTCCCGCCAAATCGAGTCTGCTCGTCAGGCGATGACTCGTTACATCAAGCGTGGCGGTAAGATTTGGATTCGAATCTTCCCTCACACTCCAGTTACCCGAAAGCCACTTGGCTTGAAGATGGGTGGCGGTAAAGGTAACCCAGAGTTCTTCGTTGCTAAGGTAAAGGCTGGTACTGTTCTGTTTGAGATGCAGGGTGTTTCAGAGGAAGTTGCTCGCGAGGCAATGCGTCTGGCTAGCCACAAATTGCCAGTCAAATGTAAGTTCATCAAGCGGGAGGACGCATAAATGGCTGAAACAAAGAAAACTGTTAAAGCAGCAGTTGTTAAGACAATTGACGACTTGAAGAAGGAATTGGCTGAAAAGCGAAACGACCTACTTCAGGCAAAACGTTCTCACGCTGCTGGCGAGTTAGTTAATCCAAAAGCGTTGCGTTCACTCCGAAAGGAAATTGCACGCCTGCTGACACAAATTAATAATACAAAGGAGAGCAAGTAATGGCCCGACGAACATTGATTGGCGTCGTAACGAGTGCCAAGCGCGACAAGACCATCACTGTGACGGTCGCTAGCCGCGAAACGCATCCGCTATACGGCAAGCAGTACACCGTGACTCGCAAATACACTGCTCACGATGAAACCAACGAAGCAGGTGAAGGCGACAAGGTGCAGATCGAAGAGACTCGCCCAATTTCCAAGACTAAGAGCTTCGCTCTAGTTAAGGTGATTGAAAAGTCTCGCGGTTCTATCAAACTAAAGGACGAAGTTTCTGGCGAAACTAAGGAAGAGGCTAAGGAGGACGACAAATGATCCAACAAGAATCTCGCCTTAAGGTAGCCGACAACTCAGGTGCTAGGGAAGTTTTGTGTATCCGCGTTCTTGGCGGTACACGACGCCGTTACGCTCGCGTTGGCGACGTAATCGTCTGCTCGGTAAAAGACGCTAGCCCAACCGGTAACGTTAAGAAAAAATCTGTTGTTAAGGCTGTAGTTGTTCGTACTCGTGATCAAATTCATCGCAAAGACGGCTCAACAATCTGTTTTGACGACAATGCCGTAGTGATTATCAACGATGACAAGCAGCCAAAAGCTACTCGTGTCTTCGGTCCAGTTCCACGCGAACTTCGCGATATGGGCTACATGAAGATCGTCAGCTTAGCTCCGGAGGTACTCTAATGGCTCGAATTCATAAAGACGATACCGTAAAAATTATTGCTGGTAAAAATAAAGGCACAACTGGTAAAGTTCTAAAAGTTAACACCAAAGATCAAACTGTTTTGGTCGAAGGTGTTGGCGTTGGACATCGCCACGTTAAGCCAAGCCAGTACAATCCAAAAGGCGGCAAAAAAGATATTCACGTACCAATGGATATCAGTAAAGTCGCTCTGGTTGTTGATGAGAAATCAGGCAAAACCAGTCGGGTTGGTTTAGTAAAGAATGCTGACGGCGGCAAAACTCGTGTTGCTCGCCAAGCAAAAAATAAGGAGATTAAATAATGGCAGAAAAGAAAACTGTCGTGCCAGCTCCTCGCTTGAAAGCCTTGTATCAAGGAACTTACCTTAAGGAACTACAAGCCGAATTGAATCTAAAGAACGTGCATGAAGTGCCAGCTTTGGAAAAGATCGTCGTGAGTGTTGGTACCGGCAAAAAGAAAGATGACAAGCGTCATTTCGAAATTGTTAAAAACACTGTCGAGAAAATCACCGGTCAAGCACCAGTGGCTCGACGAGCCAAAAAATCAATCGCGACATTTAGCATTCGTAAAGGTATGGGCGCGCCAATTGGTGTTAGCGTAACTTTGCGCGGCGCTCGTATGTACGAGTTCATGGATCGTTTGATTAACGTTGCTTTGCCTCGTGTTCGTGACTTCCACGGCGTTGGCTTGAAGTTTGATAAAGGTGGCAACTACAATCTAGGCATCACCGAGCAATCGATTTTCCCAGAATTGACATTCGAGGAAACTCAGGTTTTGCACGGTTTGCAGATTACATTTGTTATCAAGAACGGCAACAAGGAAGCTTCTAAGGCATTGCTAGAAAAATTCGGCATGCCGTTTGAGAAGAAAGGAGGCGTCAAGTAATGGCTAAGAAATCAATGGTCGCTCGTGATAAGAAGCGTATGAAGATGATTGCCAAGTTTGCAGCCAAGCGTGCTGAGTTGAAAGAACTTGGCGACCTCGATGGTTTGCAGAAATTGCCTCGCAATTCTAGTCCAACCAGGCACAAGAACCGTGATAGCATCTCTGGTCGCCCACGCGGCTACATGCGTCAGTTCGGCTTGAGTCGTATCAATTTCCGCGAAAAAGCAGCCAAGGGTGAAATCCCAGGCATAACAAAGAGTAGTTGGTAAGAAGGAAAGGAGATTAGAATATGTCTATGCAAACTACAGACCCAATCGCCGACCTTCTGACTCGCATCCGCAATGCGAAATTGGTTGGCAAAACGGAAGTTCGCGTTCCGTCCAGCAAGATGAAGAAAGTCATCGCTGAACAATTAGTCAAAAACGGCTACTTGGCAGACGTCAAGCTGGAAGATGCTAAGCCTCGCGGCGTGTTGGTAGTTACTATCAATGAAAAAGGAACTAACAGCACCATCAACGAAATTACCCGCATCTCAAAACCTGGTCGTCGCGTTTACGTCGGCGCTAGCGAGATTCCAAAGGTAAAGAGCGGCCGCGGTTTGGTACTTATCTCAACATCGAAAGGTGTCATGACTGGCGCCGAAGCAGCTAAGGCTAAACTTGGTGGCGAATTGTTGTTGAAGGTTTATTAAGCCTCGCACAAGTCAAATAAACGTCCTCATTGCAGGGCGTTTATTTTTTATGATAAACTTTTATCATATGGGAGTTGGAGTACTAAAAGACATAAAGTCGGCATATCGAGTAGCAGTAAAGGGATTAGTGCGTGATGAATCGGGTAGACTGCTGTTCGTTCAAGAGAGAAGTGACTCATGGGACCTTCCTGGCGGTGGGCTGGAACATGGTGAGGATATTACAGAAGCGTTGAAGCGAGAGTTTCTGGAAGAACTAGAGGCAGATATCGAAGTCGCTGCAGAAAATCCCTTGATCATTCCAACTTGGAATACAAAGTTCGATGACCCCGTTTTGATTATTGCCTACAAAGTTACTCTATTAACGGCACCTCATAAAACAGATGAAGTTTCAAACTTTAACTATTTCGATATTCATGAAATCAAGCAAGAAAGGTTGGATTCTACTCTAATTGGCAATCTTTCAAAGATATATCAAATCGACCACCGCTAGTCCTCTCAGTTTATACACATGAGCTATAGTAAGTTATTCTGTAAGCTGCGCATCCATACAAATATACCGATACGGTATGCTAAATTTTTAACAGTTGATGAACTCGCACAACACATTCCATGGGCAAGTGAGAGCGCGGAGTTGAAAGCTGCTATACAGAGTCAAATAAATTTTCCTGTATCGCATTAGCGCATTTTTCGACCGCAACTTCATGCCCGAGTGAATATCCATTGCGCTTTAATTTCGGCAGTTCGCGCACTTCGTGAAACATCATATTAAGCTCAGGTACGAAAAATAATTCCCGAAACGGCATGCCTTTGAGCCGAGATTCCTCGCGTGGCTCAGTTAAGATAACGCCAGAATTTTCTCCAAAAATCACTTTCTCATGACCATTGGGAAAATTTATCACAAAACACGTTGTGTATTGCGCTCGCCTGTTTGTTTTATCTTCAAGCTTATTTAGGCAATAATCTACGATCTCTTGATCGCTCATCTCGTGACCATTCCAGCGTCTTGTAAATACGCCAGGCTCGCCATTTAGGGCTTCAATTTCCATGCCAGAATCATCAGCGATAATTATCAGGTTTTTATCATTTCCATGCAAATGATTCCTTGCGTGTCGCGCCTTCAATAGGGCGTTTTGTTCAAATGTTGTACCCGTTTCTATGCAGTCTGGAATTTGATAGTCCAAATCTGCCAACGAAATAATTGACGTTTGCGGAGAGAATTTATGAAACGCGGTAACGAATTCTGCGTATTTGCCTGGGTTTTTGCTGGCGAAAAGTATAGTTGCTGTCATTGAGTATGATTATATCAATTATCATAAATATCGAAAAATTGCTAATTTGACGGTATTATAATATTATCGAACCAAGCAGTGATAATTTCATCCATATACAAAACAGCCGATAATGACGGGCTAATCGCTCATATTTATGAACATTTATTAGCTCAGTACGTTTTGAAGCGTATTCAAGACAATAAGTTCTTTATTCTGAGCGATATCATACTGTCTGCAAAAACATATGGCGACACTTGTTTTATGGACGCCGAATTATATAGCCCAGAAGCGAAAAATACATATGACGAGGCATTGCGAGAGTTTGATAAATTAGTCATTCCAGAAGATGATATTTTGAGGGCTGCTGGCGAGTGTGGAATAGAAATGAATCGAAATATAGTAGAAGTCGACCGAAGTGAATTGAGTAAAAAGAGAAGCGCTCAGAGAAATATCCGAGCGCTTTTTTGTATACTTGAGTTGCCCTTGCTATAATGTGGTCATGCAAGACAACAACTTTATCTCGTTCGCCACTCGTACAAAAGAATTATGTATTGATTGGTTAGTTATTAGTGCCTATCTTATATGTCTTTTTGGTGCATCAATAACTTACTACTTCGTAGTGTTTGGCGGCGTTCCAGTTTTTTCCGAGCTACAAAGTCAGCTCATTACTACATTCACGTCTGTCTTGGTTATTGTTACATTATTCGCTTATCTTGATTTTAAGGGAAGTAGTGTTGGTAAACGCGTCGCTGGCTTAAAAGTTTATTTCACTCATAGAAGTTTCAGCCGAAGTCTCGTTCGTAATGGTATCAAATTTCTTCCTTGGCAAATTGGTCACATGGCTGTCATCCATGGAGTATATACTAGATTTGATGTAATAAGCATTGTATTGTCGATTATATCTTGCATCCTCCTAGTTATAATGTTCTTAATGGGTACTATGCGCTATGACCGACGACATCTTGGGGACATGGTAGCTGGAACTCAGGTGCAATTAGCGAAACATAGGTAGAGATATTTGTGTTAATATTATACTGTGATTCTGGACTGACGAGTGTTATCTAAATCTCTGATTTGGGTCTTTTTTACGTCGCTGAGGTCGCTGAGATTATACCTTGCATTTTACCCCTAGTCTGTGTTAAAATACTGAAGTTAATATCAAATCACACGAAAGGTGAGTAATGAGTCTGAGTCGAATCGGAAAACTGCCGGTGATTATTCCGGCCGGTGTGACAATCACGGTTGACTCTGGTGATGTGGTCGTTAAAGGACCAAAGGGTGAATTGAAGCAATTCATCACACCAGCAGTTGAGGTGAAAGTCGAAGATGGACAAGTCACGGTACATCCTAAGGACGAGTCCAAAGTAGCCCGTAGTCAGCATGGCCTGATGCGCGCGCTAATTAACAACATGGTAATCGGTGTAACCAAAGGTTATGAAAAACGCCTAGAGGTTAACGGTGTCGGTTTCCGTGTTAGCTCAAGCAACAACGAGCTAGAAATGGCACTTGGATTTTCACATCCAGTCAAATACAAAGCCCCAGAAGGCGTAACTGTTACCAACGAAAAAATGATTATCGTTGTTAGCGGTATCAATAAACAACAAGTCGGCCAAGTTGCAGCGGAAATCCGCGCCTTGAAGAAGCCTGAACCGTACAAGGGCAAGGGCATCAAGTATGTCGACGAGCAGATTTTGCGTAAAGCAGGAAAGACAGGTAAGTAATCATGGCTGAAAATAAGAAGCTACTCAACCGCGCTCTTCGCAAAAACCGCGTTCGCGCTAAGGTTTCAGGCACGGCAGAGCACCCACGCTTGACAGTTACTATTAGCAATTTGCACGTTAGCGCGCAATTGATTGACGATGTGGCTGGTAAAACATTGGCTGCAGCAACTACAGTTGGCACAAAAGCGACTGGCACGATGACTGAAAAAAGTGCTGCTATCGGTACTGAAATCGCTAAGAAAGCAAAGAAAATTAAGATTAGCGCAGTGGTGTTTGATCGAAATGGTCGTCAATACGCTGGCCGCCTAAAGGCTTTGGCTGATGCTGCGCGCCAAGAAGGATTGGAGTTTTAGTATGGCAGAGCAAGCTGCAAATACTACCCCACGTGCAGAAGGTCGTCGACCTCGAAATCCACGTGGTGGTCGCCGCGATGACCGGCGAAATGTGCGCGATGACGCACCAAAAGAGTTTGAAGAATTGGTAATCAACATTGACCGCGTTTCTCGCGTGGTTAAAGGTGGTCGCCGCTTCCGATTTAAGGCTTTGGTGGTTGTTGGTAACCGCAAAGATAAAGTTGGTGTCGGTGTTGCCAAGGGCGCAGACGTTCAAGCTGCAGTTGCTAAGGCTACGTCAGTCGCTAAAAAGCACTTGATTACATTGCCATTAAACGGCGAAACAATCCCGCACGACAGCGAAGTTAAATTCTCTGGCGCACGCGTATTGATCAAGCCAGCCGCTCCTGGTACTGGTATTATCGCTGGTGGTGTAGTTCGTCAGATTATCGGCGTAACAGGTGTTCGTAACCTATTGACCAAATCTCTTGGCTCAACTAACAAGGTTAACATTGCTTACGCGACTATCGAAGCTCTAAAGTCATTAGTTCCACGCGATCAATGGCTAAGCGCTCAGCCTGTAAAAAAGGCTGCTAAAAAGGAGGCTAAATAATGAAGTACAATGATCTCCAAGTCTCAGCAAACAAGAATAAAAAGCGCGTTGGTCGCGGTATTGCTGCTGGTCAAGGTAAAACTGCCGGTCGCGGTACTAAAGGTCAGAACGCCCGAACAGGTAAGAAGCTTCGCGTAATGTTCCAGGGTGGTCAGCGTCCACTAGCTCAAGCTGTGCCAAAGGCTCGCGGATTCAAGAGCTTGCGAACTCCAGCACAAGTTGTGTACATGGATCATTTGAACGCATTTGACGGCAAGACCGTTGACAATGCTTTGTTGTTTACTGAAGGCTATATTGCAACTCCTTTCCACACGGTTAAGGTTATTGCTCGTGGTGAATTGAAGGCTAAGGTTGACTTGAAAGTACAAGCCGCCTCAGCATCAGTTGTTGCTGCTATCGAAAAAGCTGGTGGCTCATTCGAGAAAGTAGCTACACCTCTACGCCAAAGCGCGAAAGAAGCTGAAGAGAAATAATTTTTCTCGGTAATAATAAATCCCCTTCGAAAGAGAAGGGGATTTTCTTTTGCTTTGATATTCTGGACTATTTTTCGCTACATTCTTGTGGTACGACTAGATAAATAGTCACGTTTCTGTCGGCTGTGTTGTCACTATTGTCATGACTGGCGATTTTTGGCTCGGAGATAATAATCTTATTCTCAGGAAAACCTTGCGAAACTAAGCCTTGCTTGACTTTATCGGCGCGCTCCATGGCTAATTTTGTGCCAGCACTTGTCTTTGAGCTCTCGTATGTTTGACCGACTAGCTCAATTGAAAATTCCTTTTGACTATTTGATTTATATAGCGACCCCAGTTTAGCTAGTTCGTCAACGGCAATTCCTTCGTATGTATATTGCGTCGAATCCGCATTGAAGAAAACGTTTTTAAAATTATATTTACCGTTATTAAGCATAAAAGAGCCGTCTTTCATATAGCCATAGCCAGCTTTTCGAAAATCAGCAGACGTCAAACATTTTGAATCTGATTTAGCTAAGTTCTGCTTTTTGTCTTCGCTTTTCTTCTCGTCCTTAGGCTTGGTCGCCTCTTTGCGCGAAATATTCGTGTCTTTTGAAGGAGTGGTTTTATTTGACGCAAGAACAATTGCCGCCACTATTCCGATTGTCACCAGTACTCCCACGACTGCCAGTGTAACCCATAGCCACAATTTACTTTTCTTTGGTGGATAATTTTGGGGAAATTCTGGGTTTGGCGGTGGCGTAATTGGTGGAGTTGATGGGATTTCAGGCTGCTGTTGCATATAATACCTCATTTACGTTATGTTATTGACTCAATTATAACGCATACGCTTTTATGTTTTTAGTATGGAAATATCCGCTCAGGTAATGTATAATTAACAGAGTTAAGAATTGTTAGTGACTATGAGGGGCTAAAACATGAATTGGAGAATAATTTTTCGCTCGCTGAAAAATAAAGATATGCAAAAACGACTATTTATTGTCGTGGGAATAATCGTTGTTTATCGATTATTAGCGCACATTCCAGTGCCGTTGGCGGAACCAACACAACTGCGTAACGCGATTTCGTCGGTGCTTGGGCAATCTGACCTCGGTGGAATTTTGAACTTGCTATCCGGTGGCGCGTTGTCGAGCTTCTCTCTGGTGTTGGTCGGACTTAGCCCATTTATTACCGCTAGTATTATCATTCAGCTTCTGACCAAAGCCATTCCAAGGCTTGAGGAGCTACACAAAGACGGCGAATCTGGACGTCGAAAAATTCAGCAATGGACGCGTGTTATTACTGTGCCACTTGCTATTGTCCAGTCGATCGCTTTCATCTTCATCTTAAGGCAAACAGTTCTTCAAGGCGGCAGCACGACATTAGCTGACCCGACGATGATGGAATGGATCGTTTCAATCACTTCAATGACGGCAGGCTCTGTTCTTCTGATGTGGCTTGGCGAATTGATTACTGAGCAAGGAATCGGCAACGGTATTTCTATTGTAATCTTCGCTGGTATCATTAGCCAATTGCCACAAATGCTCGCGTCATTAATCTCATCATTGTTCAACACCTCATCCGGCAGCTTAAACGTCTTCAACTGGTTCACTCTCCCTGTAAATCCAGTTATGTTCTGGACGATATTAATCATGTCAATCGCCGGACTTATCGTCCTTTACTTCCTAGTTAAAATCAACGAAGCTCAGCGCGTCATTACAATTAACTACGCAAAGCGCGTTCATGGAAACAGTAATTACGGCGATGTAAAAAGCATTTTGCCGGTTAAATTGATCGCTGCGGGAGTTATTCCGGTCATCTTCGCGGTTGCGTTTCTAAGCTTGCCGCAATTCGCTGGTCAAGTTATGAAAGCGTCTGGCAACGCTAATCTTCTACCGACCGCCAACAAATTGATCACTTGGTTCCAAGCTCCAAACGCGGGCTCGTTTACAGGAAGCACCGCTGAAGCGTTTATTTACCCAACGTTGTATTTTATCTTAGTTATTGCCTTTACATATTTCTACACTGGAATCGTCTTTAACGCTAACGAAATTGCCGAAAATTTGCAGAAGCAAGGCGGATTTATTGAAGGCGTGCGTCCGGGTGCTCAGACTGAAAAGTATCTTATGAGAACTGTCAATCGCTTGATTTTGTTCGGCTCAATTGTCCTAGGAATCGTGGCTATTTTGCCATTCGTCGCGGAATATCTCACGTACAATTTAACAGGCTTGCAAGGTTTGCGTTTGTCAATCGGCGGTACTGGAATCTTGATTATCGTATCAGTTGCCCTTGAGACTCTGCGACAAGTCAACTCTCGTGCGCTGATGGTTACGTATGACGACTTTGATCCAGACGAGCTGCTTGATAGTGACAAAAAGAAGAGTAAGAAGCGTCGTTTGTTTAAGAAAAAATAATTGACATTAAAAAATCCCCGCCGAAAAGCGGGGAATTCTTTTTATGAATGGATTATCGTATTTTGTAATCGTAAGATAAATTGTCGCCAACTTTTTTCTCATTTTGGCAGACTGGCGCAATTTCATTACTAATGTTATTTTCATCAACCATCTTACAACTCGGAATTTCAAATAGGTTAAATTCATTGGTTGGGGAAATCGCTTTCCACCCGCCATCTTGCTTAACTGCAAACATTCGCGCCGCAGAATTGCCGCAACCATAGCCCAGCAACAACTGTTTCTCATCTTGGGAATGGGCAATTACCACAGTTACGCTGTTGTTATCCTTGCAGCCTGATTTTTTAGTTTCTGTCTTCAGAAAATAGCGAATCTCTTGTGTGACTGAATCGTTACGAATAACTAATTTATCTCCTTCAATACGGAAGCCTAGAGATCCTAAGCTCACAGATCCATTGTCAACCTTTTCCGCTGTTTGAGACGTCTTGTCGGAAGTTTGGTTGGCGTGTAATAAAATTACGCCAATAACTATCACTATCAAAGCCGTCGCCAGACCGATTAGCACCGCGGTCATTGTCTTATTTTTCGATTTTGTAACCTTAAAGTTTGCTGGTTTTTTCTTGCTTGCCATAAAAATCCTTATGTTAAATTTGATGACTCAATTATAGCACGCAAATTTACAGCGAAAACCCCTTGTCAAACTGTATTTAGTACTGTATAATTGACAACTGTAACTTATGGCGAGTCAAAAGGAAGTCATCAAAATGGTAGGAAAGGTAGTGGAAGCACTGCCTAATACTCAATTTAAGGTGGAACTGGAGAATGGCCATAGTATCATCGCGCACATTTCAGGACGAATGCGCAAGCATTATATCCGTCTGGTGCCTGGTGATAAGGTTGAGGTTGAGATGACCCCTTACGATCTTACAAAGGGACGAATCAGCTTCCGCCTACGTGACGATCGACCTCAAGGTCGGTAGTTAAATATTAACGGTAATCTCGGGTTTACTCGGGAAGGGAGATTTAAGCACTTTATGAAAGTTCGTGCAGGTGTGAAAAAAATCAGTCCCGATGATAAGTTCGTTCGCCGCAAAGGCCGACTATATATCATCAACAAGAAAAAACCTAAGAATAAGCAAAGGCAGGGTTAAGCATGGCTCGAATTGCTGGGGTAGTTATCCCAACAGAGAAGCAGGTGCAAATTGCGCTCACCTATATTTACGGTATTGGGCCAAAGCACGCTTCGAGCATCCTTGCGGCGGCTAAAATTGAGCCGACCACTCGGGTGAAAGATCTCACCGAGGCTGAAGAAAACAAGATTCGCGAAATTATTGACAGCGAATACACCGTTGAAGGTGATCTCCAGCGCTTGGTGGCAAATAATATTAAGCGCTTGAAGGATATCAACGCCTATCGCGGTCTTCGCCACAAAGCAGGACTGCCAACACGCGGACAGCGGACTCGTACGAATGCACGAACTCGCAAGGGTCGCGCCATCGCCGTGGGCGGTACACAACCAAAAGCAGCAAGTAAGACCTAAAGAAAGGACTAAGAAATGGCAGACGCAAAATCTACCAAGAAGAAGCAGCGCCGATCAGTCCCAGCTGGTCAGCTGCACATTCAGGCAACATTTAACAATACTATCGTTACTTTTTCCGACAAGAAGGGTAACGTGCTAACCGCTTCATCAGCTGGTGCATGTGGTTTCCGTGGAAGCAAAAAAGGTACAGCCTACGCTTCACAGGTTGCTGCTGAAAAAGCTGCTGAAGCTGCGAAAACTCAATATGGCTTGAAATCTGTTGACGTTTTCGTGAAAGGTGTCGGTTTGGGTCGTGACGCCGCTATTCGTGCGGTCAGCGCATTCGACATATCAGTAGAAAGCATTAAGGACGTAACTGGTGTGCCTCACGGCGGTGTTCGTCCACGAAAGGCACGGAGGGCATAATTATGGCACGAGATAATTCACCAATTGTCAAGCAAAGCCGCCGCGAAGGTTATGCGCTTCATCCAAAAGCACATAAAATTTTGGCGAAAAAATCTGGTATTCCAGGTCAACACGCACATGGTCGTCAGAATAAGCCAAGCCTATACGCTACACAGCTTCGTGAAAAGCAGAAAGTTCGTCGTTTGTATGGTCTAGTTGAGAAGCAATTTGCTCGCTTGATGAACGAAGCAACACGCGCTCAAGAAGGTTTGGCCGGCGAAAACCTGTTGAAGCTATTAGAGCGCCGTTTGGATAACGTTGTTTATCGTTCTGGATTTGCTGTATCACGTCGCGCAGCTCGTCAACTAGTTAGCCACGGACATTTTGAATTGAACGGCCGACGCGTCGATATTCCATCAATTCGCGTTAAAGCTGGCGATGTCATCACGGTTCGCCCAAAGAGTACCAAGTCAGAGTACTTTACACGAATTGACGATGTAATCAACAATTCAGTCCAAGGCCCACTAAGTTGGCTAAAAGCTGATAGCAAGAAGCTGAAGATTGAAGTAACTGGTTTGCCAAAGCGCGAGGAAGCAGAAGCTGACATCAACGAGCAATTAATTGTTGAGTATTACTCACGATAAAAGAAGGGTTAGGGAAGAATTATGGCAAAAGCAATTTACAATCCAGCACTCGCGAGCGTTGATGACATTTCAGAAACCAGTGCTACTTTTCTAATCGAGCCACTTCACCCAGGCTACGGTAATACTCTTGGTAACTCATTGCGACGCGTTCTATTGTCAAGCGTTCGCGGTGGCGCGGTTGTGGCTTTCAGGATTGAAGGCGCAACTCACGAGTTTACTACTGTTGAAGGCATCAAAGAAGATGTTGTCGACATTATGTTGAACTTGAAAAACGTTCACCTACGCGTATTTACCGACGATCCAGTTGAGCTACGCATTGAGAAAACTGGCGCTGGCGAAGTAACTGCCGCTGACATTAAAACTAATGCTGATGTTGAAGTTGTCAACCCAGAGCAAGTAATTGCTACAATCGACGACCCAAACAAGCATTTGGTTATGGATTTGGTAGTTGAGGCAGGTTGCGGTTATCAGACAATTGAAGAGTCAAGCGAAAAGCGTTTGCACAGCGACATGATTGCTATTGATGCAATGTACTCACCAGTGTTGCGCGTTCGCTACAAAGTCGACTCAACTCGTGTTGGTCAGGAGACAAACTTGGACAAATTGGCAATCACTGTTGAAACTAACGGCACAATCACACCTCGTGAGGCGTTCGAAGAAGCAGCAGCGATTCTTGTCAACCAATACACAGCTTTGGCCGGCAACACGATGGTAACTGGCGCACCAGCACTTGGCGCAGCTAAGGAAGACGAAGAGTCAGAGCTAGCAATGCCAATTGAAGAATTAAACTTAAGCGCCCGCACGACGAACGCGCTAATTAACAATGAAATCCGCACTATTCGCGATTTGGTAACTTTGACTGAGCAAGATTTGCGAGAATTGAAAGGTTTCGGTTCAAAGGCACTAGACGAAGTACGTGACAAGATGGCGGAGTTGGAGTTTTAACTATGCATAGACACGGATATCAAGGGCGCAAGTTCGGCCGCGAGCGTGATCAGCGACGAGCCCTACTCAAAGGTCTGGCTACCAGTTTGGTTGAGTACGGAAAAATCGAGACCACCTTGCCAAAGGCTAAGGAACTAAAGCGTCACATTGAAAAAATCATCACCAAGGCTAAAAAGGGCGACCTAGCAAGCCGACGTCAGGTGATCGCAGCATTAAGCACACGCGCCGCTGCTTACAAACTAGTTGATGAAATCGCACCACAATTGAGTGGCCGAACTAGCGGACACGTTCGCGTTGAGCGAACACGCTTGCGAGTTGGTGACGGCGCTCAAATGGCAATCATCGAGTTTGTTGACGATATTAAACCAATGCCAAAGGAGGGAAAATAAGATGAAAACTTATTCACAAAAACCATCTGAAGTTTCTCGCCGTTGGGTATTGTTTGACGCTAGCGAATTACCACTTGGACGTCTGGCTACAGAAATTGCTAAGCATTTGACTGGTAAATACAAGCCAACTTACACTCCTCATGTTGACGGTGGCGACTACGTAGTTGTTATCAATGCTGCGCAGACAGTTGTTACTGGATACAAGGAAACTGATAAGTATTACTATCGCCACAGTGGTTTCCCGGGTGGAATTAAGGAAACGCAATTCAAAGAAATGCGCGAACGCCACCCAGAGCGAATTATTGAAGAAGCTGTTAAAGGTATGTTGCCAAAGAACAAATTGCAAGCAGAGCGCCTAAAGCGCCTACGCATTTTTGCTGGCAGCGACCACGCTCACACAGCACAAACACCAGAGAAAGTTGAGGTAAAGTAATATGGCTGCTGATACTTATTTCTACGGCCTAGGACGACGCAAAAGTGCTTCAGCAAGCGTTCGCATACTTCCTGGCAAAGGCGCCATTACAATCAATGGCAAGCCTGCTGCTGAGTACCTGGACGGCAACAAAACCTTACTAGCAGAAGTAACCGATCCACTTGCAATTGTCAGCAAGCAAAAAGAATTCGACGTTACTATCCTAGTTAAGGGTGGCGGCTTAGCTGGTCAAGTTGACGCTATCAAGCTTGGCATCGCAAAAGCTTTGACAGCTGCTCACGCTGACCTGCGTCCAGTTCTGAAGAAGGCTGAGCTATTGAAACGTGACCCACGCGAGAAAGAGCGCAAGAAGTACGGTCTTCGTTCTGCTCGTAAGCGCGAACAATTCTCTAAGCGTTAGTACAGAAAAGGCTATCACAAAATACTCCGTTTCACATGCAGGCGGAGTATTTTCATAGTATACTAAAAATATGTTGGACAAGATTATCCATCGCTGGTTGCGGATTCCATACGCATTGAACGTGCATTATTTTTCTCGTCCAGAAAAACCAAAAGCGACGATTCTACTTATTCACGGATTAGGCACATCCTGGAAAACATGGACGCCGCTGGAGCTGTATTTGCCGAAGGATGCGCGAGTTATAGCAATTGATATGCTGGGATTTGGCAATTCACCCAAGCCTGATTGGAAGTCCTACAACGCCCACGACCAAGCCGCAAGCATCGTCGCCACTTTGCGTAGGGAATTCATAAATCACGTCGATATCGTCATCGGTCATTCTATGGGGTCGCTGGCTGCCGTAGAGCTCGCCAAGCAATATCCGAAGTTGAGCAAGTCGCTGATTTTGTGTAGTCCGCCGATATATTATCCGAGGGTTGACGAAAAAAATCATCATCCAGAGAAGATTTTGCGTGCGCTTTATGAGTTTTTCAATAGTCATCCGCGCAGTTCGAAACGCTTTTTGCAATTCGCTGATCGGCACAATATTTGGCCTGACGCTGGATTTAAGGCCGATGAAGTTACCGCCGAGTCGTTTTTAATCGCCCTGAATACCGCGATTATCAATCAGACGACAATGAATGATATCACTAAGCTCACTCTTCCGATTGCTATTTTGTCCGGAAAGCTTGATCCACTGATTGTCGAGAGAAACCTGAAGAAATTATCAAAAGATCATAACAATATCACTCATATGTCAATGGCAACTCAGCGGCACGAAATAACCGACAAATATGCGAAGAAGCTGTCGGAAATTATAAAAGAGTATTTGGCGGAAGAATATTCACCAAAAACGAGTCGTCTTACAGCAAAGTCCAAACGAGAAAGTTTATGATTGAAGTAGAATCCAAATTCAAATTAGCATCTGATATTACTCGCGATAATCTCATCACCATACTAAAAAGCCAATTTATCGCGCCCATCTCAAGTAAACGTCAAATTGATACAGTATTTTTATTGCCCGAGCAAGTTGATGCGCCTATTGTTCCTGGCTCGAAAATTATGCGGGTGCGCGATGTTCTTAATCCGGAAACTGGTGAGCTGCAACAAAGCTTGATGACACTGAAGGTCGAGGGGCAGGCAAAGCTAGCGTCTGATGAATATGAATTTACAGTTGATGACGGAAATGCGGCGCGCCAAATGCTCACGGCATTAGGCTGGCAAAAAGTCGTTACGGTTGATAAAATCCGCCTTGAGTCAAAGACCGAGGAATATACAATCTGCATCGACGAAGTTGCTGGATTGGGATTATTTATTGAACTGGAAGTTTTAACCGAAGACAGTGCCGACGTAAAAAACATTAAGCAACAAATGCGCAATTTTCTGAAAAACCTGGATATCGACGGCAAATTATGGAAAATTCCGTACGACACAAGCATTAGAAATCTGTATCTAAAAACAGATACTTGATTAAATTTAGGAGATCTTATGTCGGTTGAAATTAAAAGATCCAAAAAAGACATATCGGCTGTCTTTACGCGCGTGAAAAATAAATTAGCGCTAGTACTTGCGGATAGTTCGCAAATTCATCATGTCGGCAGTACCGCGGTACTTGGTTTGGATGGTAAAAATATCCTAGATATCCTTATTTCTGCTAAAGATAGCGAACACATGAACGAGCTGCGGGACAAATTGGTAGCAATTGGATATTTTCCTTCATTAAATCCAAGTTCCCGTCAAGGGTATATCTTCCTGGCGTCCCGACAAGAAGAAACTGGCGAGGGCGATATTCATATTCACCTCGCGGTCGCGAATACTGAAACGCACGATAACTTCTTAATTATCAGAGATTATCTAAGGTCTCACAATGACGAAGTTGATCAATATTCAAAGATAAAATATCAATATGCCAAGCAAGCAAATTACGACAGGTCAGCGTATAAAAAACTTAAAGCAGCTTATGTCGATAAGTTATTGCAACGTGCCAGGCAGTGGAAAAATGGCAGCTAATCTCCTCATTCATATTCCGTACGACACAAGCATTAGAAATCTGCAAAATAACGTTAGTTAGCGTATACTTATCAATATGAAACAAGAGAATAGCCCAATTTATTTTATCACTTCCAATCACAGCAAATTTACCAGCCTTCAAGAACTCTTTCAGCCGCTTGGTGTTGATTTAAGGCAACTCGATTATGATTTTGACGAAGGACGAGGGCTTGACATTCAAACGATTGCAAAAAGTAAATTATCTCAAGCCAAGAAAGCCTTCCCGGACAAGCGCCTAGTCGTTGATGACCGCGGTTTCTTCATTCCGGCGCTGAAAGGTTTTCCGGGGCCGTTTGTTAAATTGCTACTGAACAGCTTTAGTTATCCCGGCATTATTAAGTTAATGAAGGGCGAGGCTGATCGTCGAGCTATTTTTTCTTTTGCGGTTGGCTATTTTGACGGCGAAAAAGACCACATTTTCGTAGCCAACGAAGAGGGATTTATCGTTGACGAGCCACGTGGCAATAATCTCCATGGCTGGACGGAATTGTTATATATTTATGGGCATCCGAGCTTTCCTGGTCGCAGTTTGGCAGAACTGAACGACGAAGAATGGCAGGAATATCTGACGATAATTGAGAAAGTTGACGGGCTCGCGATGTTGAGGGATTATTTGGTAAACTCATGAAAGTCGACAACGACTACATTCAACAGGCTATCATTGCTCGCGAAATAGTAGACCTTTACCGAAATTCGCCAGATAAATATGAGGTGGCGGAGTCTCTTAGCTCGTTATGTTTTGCAATGGCGCGATTAACTAACTGTGATAAAGTCGACTATCCAACAATTGACTGGGATGATTTAGCAAGTAACTTTGATGGCATAGCAACATCCCAAAGTGATGTATCAGCCGTACGAAAGATAGAAAATGATATAGCGTCTACATATGAAAAATCTTTAAAGATTATAAAGCAACACAACTATCGTCCCATTACTTAACGATCGAATAATGTTATAATATATCTAATGAAACCATCAAAACCTGTCATTCTCACTGGCGTGCGCGCCAACAACAACATCCACATAGGTAATTACTTTGGGGCTATTTTGCCGATTATCAACATGGCGAAGCGCCGCTCGGACGAATACGATATCAATCTATTCATCCCAGACCTTCACAGTTTTACGACGCCAATTAACCACAGCAAGTTATATGACAGCATCCTGAACAACGCGCGAGTTTATACCGCCGCTGGATTGCCGCTGGACAACCCTTCCATTCATCTTTACCGCCAAAGTCGTATTTCGGCGCACAGTGAACTGGCGTGGATTCTGGATTGCTTCACTGGATTTGGCGAGATGAGTCGAATGACACAGTTTAAGGACAAGGGAAGTAAAGGCGACGCTTCTGTCGGACTATTTAACTATCCCGTCCTGATGGCTGCCGACATTCTACTTTACGGCGCGACTTACGTGCCAGTTGGTGACGACCAGACCCAACATTTGGAGTTCACGCGTGATATTGCCGAGCGAATGAATCGTAAGTTTGGCGATCTATTTATCGTGCCGAAACCCGTAATTCAGCAACATCAATTCTTCGGAAAAGACCAAGGATTGAGGATTAAAGATCTCGTGAATCCAGCGAAGAAAATGAGCAAATCTGACGAGAGCGGCAAGGGAATTATTTTCCTTTCTGACGATCCAAAATCGGCACATAAGAAAATAATGAGCGCAACAACAGATTCAATTGGCAAGGTTCAATACGACAAGGAAAATCAGCCAGGAATTTCTAATTTGCTAGAGATTTTAACTTTAGTTCGCCAAGACGCTGGCAGGGAAGTTACTCTGGAGCAGACCGCCAACGAGTACTTCGGAATGGATCGTTATGGCGATTTCAAGCGAATCGTGGCTGACGAAGTTGCGGAATTTTTGGAGAATTTCCAGAATCGGCTTGCGGCGGTTGATGAGCAAGCAATTGAAGAGAAGCTGGCTTCCAGTGAAAAAGATATGAATGTCGTCGCTAATGAAACCTTGTACCGTGTTCAAAAAGCTATAGGGCTTCGAAAATAGGGAGCAAATCGCGTGAAAATATTGCCTCGGACAGTGCTGAAAATAGCCAGATTGTACAAATTAGCGGACGACAATACGCCCGTCAAGGCGCTGCGTCGGCTGGAAATTCAAACGGACGAGTCGCACGTTTTTGCGGAATTTATTTTGAATAAGCAGCATTTTGTGCTGCTTTACGGCTCGATTATTGACGAAGAATCTATTGACGATCTATGGATGGAAAAACCAGATAATGCCGAGATTTTGCCGAATCCACTAGACCCAGAATTTATCGAAACGCCGTTCCAGGGAAAATATGTCATGATGTTCAAAATTTCGCCAACCAAAGTGCGCTTGGATATTTATTTATCGACCAAATTCGACACGACAATTTCTCGAAGTCTTTGGCAAAAATATATAAAAGCTGGATACGTTTCGGTCAATAATAAGGTTGTGACGACGCCAAAATTTGAGGTTGATGAAACTGATGAGATTGCGCTTAATTTGCCAGAAAAAGAGCAGGCGGACGTTGATTTGCCGATTTTATATGAGGACGATGATGTGATTGTCGTCAATAAACCAAGTGGGCTATTGACGCACGCGAAGGGCGGACTTTCTGATGAGCCAACGGTTGCGGAAATAATTCGCCCGAAGACTTCGTTTGCGACGGACACGGATCGTCCGGGAATTGTTCATAGGCTTGACCGCGACACTTCAGGGCTGTTGATTATAGCCAAAAACCCAGAATCTGCTGCGCATCTACAGAGGCAATTTGCCGAGCGAACCGCCAAGAAAACCTACATAGCGATAACCGACGGCAAGCCAAAGTTGAATGCCGCAAAAATTGATCTGCCAATTGGTCGCAATCCTTCAGCACCGAGCACTTTTCGTATAGATCCGAACGGTAAACCAGCTCAGACGACTTACCATGTTTTGGCGGAAAATGATACTCAGTCGCTCGTGGAATTGAAGCCGACCACTGGTCGAACTCATCAATTGCGCGTCCATTTGGCTCATTTGAATGCGCCGATTCTTGGCGATCGAGTTTACGGAAAATCTTTAGATTGTCGTATGATGCTGCATGCTCAAAAATTAGAGATAATTTTGCCGTCTGGCGAGAAAAAAGTTTTTGAAGCCGCAGTTCCTGACGAATTCAAGAAATTCTTCCCAGAGGATTTATAGATGTCTGAAGTGATTATATCCGCTCGAGACGCTCAAAAAATCAGCCAGATTTCATCGCAATTGCCTCACGCGCTTTTGGTAATTGCGGATTACGGACTTGACGGACCGGGCGTAGCTCAAATGTTAGTAAAAAATAGCGACGTTTTCCATCTGAAACCGCTTTCAGAAAAGCAAACCATATCTGTTGATCAAATCCGCGAGCTCATCTCTATGCTCCGAACTTACGCCATAAATCGTCGAGTTATTATCATTGATGAAGCCGATTCAATGACCGAGCCGTCGCAAAATGCATTCCTGAAAGCGCTGGAAGAACCGAATAAAAACACCAATTTTATCCTTGTCGCGAAAAACCCGAAGTTGATGCTCGATACTGTTAGATCTCGTTGTCAGACGTTAACGCTTCATAAAACGACATCCGCCCAAGATAAAAAACTGCTTGAAAAGTACAATTTAGACCCCGCCTCCAGTCAGCAAATTCTTTTCCTCGCGGCTGGGCGACCATTGTTGATTAAAGAGTTGGCGGAAAATCCAGAAAAATTCGCCGAATATCGGCAATTAGCCACTGACGCAAAGCAAATTTTAGCCACAAATCGGGAATACGACGCGTTTAAGAATCTCGTCAAATACTTTTCTGACCGCCAAAAAGCGATATTACTAACGGATATTATAGTGAATATGATTCGTTTTCAGGCTTTATCTCACGGGATGAATTCGTCGCTTGAAGAGCAACTTGAAAAAACCACCTCTGTTGCAAGTGCATTAAAATCCAACGCCAACGTCAGGCTGGCGCTGACGCAACTTGTGATATAATAGTATAGATATGTTTGGATTACTCCTCATTCTGATTTTAATGATTTGGGCGATTTTTTATCATCCGTCAATTAAAGAAACTGGCGATCTGCCAACTAAGATTACTAATAAACTTGATCAGTTATGGGAAATTGCCCAGGAATCAATTCGCGAAAATAAATATTTGCGAGCGGAAAAGGCTTTATTGACAATTTTGCGAGTCGACGAGAAAAACGCCACGGCGTACAACCGTTTGGGGATTTTATACGCTAAGCAGCGCGCATACAAAGACGCTATCGAGTGTTTTGAGATTGCTCAGAGTTTGGAGCCGAGCGCTTCCAGCCTTCATAACGTCGGCTTAATTTACTACGAAACAGAGAATTACGAAAAGGCATCGCTAGCATTCGAGCAAGCACTAGAGATGGAAGATGATTTGGCGGCACGCTACATCGCCTACGCTAAGGTTCAGGAAAAGATAGGAAATACGAAGAAAGTTATCAATGCGCTGGAAAAAGCTGTCGAGCTAGAGCCGATTCCTCAGACGTTGAAGATTTTAGCGGAAGCATATGACAATGCCGGACAGACTGAGTTGGCTGAAGAATTACGTAAGAAAGCTACAAAAATGCTAACTCCGACGACGTCATCAAAGAAAGCCGACGCGCCACGCCCACGCCAGCAGCGCAAAATACATCAACCACGAAAAATAGTTATGTAAACTCTTGTCACAGAGAGAAAAAATTGATAAAATAAATTCAGTTGCCGCTTTAGCTCAGTTGGCTAGAGCAACGGTTTTGTAAACCGTAGGTCCTCGGTTCGAGCCCGAGAAGCGGCTCCACATCACGCTGGAATCGTGTAGTGGCAATCACAGGAGACTGTAAATCTCCCGCCGTAAGGCTTCGTAGGTTCGAGTCCTACTTCCAGCACCAAGTTTGAATCATCGTCGCCTTTTGGGGCGACTTTTTGATAGCGTAAAGTAGTAATATTGACTTTTATAAGCATATGTGCTATTATATGGGTATGTTTGAATTTACAAAATCTATTCTGACATTATGGAATAGCGAAAAAAACCAACGATTGAAATTACAATACGCTTATATTATGCTGGCTATAATTGGGCTAGCTGCGGCGGGATTATTGACATTATTTAACGCCTCATCAGCACACCTGGCGGCATCAGCGTCAGGAATATTGTTCGTTACTTTTCTAGTCAATAGCATAGCGTGGGGAATAATAGAAGCGTTTGTCACGCCAAAACTACCAAAAGAAGCCGGCACGCCAGCCAAAAAGTCCACTCGTAAAAAATAGCCCGGTTGATTAAACATGGCTTAATATGCTAAAATTAAGCCTGTTACGCCGCGATAGCTCAGTTGGTAGAGCGCATCCATGGTAAGGATGAGGTCTCGGGTTCAAGCCCCGATCGTGGCTCCATATGAAATACGGATTCGCAGAGATGCGGATCTTTTTTATATCATATAGCTCAAGCCACGGAAGGATTACAAAGTCTTAGTAGCTTACTAACTCCAGCAACTTTTCGTATGAGTTACAAACTCCATAAATACGGTCGCCATTGCTAATCTTTTCGAAGTGCTTTCTGGCGCACTCAATCTTAGCTTTTTCAATACCTTTCACACCGACATCAAGTTGTCCTTCGCTCACGCCCTTAGTTTCCGCCACAAAGTAAATGTGCTTTACTCCAGCTTCGTCCTTAAACGCAATTGCCCAGTCTGGATTGTAATTGCCCATTGGAGTATTTATGTAGAATCTCTTTGGAAGTTTCACGTAAACTTCTACTGCATCGCTCTTTTCAAGTTCCCTCGCAAAGTTCTTTTCAACTTCAGAATCGTAGCGCAATTTGTCATATAGATGATGATCGGGAGTATCTATGAGGTTGTAGCCATATTCACCGGTAATACTTTCATTGATGAAAATTTCTCCACTGTCCCATTTCTCGTTTAGTTTGTCATATTCAATATGTTTAACTACTGTCGAGGCTTTTTGGTCGTTTATAAGCTGAATCGCATTGTGAATAAATTCCTCGGGATTTATTTTAAATAAACTAAATACAATGGGTTCAATTCTAGATAAAATATTTGCTATGGTCTTACGCGTGAGACTCGTACCGCCGTCGTCATGAGACTTAGAAAGCTCGGAGACAATATCATACTTAACCGTACTATTCGCAATTTCAGAAACAGCGATTGGCATACCGATTTTATTTTTATACATCTCTAATTTATCTTTACCGGCAGTCTTTAATAGACCTTCGGTAATAATAACCTCTGTCTTTGTCACGCGCATATTCCTATTAAGAGAATCCACGCACCTCTCTATAAGCTCATCATCGTCAAACTCCACGGTATAATAAGTCTTTTCATTAATACTGTCCCACAGCTCCTTAAATTTCTTAGAGGCGAACTTTTCTTTATCAAGTTCAAGTTTCTCGCTATTGCGATTATTAGTCACAAGCCGCCCGCGCTTTGAATCGTAAACAGAAGATAGGATGTTATTAATGTTCTCTGCAAACGGAGCGTACAGCTCGCCAACGGCTTCGCGAACTTTTTGAACCTTCTGTTCATCATTTAATGAATGATATGCATCCGTCAACTGCTTTGAAACCTTGTCAACAAGTCCAGTATTAACCAGTCCCATGTATATATCCGCAGCAGCAGAGTCGTCGAGTGTAATGGTCTTTTCGCCACTAGCATCCTGTATTATCTTTCCATTAAATAGTGAGGCAGACGCATCCTTTGGACGCCTTGCAATAATTTCATTAAACTCAGACTGAAGACTATTCGCAAAACTCTCATAACTTTCATTCGCAATGACAGTAAGTACGTTCGTATCATGGACGAGATTTTCACCGAGAATCTCCGCATCTTGACGAATACCGTTTTGGTCCACGCACAATCGAAGTCCACGACCAATTTCCTGACGTTTCTTAATTTCGGCATCAGAATCACGAAGTGTACAAATCTGGAAGACGTTTGGATTGTCCCATCCTTCGCGCAGGGCAGAGTGAGAAAAGATGAATCGCACCGGCTCTTTCAAGTCCAGCAGCTGCTCCTTGTTCTTCATAATAAGATCGTACGCCGAAACATCATCAGAGCCGTTACCCTCGCGCCCCTCTTTACTGTTGATGGCGTGTCCCTTCTTATCGATAGAGAAGTAGCCGGAATGTATTTCAGACGGGGTAAATTTTTCTAAGTATTTACGAAAATCTGCATTTTCTTCGAATTGAAGCTGCTGGTTCAGGTAAATATCTATAGCTTTTGTGAATTCCTCTTCGAATATCTTCGCGTAGGAACCTTTATGTTCGCCATTTTCATCATAATATTTATACTTGGCAACCTCATCGATGAAGAATAGAGAAAGGACTTTAATTCCTCTCTTGAAGAGCTTTTGCTCGGTCTCCAGATGAGACATAATAGTTTCACGTATTTGAATGCGACGCAAATCCTCAGCATTAGTTTCGCCAATGACTTCACCCTCATAAATACGAAGCCCATTCTTAAAGTCTACATACCTGTCGCCCTCTCTGGCGTTTATTTCCGTAATTAAATATCCATCATGATACGCCTCCAATTCGCCTGAATGCTTGTAGATATCATCGCCCCAGCTAAGAGTCTTCGTTTTACGGCGTATTCCAGTACCCGTTTTTGAATCAAACTCAAATATAGCCGTAACGGTTGGTTTTTTATTCGGATAAGTATTAATTTTTTGGATATAAATATACCCGTTAGTCGCAGTGCCGCCCTTAACTGTAATACCCTTAACTGTAATTTTCTTCACGAGCTGCTTTTGGTAAGCATCGACGGCGTCCAGACGGTAAACTTTATTAAAATCTTCACGATGGGTCGCGGAATAGTTTAAGAAAAACAACGGATTAAAATTGGAGATGGAAGAGCGGGTGATGTTCGCTTTTTTACTTGTACCAATAACGCTTTGCGGCTCGTCAATAATCACAATTGGTTTTGTGGCGGCAATCACGTCAATCGGACGACGAGACCGAAAACTATCAAGCTTCATCGTAATACGCTTAGCGTCGGCTCCACGGGCATTAAAAGCCTGCGTGTTAATAATCATGACGTTAATATTTGGATCGCCAGAAAATTGCTCCAGCTCGCTCAGCTTGGAGGAATTGTAAACAAAGAAACGAATCTTCTTACCATAATCTTCAGCAAAATGATCCGCAGTTGTCTGAAAAGTCTTATAAACACCCTCGCGAATCGCAATACTCGGCACCACAACAATAAACTTGCTCCAGCCGTATTGTTTATTCAATTCATACATCGTTTTAATGTACGTATAAGTTTTACCAGTACCAGTTTCCATCTCAATGGTAAATACTGGTCTGTTATTAAGGCGCTCGATTTTTGCATTACGGGGAATATTCTGCAGCCCCTGAACTTCATGTAGGTTCTTAATCAGCTGTGCGTCTTGTAGGGAAATGTCCTCATTACCAAAGCCATACATGTCAATAAAGCTTATGCTGTCACCCTGATCCGCCAGGAATCGATGCTCGGATTTTATTTGCCCGGTAAAAATATCACAGGTCGCCTTAACGGCATCTTCTTGGAATTTTTGGTGCTTGAATCTTAGCTTCATTAGATTACCTTAACTCTCGTGTCAGGGCTAATAATACGGAAGTGCTCAGACAGGTTAATTTTTTCAGCAGAATCCTTAAATGACGAATCCTTAAACGCCGCCGTCAGAGGATTTAATTTGGCAATTTCCTTAACAGTTTCTTCTGGAACTTCATCATCAAAGCAGGCAATAAGACCCGTATTTTCATCCAAGTAGCCATACATATAAACCGTATTCTCACCAATTTTACGCGTTTCAAGTTTAAGGTCAAACGGCAGGGCAGAGGTATAAATTACGCCGAATAATAAGTCCAGCGGCGTGCGGTCTTTTTTAACATTATCAATCATGTCAAACATGTCACTCTGATCAATTTCACCCAGTGGCTTACGAATGTTTTCATTATTATTACTGCCGTCAACGCGGAATACACGGAATCCAGTGTCAATGTCCGCTTCTGGATGCTCAGACTTAATTTTCTCCCCAGCACGACGCAGACGCTCAGCAGTAATCTGGTCAATGGTGTCGTATCCAGCTTTTCTGGCTTCTGACTTTTCATCAGTTTTTTCATCAAGCTGCACACAAATGTACTGACGCTTTCCACCGTCTTCAGCATTTAAATCCATGACAGCATGACCAGTAGTTCCGGAGCCGGAGAAGAAGTCTAAGACGATTGAATTATCGTTCGCCGATCTATTTGCGCAAAATTTTACAAGCTCAATTGGCTTTGGATTACTGAAGATATTCTTCGCTTCAGGAAAAAGTGAGTTTACTAAAATTGTACCCTTCGAATTTTGGTAGTCTTCGAGCCATAGTTTATCTTTTTGATATTTGTTTTGATCTTCTTCTTCAACGTAATAGTGTTTGATCCAGGCTTTTCCATTCTTGATTAATATGTCTTTTTTATCGGTATCAAATTTCTTTTTACTCCACATCCAACAGCCTTCCTTATTTTGGTGTTTCGCCGGCAAGATTTTCTCCGTATATTCTAGCGGCTCATCATAAGTAATGCCGCCATCTTTTAATAGATAAATTGGATACCATAAGTTAGGTCGAGCTTCACGTGTTCCGTGAGGTCCATTATCCTGCAAAGGAACTATATAGTATTGCCCCCTCTCGTCAGAATGCGGATATTTCTTTTGTCCAATAATCTTTTGCGTAAATTTACCACAACCCTTGTTTTTGAAAAATATAACCAGATAGTCATTTATCTTCTGCATCTCACTATCTCCTTTGGTTGTAGCTGAGCCACGTGTTTTTCTAGGAGCGGTTCCGCCAAAATTATCTTCACCAAACACTAATTCTCCGAGCTTATATAAATTATTGAGTTCATTATCGTCAATAGACATAAAGATTATTCCGTCGTCACACAAAAGACTTCTCGCCAGCTTAAGTCTCGGGTACATCATCGACAGCCAGTCTGAATGGAATCTGCCGTTTGCCTTTGAATTTTCTGCGTACTTGTCTTCGGAAACAATTACATTGCCATCAGAATCCGTAGAATCGTCCTCAAAGTCAGCTTTTTTAACCGTAAAGTTGTCGTGATACACAAAGTCATGACCAGTGTTATACGGAGGATCGATGTAAATCATTTTTATTTTACCGAGGTAGGATTCTTGGAGAAGTTTCAGCGCGTCAAGGTTATCTCCAACGATTAGCATGTTCTTTGTATTGTCAAAATCTTTGGAAGCTTCCAAGTCTGGGCGGAGAATTTTATTAATTGGCGCGCCAGCCTCAATAATGGACTTTCGTTTACCAACCCAAGTGAAGTCGTACGACTCATCCTTATCTTCCAGCTTATCCAGCGCTTTACTCAACGACTCAAAGAATTCGCGACTGCTTTTCCAGTCTACGCGGTTCAAGTCGATCTTTTCGACGTTATCATTCATAAGATTTCCTCCACGGTTTGTTATAAATATCCTTACCGTAATTATACTATAAAACGACCGCTAAAAACTGAGCTAATGATATAATCTTAACAAAGTTAGGAGGGTGTTATGATGAAACAATCGATAGAGCAGAGAATTGATAAAGTACGCGGGTCAATGCTGGGCGGGGCAATTGGCGATGCGCTCGGCTATCAAATAGAGTTTGAGCGTGACATAGTACCGAGGTCAACGACTCGATTTACAGATGGGATTGGTGTGATTTCAGACGATACGCAGATGACGCTATTTACAGCTTGCGGACTTTTATGGCGAGCTACGCGACTTCAAACGCGTGGCATAGCGCCGCTTCCGTCGGAGGCGATATATTTGGCATATTTGGATTGGCTTGATACGCAACAAAAAGCTGGACAGGTCGAGCACACGCCAGTAGCTTGGATAAAAAATATTCCAGAGTTAAACGCCGTGCGAAGTCCAGGAATGACATGCCTTGGTTCACTTTCCTCAGGGGAGATGGGAACGTTAGAAGGCGGTCTCAATGGCAGTAAAGGCTGCGGTGGAGTTATGCGAATTGCGCCGATTGCCCTGTATTGCGAAGAAGACGTTGTTGGTGAAATTTCCGCCAAATCTTGCGCGCTGACTCACGGACATCCTCTGGCAATTCTTTCTGCGTATGCGCTGGGATATATAATTTATTACGCACTGGACGGAAAATCGATAGAAGAAGCCGTGCAAATCGCAATCCAGAAAATGAACGACTGGACTACCGAGAAAGTTTACGGAGATCAAGATCCTTTTGAGATTGGTTGTGATAGCGAAAAAGCTGAGCTAACCAAACTGTTTAATAACGCCGTTCGCTTAGCCAAATCTGACGTTGAAGATCAAGAAGCCCTTTATCAACTCGGAGAGGGTTGGGTCGCTGAAGAGTCGGTTGCAATTGCTATTTATTGCTCGATCAAGTACCACGACGATTTTGAGGAGGCGATCATTGCGGCGGCAAATCACGACGGGGATTCGGACTCGACAGCAGCAATAACTGGAAATATTGTTGGAGCGAGGGTTGGCTATAAAAATATACCGGATTATTACAAAGATAATATTGAACTCAAGGACGTAATATTGGAGCTTTCAGATGATATGGCAAAAAATATGCCGCTCAAAAAGATTGACGACAGACACCTTGAGCCGACAGACGAATGGCTGAATAAATATTTATACTTGGAAAAGAAAGATTAGAGTCCGACGCGCCTTATTGATTGGCGAAGTAGGCATAAAAATTAGCAAAATCTGATATGGTACTAGCATTTTCACTTCACCCATGCTATAATTAACCAAGACGTTTTATAAAATCTAACGAGTAAAGAGATGGCAAAGAAGAATACGAAACGAAAGCTGATTGGTTTGGTGAGTAACTTGAGCAACCACCGAACTTACTATACTACCGTTAACACCCAGAACCGCACTACAAAAGGTCAGGGTAAATTGACACTACGTAAGTACGACCCAATTGCAAAGCAACACGCTACTTACACCGAGACTAAGAAGAACCTTGGTCGTAACGAAGTTAAAGCTCGTAAAAGCTAATTTAACAGGATTATACAGAAACTCCCTCGCATTAAGAGGGAGTTTTTATTTGGCAAGAATGTCTGACTATTTCCTCAATCGAGATTTCATATCACGAATAGTATTCATATAGTAAAGAAAAGCGTCGTATGGCGAATCATACGGGCTGAAATAGGCGTGGACATCACCGTCGGTAAAATTCTTCGTTCCCATGTAATAGAAGTGGTCTGAGGTTTGCAATTTTCGCCAATCGCTAATTAGACCTTCGTCTTTACTATCCAAAACCTCATCTTCAAGCTTATAGACATATCGCAGAGCTTCTTTCTGCAGGCTGTTTCCGCTCCAAGCAGTCAAATCTCGCTCGGCGTCCGCCCACGTTACAGGCGACGGCATACTTATTTCACCGGCAGGCGCATTCGCGTCTAGTGCTTCGCTAACGGTATAGAAAGTATTGCCATCAACACTCAGCCATTTATCAACAAAGTTCTCAAAGAAGCCGAAAATCCCAGATTCCGCCCATTGATGTTCGCCGAAAGTCTCATAGTCCATAAACAAGTTAAGCAGCGGCGCGTAACGGACAGAATCTTCCACCCACGTATTAAACTTATCCGCAGTCAGCGGCCATTCATTCCATTTTCGATCGCTAAACCTAAACGCCAAATCATCGCTCAATCGATAATTCTTAAGCAGTAATCCAATTTTCTTCGTGCCTCTCGGGCGATATACATAATTCGGACTGCGCCAATTTAGAATCGGATCCCAACCTTCAGCTAGCACGCCCTTAAAGCCGTCCTGTTCAGCCCATTTCGCCAAGTCATCACTATACGCCAATTCTGTATTTGCCAAAACTCGCGTTTCCGCGCCAAAAATCTCGCGAATCTTCCAGCGGTGAAGCTCAACTTGACGCTCGAACTCTTTACGCGAATAGAAAAACGCCAGACTGTGATGATACGGACTTGATAATATTTCTACTTGACCAGTCTTTACCAAGCGCTTAAAGCTCTCCAAAACTTCAGGATTAAACCTTTCGGCTTGCTCTAAAAACGTTCCACTAAAACTCAGTGAAATCTTAAAATTAGGATATTTTTTCAATATTTTTTCAAGCAAAGCATTCATCGGCAAATACGACTTTTCTGCAACTTTTTGGAATATTTTTTGATTGTCCTGGTCTGGATTTTGACCGCCAGAGAAATAATTATGCTTCCAAGCCACGTCAAATATACTATATTCGCGTATTCGCCATGGTTGGTGTACGTGTAGATATAAAACTATTCCTTTATTTTTATTCATACCAGCGCTCCTTTGTACAGTTTCAGACATTTTCTAGCGGCGTCCTGCCAAGAAATTTTCGCGTATTCATTCTTAACGTTTTTCTTCAAAGATTTCTGTAGGGCAGGCGATTCAGCGATATTAACAATTTCATCCGCCAATTTGTTCACATCCCAATAGTCAAACCGCATAATATTATTCAAAACCTCACCAACGCCAGATTGACGACTAATAAGTAACGCCGTGTCATGATGTGCCGCCTCCAAGGCGGTCAAGCCAAATGGCTCAGAAACCGAGCTCATCACAAAGACATCAATCAAATAGTAGCTGTCTCGCCACTGTTTTCCGCGCACAAATCCCGTAAAAATCATCTTATCACTAATCCCTAAATCTGCCGCTAGTTCAATCAATTCATCTCTTTGCTCACCATTTCCAGATAAAACAAAAACAATCTTCTCATATTTTTCAAGCGCCTTCGCTGCAGCTCGCACAAAATACGTCAAACCCTTCTGAACCGTGAGCCGTGTCAACGCGCCAACAACCGTATAGCCATCCTTTTTCAGCTCCTCCAAATATCTGTAAGTGCTGGCGTCATACTCATGCGGCGGCAAATCAGCCAAATCAATCGCGTTATAAACCACCTCAATTTTCTCTGGTGGAATGTGATAATTCTTAACAATTATCTCCTTCGTGATTTCACTAACGGCGATTATCCGATCAGCCATCAACAAGCCTTGTTGCTCAATTTCGTGAACCAGAGGATTACCGGACTGCTCGCCAGAACGGTCAAATTCCGTCGCGTGAACATGCACAATTAGCGGCGCGCCCGTCATTTCTTTAGCAATTATTCCAGCTTCCATCGTCAACCAATCATGCGCGTGAATCGCGTCGGGCTGATGATTTTTCACAAACTTCCGAACATATTTGCCATAACGCCTTTGTACAGCACGCATCGGCGAAAGACCATATTCATCCTTAGCGTTTTCGCGATCTTCCTCTGAACCGTTATTATACGCACCCAAATCGTGATAATTCGGCGGCAAAGGAGTAGCTGAATAGATATTCATATAGTCAATTCCGGGATGCTTGGCGGTGTAGGGGATAATAAAGTCAATATCAACGCCCTCCGAAGCAAGCGCCTTCGACATCTGATAGCAAGCAACGCCAAGTCCGCCACTATTGTGCGGAGGAAGTTCCCACCCAAGCATTAAAATTTTCATCTCTGAGTTAATTGTAGAACTACGCTTATGTTTTTTCAAGGGATTTTGGTATCTTTTTCACGAGTTTTTTATTTTTCACAATTTTAACATTTGCGACAAAGCTAATTCGTGATAAAATGGTTGCTATAGGAGTGTAGCTCAGGTGGCTAGAGCACTGGTCTCCAAAACCAGGTGTCGGGGGTTCGAGTCCCTCCACTCCTGCCAAGATTCTCGCTTGAAAGAGAATCTTTTTTATTAGTCAAAAATCTGCTATAATTTCTCAATATGAAACCTTTATCACCTTCACTTCCGCATATTATCGCCATGGTTGGTGCGCCAGGTTCAGGGAAGACGCAATTCGCTGTAGAATTTGCGAAGATTTTCAATTCTCCAGTGGTAAGTTCTCGACAATTTGAAGTTTTTACAGACAATACAAAAACCATTTCTGACGCAACATTGTCGCTTTTGGAAGAATTTTTGAAGACTAAGCAAACTGTCATTTTGGACGGATCGACTGATCAGCGCACGAATCGTATGCGTATCAATCGCCTTGCCCGAGAATACGGATATAAAGTCCTATTTGTTTGGGTGCAAACCGATCCAGCCACAGCCAAGCATCGCTGGATAAAGACTTATGGCGGAAATGACGAATCTTTCGAACGACGATTGAAGCAGTTTTCAGCACCACACAGTAGCGAGTCTTACATCGTGATCAGTGGTCGGCACACCTTAAGTAGCCAAGCTCGCACCGTTCTTAAGCAAATCGGCGCCAGTCGCCCAGAAGCTCCACGTCGCCCAATTGCCGGCAATCGCATTAACATAGGTTAGTTATGGCAATTATTACCGACGAAGAATTCGGAGAAATTGTCGTTAAAAAACGCAGCCTGGCGAAGACTGTAAGTTTGAAAATTGCGCCAGATGGACGAATACAAATCACAATGCCGCCATATGCGCCGCTGTTAGCCGCAAAGGCATTGATTAAAACCTCCCGAAAGCAAATCCGCGAATTAGTTTCTCAGTACAGAGAAAAGCTTTCTTACACGAAAAATCAGCAAATTGGCAAAAGTCATCATTTATTGATACAAACGACCACGAAACCTTCAAGCGTGAAAATCGTCGGAACGCAGATATTGGCAGAAATCAACAAGGCGGAATCCGTCGAATCGGCCGCGAACCAACAACTTATCCGCAGTAAAATTCTGGTCGCGCTCAGAAAAGAAGCCAAGTCATATTTACCAAGACGATTGTCGTTTTTAGCGAAAGAACACGGCTTTTCTTTTGCTCGGAGTAAAATCACACACTCGTCAAGTCGCTGGGGAAGCTGCTCTTCATCTGGGACGATTAGCTTGAATATCGGGATGATGAACTTGCCATTTGAGCTGATTGATTACGTAATTATTCACGAATTGTGCCACACCAGGCACATGAATCACTCGACGAAATTCTGGGACGAAGTTGCCAAATTTGACCCGCATTATAAAATGCACCGAAATGAATTGAAAAAATATTCGCCATACATATAGAAACGCATATGCTTATGTTATACTTTAGCTATGTGGGCGCTAATTTTTCTATTGATCACTCTGAGCGTTGTTTTAGGTGTTATAGCTATTGTTTTACATAAAATATTATCGGAAATTAGCGATAAATCTGATTGTAAAAATGATAAAAAAAGCCTCAGCGAACACCAAAGAATGATCACACTTATCAATAATATAACCGACGCAATCCTCAGTACGGACGAGCATGGAATTATCAATACATACAATTCTGCGGCACTTAATTTGATTGACACGAACAGCGGAATTAACGGCGAACATATCAGTCAAGTACTGAACCTTGAAACGACAGATAAAAAGCCGATTGACATTTTTAAGGAACTCGCCAAGTCTTCCGCAATTCGCCAACGCGACGACATTCTGATGAAAATCGAAGATGGCGATTATATTCGCCTGGAAGTTACGCTTGCGCCAGTTCAGGGTGGCGATAAAATGACGCCGGACGGATATGTGCTTATCTTGCGCGACATCACGAAGACGAAGAGCCTCGAAGAGGAGCGCGATGAATTTATTAGCGTAGTTAGTCACGAATTACGCACGCCAATTGCTATTGCTGAAGGCTCGTTGAGCAACGCCAAATTGCTGGTCGAGCGTAAAATGACTAGCAAAATTCCCGAAGCCATCGACGAATCCCATAAGCAAATTTTATTCTTAGCGCGAATGATCAACGACCTCAGCACACTGTCGCGCGCAGAGCGAGGAGTAGCCGATGAAACAGAAATAATTGACGTGACAGAGTTGGCGGCTCAGATAAATTCCGAATATTCACCTCAGGCGAGCGAAAAAGGTTTGGCTTTCAATTTGGATATCGGCGGGCGACTTGGCGTGGTTAAGGTTTCTCGTCTATATCTGGAGGAAATTCTCCAAAACTTCATTACCAACGCCATTCGATATACACAAAAAGGCTCCATAACTTTATCCATCAAGAAAAATAAATCTGGCGAAATTACCTTCAAGGTTATTGACACGGGAATTGGCATTAGCAAAGCCGACATAGCAAAAATTTTCGACAAGTTTTACCGCGCAGAAGATTATAGAACTCGCGAGACGAAAGGCACGGGATTAGGTCTATATGTTTCCGCTAAGTTGGCGAAGAAATTGGGCTGTAAAATTGAGGTAGAAAGCCGATTAAACCACGGATCTACGTTCGGATTCAAGCTGAAAGAGTTCAAAAATAATGACAAATAATATTCGGTCAACTTGTTTTTTTGACTCGGATGAATTACAATGACTATTGACAGTCTGTGAAAAACAGACTTTTTAAATTGGGAGAAAATATGGCACAGAAAGGCAAGGCAAGCAGCAAAACTACGGTTCGTCGAATCAAGGCTACTGACGACGCGCAAAAAAAAGAAAAAGCTGTAGCGAAAAAAATCAATAAACCAACCAAAATCACCACAAAAGCGTCTAAAAAATCTGGCGAAAAAGGTGGATTGATTGGATATTTTAAGGGCGCCTGGGAAGAGCTGAAGCTAGTTCGCTGGCCAACCCGCTCAGCAACTTGGGCAATGACAGCGGCGGTGCTTATCTTCACCTTTGTGTTTGTCGTTCTGATTTTATTACTTGACGCCGCATTTAACTGGGGCTTTAACCAAATTTTGAAGTAAAGGAGAGATTATGAGTTCAAAACGATATGACGACAGTAAGCAATGGTATGCAATTCACACCTATTCTGGCTACGAAGAAAAAGTTGCCGAATCAATCCGCCAACGAATCAACGGCGTCGATATGGCTGATAAGATTTTTGACGTTATCGTGCCAAAGGAAAAGCAGATCCAAATTCGCAACGGTAAGCGTAAAATTGTTGAAGCTAAGATCTTCCAAGGCTATGTCTTGGTTGAGATGAAATTGACCGACGAAACTTGGTACATCATCCGCAACACGCCAGGCGTTACAGGATTTGTGGGCGCCGACACTACGCCAACTCCAGTTTCTGAAAAAGAAATTGCGAAGATTAAGAAGCGAATGGGCGTTGAAGAGCCTAAGCATCAGATTGACTTCTCAGAAGGCGAAGTCGTTTCAATTATCGACGGTCCGTTCAAGGGCTTTGATGGCGCCGTGAGCGAAATTGACGCATCTAAGGGAACTTTGAAGGTTATGGTCAGTATGTTTGGTCGCGACACTCCAGTCGAACTGGACGCCCTGCAGGTTAAAAAAGTTTAGCTTGCAATTTTAAGCATTTTTCGATATAATATTCGAGTTACGCACTACAAACTATAAGGAAGAACTATGGCAAAGAAAATTATTGGTAATTTGAAATTACGTATTCCAGCCGGTCGAGCAACAGCAGGTCCTCCAGTGGGATCAACGCTTGGTCAGTGGGGACTAAACATGATGGATTTCATTAATCCATTCAATGACGCTACAAAAGACATGATGGGTAAGGACGTAATTGTTCACATTCAAGTTTACGAAGACCGAACATTTACTTGGAACTCACTTGGTCAGCCAGTTGACGATATGATTCGTGAGAAAGCTGGAATCCAAAAGGGTAGTGGCAAGCCACACTCAGACAAGGTCGGTAAGATTACTCGCGCACAATTGCAAGAAATCGCTGAGGCAAAAAAAGACCAATTGAACGCAATCGACATCGAAGGCGCAATGAAAGTTATCGCCGGATCAGCACGCTCAATGGGTGTTGAAGTCGTCGACTAATCTACAGAACTTTTAACAAATAGCCCCGGACTTCTCGGGGTTATTTTATGGGAAGATGTAATAAATGATTGTGAAGAATATTTTAGATGACAGTGTAATCTCCGCGCTCCAGAACGAGCAATTGATAATTGCTAAAACTGACACGATTTATGGAATATTAGCCGCTGCCAATTCAGAAAAAGCCGTCGAGAAATTATACGAAGTCAAGCGGCGCCCCTTGAATAATCCGGTCATTATTTTGGTTGCAAATATTGACGACATCCCTAATCTCACGCCGTCGATCAAACACAAATATCAAGAAATCTCCAAAAATAGACCAACAACAATCACCACCAAAGTGAGTCCTAATTTTCTGCCACATCTTCCAAGGAACGGCGGAACATTGGCATTCAGAGTCGTGCCAGAATCTCCGTTGGCAGAGTTAATTCGAACCGTCGGTCTTTTGGTCGCGCCTAGTGCAAATCCGTCAGGAGAAGAACCAGCAAAAAACGTCACTGAAGCAATAAATTACTTCCACGAATTAGTGCCGATTTATGTCGATTCTGGAGAAACCGCCGACGCTCAACCATCGCAAATTGTCCGAATCAACGAGGGCGGGGAAATTGAGTTTTTAAGAAGATAACCCTCGAAAAATTGCCAAATAAAAAAGACTTCCTCTGAACTACGGGGAAGTCTTTTTGCGCGAGTTACTTCACAAACGGATGCGCAATTTCCAAATCTGGGCGCTTTTCCGCAATTCTTAGTAGCTCGTTATACTTAGCAATTCGCTCTGAACGCGACATCGAGCCAGTCTTAATTTGACCAGCACCCAGACCAACCGCCAAATGAGAAATCGTTACGTCCTCTGTCTCGCCAGATCGGTGGCTCATCACTGTATTCCAGCCAGCGTTCTTCGCCATCAAAACAGCCTGAATCGTCTCAGTCAATGTACCAATTTGGTTCGGCTTGATTAAGATCGCATTGCCAGCCTTTTCTTCGATTCCGCGCTTCAATCGCTCGACATTCGTCACCAAAAGATCGTCGCCAACCAATTGCGCAAAATTGCCCAAATCAGCTGTCATTTTCTCCCAATCTTCCCAAGCTTCTTCGTTCAATCCATCCTCAATCGAGAGAACAGGAACGCGTTCCAACAGGGCTTTATACGTGCGAATCATTTCGTCAGCTGATAGAATTCGGTGTTCAGTCGCCAAGTTATATTTGCCGTCCTTATAAAGCTCGCTCGCCGCAACATCCAGCGCAAAACCAAAGTCCACGCCTAATTTATAGCCAGCCTGCTCGATGGCGCGAGATAGCAACAAAATAGGCTCCATATTACCATTCCTGACATGAGGTGCATAGCCACCCTCATCGCCAACCGTCGTAGGATATCCTTCGTCTTTCAGGATTTTTGCCAACGCGTGAAAAACTTCCGCGCTCATTCGAACCGCGTCCGCAAAAGTTGCCGCACTAGTTGGGATAATCATATATTCCTGAAAATCAGTCGCACCCAACGCATGCTGACCGCCGTTCATCACGTTGATCATCGGCATCGGCAGGCACATTGCAGGATTTCCAGCCAAGCTATTGACGTATTGATACAACTCCACGCCACGCGACTTAGCAGCAGCTTTCGCCACAGCCAGCGACACCGCCAAAATAGCATTCGCACCCAAACGCGCCTTATTTGGCGTACCGTCCAGACTCTTCATTTTTTCATCAATTGCGGCCTGGTCGAACGGATTAGAACCTTTCAAAGTCTGCGCAATCTCACCATTGACATTTTCGACAGCACGAAGCACGCCTTTACCGCCAAACGCCAGCTCGCCGTCCCGAAGCTCAACAGCCTCGAAAGAGCCAGTGCTTGCGCCAGAGGGAACAGCCGCACGACCGAACGAACCGTCACTCAAAGTCACGTCCGCTTCAACCGTCGGATTTCCACGCGAATCTAAAATTTGCCTTGCTTGTATGTTTGTAATTGTTATATCCATAATTACTATTTTATCAAACATTTGCCTCAATCTCTGAAAATATGGTATAATTTCAACATTATCAATCAATGTTGGGAGGCTGATTTGTTAAGATGACAAATTGCCGTTCGTACCACAGAAAGGATTTTTATGGCAAAGAAAGCCGAGTTGCTAGAAAAAGCAGCAGAACTAAAATTAGAAGTCAGTGAGAAAAACACAATCGCTGAAATCGAAGCAGCAATTGCAGAAGCTACAGACGCAAGCAAATCTCACGACAACAAAGACAAAGACGTTGTTGCTGAGCGCGAAGCTACTGTCGCTAAGTCTGGCAAACGTAGCCAAAAAGCTCTTGACGAAGCTGCTGAAAAAGCAGAGAAGGAAGCTCGCAAGGAAGCTGGCGACACTACTCCACAATCAGACGACGCCGAAGCTCACGTAAAGAAAGGTCCAAAGCCAGTTACTCGTCCACGCTTGGAGCGCCGCGGTAAAAAATATCAAGACGCTGCAAAAAACGTTGAAAAGAACAAATTGTACAGCTTAGACGAGGCTTTGAAATTGGCTACTGAAACCAGCCCAGTCAAGTTCGACGCTAGCGTTGAAATCCACATCCGCCTAGGTGTTGACCCACGCCAAGCCGACCAAAACATTCGCTCAACCGTAGCATTGCCACACGGTACAGGTAAGGATGTTCGCGTTGCTGTTTTCGCACCAGAATCAGAACACGCTGCCGCTAAAAAAGCTGGCGCCGATATCATCGGTGATGAAGAATTCCTAAGCCAATTAGACAAGGAAGAATTGAACTTCGACATTTTGGTCGCAACTCCACAGTACATGCCAAAGCTTGGTAAATACGCACGTTTGCTTGGCCCGCGCGGTTTGATGCCAAATCCAAAGTCTGGCACCGTTGCTACCGACGTCGCTAAAGCCGTTTCTGAAGCAAAAGCCGGAAAAGTTGAATACCGCGTTGATAAGCAAGCCATTGTTCACTTGTCAATCGGTAAGGTGTCATTCGGCGCTGAAAAATTGTCAGAAAACGCACGCGCATTCTTAACCAGTTTGAACTCCCAGAAGCCATCCAGCTTAAAGGGCGTTTACGTTAAGAGCGTTGCAATTGCCACAACTATGGGCCCTGGCATTAAAGTAGAGAACTCTCTGTAATCTTTATATTTCAGGCAATTAAATCCCGTCGATTCTGGCGGGATTTTTGCGTTACTATTGCATTTTTCATTTTTTATGATAAAATAGTAAAGTCCACCTAGATGGCTGATGTTCAGAGCTTCTGATTTCCAGCCTAGCGCTGGATAAGAACCTTAACATCTGCTATCTAAAGTTTTCACGAGAGAAAGGATGGCGCGATGAGCCGTCACACCAAGACTCCACTGAGAGTCTCAATGCTGGCAATTCTTGTCGGCATTATCGGAATGCTCCTCTTCGGAGGAGCATCGTACGCCACCAACGAGGCACAGTCCTCGTCTGGTATCGAAGTGGCGTCTACCGCCACTACCGGTCACCAGATGACCGCCGAAATCACCCGGGTAACCTCTTCCGGCACTCACGTCACGTCTTCCGTCCGCGTGGACGGTACGTGGGCGACGGAAAAACTTGAGATCGGACAGAGTTTCTCTGTCCATGCTAACGTAGATCTCAAATGGGCCACCAATTTCCCGTTTGTCCTCGACGGAGGAGAACGGATTGGTGACTGCACGGTTGATAATACCGCCCTCACCTGCACCGTTGACACGGTGCCCGACACCATGGTCAACAAGACAAATGTCACAGGACATTGGTGGTCGGCAGCCCGAATTCAGGAAAGTGCGGTCGGTAAGACCACCGCAGAGTTTATCCTGGAGGGCAAGACGTCGACAGTCACGTTCGGTGATAGCAACGGCGATGGTACATGCGATAGGGACTGCGGTCCTGTGCATTACCCCTACGCAAGTATCGACAACTTCAAGGCGGGATGGGTCAATCCTGACAACACCGTCTCTTGGATGATCAGCTGGGTCACCACGCCTGGCACTGAGTACACAATTCACGACGAGAGCACCCGTCTCTCGAATGTTGTCTCGTGCTCTACGGATGAGACGTGGAACCCGAAGACCGTTATCAAGGTCACGGCTACTCAGGTTAACAACGAGACCATCAAGATGATGGCTCCCGAGGGATCGAAGGTCTGTGTGACCTACACCCCCGATCCGGTGAACCCTGATGGCGCAAAGGCGGTCACGAATGTGGCTACCGTCAATGGCGTCCGCTATGAGAAGACGGTCGAGATCAAGGCTGATGGAGGGACCGACGGAGACGGCACGACGCCTGCTCCTCAGCCTACACCCACTCCCTCTGTGACCCCGACCCCGGCACCGAGTCCGACTCCAACCGCGACTCCGACCCCGGAGCCGACACCGTCGACACCTAGTGTGACACCGGAACCGACTCCGAGTCCGAGCCCATCGACGACTCCTGAACCGAGTCCGTCGGCACCAAGCCCGGCACCGAGCCCGACCCCGTCGGCACCCACGCCGAGCACGACCCCGTCGGTGACTCCGACTCCGAGTCCGAGCACAACGCCTACTCGTAGGCCTGTACCGCTCCCCACTCCCGTTATTGAACGGTATAAGGAGCCTACGCCCTCGGCTATCCCCACACCAGCACCCCAGCACAAGAAGCTGGCGGTCACTGGTGCTACCGGGAGCGCGATCGCCGGCGCGGTCGCGCTAGCGGCCCTCGGGGGTCTCGCTCTTTGGGCGCGTCGCCGCCAGGCAGCGCGCTCGAAGGACTAGTCCTTCTCGTCGAGGGGTGTTAGTTTAATCGACTAGCACCCCTCGACAGAGAACTCAGATACAGAAAGATACAGAGAGGAGGTTCGCCCGCCCGCTCCACCACGGAGCGGGCTTTCTCTTTGATTAGATATAGACGCCTATTGATTTTATTACGTTATTATTGTAAAATAATCGGCTGGAAAATAATTGCCATAACTCTTGTTTTTCGTTGTCATTTCTGCTACAATAGTCTGGAACATTACCAAAGACAGTGGCGACTTGACGTAAAACAAGTGTAAAAATGCCACCGAGGGATGAAACTAACAGTTTTATTTGACGTCTTTGGTAGTGCGAGAATCAAAGACGTTTTTTGATTCTCCATTACCGCACGTTAACAAATTGGCACATAACAAATTAACTCAATCAAAGAAAGGATTTTTATGGCAATTTCACGCGATAAAAAACAAACTTTGGTTGCTGAACTGACAGAGCTATTAAAAGACGCTAAGGGTACAGCTTTTGCTCGATATCAAACCCTTACCGTTGCCGACCTACAAGAACTACGCAAGGCAGCTCGTGAAGCGGGCGTTACCATCAAGGTCGTTAAAAACCGATTGGTACGCGTAGCTCTTCAGGAAATCGATACCTACAAAGAAACCGACACCAGCTTATTGGTTGGTCAATTGGTTTACGCCGTAAGTAGCGAAGATGAAGTTATGCCAGCAAAGGTATTGGATACGTTTGCAAAAACACATCCAGCACTACAACTTGCAGGTGGATTCTCAGGCGAAGGCTTGGCAATTAGCGAAGCTGACGTTAAAGCATTGGCAGGCCTACCAAGCAAAGACCAGCTCGTTGCTCAAGTGGTATCACAATTGCTATCACCAGTACACGACACGGTCAACGCGCTTGGCGGCAATTTGCACGGACTTTTGGACGGCATCGAAGCCAAAGCTACTGCTTAAGTTTAGCAATCAACACTAGTAACGTTGCATTCATCGCAACAATATAATAATAAAGGAGAATATCAATGGCTGATATTAAGAAATTGGCTGAAGAACTTGTAAAATTGACAGTTCTAGAAGTTAACGAATTGAAAAATCATCTTAAAGAAGAATACGGCATCGAGCCAGCTGCTGCAGCTGTCGCTGTTGCTGGTCCAGCTACTGGTGGTGACGCCGCTGCTGCTGACGAAAAAACTGAGTTCACAGTTACTTTGAAAGACGCTGGTTCTCAGAAGGTTGCAGTCATCAAGGCTGTTAAGGAAATCACTGGCCTAGGTCTAGGTGAAGCAAAAGCTATCGTTGACGGCGCTCCAGCACCAGTCAAGGAAAAAGTTTCTAAAGACGAAGCTGAAGCTGCAAAGAAAACTTTAGAAGACGCTGGCGCTACTGTCGAGCTTTCATAATTTGTTATACAATGCCAATTTGTTTCGTTTAATCACCGTCCACTATGGGCGGTGATTTTTATGTAGCCAATCTTAATATCACGAACTACACGTCAATTTCAAGAGTAAAATTTGCAACACTTTTTCGTCCATATCTTATAGCGCTGTGGAAAATTGGATAAAAATAGATAGGGCGACTTGATATAAATGTAAGGATATGCTATATATTAGTTAAGTATTATAAAAAATAGACAAAGGAATTGCGAGAACCATGTCTGAATTACCAGAAAAGCAAATTAAGCGTCTGAGGACACTTATTCAAGAGGCGGAAACCAATTTAGCTGCCGCAAAAGAATTATTGATTAGTATTATTGGCGACGATGGACAAGTTGTCACGCCAAAAAATTCGTCAGATGATGTGACAGGAAAAATTATCGAAGGCGTATTTGACGGACAGATGATGCTTAGTCCAGACGGCAAAAATTACCCAATCCCAGCCAACTACGCTTCAAAGTCGAAGTTGGTTGAGGGCGACTTGATGAAATTGACAATCGCTGAAGATGGCAGCTTTATTTATAAGCAAATCGGCCCTGTACCACGAAAGCAAGTTATCGGAACGCTCGTCCAGCACGACGGAATTTACTACGTCGAGGCTTCTGGTCGCGAATATCGTATTTTGCTTGCTAGCGTAACTTACTTCCGAATTAACGTCGGCGACCAAGTTACAATCATCATCCCTGAAGACAATCCTGACGCAACTTGGGCTGCTGTCGAAGCTGCATTGTAAATATTATGCTATCGAGCGAATTTCTGCTCAGTTACGCCAGTTTTAATACTGACAATAAGCCATTCGTCGAATGTCAAGTTGACGGTAAAATTGAGCGTCATGAATTATTCGAGCAAAATTTGTCTCTTGAGTTTGATTTTTCTGTCAAATACTGCACGGGTTGGGTGGATTTTGAGAATCGCTGTAGTCAAATCTGCCCAGACCACGCCACGGTTGATGAAAAGTATGAAAATTGCCTAAAATGCCGCGACAAAACTGGCTTTAATCCAGCATTTTATAACGCCAGTTCGGTTTCCGTCCAACAAGAAAAAATCAATCAAAATCCGCACTTTGTTTACTTGGCATACTTCGCGCCGAACGTCATAAAAGTTGGAATCTCGCAAGAAGAGCGTGGAATTCGAAGATTGTTGGAGCAAGGAGCGCGATTAGCTATAAAATTAGAAACATTTTCTTCGGCATTGATCGCCAGACAATACGAGGCGAAAATTTCTAAGCTGGACGGAATAGCTGAAACTCTGCCAGTTCATAAAAAGATGGAATTGATAAAACTACCTTTTGACCGTGCAGCCGGCGAGAGAGAATTGCGACAAAAATTACTTGAAATTGAGCAGAAAATTGGCGTGTCGTTTCCGAAATCCGAAATAATTCCTTGTGAAGATTATTTTCAAACCGCTGGCGTCGATTTGTCTCGTGTCGTTTTAATGAAGGATTATAGTCAATTGGTCGGACACGTACGCAGCGCCATCGGTTCAATTGTCATCACTGATTACGACGGTCAGCTGCTGGCTTACAACATCAAAAAGCTTATTGGATATCGGGCGCAAAAAATTGACGGAGAAATTGAGCTGGATTTACCAACAGAGCAATTAACGTTATTTTAGAATCTTATTTTTACAATATATTTTTGATGAAATAGCTTGAAATTTTACTCTATTATTGATATATATATTAGCTTTCACAACGTGTGTTAGCTTGCGTCAAATCGACGCACCGTTTTGCGGAGGATTTATTTTCTCTGCCCGACTCCAGAAGGAGTTATCATGGGAAAGAACTGGTGGAGCGAGCCGATGGGCGGCTGCGACTCTGAGGGCAACCCCATCACCATGTCGTTCGGTAGCGGTCCGAAGGAAGGACACACCCTCATCGGAGATGGCGACCGCAGCGGCGGTATGGGCGTCGGTGGTGGTCTCGCCGACGGTGCGACGCACTACTCGTTCCTCGAGAGCGACAACCACGACCACTACGGACCCGGCAACGGATCCAACAACAACGGCACCCACCGCGGCCAGTACACCACCGGCCCCGGCCACTAGACCCATCGTCCTGGACATGACCTGAAAAATGTCTTATCCTGAGTATGATATAAAACTACTCACTTACCTAGAGGATTCACTATGTCAGAATGGACAGAAAAAGATTTTGAGTCGTACACCCAATCTGATTGGGAACTTATTAAAACAGTCAAGCAGCTTGCCGATGAAAATCTTGATAATGTTAAGATTTTAACACGTGCCAATGATATAGCATTGGCAATTTTTGGTATGTTGTGCGTACGGCTGCGCGATAATGGAGAAGAGGGTGCGGACGGCCTCGGTATGTCGTTACAAGAATATACAGGAACAATCCTAGCCAACGCAAAGAGGAAGAAAGAAGATGACGGCTGGGCCGCTGAATACGCTAAGCCGATCGATCAATTTATCGAATACGGTAAAAATAAATTTGGCGAATAAATTATCACCTATAGATATGAACAATTACTCAAATTTTGTATTTCCGTCTGTAGTTTTTGAAGCATTTCCAACTCTGAAAAAATTAGGTTATGTTCGACAATTCGCACCACTGATACCGCTTAGTCCAGATACGACTTTTCATCTATTCGGCGGTAAGGATGGATATTTTCTTATACTAGTTATGACCGACTATGCCGACCCAATAGATCAAAGTCAAGAGTTAAAGAATATTTCTGGTGAATATGCGTTTGAGTTTACTAAGCTCATCAAACCGTATAGTAACGATGAATATATTGAGATAAAAGAAAACGACGAGATACTTGAAGATCCAACCGTGTCAGACCCTAATAGCTACTACTGTTTTTATGTCGCCGAAACAAAACACAAAATCGATCTGCGCTATCCATAAAAAATGCCGTTTTCTGCTATAATTATCTCATGAGGAGCATGAGGGGATGAGTCAGGCGCTATATCGTAAATATCGCAGTCGTAGTTTGGATGAAGTTTTAGGTCAAGATCACGTGACTGGTATTTTACGTCGAGCGTTAGAGCAGGGAAAAATTGCTCATGCGTACTTGTTGACTGGACCGCGTGGCGTAGGAAAAACATCGGTGGCGCGAATTTTGGCGCACGAAATTAACCACTTGCCATATGATGACGATTCTTCAAACTTGGATATTATTGAAATTGACGCAGCCAGCAATAACGGCGTTGACGACATTCGTGCTTTAAGAGAAAAAGCCCAAGTTGCACCTGTTTCTGCGCCGAAAAAAGTTTATATCATTGACGAAGTTCATATGCTGTCAAAATCGGCATTTAACGCGCTATTAAAAACCCTGGAAGAACCGCCAGAGCACGTGGTGTTTATCTTAGCTACAACTGACGCCGACAAACTTCCAGACACCATTCTTAGCCGTGTCCAGCAATTTTTCTTCCGCCCAATTCCGACGGAAATTATGACGCGCCAGTTAATGAATATAGCGAAAAAAGAGGGATTTGCAATTGAAGAGGACGCTGCCAGGTTAATTGCTGAACGTTCCCGCGGCGGATTCCGTGACGGCATTAGTACGCTTGACCAATTGTCGATTTTAGCAACATCAGACCAGCCACTGACGGCGAATATGGTTACCGAATATTTGGGGCTGAGTGACGCGACAATGCTCGGTAATCTGTTGGATTCATATCCATCCGACGACAACGAGAAAGTCTTAAATATCTTCCAGGAATTAGAAAATGGCGGCGCAAATTCAATTGTTGTATCGCATCAATTATTGTCGATTGCTCGCAATAGATTGCGGAAAAATCCAAACCTTATTGGGCTGGTTCAGCAATTGATCGAGGTTGATCGACACCCGCACCCAGACTTGAAATTATTGACGATATTTATGAATAGCAATTCTCAGCCGACAGAAAAGCCAGTCGCGCCAAAGAAAAATATAGCTCAAGCCGCGACCCAAAAACCCGCCAAAAAACCAACGCCAATTAAGTCAGCAGAACCGACCAAACCGACCGAAAAGCCGATTGAAAAAGAAGAAAAACCCGCCGAGCCAGCAAAAAAACCAGACGCAAAACCAAAGAAAACCGACGCGCCGCTAGAGCTAAATTGGGAAAAAGTCATTGAAAGAGCGAAAGAAAAATCCCTCGGGCTGGCGTCATTATTGCAGAAAAGCCAGTGGTCGTTTGACGGTGAAAAATTGACAATTTACGCAGGTTCCGCGTTTTATAAGAAAAAGCTGGACGACGCGAAAAACAAACCATTGATCTCGGAAATTATCTCAGAAGAAACCGCGATGGATTTGGAAATTGATATAATCGGAGAGAAGAAACCGCCAGAGGACGAAAAATTGGCGGAAATTGCAGAGTTAATGGGTGGCGGCGAAGAAGTTAAGCTGGAGGATATTTAATGGCAGATAAAAGCGAAGAAATAAAAGGGAAGATTCCGCCACAAAATTTGGACGCGGAAAAGAGTTTGCTTGGGGCGGTTTTAATTGACGAGGAAGTTTTGGCGGACGCCGCAGAAATTACTCACCCTAGCGATTTTTACGACAAGAATCACGGATTGATTTTTGCTGGAATGATGCGGCTATTTGAAAAACATAAGCCCGTCGACCTTCTGACCTTAACCGACGAATTGAAGCGAAAGGACGAGCTGGAATTGGTTGGCGGCTCGGCATATCTGACAGAGCTAACAAATTACGTCCCAACGGCGGCGCACGCATCGGCTTACGCGGAGATGATTGCGCAGGCAGCGGTTCGCAGGCGTCTAATAAAAGCGAGTGGCGATATTTCGGAACTTGGCTATGACGAATCGACGACCACGCAGGAGTTATTAGAGAAGGCCGAAGCTGAACTTTTCAGCGTGTCAGACCAATCAACCAAGCAAGATTTGGTCAGCCTGGAAAGTATTCTGACGGATAGTTTTGATCGAATTGAAGAGCTCAGTAAGAATAAAGGTTCTCTCAGAGGAGTTCGCACTGGCTATCGAGATCTGGACAACATGACCGCTGGCTTACAAAAATCAGATTTGATCATTCTGGCAGCTCGTCCAGCCATGGGTAAGACGACGCTGGTGACGAATCTGGCTTATAACGTGGCAACGATTGAGAAAAATCCCGTCCTATTTTTCAGCCTAGAGATGAGCAAGGAGCAGCTGGTCGACCGTATGTTAGCGGACGCGTCGGGAGTTGATAGCTGGAATATTCGCACCGGAAATCTGAGTGATGAAGATTTTGCGAAGTTGTCTGAGGCTATGGGAGAAATGGCTGAGGCGCCAATTTATATCGATGACACGCCAGGATTATCAGTTTTGGAAATGCGTACTAAAGCGCGTCGAATTGCTCATGAGAATCCATTAGGATTAATCATCGTCGACTATTTGCAGCTTATGCAGGCCAACGGAAACCACAACGGGAACCGTGTTCAGGAGGTGTCGGAAATTTCACGCGGACTGAAGCTTATTGCTCGCGAATTGAATGTGCCGCTAATTGCCCTGAGCCAGTTAAGCCGTTCTGTTGAATCGCGTACGCCGCCAATTCCACAACTAGCCGACCTGCGCGAATCCGGTTCCATTGAGCAGGACGCCGATATCGTGAGCTTTATTTATCGCCCTGGATATTACGAACCCGACAACCCGGAAGTTCAGAATATTACTGACCTCATCATCGCTAAGCACCGTAATGGCCCAGTTGGTAAAGTCCAGCTATATTTCCACCCAGAGCGCCTACGCTTTATGAGTCTGGATCGCAAGCATGAATAGAATTGTGTTATAATCATACCAATGAAAAAGCAAAAAGTTACCGATATATTCCTTTACCGATGGCGCTACGTTTTCGGCTATACGTTGCTGGCGCTGCTATACATAGGAGCTATTATAATTTCCGCGTTGCACGTGCCGGGAGGTTTGTCGCAAGCAGAAATCGACATGGTCAATACGACAAATCACTTGAATTTTAGCATCGAGGGAATCGCCGTTACAAATCTTCCATTTCACCTTCTTCAATTGCTACTCTTCAAGCTATTCGGCGTCAGTTTATTAACAATTAAAGCGCCCGCCGTAATCCTTTCAATCGCCAGCTCTGTCGCTATCTTCTTCCTCTTAAAGCGCTGGTTTAAGCCGTCCACAACAATTCTATCGCTATTAATCATGGCAACGACCGGTCAATTTTTATTCATCGGACAAAGCGCAACTGTTGGCATTTTATACATCTTTTACACCGCGCTAACTTTACTTTTTGCTACATTGATTCTCCAGAAAGCCCAGAACGCCTCCATTTGGCGAATCAGCTTAGCCATCACCACGGCGCTCAGCCTTTTCACTCCGTATTTTTGGTATATCAATCTGGGACTTCTGATCATCGCCTTTCTACATCCGCATCCACGCTATTTCCTCATCTCTCGAAAACACCGAAAATCTTGGATTGTTCCATTTTCAATTTTATTCGTAATGGTTTGCGGGATTAATTTTCTTTGCTATAAATCCCACGCGCTATTTTACAACCTCATCGGCATCAACAGCCTAAGTTTTGACATCGTCGCAAACCTCAGGACTTTATATTACACATACATCCGCATTTTCCCATCAGTCGTAGGAAACCAAATCACGCCAATTATGGACATCAACGCAATGGTGTTAATCGGGCTAGGACTATTCCGCAGCTTCCAAAAAATCTCCAGCGCCCGCTCGTTTATGATTTGGTCGTGGCTAATCTTAGCATTGGCGCTACTCATCTTCCAGCCAAGCCTCACTCCGATAATTATTATCCCGTTATTTATACTCTTGGCGGTCGGATTGGAATCTCTAATGAACATGTGGTACGGGCTTTTCCCGCGCAATCCATACGCTCGCGGCACAGGGCTGGTTCTTATATCAATGCTAATCATCGTTATGGTGGTGGGTGGCAGCGTCCGCTATATTGACGGTTATCGTTATTTCCCAGAGGCAGCTTCACGCTTTAATAAAGATTTATCTCTACTACGTAAAAATACCGCGCCGACCGATTCATTCTCGTTATTGGTCAGTAAAGAAGAATCACCGATTTACGAAGCGCTTAAAAAGCACAATTATCACCGAATATCAATTATCCACACAGCGCCAGCAAATGTCGGACAGACTTTATACGTTAGCCACAGCGTAAAGTCTCAAATTCCGCAGACTTACTCTGGGCACCTGTCGTCAGTAATTGTCAATGACCATAAAGACGGCGATCGCTTCTACGTCTACACATCCGACCGCAAATAGGGTATAATTATAAGTGTTAAATAAGGAGGAATATGGCGTTTGATCAGGTGAAAATGCTGCAACAATTACGCAAAGCACAGAAACAATTAGGTAAAGAAATCATCGAAGTTGAGGCTGGCGATGGCGCTGTGATCGTACAAATCACTGGCGAATTAAAGATTAAGTCTGTAAAGATTGACCCAGAAATGGTTGACCTAGAGAATATCGAAGAGTTGGAACACTGGATTGAAATCGCAGTTCGCGACGGTATGACAAAGGCTCAGGAGGTCGCTGCTGAAACTATGAAGCCATTGATGGGCGGCTTGGGCAACTTGCCATTCTAAAGTCATGTCAATCGACATTTTACCAAAAGCTCTGACTGCTTTAATTGATGATTTTGGTAATTTACCCGGAGTTGGACCGCGTACGGCTGAAAGATATGCCTACGCGGTTTTACGCCGCAACCCCAAATCCGCAAAGCAATTAGCGCATTCATTAGACCGATTGCACGACCGCGTAAAAACCTGCCCGAAGACATTTGCGTTGATCGACTCAGATGACGACGTGTCGCCTTTATACGCAGATTTGAACAGGAATAAAAGAGTAGTTTGTGTAGTCGAGGAGCCGCTAGACATTGTTGCCATAGAAAGAACAGGGCAGTTCCTGGGTACATACCACGTGCTGGGCGGCGTTATCTCACCAATCGACAATATTGGACCGGAGCAATTGCATATCCCAGAACTAATTGAACGTATAAAAACAGACGACGTTCAAGAGATTATTATCGCCACGAACGCTTCAGTTGAGGGCGAGTCGACCGCGCTATTCTTGCAGCGCTACATCCAAGAAGCTGGGTTGAATACGACTATCACACGCTTGGCTAGGGGCATTCCAGTCGGTGTTGACCTTGAATATGCAGACCAAATTACACTAACTCACGCACTAGAGGGTCGAAAACAGTTATAGACTCACCAGCTTCATCACCAATAAAAAATACCCGCCATCTCGGCGGGTATTTCGTTGCTAGTTTAGCCTATTACATTTGGCGGCGGCTAGCGATGTAAGCGATAGTAGCTGTAGTTAGTCCACCTAGGCCTAGTGCTGACATGATCGCGTCACTTGCACCAGTCTTTGGCAATTCTGGGCTAGGTGTTGATGTTGAAGGAGTGTTTGGTGTAGGAGTTTCCTTACATTCGTCCAAGTTGGTCTTGTGAATCTTTTCGTTAAACTCTTCCTTCTTAATCTCCTTAGTGTACTTCTTGCCACCTTCTTCAATTACACAAACTGTGATCTTAGCAGGAGTTTCCTTACATTCGTCCAAGTTGGTCTTGTGAATCTTTTCGTTAAACTCTTCCTTCTTAATCTCCTTAGTGTACTTCTTGCCACCTTCTTCAATTACACAAACGATCATCTTTGGTTCCGGCTTAACCGTAACAGTTTTTTGACAGTTAGAGTTTTGCCTCTTAACTTCACCAGTTTCTTTACCGTTTACAGTAATAGTAACTGTATAGTTGCCTTCTTTTGCGTAAGTGTATTGAATTTCTGATGAGTTAGTTGTCTTGATGTTGTTATCACCGAAGTTGTATGTGTAGCTGGTGATAGATGCGCCACCCTTGGCAGTTGCCTTAACGCTGAACTTGAAGGTGTTACGAGAAATTTCAGTTACTTGCAAAGCGTCACATGTTAGAGCAGGCTTTGCTGGAGGTGTTGTTGGGTTACCCCAAACTGGGTTACCACAGTCTTTAATCACACCAGTGATAAATGAGCCGTTATTGTCAAACCATGCGTAAATATTGTAGCTCTTAGGTCCGTCAACGAAGCTCTGACCAGTTGTGTATTGGTAGTAAGTATATCCGTTTGAGGTCTTGTAGCTACGTTGTGGCTGAGGCTGACGAGTACCAGCTTTAGACTGTACGGTTATAGCGTTTGTAGCTACAACACGACCATCAACTGTAATGTTGCCATTTGCGTCAACTACACCTTCGCGCATGTTGGAGCCACCTTGAACCATAGTCTCGGTAACGTACCACTCTTTGTATAGTTCTTTAATTTCTGTACGGCTGTATGCTGTTTGCAATTCTGACATAGAATGTGTACCACAGTATACAACGTTAAAACTGTTACAGCCGGCAGCCTGTGAAGGTGATGCCAACCAGATTCCACCGAGCATAGCAAATCCCAAAGAGATAGCAATGCCGATTTTCTTAAATTTGTTCATAAAAACTCCTCTTTTCCAGCCCTATCTTCAGGCTTTATGTCCTCATACTAGCACAATCTTTATATTTTGTCAATAATAATTTATAAAAATGTTTATGTTTTTTTCGATTGCGCAGTATTTTTAATAGTCCATCACATATTATACCACTTATGTAATTAAAAACAATATATATTATATTAGAGTAAAAATCATTTGTTATAATAAATAATATGCTAGACACAGCTAAACAATTTATTCAATCCGCAAACAATATAGTTATTATTCAAGCCGAAAATCCCGACGGCGATAGCCTGGGTTCAAGCTTGGCGCTGGAAGAAGTCTTAAGTGACCTAGAGAAGACTGTCACTTTATATTGTCCAGTAGATATACCGAAATATCTTCATTATATTCGCGGTTGGGATCGAGTGCAGAACGACTTTCCATTTCAAGCCGACGCCGCGATAATTGTCGATACAAGCGCGGACGTGCTGCTAAGTAAGGTATTGGAAACTCCTGGAGCGCGACATTTTCTGGAAACGCACCCGACTCTGGTTATCGATCATCACACAGCCGAATCGACACTTAGCTTTGATCATACTATGTTATCAGAAACCGTCGTGGCGACCGGGGAATTACTATATAAACTGTTCAAGCACTCCGACTGGAAGATAAATCCTCAGGCGGCTGAAGATTTATTGATAGCTATTATGAGCGATAGCCTGGGGCTTACTACGCAAAACACTACGGCTCAGACTTTTCATACGGCAGGAGAACTTACAGAGCTGGGCGCATCCAATGCGGAAATTGAAGAGCGACGACGTGAATTTATGAAAAAATCGCCAGAAATTTTGGCGTACAAGGGAAAATTGATCGAGCGAATCGAATATTTATTAGACGGACAATTGGCGCTGGTGCACGTGCCATTCGAAGAAATCCAAGCCTACAGCGACGCCTATAACCCTGGAGCGTTGATTGGTGATGAGTTGAGGCTGGTTGAAGGCGTGGCGCTTAGTTGCGTTATTAAAACTTACCCTGACGGCAAATTAACTGCACGCCTACGAGGTAATTTACCAATTGCCGATACTGTGGCTGGATATTTCGGTGGCGGTGGTCATCCGTACGCGGCAGGATTCCGTGTATATGAAAGCTATGATGAAATCGTAAGAGAATTAGTCACGGCGACGGATCAGGCTTTGCGAGAAGCAGATTAGTGTTGACTTTTTTACGTTAGTATGGTATAAATAGAGGTAGCTTTTGTTGACAAGTTGAGTAAGTCCTTGTCCGAAAGCGTACTTTGACAGACAGTTATATACAAGGTGAGTTTTTATTCCTTTTATAAAAAGCAGAAAAGAGGAATGAGATCTCACCTTGTGACAAAACGTCACTTAACCATCCAGGGGTGAGAAGACGGGAAAGAGACCATGTCTCGGCAGAAAAAGGGCAACACTCTGGAAATTAACGGAAAGCCTTTTGTCTTTAATAATAGCGACATCAAGCTCTTCCGTAAACTGGAGAATGCCGCTAATAATCTGGGGCGTGCGCTCCAGAAGAGTGGAAAAATTACGAGGGAAGGAGTCGTCGACAATATGATTGAGAGCTGTCTCTCAATCATGCTTGTCTTACATGACATCCTGACGTCGTCGCTTGACGTCAAGAATCACTCTGTTCGAAGAGCAGTGAGTGCTTCGTATTCGGCAGGGAAAAATCTCCTTGCTGTGTTCGACACAGCAGGATCCACAGACAGGACTCAGCCCTGGGAACGCTGGGAAATAATGTCGGCCTACGGTCGCCTTTCACTGTGCCACGTCAAGGTTATGAGGCGCTTAAATGGCGCGATCATCTCTGCCTTGAGAAAGGCGACTTGTAACCTGGAAGGACGTAGGGAGAAGGTGAATAATCTCGATGACTACCTCGTCGAGATTATTCAGGTGGAGGAGAATATTCGCAGCCTTATCGATGAGGCTGCCACCCTCCAGCTGGAGAAGAGTCAAATCTCCCTGCTACACACTCTGCTCGAAAGGGTTAATACCCTCCTGGAGCGGGAGCGTCCCCAGAGCTAACACTAGCTCATTAGGAGAAATGGCAGGCGGCGTTTTGCAATAATACTGTCTGTCATTTCTTCCTTAAAATTATCAAGTCCCGTTGGGGCTGTTTTTTATGTCAATTTTGAAAAACTGACCAGAGTAACGTACAATAGAACTAATGATAAAGCTCTATAACACGCTCACCAGACGAAAAGATGAACTGAAACCGCTTGACGGAGAAACGGTCAAATTTTACACCTGTGGTCTAACAGTTTATTCGCAACCGCACATCGGCAACTGGGTTGGCTATATTTATTGGGACGTGCTGGTGCGATTGTTACGCTGGCAAGATATTCCCGTTATTCGAACGCAAAACATCACCGACGTTGGACATTTGACCAGCGACGACGATAACGGCGAGGACAAAATGGAAAAAGGTGCGCGCCGTGAAGGGAAGACTGCCTGGGATGTGGCGGAAAGATATATTTCCGTTGCAAATCATGAAGCTTACGACGTGCTGAAATTGATAAAACCAGATTATTTGGTGCGGGCGACGGATTATATTCAGCAGCAGATTGACTTCGCAAAAGGACTGGACGAAAAAGGATTTTTATATAAAATCGACGGCGACGGCATGTATTTTGATACGTCGCTTTTGAAGGATTACGGTAAATTAGCGCGGCTGGACGTGGCGGGTCTGGAAGCTGGCGCCAGAGTGAGCGTTGAAGGAAAGCGCAATATTACTGACTTCGCTGTATGGAAGTTTTCGCCAAAAGACGCCAAGCGCGATATGGAATGGGATAGTCCGTGGGGAATCGGTTTTCCTGGCTGGCACCTGGAGTGCTCGACAATTGCTCGTGAAACACTTGGGGATTCTATTGATATTCACGCTGGCGGAATTGACCATATTCCAGTTCATCACACGAATGAAATTGCCCAGAGTGAAAGCTTGACTGGAAAACAATTTTCTCAAATTTGGCTACATAATAATCACATAAAAGTCGACGGTCGAAAGATGAGTAAATCACTGGGTAATATTATTACGCTGGAAGATATTATTTCGCGAGGCTTTAGTCCGATGGCGTTTAAGCTGGCGATTCTCAGCAAACATTATCAAACGGAAGGCAATTTTACCTGGGAAATCCTGGAAGCAGCACAGGCGCGGCTGAACCATTGGCGGGATTACGCGGTTCTGAGACATCAGACTCACGACACACTGGAGGATGACGATGATAAAGACGAGCAGGACGATTCGGTTTCGTTGTTAGCGGGACGTCAGGCGTTGGTCGAGAAATTGAATGATAATTTGGACACTCCAGGCGCACTGGCGTTGATTGATGAAGTATTTTCAAAGTTGGATCATACGCCGCTTGATAAGATTCATCGGCAAAGTTTGGTGCAATTTGTTGATGAGATCGACGAGATTTTAGGGCTAGATTTGACTGAATCTACGCCTGATATTACTGACGATTTGAAGAGGTTGATCATCCAGCGACGTCAAGCACGCGCAGAGAAAAATTGGGAAGAGTCTGACAGAATCCGCGATGAACTTCTTCATACTGGCGTTGCTGTTCGTGATACGCCAAGTGGCAGCATTTGGACATGGAAATAGCCCGCTGGATTCAACGGGCTATACTTTTATTTCGTGCTAATTAATCTTCGTTTTTCAATTTCTTAACTAATTTATTAAGTGGCTTTTCGTTCTCAACACGATTAGACTTGGCTTGCTCTAAGTAATTGTCCAGCAAAACTTTCACAACGCCAGCGGCTGGAATAGCAACCAAACCGCCCAATAGACCGCCGACATATAAACCAATTGTCACCGCAACCAAAACAGTCAGAGCCGACAACTCAACCTTCTTTGATTGGATAGAAGGAGAAACAAAGTTATTCTCAATCTGTTGGTAAATCACGAAATAAATCGCATAAATAACGCCAGCTGTCATGTTATTGAAGAACAATAGTAATGATATCAACGCGCCAGCAATTGTTGCACCAAACATCGGAATTAGCGTCAACACAAACGTCGCCATAACGGTGAGCATTGCCAAATTAGAATTTATGACAGGGAACGTCAAGCTCAACACAAACACAACGAAACCTGATAATATCGCATCAATTCCAGAAACCGTCAATTGTCCAGAAACATATCCCGTGATCACGTTATACATACGACCGACCAGCTTCTTATGACGCTCCATTTTTTCTTCGTCGTTGTATAATCCCCACAAACGCTTCACCCAAGTTGGACCCTCGAGGAGCATCAGGAATGACAGCACCAACACCAAAAATAGCGAGCCTAAGAACGACGCCAAAGAACCAACGCTGGACAATAGATTCGTGCCGACGCTCGTGGCCCAAGACGAAGATTGCTGCTTAATGTTTTCCATCATCGAATCGACCTGCGGGCGCAAATTATTCTTATCAATAAAATCATTGACGCCACGCCACTGTGAGCTTGCTTGGTCGATTATACTCGGAATACTCTCGACAAATTTGGCAGATTGTTGGACAATTGGCGGAATAACAAACCAGATCACACAACCCAAAAGCAGAACCAGCGTCGTGTACGCCAGTGCCGTGCCGCCTAATCGACTTTTTCCAGGAAGTTTTTTAGCAATTGCTGCAACTGGACGATTCAACGCCAACGCCAAAAACAGGGAAATTCCCAATAAAACCAGCGCATCCTTTGCGGAATAAATTGCCAAACCAGCCAGACCAAATCCCATAACGACCAGCCAAAATCGCACAAATGTTTTCGTGTCTATCTCTATACGTACTTTCATAATTAAACTTTACCAGCTTTTCGGCGTGTTCGCAACGCCGACAGAGATAATTTACTATCATAAGACATCGCACCGTAACGGAAAACGCGCACCGATAGCCACATAACAAACACTGCTGTAGCAACCAAAACTGCCGTGCCGAGCAAAGCTTCCCAAATCGGCAAATTACCTATTGCGTTTCGTAACAACAATGGAATCGGCGCGGTGAATGGAAATAGCGATAAGAACTTAACGAAGAAATAATCAGGGAAGGAAACGAACGCCGTGATTCCGTAAAATGGACCAATGAATAGCATAATCACAATTCCGAACCACTGGCTGGCTTCTTTGGCGGTCGGCATCATCGCGCCCAAAGTCACCAACATTCCCGTAAATAAAGTGAAGCTTGCGGAGAAAATTATGATCGCCAGACCAATTCTCACAGGATCAAACACAAGCGTGCTCAAGTCCAGATTAGGCAATTGCAACTTCGAGCCAAACGCCAAATAGCCCGCCAAAACTGGCAAAACAATCACCAAAATCTGAATCAAAGCCAACACCATCAAGGACAGAATTTTACCCGTAATTAAAGTGTCAGTTTTAACGGTCGTAAGCAGCATTTCCACCGTGCGATTTTCTTTTTCCTCGGTGGTGCTAATGAGCATTTGATTGCCAAAAATACTGATGAGAATGAACAAAATAACCAAAAACATTCCTGGCACGATCATCTCATTAATGCCGCCGTGTTCTTTTCCGTCCAGATATGTGGTTGATGACAATTGGACTTTGTCGCGTAAAATTGCAACTTGTGCTGGGCTGACGCCACTTGCTACCGATTGGCTCAATAAGCTCTGCGCCACCGCGCCGTATTTTCCGTTTTGGAATAACCCAACATCTTTACCGTAAACTTCGACCTTTTGCTTGCTCAAATCTTTTGGAAAATAAACATACGCATCAACCTTATTATTTTTTACGTCGTCAATTCCAGATTCTTTCGATTTGGCAGTTTTGGCTTTAATTGCCGCCAGCAATTCTGGCTTCACCAATTTCGAATCGTCCGTGACTTTCAGTGAAAATTCTTGCTTTTCCAGATTTTTTGACGCTTCAATAGTCGTGCTTTGCGACCAAAACATAATGCCATACAGCACGCCAATCAACAAAGGGAATCCCAAGGCCGTCAGCCAAAATGTCGGTTTTTTCAGCGTTCTAAGCGTTTCAAATTTGAAAACCGTCCCCAAATTATGCATTTTACTCATCGCTCAACTCCTTCGCTTCGCCGCCGTAAACTTGGACAAAAATGTCGTCCATTGAAGCGCCGCCAAATTGACTTTTTACTTCTTCCAACGTGCCGTACGCCGCCGCTTGACCGTCTTTCAATAAAATCAAACGATCGCACAATCTTTCGACTTCCTCCATCTGGTGTGTAACGTAAATAATTGTTGCGCCAGCTTTTCGCTGCTCCTCAATTATATTCATCAACAAACGGCGATTAACCGGATCAAAACCTTTGGCTGGCTCGTCCATAATCAGTAGTTCTGGATCGCCCATAATTGTTACGCCAAGCTGAATCTTCTGCTGCTGTCCGCCAGATAATTTATCAAGTTGCGTATTAGCCTTGTCGCTCAAATTGACACGCTCCAAAAACTTCAGAGAAAAATCCTTAGCTTCTTTGCGACTCAAACCTTTCAATTGGCCAAAGTAAAGCATCACGTCCAGAACTTTTTCTTTTTTATACAAACCGCGCTCCTCAGGAAGATATCCGAGGCGAATCTGACTTTCCACCGAATATGGCTTGCCGTTTATCAATAAGTCGCCCGCGGTCGGCTGATATAACCCCAACAATGCGCGCAACGTCGTAGTTTTTCCCGAGCCATTGCTTCCCAAAAAACCAAAAACTTCGCCGCGAAAAACATCAAAACTCAGATCTTTAATAACAGTTTTATCACCGAAACTCATCTTAAAATGACGAATCTCAACCATTTTTTTATTATCTGGCATACGCCTCCTTTTCTTTAAATAAAATTATAGCACTTAGCGCAGGAAAAAAGATATAATATAAATATGCGACTGCTAGTCATTGAGGACGAACGAAAAATTGCGAGGGTTATAACCGAATCTCTGAAGCGCGAGAAATACGCGGTCGATGCGGCGTACGACGGGGAAGAGGGCTTTAATTTGGCGGATAGTCAGCCGTATGACTTGTTGATTGTTGATCGAATGCTGCCGGGATTAGAAGGCACGGAGATTGTTAAAAAATTGCGCGAAAACGGGAAAAATATGCCAATTCTGTTTCTGACAGCGCTGAGTACGACCGAAGATAAAACGCTTGGGCTGGACGTGGGCGCCGATGATTATTTGACTAAGCCTTTTGCAATTGATGAATTGTTGGCGCGAGTACGAGCTTTACTTCGCCGTCCACCGATTCAGCAACCAGACATTTTGAAAATTGACGATTTGAAAATTGACAAGCAGCAACAAACCGTGACGCGAGCTGGAAAGAATATTGGCCTCACGAACAAAGAATATGCGCTACTGGAATATTTGATGCAGCATCCGAATCAGACTCTCAGTAAAGAAACACTGATTGATCACGTTTGGGATTTTGACGCTGATATTTTGCCGAATAATGTCGAGGCGTACATAAAAAATATACGCCAAAAAATCGACAAACCGTTCAAAAAACAATTGATAAAAACCGTGCGCGGCTTCGGATATAGGATTGAATCATGAAAATTTTTACTTCAGCAACAATTAAGTTGGCGGGCTGGTATTTGATGATTTTGATGATCGTCAGTTTGCTGTTTAGTAGCATTATTTTTCAGGTGGCGCGCTCGGAAGTTGATGCGCAAATTCATAAAATTATCATTCAAAGGAAGGGTGATTTTCCTGCAATTAATTTGTCAGAGAGAATAGATAATTCAACTCGAAATCTTTTGATTAGTTTGGGCTATATAAATCTTATCGTTCTGCTTGCTGGCGGTTGGTGCTCATATTTATTGGCAAAAATCACTTTGCGACCAATAGAAACCGCCCACAAAGCCCAATCGCGATTTGTTGCTAATGCCAGCCATCAGCTCCGAACGCCTCTGGCAATTATGAAAGCAGAAACTGAATTTGCGCTAAAAAATCGGAAGGCGAATAAGGCGGAACTTACAGAAACTCTGGAAAGCAATTTGGAGGAAATAAATAAGTTGACTGAACTTACGGCGATGCTTCTGGAGCTATCGCGGACGGAAAATAAGTTGACACTGGAAGATAAAAGTTTTAATTTGACGGAATTGATATCCGAGCTAGTTCGCGAACGGAAAGCCGAAGCCCGAGTTAAAATGAATTGCCCAGAACACATAAATATTCCGCTTCATCACACCGCCACGCGAGAATTGTGCGCGATTTTGCTTGATAATTCATTGAAGCATAGCCCGAAAAATTCTGTGGTAAAAATTTGCATCATTCCATCGAAACAAAACATCACTGTCAACTTCATCAACGACGGCACAATTTCACAACAAACTCTGCCACACGTTTTTGAGCGATTTTTCCGCGGCAACCAACAGACGAAAGGCTATGGATTAGGATTACCATTAGCGGAGCAATTGACAAAAGCGCTAGGCGGACAAATCTCTGTTAGTACCTCAAAAAACTCAACCATTTTCACAATTTCCTTGCCGATTCTGTAAATTTTCAGCTATTTTTCAGAATTAGATGTTGTAATAGGATTGTTGATTGGCAAATTGCCGATCCGAAAGGGGAAGTATGAGTACAACATTTTTAAGTAAAAAAGGATTTAAGGAACTACAGAAGGAAATTTCTGGACTAGAGATTTCAGAGAAAGCGCTCACGTTGGAATTGAAAGAAATTGGACGCGCCAAATCGCGTGATGACAAATTACACCGCAACGATGTAATTACGCAACTGGAAAATATCCAATCAAAAATCTTTATGAAGAAGGATATTTTGCGCCACGCCAAACCGCTGCCAAGGAAACGTGATCGATTGAAAATTGCTATCGGCTCAGTCGTGGATTTAGTGGATCAACAGGGAAAAATTTTCCGCTATACGCTGGTTCATAGCCTGGAAGCAAACCCTCTGGACGGGCGAATTTCCGTGGATAGTCCACTGGGAAAAAGTCTACTGAATCACAAAAAATCCGAAACTGTTTCCTGGAAAAATGGCTTGGCTACCAAGCAGCTACAGGTTATCAATATTAGCTAATTTCAATTGTCCACCACGACAGTTTGGCTCTCACTGGCAAGTGGGAGCTTTTTTATATAAAGCAATTGCGACATGCTATAATTACACCAAGAATATTCACAAATTTAGCGACAAAAAATAAACGGGGGATATTATGTCAAAGCTAAACGTAGATCAAAAAAGCATCCATGCACTCTTATCGGATAGAAAGGCGGACTACATCATACCAGATTACCAGCGTCCATATGCGTGGGACGAGGACAGTTGTCAGACTCTCTGGGATGATATATTTTCTTTCGCAATACCAGACAATGACGCCACGAAATTTGATACGAACGACGAGTATTTTCTCGGTTCAATTGTGACTTTTGAAAACGACAAAAAACAACAAGAAGTGATCGACGGTCAGCAGCGCCTAACCACATTCATGCTTCTCCTTCGAGCCTTTTACGATCGCTTCACCAAAATGCAAGACCAAGGCTCAAAAGACTTTTCCGAACGCATCGCCAGCTGTATATGGAAAACAGATGAAATGGGCAAGCCAGATAAAGATCACCTAAAAATAGATTCTGTTGTCGCCACCGATAAAGACAAGGAGGAATTCCTTTCAATTCTAAGAACAGGCATCGTTACCGACAACCAAACTAGCCGATACGCCAATAACTTTAGATTTTTCCTTAAAAAAGTCGATGAATTCATCAATAGCTTCCCAACTTTTGCAAAGAACTTGCCAGCAAGAATTCTTAATAACTGCATCTTAATGCCAATCGAAGCCGAATCTCAAGATACCGCTCTTCGCATATTCTCAACATTAAACGATAGAGGTCTCCCACTTTCAGATTCTGATATTTTTAAGGCTCAATTCTATCAATATTACAAACAGAAAAGTGAAGACGACAGGGATGAGTTTATTAAAGATTGGAAAAAACTCGAGGAGACATGTGAAAAAATCTTTCACCCAATCACCGGTACACCAATGGACGATTTGTTTACGAGATACATGTATTTCATTCGCGCCAAGCGAGACAATAACAAGTCTTCCACGACCGAGTCACTTAGAAGATTCTATGAGCGTGATAAATATTCCGTACTTAAACAAGATGACACTTTTGAAAATCTTAAAGATCTTGCTCAATTCTGGGAAGATATTACCGATCAAAATCGTGAACGTTTCAGCGAAGAGGTTTTAAAGAAATTATTCATATTAAACTATGCTCCAAATAGCATGTGGAATTATTTCATATCTGTTTACTATTTAGCAAATCGCACCGAAGACGGAAAATTGGATGATGAAGATTTTAAGATGTTTCTCGATCGTACAATTGCATTCATATGGGGATACGCAATAATACATCCCGGAGTGAACGCATTAAGAACGCCTATTTTCGCCGAGATGCTGAATATAGTTAATCTAAATGAAGTTACATTCTCAGACTTCAAATTTGATAAAGAGCAAACACGCAGTGCGATCCTTATTTATGATTTCAAGAATGGTAGACCAATCACCAAATCCATGCTGGCGCTTCGTATGATGCTTAATAAAGAGCAATCATATCCAAAACTCTCTCAGCAGTTTGATATTGAACATATTTATCCCAGAAAGCGACAAGAAAATGAGAAAGGATTGTCTAATAATCGACAAATCGACCTCCTTGGCAATAAATCTCTTTTAGAAAAACGGATCAATATTCGCGCGTCTGATTATAGATTTGAAGATAAAATTAAATATTACCAGGGTTTTGACAATAGTAGAGGACAGCGCATAGGCGGAACAGAAAATCTTGAGCTCAAGAATATAAGCAACGTTTATAAAAAATTCGGAGAAAAAGAAATTGTCGAGAGGACTGATCTGTTTATTGACGAATTTGTGAACCTATTAGATCAGAACGGCTTGATTGCCTAGAAACAAAAAATCGCCCAAAAGAGCGGAAGGTCGCTGCTGAAATTTTAGTGATTTCCATTTAAATATTGCACTTAATAAATAGCGTTGCCCTTATAGTAATACTTATATTATTGCAGTATAGTAAGACCATGAGCAAACTCCACCTACACATCGCTAACGCCAACCAAACTTTCACCGATGCCGAAATTGCCATATTCAAAAGTACAGCGCAACAAGCCGAGACTTTTGTTTCGAGCGAGTTCGCGCAGTTTGATTACGAAGTTGATGTAATTATCACTACACCTTCGTTTATGTTGCCAACTATCGTCGAGGACGGAATCGCTGGCAAAACGCTTCATTCGCGCTTGATTATGATTTCTGTTGATAAAAGCCAGCACGGGGTTAGCGAGGATTTTATTTTCGAAACAATTTGCCACGAAATGTCGCATTCGCTGCGTTGGGAAAAATTGCCTGAATATGCCGAAACTATGTTTGATGGGATGATTTTGGAGGGCTTGGCGGTTGCGCTAGAAGAGGAAGCGATGAATAAACTCGGACGGCGAAACCAACAATTTTTCTTGAGAGAAATGCAGAAAACTTCTCAAGCTGAAATTGATAAGATAATTGCTGCACTACAAGGCAATTTTGAAGACAAGGTTTACGATTATACCAAAATTTTTTTCACCGGCGATGATGTTTTACCGCGCTGGGCGGGATATAAACTTGGGTATTACTTTGTGAAGCAATACCTACATCAAACTAGTCAGACTATTGTACAGGCGACTTTGGCAAGTTACAAGGATTTTATCCTATAAAAATTGAAGAGTCCCCGTCGCTATATGCGTAACAACGGGGACGAGACATAGCTTTAAACTACGCTTTTTGTGATCGCTCATTAAAACCTATGGCGACGAAATAAAACACATACAGGGAGTAACAAAGATGAGACACTCAGACTTTTAAGAATCAGAATATTCTAGCGTAACCCACAAAAAATCCTGTCCATTCAGTGCCTGCATATACGGCACGTCGTTGATATCATCTCGCATTAGCTCACCCAGATACAATGCGGCGTCGTTGAGTAACGTGTATTTTTCTCCCTGAGATGCAGCAGTAGGGCTATCAACACCACATATCTCAGCAACTTGTTTCATAATCACTTCACGATACAGTGCAAATGAATTACAATCGAATGCTGCCAGCAGGTATGCCCAGGTAGACGGAGCAAAGCTTTTGTCTGACATAAACAATTGTGCAAGTTGACTAGCCGTCTGAATGCATTCCGCAGCCGTTTCAGGTTTTGCAATCCATAATTCACTCAGGACCGAATGGGCATTTTTGCGTAATAGAAGAGATTTTAGGTCTTCAATATCACGCCAGTTAGCAAAATTGCTAGTATTTGTATGGTGCGTTACAATATGCGCGATCTCTGCAATCGAGTCACCACTAACCGAGTCGTACACCGCCAGCTCTTTATTAAGGCGCGGCAATATATCCCATTTGTATGATTCATCCCATAAGGCTTTGTCACCAGAAAATCGTCGCCGCAAGTACTCGTCTCTGTGTGATTCATAAAATGCCTGTAAAGCAAGTTTATTGATTTTCATCTTTTTCCTTTCTTTCGATAAATTCATCAAGCGCAGCAATTACCTTACAAGCCGTCCAGCCATTCCGAACTGGACAGTAATTCCTATTTGACCAAGCTTTACAACAGAGGTAGTTATTTATGAAGGCTAAAGGTAACGGAACCTTGTCGCTTACTCTGTTATACAGCTTGGCTGGGACGGCAGGATTCGAACCTGCGAATGCTGGGACCAAAACCCAGTGCCTTACCACTTGGCGACGTCCCACTATTGCCAGGACAATGACGATTATAGCACGCCAGACAGAAAAAATCCACACATCCTGATATAATATAACCTAATGAGAAAACAAATTTTTGAGACTTTAAGATTGGAAAAAATCGTTGGCGGCGGGCAAGCCATCGGAACACTTGACGACGGCCGCAAAGCGTTCGTCTGGGGAGGGTTGCCGAAAGAACTTGTAACGATTCGCGTGACAAAGAAAAAATCACACTTCGTCGAAGGAATAGTGACAGAAATTATCGAGAAAAGCCCAGAGCGAATTACGCCGAAGGATAAAAATAGTTATTTAAGCACCAGTCCTTGGCAAATAATGCCGATGTCCAGCGAGCAATCGTACAAAGCGTCGCTAATCGAAGAAGCTTTTTTACTTCACGATATCACATTGCCTGAAAAAATCGAGGTATTTTCTGACGGCGTAGAATTTAATTATCGTAATAAAGTCGAGTTCAGTTGGTTCGGCGACAAAACGGACGACGACGAAAAAGAAACTCTGGACTTGGCGTTTTTCAAGCGTGGCGGCAAAGGAAAAGTTATCGTTGACGGAACCAGCTTGGCACATCCGAGCATAAATAAATTGGCAATTGAAATCCGCGACCTCTTACAAACAAAACCGATTGTCGCGCGCCAATTAAAAACGCTCCTGATTCGCTCAGATCAACAGGGAAATACCGTTTGGCAATTGTACGTAAAAGATAAGGTAGAAAACCTGATTTCCGACGATGAAGCCAAATTACTATCAGCCGCGGGCGGCGAAATAATCTATTCCGACCCCAAAAGCCCAGCCAGCAGAATTACCGAACGCTTAAACAAATTCGGCGACACGACACTGAGCGACACGATTTTAGGAGTCGCCTTCAACTACGCTTGCGAAGGATTTTTCCAAGTCAACATTCCCGTTTACGAAAAAGCCCTGAGCGATATGAAAGCGTGGATTAATTGCAATGAAAAAATGCCGACACTCGACCTTTACTCTGGTGTTGGGACAATCGGTTTGACAATTGGCGGAGATGATGTGACGCTCGTGGAAATTAACGAGCATGCCGTCGCGGAAATGCAGAGGAATATTGCCAAGCTGAATCGACCGAATGCCAAGGCGATTTTGGCGCCGAGCGAAAAATCTCTGGAATATATAACGGGCGAGCAAATTGTCATCGTTGATCCGCCGCGCGCTGGACTTCACGCGGATGTTACTAATAGACTATTGGAGACAGAGCCGCCTCGGATTATTTATCTGAGTTGTAATCCTGTCACGCAAGCGCGAGACGTCAGTCTACTCCAGGAAAAATACGAAATCGTGCATCATCAAGGCTACAATTTCTTCCCGAGGACGCCGCACATTGAGCACTTGGTTATCCTTGATAATAAGTAAATCGGCTAGCGCGTTAACGCTTAACGTGGAACATCAGTAAATTTGACACGGACTCGTGTCGCTGATATAATATTACCACTAATGTAAAGAAGGAGTTTTATATATCATGACAGAAATACCCAAATCATCATCGCAGGAATTGCCAGACGGACAAAAAGCAACTGGCTGGGACAGCTTAGCAGACTACGACAATGGAGATTCCGACTACACTCATCACAGTCCATTTGGAGAAGTTCCAGCAATTAATGGAAACGATCTTCTCGACAGCGGAGTGTTCTTCGGCGATGCAATAGCGCTGACGCAAAAATACACTTCAACCAGCTCAGAAACTCCAGAGGAAAAGCAAGTATTATTAAATCTTGGCGATGTCTATGTGCTCGTGGGTAAAGATTCTGATCCAAATAAACTAAAAGCAGCCTGGGCGCGAGCTATGCGCGGACACTATGATCAACAGATAACTTTCACTGAAGACATTACTGATACGGTTGAAAGTTATCCGCTAGTAACAACCACCCTAGACAACATACCAAAAGAAATCCTTGAAGCTGAAGCAGCGGAAGACGAGGCAAAGCGCCGCGCCGGAGATGAAGAAATTCAGCAAGCAGACGCTATTATTAACAGGGAAAAAGACTACCGAAGATTGAAAGATAAAGTATGGGATGTAAAGCTTACTTTTGGTGAAGGAGACGAAAAATATACAACCAACGTCTACGGTGACAAACAAAAGCAACCAGAGGAGATTCCGTTTGACTCGGCATCCGAAGCTAAGATTTCAATGCAACGCACTTATGCCATACTGTGGGCAAAACTTATGCAGAAGCACCTTAATGAAGGTGAAGGCGAAAAAGTAGCTGACGTAGCAGAAGAATCTCTTAATGAGATGGGTATCGCTCTTTCTGAAAAACATGAAAATCTATTTGTTACAGATATCTGTTATGAGCTAGATGCCATATACAATTGGGAGCATTGCGCCGAGCTAAAGGATTGGTATAATGAAAGACTTCACGAGCTGTTTGATATAAAGCCGCTTCCAAAAGAAGCTAGATAAACCAGGACTGTCAAGAATGATCCGGCAGGCATACGATATTTGCCTGCCGGCGTTTTTTATGGCGGTTATACTTTTTTCTGGCATTCATTAGCAGTTAATTTTTTGCCAGCGCGGCGGGCTAGCCACCACTGAGCTAGGGCGGCGATGACAACCACGGCGATGCCCGGCCAGAGCAGAGTAATATTCGGCACGGTGAAATCGAAAAAGTCGCGCAGGAACCCAAAACCAAAGCTTCCAGCCGCCACAATAATCACCGACAGAAGATAAAGCAGGCGAGCGCGCTTGGCAGATTTATCGATGGTTACGTCCAGCATAATTCCCACCAAGAACACCAAATATACGCCAAACAAAGTCGCGGTGAGTACGGTCATCGTTGCGACTTCTGCGGCGTGGCCGGGGAACATAACAGAGGTAGTCCAATAGGTGAACGCGACAGTCACACCAGTAATTAAAGCAATCGGCGTAACAGCCAGCAAAGTATCATGCCAAAATCTCTTCGGATTTATTCGATGCTTCGGCACCGGCGGAAACAGCGTCCACATAAGAGTCGGCATAGTCACTAGAAAAATATTCATAAACGTAATATGGCGCGGCGAATACGGATAATTCATATTGATGAGAATCGTCGCAAGAAGAAGCGTCACGCCGTAAATAATTTTATGGAAAAATAGAACAGCGATGACTTCGATTGCTTGCATTATTTGATTGCCCAATTTCATTCCCATCGGCAGAGAAGTGAACGAATTGTTGAGCAATATAATGTCAGAAACTCGACGAGAAGCCGGCGCACCAGCGTACATCGCCACACCGAGGTCGGCCTTTTTTAGCGCCAGAGCGTCATTCACGCCGTCGCCAACCATGCCAGTGAATTTTCCGGATTGTTGGAATCTGTTTATTAAACGCTCTTTTTGGCCTGGCAAAACTCTGGCAAAAATCGTGTAAGTGTCGGCCGCATTGTTAAATTCATCTTCGCTAAGTGCCGCCAAATCTTCGCCTAAAATCGCCTTTTCTGGATGTTTAATTCCAGCTTCTTTGGCGATATATTGAACTGTGTGCGGATTATCACCAGAGATTACGCGAATAGTTACGCCTTGACTCTGCAAAAAATCCACCGTTTCAACAACGCCATGACGCAGGGAGTTGCGCAGAATAACCGCGCCAATTGCCGTTCCAGAACCATTTTTAAGATCCTTCAATTTGGTTTTATTATCCGAAAATTCAGCCAGCATCAACACGCGCAAACCATTATCAGCCCAATCATTCAACTTCTTCTGAGTTTCCTTATCTACCGGCGCCAACTTCGACACGAACTCTGGCGCGCCCATCATTAACGTCCGAATTTCACCGTCAATATTCGCCCTCACGCCAGCCATTTTACGCGCCGACGAAAACGCCATCACTTCCAAAACTTTCGTATTTTTTGGCGACGTAGCTTCCGCCAAAATCGCACGACCAGTGATATTTCCGCCGCTGGTTTCATGAGCAATTAATGCCGCAAAACTGGCAATGTTAGAGTCTGAATAGTCATTTTCATCACCGAAAGCCTCGACCCGCTCCAGCGTAACTTCATCACTAGTCAAGGTGCCTGTTTTATCTACTGCCAGCAAATTCAAAAGCGCCATCGCTTCAATTGCTGACAATTTTTGCGGCAAGACTTTCGCCTGGGCTAATCGCAGTGAGCCGAACGCCAAAAGCAGAGAACTCGCCAATAACAGACCTTCTGGCACGACCGTAACCGCCGCCGAAGTGATGGTTTTTAAGATGATGACGACGTTATCGCCAGAAAAATAATAGACGATAGCAATAAGTAACGACAGGACAATTGCGCCGTAAGTCAAGAAGTAAATTGCGCGCCAAATCGCTAATTGCAGAGGCGTGAGTTCTGGTTTGTAACGCTTCAGGACTTGACTAATCGCGCCAGCTTTCGTGTTGTCACCAATCGCAATTACTCGCGCAGCACCTTCACCGGCCAAAACCGTCGTCGCCGCCAGCACAACATCGCCGTCCTTTTTCTCAATCGACGCGGACTCGCCAGTCAACATACTTTCATTCAGCTCCAAGCCTTTCGACTCGATAACTTTCGCGTCCGCCGGTAGTTCATCGCCAGCCTGAATAAGAATCTCATCGCCAATTTTAAGCTCATCATAACCGACCTCGACAACATTTCCATCTTTCAACAATCGAGCTTTCGGCGCGCTCATCAGTTCCAATTGACGTAAAACTCGCTTAGCCCTTAGCTCCTGAATAATTCCAATCGTCGAATTCACGACAATCACCACCGAGATAAACCACGCATCACGATATTCGCGAACATAAACCAGCGCGCCAGCCAACAGAAAAATCACCACGACAATAGGTGAAAGCAGATTCCGCTTGATAATGTCCAAGTAGTCGCGCATTAAATTGCCCGAATCCTTCTGTAGCTAAACCTCGCGCCAACTCGCCAATTTCCGTACGCGTCAGAATCGAATTGATATATCTCACCATTTTTCACTTCAGAAATCAAAACCAAGGCAGGATTATACGGCGCCAAAGTTTTATAAAAATGCAAATCTTCATCCGTAACGTGCCTTCTTCCAGGGAAAACTTCGCGGAATTTGCGCTTGCCGATATCTTCAAAATATCGCGGCTGACCTTTTGGCGGAAGAAATAGCTCCGCACGCATACCCATTCGCGAGATTATCTTTTTAACATCAGATAAAATCAACGGCGAAGTCGCCTCCAAATACATCATCAACTGCTTTTTATTCGTCAAAAACACCGACGCCTTAGCAGTGCGACTAACATCGGCGTGCCACAAAATTATCGATTGAACATCAATTGGAAAACCAAATTTTTCCTTAGCAATTCGCTCTAGCGCCAGCTCGTCGTACGTCGCCTTATTCATAGATAATATTTTACCATTTTTTTATGAGGTGCGCGAGATGACAAAGATGTGAAATCTAATAACCAGCCTGCATGGTCGATTCAACTGCTTGACGGGAAATATCCAAGTGGCTTTTACCCTTAAACGCATCTTCTGGATGTTTTTTTCATTCACCCTCTTAATACTGAATCTAAAACCTTGGATGAATTCTGTAAATAGCAATTTTGATATCGCGTTCTGAAGACCGCCGACATGGTAAAATAAAACTATGGATTTCAATACTCGTTACGCTAAATTAAACGATAATCAACGACAAGCAGTCGACTACATCCACGGATCGCTTTTGGTAATTGCTGGGCCAGGAACGGGGAAAACCGAGCTTCTAAGTATGCGCACTGCCCAAATCCTAAGGCAAACCGACACCTTGCCGAACAGTATTTTATGCTTGACGTTTACTGAAAGCGGCGCCACAAATATGCGCCAACGACTCCGCCAGATTATCGGTGAGGATGCGTATAAAATTGCGATTCATACATTTCACAGCTTCGGCACAGAAATCATCAATCAACACCGCGAGTATTTTTTCCGTGGCGCCGACGCTCAACCAGTTGACGAATTGACGCAATATCAAATTATCTCTGGAATACTCGAAGGACTTGATTGGCGAAATCCATTAAGCGCGAAAAACAACGGGGAATTCGTTTATATTAAAGACCTCATTCGCATTATTTCCGAGTTCAAGCAAAGCGGCTTAACGCCGTCAGAATTACGGGCAATTATTGAGGACAATCAAAGCACAATCGCCGAAATCGCGCCAGGCATTCAGCAAGTATTTTCCGCCAAAATATCGAAAAAGACAATTGAAATGTTTGCGCCGATAGCTGAGAAAATTGCCAATTTAGCCGCCAAAAACCCTGACGAGAAAAACTCAAAATTGCCAGCCTCAATCACGCCATACGCCAACGTTTTAGCGCTGAGCATCGTGCACGCCACCCAGGAAGCGATTGACGAAAACTCAACCAAGCCACTGACCGCTTGGAAAAATAAATGGTGCGAAAAAAATGCCAATGGCGAATTTGTCCTGAAAGATTTTACCGCTGCAGAAAAATTATCCGCCGCAATCGACGTTTACGAAAAATACGTAAATATTTTGTCCGAGCGCTCGTTATTTGACTACGATGACATGATTTTATCCGTTATTCAAGCTTGCGAATCTCACCCAGAACTGCGCGCAAATCTCCAAGAGCAATTCCAATTCATCATGGTCGACGAGTTCCAGGACACAAACTTGGCGCAACTACGATTGCTGTTCAATTTGACCAGCGAGAACGACGACAATCCAAACATCATGGCGGTCGGCGATGACGACCAAGCAATCTTCAGCTTCCAAGGCGCAGACGTAGGCAACATCCAGCGCTTCCGCCAACATTATCACGACCCAAAAATCATCGTTTTGACCGACAATTATCGTTCCGCCGAGAACATTTTATCGTCAGCGCGGGACGTCATCACTCAAGGCGCGGATCGATTGGAAAACACAATTGACGGACTATCAAAACAATTGACCGCACACGCAAATAGTGAAGGCTCAAAAGTCGAAATCCAAGAATTCTCATCTGTTAGCGAAGAGCGAGCGGGAATCGCCAAACAAATTGCCGAGCTAATAAAAAACGGCGAAAAGCCAGAAAACATCACGATTATTGCGCGCCACCACAAAGAACTCATTGAAATTCTTCCGCATCTTTATAAGGAAAATCTTTTTGTCAATTACGAGCGTCACGACGACATTTTGGAGCAAGATATAATTCAGATTCTGGACAAATTGGCGCGAACTGTCGTGGCAATTAGCCAAAATAATTTGGACGTTGCCAATAGCCTATTACCGGAAATTACGGCTCATCCCGCGTTTGGATTTTCTGCGCTGGACATCTGGAAATTGAGCCTTCAAGCTTACAAAAATCGGCAATTGTGGCTGGAAAGTATGTTGGCAAATAGCGTATTTAAGGAATTTGCGGAGTGGCTTTTGGAGCGCGCTAAGGACGTGCCGAATCTGCCACTGGAAGAGCAATTGGACAATTTATTAGGCTTAACTAACGACGAAAGCGGCGACCTTCAGGTCAATTCTCTCGCCAATTTCTATTTCTCGCCAGAAAAGCTAGATAAAAACCCAGAAGCATATCTGACAATTTTGGAAAGTTTGCGCACTTTGCGTCAAAAACTTCGCGATCGAATCACCGATAAAAATCCAACGCTGGAAGATTTTTTGGAGTTTATTGATCTGCACATTTCGACAAAAACTCGCTTAACGCAAATTCGCACGCACGCAAGTTCACTCAGCGGCGCTATAAATTTGATGACCGCCCATAAATCCAAAGGTCTGGAATTTCCGCACGTTTTCGTGATCGGGGCAATTGACAGCGCTTGGGGCGAGAAAGTCCGTACGCGCAGTCGAGCTATCCGATATCCTGCAAACCTCCAGCTTCAGCCAGCGGGCTCCACTTACGACGAACGACTTCGATTATTCTTTGTGGCGATGACTCGCGCCAAAACCACATTGACCATGACTTATTCTCAAACCAACGATTCTGGCAGTGACACGATAATTGCCAGTTTCTTGACGAATTGCACACCAACCATCATTCCGACCAGCGACGATCCAGCGGAACAAATTGAACTTGCTGAAACCGATTGGACGACGCGACTAACTTCGCCAATTGTCCCAGAATTAAAGGACTTATTGGCGCCAGCGCTCGAAACATACAAGCTTTCCGCGACGCATTTGAATAATTTCCTCGATGTTTCGCGCGGCGGGCCGCAGAATTTCTTATTGAACAATTTGCTACATTTTCCATCCGCCAAAAATTCCGCCGCAGCTTACGGAACTGCGATTCACAGCAGTCTCCAGCAAGCACATTGCTCATTCAGCGCCGATCATCAATTGCCAAGCACCGAACAAATCCTCCAATTTTTCCAAAAATCCCTCGAGAGCCAACATTTGCCAGCCGACGATTTTCAATTGTATTTAGACAAAGGGAAGTCGGCTTTGACCGCGTTCTTAAACGCCAAATCTTCAGATTTTCACGACACGGACTTGGCGGAATTAGACTTTTCAAACCAAGGCGTAATTATAGATAACGCCAGATTGACCGGTAAACTTGACGTTGTCGATATCGACAAGCAAAATAAAACCATCTTCGTAACGGATTATAAAACTGGCAAGCCGGCGCATTCCTGGAAAGGTTCGGCCGATTACGAAAAAATCAAACTTCATAAATATCGTCAGCAATTGATGTTCTATCAGCTGCTGGTCGAGCATTCGCGCGATTATGGCAATTTCACGTTTACTGGCGGGCGATTACAATTTGTCGAGCCAGACATGAAGACCGGCGATATCCTCAACCTGGAAGATACATTCTCCAGAGAAGAGCTGACTGAATTTACGCAACTAATTGAGATTATTTGGCAGAAAATAACCACTTTAGATCTGCCGGATATTTCTGGCTATTCGGCGGATTATAAGGGAATGTTGCAATTCGAAAAAGACTTGCTGGCGGGCGAAATATAAAAATATTCTGGTATATTGTTGCGTTTTTTTATAATTAGTGTTATTATAATAAACGCTTTATTGGTGGAGCTGATATCTATGTCATGCTCTCCAGGAGCATAATCATAGGGTCGGCTCTTTTCTTCACGCCGTATAACTACGGCACAGAAAGAGGTGATATCCATGTTTGATACATGGACTGATGCTGATCGCGATAAAGCGATCAGCAAAGGTAAAGCTGGAGGCAAGCTCTCTAGCTGGGAGCAAGGAAAGCTCAAGGAAGCTGTGAGGGTCGACAACCGCGGCGCTGATGCCGCTGATGCCCTGAAGAAGCAGGGTCGTCGCTGACCCTCAGAATGACGGTCATAGATCTTAATCTATCTATGAAAAAGTTGGGTTAATACCAACAAAAGGGCGTCCGTCCGCCCCTGGGTCGATTCCCCAGCCGATAATCCGGAAAAGAATCAAAGGACATGATTCTGGAAAAATCCCGCCGCTTTGTTGTAAAGTGGAGTAGCGGTTGATAAGTGGGTTCGACACCCTCCATGTCCGCCGGGGAGGAGGTAAAACAAAGGCGTTTTGCTTCCCTCCCAGTTTCAGGTTCGCGAGTTCACTCGTGGCAGTTTTTCTCAACGTTGAGAATTACTCCGAGCAGAACCGCTTGAGCCCGCCCACACCCTATCTCGATGGCGAGATAGGGTTTTCTCCTTTTTGTGATAAAATAACAGAGATGACATCATTTTGGAATAATTTACCGCAGCCATTTTTCATATTGGCACCAATGGAAGCCGTCACCGACGTCGTGTTTCGTCATGTAGTGAAACAGGCTGGCGCGCCAGATATATTTTTCACCGAGTTCGCAAATGCTACCGGCTGGGTTCACGCTGGCGACAAAGCCATAGCTGGGCGATTAATTAAAACCGACGATGAGCAGCCGCTCATTGCGCAAATCTGGGGTGGCGAGCCAGGGGATATGGAAGCTTTTGCGAAGCACTGCGCGAAACTTGGTTTTAACGGAATTGATATCAATATGGGCTGTCCCGCCAAATCTGCCATTAAAAGCGGTGGTGCGGCTCTGATTCGTCGACCCGACATAGCGATAGCCGCAATTGACGCCGCCAAAAAATCTGGATTGCCTGTTAGCGTAAAAACTCGGCTGGGCTATACTTATGTCGATGAATGGCGAGAGTGGCTTACGACAATTCTCAAACAAGACATCGTGAACTTGACGATTCATCTGCGTACCAAAAAAGAGATGAGCAAAGTTGCGGCGCATTATGAATTGATTGACGAGATCGTTAAGCTGCGCGATGAAATTGCCCCACAAACACTTCTGACTATCAACGGCGACATTCGCGACCGAGAGCATGGGTTGGAAATTGCCAGAAAGCATCCTGGCGTGAATGGCATTATGATTGGGCGAGGCGTTTTCAGTGATCCGTTTTGCTTCCGCGAGTCGAAGGTCAACACAGATAATCATAAAGAAGAACTGTTGGCGCTCCTTAATTATCACTTGGATCTGTTCGATTCTTACCAGCCGATTTTAGGGCGACCTTTTGAAACCCTAAAACGTTTTTTCAAGATTTATATTCGCGATTTTGACGGTGCCAAAGAACTACGCGAACAGTTGATGTACACTACGACGACCGACGAGGTGCGATCAATACTTGCACACAACGATCATCCACATTATACTTATTGACATGACAACAAAAAAACAAAAACTACAAAAACAACAGGCCATAGACACATGGATCGTCATAGCATTATGGGTAAGTGCTATCTGGTTCTCGCTCGCACGCGGATTCATTACTGGCATCGGCGGTTGGGTACTAGCACTACTTGGCCCGTGGGCGCTTATCGTTAGCTGTATCTGTCTTGCAATCATCTCCCGACAAATGAAAAAACGCCATGCATCAAAAGACCATCTCACCACAATAGTACGTGTTTCCTTTATCGTCATGTCAATCTCATTATTTATCTGCGGCCTTGCAATGCCTGATTTTAGCGACATGGAGACCTTTTCAACATTATCCGTGTATACAAATAACGCTATTTCATTTGAAACATCAAAAACTATCGCCATTATCTCAGGGTTTGTAGTGGTTCTGTCTCTATTCGTGGCTGTTACTTTTGGTATCGCTGAAGACAGAGAATAGACGACGGAAGACGTCGCTATTTAGATTAGTATTAATTAGAGTCTTAGTACTATACGCAAATTGATTGAAAAAGTATAGATAATATTATATAATATAAATATGTTATCCTCAGAAATGCGCGCATGCGGCATACTACATCAGGATCAGCCAAAGAGAAAACTGCGTACGGCAATAGAAAACATACCCAGCGGACAACTCCTCATAGCAAACAATACACCGCTGAGTAGCGTCACTCGCGGTCAAAGATTAACATTTACTCCCGTTGAAGATTATTATACAGGACGACAGGACGCAACAAGTGGCATCATGTTCGGAAATATGTCAACAAATGACATAGAAATACCTGTAGCGATTAAGCCTCATAACAATATTGCTTCTGCACTTTCAGAATTTTGTATTACACAACATCTTATTAGTGAAGGACTCATTAAGCCATACCAACCACTAGGATTTTTATCAGGCAGAGATTCAATATATACACTATCATCATTCGAAGGCGATGTTGTGAGCTGCGACACGATTACCGACAGCACAGACAATCCTAAAAAAATACAAAAGGTTCTGCTTATGGGAGCAGCGACACTCGCGAGGCTACATAAATCGGGAGTTGCACATGGCGACGCGCAAATTAAAAATACCGCATTCAGTGTAAAGACAGGAGAGGAGCGAGCAATAGACCTAACTTCCTCTTATTTTGATAAAAGCGGTCGCGGCATAACTGATGACATGCATTCGTATATAGATACATTACCTGATTACGTTAGCCCAGCACTAGGCAATAAGTATATCGAGAAATATTTTATTGATCCATACTTATCGCTAGTCGCTGGTGCACTATCAAAAAAGCAACAGGATAGTGTTCATCGCGTTACTAATAATCTATGAGTAAATCTGTATACACCTTTCAATCTTCACGCCCAGTTTAAGGCATAAAAACAAAACCCCGACGATATTGGCAGGGTCTTGTCTAATTATTTATGCTCTAAACCTAGCGTCGTCGCTTACGCCTATGAAGATCAGCAACCTTCAATCGCACCATATGACGATCGATAAGCTGCTTGGCTTTCTCGCGCTCAACTTGATCGCCAGCCTCATCACGCGCCTTAATAGCACGCTCCAGAGCCTTCTGAGTTTCCGCCTCGATGATGTCATCGCCGTGATCAGCTTCATCAACCAGAATTTGCACCGACGAATAGTCAATTTTTACCACGCCACCAGAGATTGCAAAATATTCCAGATGATTATCGGAATCTTCTTTATGTCGACGCACGGTAATCACGCCGTCCCGCGCAATCGTCACTAGTGGCTCATGGCTTGGAAAAACGGAAATTTCGCCGTCGGTAGTTGGAATTGACACCGAATAAACTTCTTCGTCAACCTTCGTACCAACAAGTGTGACTAATGACAATTTCATGGCTATTTAGCTTTCTTTTCAGAATGTTTTTTAGCCTCGGCAGATTCAGCTTCAGCGTCGCGAGCAACTTGATCAGCCAACGTACCCTGAACCATATAGAACCAGTTTTCAGGTTTATCATCGTATTTACCGGCCAAAATGTCGGAAGCGTCGCGAATAGTATCTTCCAATTTAACGTAAACGCCTGGATTTCCGGTAAACTTCTCAGCCACGTGGAATGGCTGTGCCAAGAATCGCTGAATACGACGAGCACGAGCAACAATCTGCTTCTGATCATCTGACAATTCTTCCATACCCAAAATAGCGATGATATCCTGAAGCTCTTTGTATTGCTGCAAAATTCGCTGAACCTCGCGCGCCACGCGGTAATGCTCTTCACCGACAATTTCCGGATCAAGTGAGTTTGAACTCGAATCCAAAACGTCAACCGCTGGATAAATACCGATTTCCGTCAATGCGCGGTTCATCACAATTGTAGCGTCAAGGTGAGCAAAGGTCGTCGCAGGAGCCGGGTCGGTCAAGTCGTCAGCTGGCACATAGACAGCCTGAACAGAGGTAATCGAACCCTTCTTCGTTGAGGTGATGCGCTCTTGCAAAGCACCCATTTCCTGCTGAAGGTTTGGCTGATAACCAACCGCGCTTGGCAAACGACCAAGCAATGCCGACACCTCAGCACCAGCCTGAGTATAACGATAAATATTGTCGATAAATAGCAAGACGTCTTTACCTTCGTCACGGAAAGCTTCAGCCATCGCCAGACCCGACAACGCCACGCGCAAACGTGCTCCAGGTGGCTCGTTCATTTGTCCAAAGACTAGCGAAGTCTTATCCAAAACGCCAGCTTCTTCCATTTCATAGTAAAGGTCGTTACCTTCACGCGTTCGCTCACCAACTCCAGCAAAAACAGAGTTTCCAGAGTGGAACTTAGCGATATTGTTAATCAACTCAGTGATAAGAACAGTTTTACCAACACCAGCACCAGCAAACAAGCCGGCCTTTCCACCCTTAGCAAGTGGCGCAATCAAGTCGACAACCTTAATGCCAGTTTCCAAAATCTCAGTCTTATTTGACTGTTCAGAAAGCGCTGGAGCAGGGCGGTGAATTGGTGCAGTTTTTCCCTTTGGTTGCGGCTTTTCGTCAATCGCTTCACCGACAACATTAAACATTCGTCCTTGAGTTTCCGCGCCGACTGGAACGGAAATTGGAGCGCCAGTCGCAACAACTTCTGCGCCACGGCTCAATCCATCCGTCGAAGACAGGGCAATTGCTCGAACAGTGTGCTCGTCCAAGTGCTGAGCAACCTCCAGCACCAAATTCTCATTGCCGTTTTTAACGTGTAACGCGTCATAAATCGCTGGAAGTTCAACGTCTTGTGGAAATTCCACGTCAACGACCACGCCAACGATCTGAATAATTTTACCTAAATCTTTTGCCATCTTTTTCTCCTTTATCATTGTTCCATCGCCTCCACGCCACCAGAAATTTCAGCAAGTTCCTGAGTAATCGCCCCTTGACGAGCTTTATTCATAGCTAGCGTCAAATCATCAACCAAATCGCTGGCATTATCCGTAGCATTCTTCATTGCCATCATACGCATAGAATGTTCACTGGCGCGAGCATCAAGTAGCGCCTGCAACAGTCGCGCACCAACCAAGCGATACGCCACCGCATCCAAAACCTCTGGAATGCTCGGCTCATATTTGGCGTCAGAAACCGTATTAGAAACTTCGCTTGGATCAACCAAAATCTCTGTTCCCGCTGGCAATAATCTGTCCAATTCTGCAGTCTGAACCATGCTATTGACAAAACGCGTATAGACAAGCGTAACGGCGTCAACTTCGCCATTTTCAAACATATTTACTGCCGTATTCAAAATCGTATGGAACGTCAATCCAGACGGCTGATCTGGCAAATCTTCATACGTACCGATGATTTTCGTATCTTTAAGGCGCGTTGCGAATTGCGATGCCCGACGACCAATAGTTAAGGTCAAGTTCTCAATTCCGCGCTCGTCATCACGCTTTAATAGCTCCAAATATTTCTTCAAAACGTTGGTGTTGTATGCGCCAGCCAAACCCTTGTCGCTGGCCACCACGATAATCAATCGCTTATTTATCTTTCGCCTAACGAACAGCGGGTGATTGTCGGTTGCGCCTTGGCTCGCCAAATAAGACAGCAATTCTTCCGCCGCCATTGTGTACGGCGCAGAAGCTTTGTCCGCCTCTTGAGCGCGACGCATTTTACTAGCCGCCACCAATTGCATAGCCTTGGTGATCTGCTTAGTCGAGTCCACCGAACGAATGCGATTTTTCAGCGCGCGAGTGCTCGGCATGAATTACTCCTCAAATCCTTTCGCTATTTCTTTCGTAGCTTCGTCAATCAATTTCAATTGCTCATCCGAAGGCTTGTCGCCCTTGTTCAACTCACGCATAGCATCTTTAGAATTTTTCCAGAGATAAGTCAATAGAGCAGACTGCGCATCCTTAATCTTAGAAACTGGAACATCGTCAAACATACCGCCAGTCACCGCGTGAATGCTGACAAATTGCTCCCAAACGCTCATTGGCTGATATTGTGGCTGCTTCAAAAGTTCAGTGAGTCGCTGACCGCGGTCAATTTGCGCCTTTGTCGCGTCGTCAAGGTCAGAACCGAATTGAGCGAATGATGCCAATTCGCGGAACTGTGAAAGACCAAGCTTCAAGTTGCCGCCGACAGATTTAACGGCTTTCGTCTGCGCCGCACCACCAACACGAGAAACTGATAGACCAGCTGAGATGGCTGGACGAATGCCTTGATAGAACAAGTCGGTTTCCAGGAAAATCTGACCGTCGGTAATAGAAATCACGTTGGTCGGAATGTAAGCGGAAATGTCGCCAGCCTGCGTTTCGATGATTGGTAAAGCCGTCAAGCTTCCCGCGCCAAGTTCATCTGACAATTTAGCCGAGCGCTCCAATAGTCGTGAGTGCAAATAGAAGACATCACCTGGATAAGCTTCGCGTCCTGGTGGACGGCGCAACAATAGCGACATCTGTCGGTAAGCCACCGCGTGCTTCGTCAAATCGTCATAAATCATTAATGCATGACCGCCGTTATCGCGGAAATATTCGCCCATGGCCGTACCAGCGTAAGGCGCCAAGTAAAGCAGGGAAGCCGCGTCGGACGGGCTGGTTGCGACGATAATCGTCTGATCCATCACGCCTTCCTCTTTCAATCGGTCGACCAACCTGGCAATCTTCGACAACTTCTGACCAATCGCCACATAAACGTTCACCACGCCAGTCTTTTGACGAGCCTGGTTAATCATCGTATCAATAGCAATTGCCGTCTTACCAGTTTGACGGTCACCAATGATAAGCTCACGCTGACCACGACCGATCGGGAACATCGCGTCAATTGACATGATACCGGTCATCAGAGGTTCGTGAACTGACTTACGACCCATCACGCCAATGGCAGGACGCTCAATTAAACCACGTTTCTTCGTTTTAATCGCTGGGCCGTCGTCAAGAGGTCGACCTAGCGGGTCAACCACTCGCCCCAACAACTCTTCACCGACAGGAACGTCTAGCACCGAACCTTTGCGGCGAACGCTGGCACCAGCCTTAACCTTATCTTCGCCACCAAGAATCACCGCACCAATTTCATCTTCCATCAAGTTCAAAGCAAACGCCTCAACCGTACCACCGTCAGTTTCAATTTCCAGCACTTCGCTATAGCCAGCACTGCTCAAGCCATGCACCCAAGCCACGCCGTCACCAACGCGAATAACCACGCCAGCATCTTCCAAACCTTCCGTCGCCTCCAGCTGCGCGATTTTTTCCCGCAGGCTTTTGGCTAATTCTGTCACATCAATCTTGCTCATTTTTCCTCCTAGATTTTCTTCGCCCGCAAGTCGTTTAACTTCTTCGAAACCGTTGCGTCCAGTGTTGCGGTCGGCGTTTGTAGCTTAAATCCGCCAATCAACGTCGGGTCAATTGATTCTCTTAGCGACACTTTTGGCTTGCTATTTTTATCGCTCGCCGCAGTCGCCAGAAATTGCTCTATTTTACGCCTTGTATTGTCGTCAAGTGCTCTCGCACTCTCGACCGACGCTACAATTTCACCACGCTCAGCCAACTCAGCCTCAATATCTCGCACCAACAAATCAACTTCACGTTCGTGCTTTTCGTAAATCAAAAGACCAGCAATTTCTTCCAACACCGCGTCATTGCCAGCTAAAATCTGTTCAGCTGCATACTTTGCCAACTTTCTCCTGGACACCGACTTCATCTATTTAGCCTCCTCAAGCGCTTCCGAAATCAGCTTCGTATCTTTCTTCGCATCAATTTTCTCGCCCAAAACCTTGCCAGTCGCTTCAGCCACCAACTCTAATGTCGAATTGTGCAGGTCTTTCTTAGCGTTTTCAATCTCTTGAGCAATCGTATTATGCGCTTCTTTAATCAAAGCTTCAGATTTGGCAGTCGCTTTTTTAGCCGCTTCTTCAACAACTTCGGTCGCTTCTTCTCGAGCAGACGCCACGATGTCGCTAGCTTGCGCTCGTGCTTTTCGCATCATTTCGGCGGTCATTTCTTCAGCTCGGTCGGCATTTTCCTTAGCAGATTTTGCCGCCGCGTCAGCCGCTTTCAAGTCTTTTTCTCGCTTGACGAGCATTTCCATCATTGGCGGATAGACAAACTTGCGAAGAACAAATAGCAAGATTAAAAATGCTACCGTCTGAAACGCCAACAGCGCCCAATCAATACCTAGCGAATCAAACAGACCGGCTTTTTCCGATGCGCCAGAATTGGCAAATTGTGTTAATATTTTCTCCACAATTTACTCCCGAAAACTACATAACTTTGCCGACGATTGCTGCGACGAAACCGATAATAGCAATAGCGTCGATGAATGAAATACCCAAGATCATCATTGTGCGTAGGTCGTTGATTTTTTCTGGGTTACGACCAGCTGCGTTCATAGCTGCTGCACCAACGATTGCGGCACCAATTGCTGCAAATGCTGCTGGGATTGCGTAGGTAAGTGTGAATGCTAATGCTTCCATGGTTAATATTCTCCTTTTAATTAATTATTACCTAATTTAATCACTCTCTGATGTTGCTAATTTACTAGCTTCAACAGAGGAGTGAACTTCATCAATTGGCTCGTGTGAATCATGGTGAGCCAGTCCCAGGGAAATAAACACAGTTGATAGCATAAAGAAAATATACGCCTGAATACCGCCAATAAACAGCTCAAAGAAATAGAACGGCTGCAGAGCCACAGGCGACAAAAACTTCGTCATATAAGCGATAATTGCCAAGAGAATTTCGCCAGCCAAAACGTTACCAAACAGACGGAAACTTAGTCCCAGCATTCGCGAAAACTCAGCCACTAACTCCAAAATGCCAACAAATGACATAATTGGATCGCGTAGCGGGTTAATGAAATATCGCCCCAAATTGCCCTTAAAACCCAAATACTTAAACGCGTAAACCTGAGCCGCGACAATCGTTACAATTGCCAGACCGAAAGTCATATTAAGATCCGCAACTCCACCGCGGAATAGAGGAGTGTGATGCTCGCCAATTGTAATTGGACCAACAATCGGCAGAAGTCCCAGCCAGTACTGCGCAACGATAAAGAAAAACAACGTAATACAGAGCGGAGCAACTTTACGCGCCCATTTTTGATCTGGAATGACCTGGCAAACCGTATTATAAAGTCCGTCGAACGTCCACTGAATTAGTCTTGTGATAAAATTATGCTTCTTTTTACCTAAAACCGCCGCACGAGTACGAAACATTGCCCACACCAATACGATCAATCCCAAGAATCCCATCAGGTGCGAATTCGTAATAGATACGCCAGCAATATTGAGAACTTCGTCAACCTTTACTGAAATATGCGGACCAGCGCTTGCCATATAATCAATCATTTCTTCAACTCCTGCTGTTTAATTTTAGCAATTTGCAAAGCCACGAGAATCACTGAGATAATCGCGCCAGAAATAATTCCAGCAAGTAACCATCTCATCTTCATTCCGCTGACATTATCCAGCCACAATCCCAACAAGGTCAAACCAATTGTTGGCAAAAACATTCGCCACATTGTACCAATCATCGTCCTTGCTAAAATCATCATCGCACCAGAATCGCCTGTATCATTAGCCGAAATGTCAGTTTCTTTTACCATTACTTTCCACTATATCAATCTGTTATACTATTTTGCAAGATGCCGCGGCGAAATTATTCAAAAAATAGTCAAAAAACCCAAAAAACATCATTGATGTCAATTTCAGGGTTGGCTAATTGCCAGAAAAAACGTCGCTTCTCAACAGAGATAAAAGCCCGCCAAGCAGCAGAAATCCAAGAATTAGCAAACCCGAATTTGTCGATTGATATATATCACTGCGAATGGTGCAAAAATTGGCATTTGACGTCGAAGAATTCTAAATAGACGTAACCGTTATGTTATAATTAAAAGTGTTATTAAATAGGGGAATATATGAGCGAAGACACAACGAACAACCATCAAGATACAAAAGTTGTCGTGTACAGTACCAGCTGGTGTGCATTTTGCCACACGGAAATGGAATGGCTGAAGAAGTTGGGAATTGATTTTGTTTCCAAAGATATTGAGGCTGATCCTGGTGCAAAAGAGGAATTGCTAAATAAAAATGGCGGCAATTTCCAAGGCGTGCCAGTAACGGATATTAACGGGGAATTAGTGCTTGGTTTTGATCGACCTAAACTACAAGATTTGCTACGAAAAAACGGCTTATTGTCCGACTAATTTTCTTAAAAACAATTCAAGATTTTCCGTCAAATTCTGGCGGAAAATTTTTATTCTGCGCCAATTTGCACAACTTTGCCGCCAAGTTTTTCGCGGAAATAATTATCGTGGCTGACGTAAAGAATCGCGCCGGAATATTTGGCCAACGCCGTTTCCAATTCTTCGATGCTCGGCAAATCCAAGTGATTCGTCGGCTCGTCCAGAACTAGCAGTTGCGGGTCGTTCGCCAGCATGGAAATAATCTGAAAACGCGCCTTTTGACCGCCAGACAAGCGAGCCAGCGGCGTCATCCGATCAGCGTCTGTGAACAAATAGTCAGCCAAAAGTTGCCGAATTTTCGTATCAGAAATCGACAAATCGCGACTCATATACAATTTTTCAATCGCTTTTTCTAGTGGATCAGACAAATATCGCTCGTCAATTTCCTGCTCATAAACACCAATCCGAACCTGCGGATCAAGAAAAATATCGCCAGAATAAAGAACGGGACCATCGTCAAAGCTCTTGCCCGACGCCAGAATCATCCGAATCAACGTAGTTTTACCAGCGCCATTGCGACCTCTAATTTCAATCGCTTCACCTTCGCGCAAATCGATATTCACGTCCTCAAACAATATCCGCTCACCAATCCCAACCGCCACATTTTCCGCGCGAACCAACACGTGCTGACTGCGACTGGAAGCATCTTTCACACTCAAGCGAATATTACGTGACTTGAATTTTCCGTAACGCTCGGCCGATTTATAGTCCAATTGACTAGCAGATTCTTTGTCGATCCAAAACGTCGGCTTTTCCATTTCCAACAATTCCTCCAGCTCCGCTCGCGCCTCGTTCTCCAGCCGCTTAAATTTCTGAATCGTGCCGGGATTTCGCGACTTTTCCTTAAGCCTTTGATAGTCCAAAACTTTTTGTTTCAGGTTAACAATTCGCTTCTCAATCTGCTCAAAATTATTCATTCCAGCCGTCGTCGCTTGAGCATTCTGTTTCAAATACGCGTCGTAATTTCCACGGTAGCTCACGGCTTGTCCGTCCTTAATCTCAACTATCCGATCAACTTGCCCAAGCACGTCTCGGTCATGCGTAATTATCAACATCGCTTGATGTGGCTGGGAATTCATCCAGTCAATAAACTGTTGTTTCGCCACATAATCCATGTGGTTGGTCGGCTCGTCAATCAGCGCCAAATGCGCCTCCGAGTGCATAATTTTAACAATTTCCACCAGCCTTTTTTGCCCACCAGACAGGGAAGAAATCCGCCGATTACCATAACCATCTAACTGAAACTTGCTCAGCTCTCGCTCAATTTTTTCTTCAACTTGATAAAATCCTTTTTGGTCAAATCGCTCCAAAGCTTGCGTATATTCCTCAATTTTTCGCATATTATCGCCCATAGTCAGCGGATATTCATCGATGATTTTCTTTAGCTTGGAATATTCTGGAAGTCCACCAAGAATATACGACATAACCGTTTGATCACCCAAACCATGATGTTCCTGAGCGGTAGTCGCAACCGTAATGCCGCGCCGAAAAATAACCTCGCCAGTATAATCAGTATCTTTTCCGCTCAATATTCCAAACAGCGTCGACTTACCAACGCCGTTGCGACCAACCACGCCGACTTTCTCACCATCGTCCACACTAAACTTGACGTCTTTCATCAACGTCTTATCGCCAAAACTTTTTTCAGTAATGTGAATGTCGGCTATCATGCTTGAGATATTGTAACACAAGTCACATTTCAGCCGCACCAAACTAGCCTAAATATACTGTCGCGTTAAGTTTTGCTATAATATAATCCATGTCAAAGCCAAAAGCTAAAAAACCAGCCACACAGAATATTGTCAATCGTCGCGCACGGTTTGATTATGAACTTGGCGAAGAAATTGTAGCCGGCTTAGTTTTAACTGGAATGGAAGTACGAGCCGCCAGAGAAGGTCACGTCCAGCTTAAAGGCTCATTTGTTAGCTTAAGAAACGGCGAATTGTGGCTAAATAACGCCAGCTTTTCACTGCGATTAAACGTTCGCGGAGAAGCAAATAGCCGCTCAGTCGACACTTCGGCGCGGAAATTATTGGTAAGTAAAAAACAATTGTCCAATTTTACAGAAGCCAAAAAACAGGGAATGACAATTGTCCCGACCAAATTGTTGACCAACGGAAAATTTATTAAAGTTGTAATTGCGCTCGGAAAAGGTAAGAAAAATTACGACAAGCGCCAAACCATCAAGCGCCGCGACCAAGACCGAGAAACCAGGCGACTTATCTCTAATAGATAATCGCATTAACTACGAACTGGGCTCAGAATTTATTGATTTTCGCGCGCTTTAATCAGATTTTCATAAAGCTTTTCAAGTTTCTTCACTTGACTGCGCTCCGTGAATTTATTAGCCAGCTTTTTACTTTCAGCACTAAACTCCGCTTGTTTCTTCGGACTTTTTAGAATTGCAATTACTTTTTCCGCTACGCTTTCTGGGTTATTTTCTGCAAAATAGCCATTAACTCCGTCCTTCACAACCTCTGAAACTTCCTTGTCAATAATAACAATCGGTTTTCCAGCGTGAGCGGCTTCGTGAAGAACCCAGCCCTGCGTGTCCTTAAGCGAAGGAAAAGTAAATACGTTCATCACTTTATACGCCACGCCCAAATCTTCTCGCGGCATAGCGCCAGTAAATATAATCCTATCCGCAAAATCCGTCTCGGCTGCCATTTTTTCCAAAGTCTTTCGATATTCAAAATCACCGACAAACAACAGCTTTGATTTCGGACGAGCTTCGGCAATAAACTCGCTAAACGCCTGAATCAAAATTGGCAAATTCTTTTCCTCGCCCAAACGCCCAACAAATCCAAACACTTCATCTTTTTCATCAAGACCCCATTGCTCGCGAAATTCCGCAACTCGTTTCGCGCCCGCCCGCGGAAGAGCATTCACGCCGTTTGGCATTAAAGTAACATCGTACGTATAATCTTCGGTCTGCCAAGATTCCAATTGATCACGACTTTTACGCGACAGAGCAATCACCGCATCCGCCTTGCTGTATAAAATAGTGATGACGCGCTCAATAATATCTTTATTCCATTTCGTTACGCCATTACGCGGACGATATAATTTGACAACCTCCAGCAAGTCCTGTCCATTCAACTTCACCGACAATGGAAAAACCACTCCCGCCAACGCCAAAACTCCCGGCAAAACCGCAGGGTAGTGATCGACGAATTCATATAAATCCGTACAATGCTGGATAATCAAAGGAATATTATTTTTCTTCGCTGCCTTCACACCCAATAGACCAATTTGCGACGGCGTAAAAATATGAACAACGTCCAAATTCATATTAGCAATTTGGCGCTGCACCACAGGAGGGAAGAACACCGATGTGTCGTAATCATCAAAAAACGCACCCGTAATTGAACGGAAACGAATTATTCGACTATTCTCATCTTCGTGGAGAAGTTCGGCTTGCTTGGACGGACTAATAGACTTTGCTGGACAAAAAACATAAACCTCATGACCCAAAGCTTCCAGCTCGCGCTTTAATGATTCAACAACGTAAACGATACCGTTAATGGATGGCCTGTAGCTGTCCGTAAAAAGTCCTATCCTCATAATGTCCTCATTATACCATTTATATCAGCGATCGATAAAATTCGACCAATCGTTCAGCACCCGCACTACTATTAAAACGCTCGGCAATTTTCTCAGCACCAAGTTGTGCTTTCTTATAGGCTTTCTTATCTTTGCGCAATTTACTAATCAATTCTAAAAATCCATCGTCCGTTTTTGCCATAACAGCGTCGCCCTTAAATGTGTCGTTATATTGCGGAATGTCGCGTAGAATAATCGGCAAGCCAGCGCCAGCCGCCTCCAACACACACATAGGATGGTTTTCTTGCATAGCGGGCAGAACAAAAACGTCAGCAGCGACATAATAGTCACGAACATTCTCCAGAGGTATCACGCCAGTTACAGTGAGATTATTCGGCGCATTTTTTATCATATTTTGCATGGCGTTATAATCCGCGCCCAAATTCTTAAACGGAATTCCTCCCACCCAGAAAAACTTTACATCTGGCATTTCTTTGGCGGCTTTTATTAAAATATCCAAACGTTTTCGCGGCTGGACTTGACCATTTCCCATAACCACAAAATCATCATCCTTCAAGCCAAGCTTCTTCCGAGCCGACTTTTTCTCCGCGGCAGAATGCTTATATCTCGACATATTTATCGTATTATAAAGAACTTTCGTCTTTGGCACGTGCATGTCATTTATCAGTTCATCAGCAACCATACCAGAGCAAGCCAAAACCAAATCAGCCTTTTTATAAAAGAATTTCAGCCACGCTCGACCCAAAGGCTTCCAATATTTCGCACCTTTAATCGAACCGATAAAACTATCCGGCACAATGTGAGCAGAAACAACTTTTTTGCCACCTTTTTTCATCAAATGCCGAAATGAATACAAACCCATAGTCTGAATATGAATAATGTCAGCAGGACGATCAGAATTCACTTCAATATCAATGTCCTTCCTCTTGCGCAGCGCGTCCGTAATCTCCTTATAAGCCGTATGCACACCATGCCCCTGAACGGTAAACTCGCTCTCAGAAATCATATTAACAATCAGTTTTTTATCGTCTTTCTTACTCATATCTACAGTATAGCAAATAATTATTCCGCCAATATCAATTCGGCAACCAGCTCTGGACTATCCAACACCGACAAATGTCCCGTATCAAGCTCCACAAATTTATCAATTTTTACGCCATCGGCGGCGTTCACAGGAAGCGAAATCTTATCCCGTCGCCCAACTATCAATCCCGTAAACTCGCGCTCAGAAATAATAATTTTTCCACCCCGAGAAATATCCCGCGCAATTTTCGATTGCTCCAGATATTGTCGCCGCGTTACTCGCGTATTTTTCGTCAGCCACCGTATCAAATCCACGGTGTTTTTCCGTCTATTATTCACCAAGCACAGCCCACGAAACACCGAAAAATAATAGTTCAAATAAATATATTGATTCACCCGACGAGTGCGGTAAAAGAACGACGAGGAAATTCTCGACATAACCGAAGTTTTAATCGGTGGACTGATGTACCAAATTTTCTGACATTGCATTTTATTTGCCGCCAAACATCCAAGCGAATGAGCAACAACCTCGTCAATTGACACGCCTTTACCGTCAAAAGCCGACATCAAATTCATCGCCCAATTTTCAACGTCGCTCATTTTCATGTCTTTTATCAATTGGCTTCTGCCGTGAGAGGGCAAATCAACAAACACCAAATTCGCATCATTTTTCAGGTGATAAGCCAGTGGAATCATTCCGTGAAAATCGCCACCAATGCCGTGAATTAGCAAAATAGTTTTATTTGAGCCGCCTTGATAAAAATAATAAGCAGTTTTCACGCCTCCGACGTCCATGAAATCGCTTGATATTTCGCCCGAAAACTTATCGTACATTGGTAGCATATTCATTAAATTATATCATCACGGTATAATAAAACTATGAAGCTTTTCTCTTGGAACGTAAATGGTATTCGCGCGGTCATCAATAAAGGTGAATTCGCGAAGTTTATCGACACGTACAATCCAGACATTTTGTGCCTACAGGAAACTAAGGCCACCAAAGATCAGGTCGAAATTGACCTGCCAAATTATCACGAGCATTTCTATTCCGCCGCCAAAAAAGGTTACTCTGGCACGGCGATTTTCTCAAAAATCTCGCCCTTGAGCTGGCGCGACGGTTTTCCGCCGAACATCATTGAAAGGTTTGATTTAACAGGCGATGAATATGGCAATCCAGCCGACGAAGGACGAATTATCACCGCCGAGTTTGACGATTTTTGGGTTGTCAATTGCTACACTCCAAACTCAAAAGGGGATTTGAGCCGATTGGATTTGCGATATAAAAAGTGGGACAAGGCGGTGTTGGCTTATCTGGAAGAGCTGGAATTGTCAAAGCCAGCCCTTTATTGCGGCGATATGAACGTGGCGCATCAGGAAATTGACTTGGCAAATCCGAAACCCAACGTCGGCAAGCACGGCTTCACCGACGAAGAGCGGGAAGGTTTTCAGAACTATTTGGACGCTGGATTTATCGACACTTTCCGGGCAGCTTTCCCTGAAAAAACTGGCGCGTACACTTGGTGGACGCATTGGGCGAATGCCAGAGCGCGAAATGTCGGTTGGCGGATTGATTATTGGCTGGCGTCGCGTGAAATTGCAAATCGCGTTACTAATCCGCAAATTCATCCAGAACAAATGGGCAGCGATCATTGTCCGGTGAGTATTGAGGTAAATTTGTAATGGATATGAAATTTTGGCAAAAACAAGAACCAGGGAAACCACTTTTTCCAGATGTCGAATGGAATAAGCCAGAGCGACGCGACCAAGCGGGAAAATTAGGAATCATCGGCGGCAACAAATTAGGCTTTTTGGCGGTGGCAGAAAGTTATCAAGAATCCCTTAAAACCGGAGTGGGCGAGGCTCGCGTTTTACTGCCTGACGCCCTGAAAAAAAATGTTCCCGCGAATATGACCGACGTTTTGTTCGCGCCGACAAACCAATCAGGCAGTTTGGCAAACGAAGCGCTCACTGAAACTTTGGCGCTGGAAAGATGGGCGGACGTATTGCTATTATGTGGCGACGCTGGGCGAAATAGTCAGACGGCAATCGTCTACGAAGAATTGATCAAAAAGTCAGAAATTCCCGTCGTGCTGACGCGAGATGCGATTGACCTTGTACAAAATAGTTTTCAGGAAATTTTGGACAATCCGCACGTGGTTTTCATAGCAAGTCTGGCACAAGTTCAGAAAATATTCCGCGCAATTTTTTATCCAAAGATGATTACGTTCAGCATTCAATTGTCGCAACTCGTTGAAGCGCTTCACAAATTCACCATCACATATCCCGTAACCATTTGCGTTTTTCATGCCGACAATTTAATAATCGCCCACAGCGGAGAAGTCGTCACCCAAAAATGGGACGCACCAATGGCAATTTGGCGAGGAACCGTCGGCGCCCGCACCGCAAGTTACTTGATTTGGTCGCCGAAAGCACCACTAGCAGCAACCAGCACCGCTATCTGCAAAATGTAGCCTCGCATAAATATCCGCTTGACATTACGCACAATTAGTTGTATTATACTACTAAGCTTTCGTTCGTGATTTGTCAAGGGCGAGAGTAGCCCTTAGTCACGAGTGAACACTTATTGAAAGGAAGTGTCATGCGGATAGCGACGACAGTACTTGTCATGCGGATAGTGACAGTACTTGTCATGATCATCGCGGTTACATCAATCGTCATCACCTTCGCCCTGGTCGGAGCGGTGGTCGGGGCGCTAATCGCGCCCATACTCGCCATGGATGTCACCCCCACAGCACTTACTGGAGCGCTGGGCGGATCATTCATTGGCTCTGCGTTCCTGCTGAATGCGGGTCTAAATGGGGGAAAAGGTCTAGGGCTGTAAAGCCCGCAGAGAAGACAGCTCGCCTGGAAGGCCATAAAGCCTCGGTAGCGCCTTTCTGCGGGCTGTTTTCTTTGCATAAAAAATCGCCCAAAATGGACGATTATCACCTGAAGCTGCCTCTGGTACCGCGGGCCGGACTTGAACCGGCACGAGCTATTGCTCACCAGATTTTGAGTCTAGCGCGTCTACCAATTCCGCCACCGCGGCACAAGAGAACGCTCCAAGCTACCGTATGATTGTAACACAACCAGCAATTTATCACAAGCACGACTTTTATTTGATATCAATTTGACGTATAATAGAAGAAGTTATGTATCCGACGGATGATCAATCAAACGGTCGAGTGGGCATGCCGGTACCAGATCAGCGCCGATCTCTCACGCCGCCAACTCGCGACTCAGCAGCCTCACGAAATGCCGCTGCTGATGTTATTCGTGGGCAACTTGACGCTATTTATTCCAGAACAGAAGAGCAAAGTTCTGCGCCAGAAAAAACTCAGACGCAATCATTTTCCACTCAATTGCAATCAAAACCCGAAGTCAGGTCAGAACAACCTAAGGCACAAATAGCCAAACCTCAGCAAATCTCAACAACGCCACAGTTAGAACAAAAAAAAGACTCTGCTAATCACGCTATGCGAACGATGCCAATTGCCCAAACCCAGATTCAGCCAAAGCCACAAATTAGCAATTCCGCACCCGCAAACCAAACCGCTCAAGCTCAAAATTCAGCCGTCCACACTCAAGTTTTAGCCGACCAATGGAAGCAATACCACAGCGCTTGGCAGAAATATTATCAGATGTATTATGAGCGTTACTATGCTGGCGACATCGCAGCAAAAAACCATGAGATTTCTCGATTGACGAAGGAAAATCAGAATATCACGCCAGTAATCAGCGAAGACGAGCCTCTGGACCCGCAAAAAGCGGCCATAAAAGAACTCCGCAGTCAAATTCAGCAAAAGGTTCGCGACTCCGCAAATAAGGTGAAAAAATCCCGGCATTTCGTTCCGGCGATTGCTGGATTATCGGTGCTATTAGTCTTCATGTTTTTGCAATATAACCGCGTTATTTTCGGCGCAGTCGCGGCTTACACAACGCCTGGTGCAATTAACCCGCAAAACATCATCGTTGATGCCTCCACTGACGTAACTGTCGGACCTGAACCTAGGATTATTATTCCAAAGATTAATGTTGACGCGCCAGTTATTTACGGCGCCGCTAGTGACACGAAATCGCAATCAAAAGCCATGGAGAAGGGAGTAGCTCACTTTTCAATTCCTGGCGCCAGTGCCGTGCCAGGCGAAGTCGGAAATGCCGTATTTGCCGCACACTCCAGTAACGACGCTTTTGCTAGCGGTGATTATAAATTCGTCTTCGCTCAAAATGAAAAGTTGACCAAGGGTGACGTTATTTACATGAATTACAACGGGAAGCGCTACACCTATAAAATAACATCGACAGAAGTTGTTATGCCTACTGAAGTTTCAAAAGTTCAGATTAATACGAATAAGCCAATGCTGACACTTGTAAGTTGTGTGCCTTTAGGAACCGCAGAGAAACGACTTCTTATCTTCGCAGAACAAATCAGCCCAGACCCAAGCAAAGCTACCACGACTTCAGAATCCAGCTCAAATCAGCAGCAAAGCAACAACTCAAATATTCCAGGAAAACCCGAGCCGACTTTGCTTGAGAAGTTATTCGGCGGTCGATAAATTAGCTATTTAATTAAATAGCCCAATCGAACCATTGTCCATATTCATTTTACTCAGGACAATTTTTCCAGAAGCGCTGGTCGTCAATCCGTAAACGTATCGCTGGTTCGAGGACAAAACATAGTCCAAACCAGGTTTAACGCTTATCAACGTATGAGCGTTCGTGCCGTCAAACTCGCGAATCTCCATTTTTCCTGCCGCAGAAACGCTACGGATATAGAAATTGTCAAGCCACTTCACTTCCTGCGCCACGCCAATATTAAATGCGCCAGACAATTCTTTACGCTCCAAATCGTAAGTCTGCAATACCGCGCCGTTTTGCGCCACGATAAATCGCCCAGCATTGTCCATCGTTATGTTCGTAATCGTATTATCAGTCTTAATAATCTTCGCCGTTTTCAAGAACTCTTTTTGGCGGTCCTTAGAATCTGAAATCTCACCTCTGTAAATTGTCATATTTTTGCCATCAGTCAAAACCACAGTGTCTTTATTGAAATAGCGAGAAATTCGAATTACCGGGGTAGAACCAGTAGCAAAAGTGCCAATCACAAACGGCTCTTTCCAATCTCGTTTCCAAATTCCTGCCACTTTTTTACCATCAATAACAGCCAGGTAGGACAAACGATCGTCGCCGTAAAGCTTGAAAGATTCGACGCCAACTAAAATTGGGCTAGAAATTGTCGAGCTATCAAGATCAACTCGCCTCAATTCGCCAGTTTCCTGCAGAGCGTAAACCGTGTGCGCGCCAGTCCCCGCAAAGCTGATTTGCTTAATTGCAAAACCAGTCATAGCCGTTACGTCGGTAATTTTTTCTGGATTTTCTCTATCAAAAACCAACCACTGCACGCCAGTAGTATTATTTTCCGCTGGATACGAATGCTTCACTAACGCATAACGAGAATCGCGGTCCCACTCCGACACGGTAAACGTATGATCGTCAGAAGACAGGGAATAGCCAGCCAAAACGCTCGTGCTTAATGCGTGTTCCGTGAATTTTTCCTTATCTTTGTTCGTATCGCGAATGTCGCCAATTGTCAAAATCGGAGTTTTATCCTTAACGCCAAATCCCATCAAGAAATTACCAGCTAGCGACAGAGAAACGGATTGCAATGAGTCAAACGTTTTCACCTCGGTGGTTTCGCGTTTGGTCGGGATCAATCTGGCGTAATTCAAATTCGTAACGGTATCAGATTTGATATTCAACGTTTTTTGCCACGGTTCGTATTTATCTAATTTCATCGAAAAAGTGTGCTTGCCAGGAAGAACGGTGCTTTTCGTTGGAGTGCGGCGCAGCTCCATATCGTCAATATAAACCAGCGCCCCGCCAGGATGTGATTCATATTGGACAAGTCCAGTTTGTTGCAATTCTTTCGTATTTGGATCAAACGTATAGCCAAGCATTCTAAACGTCAAAAACGTAAGAAGAGTTATAAGTGATAATGTCATCAGCGTGTACACAAAGGTCCGCCGTGCGAGCTCTTTAGTGCGATTCTTTTTCTGGTACATAATTACGGAAATTATAACATATTTTTACACTTGAAAAAACCTTAGGCGATTTGTAATATAATATACAGGAATAAACATTAGGGGGATTAATGGCAAGTAAAAACTACGTGGTTATCAATGGACGAGCTTACAATACTGTTACCGGAATGGTAATGGATGATATTAAGATTGAAAAATCTGAAATAGAAAAAGAACAATCAATCAGTAAGCGCGGCACATCTGTATCAAATATTCACGCCGCACACGTTCAGAAATCCAGCACGTTGAATCGTCGGCACGTTAAAATGCCGCAGCGCACGCCATTGGCTGCCAAGCCCCAGAAAGCTCGCGTCGACGTGAAGCAACATGTCGCCGTGAAGAAGTTTTCTACGCCAATTGTCAGCAAGCCAGCTCCTCAGAAAATTGCTATTAACCGCCCAGCCGAAACTCACCCTGTTACTCGTCGCGCTCAACAAAGACCTCTTAGCGTTGATACTAAATTGCGAAAAGAACGCCAGCCTCTGGCTATAAATAGCAATCCGATTGTCGCCGTCGCTCCGCAAAAAATAGAAAAGCCAGTCGCAAAAACCGCTCATCAATTGAAAAACGAAGCGATTGAAAAAGCCTTGTCGAATGAGATTATCAGCAATAAAAAAGCACGTCGACGCCAGAAAAAGGGCGGCGCATTACGTTGGTTGAATACGTTTTCTGTTGGTTTTGCGGTAATGCTACTCGGTGGCTATTTAACATACCTGAGTATGCCAAATATTTCCATAAAAATGGCAGCCGTTCAATCAGGAATTGATGCCAAATATCCAGGCTACAAGCCAGACGGCTACGCACTGAACGGACCTATCAAATTCAAATCGGGCGAGGTCTCTATGAAATACGCCTACGCCGACGGAAGCTCAGGATATACCATAACCCAGCAAAAAAGCGGTTGGAATTCATCGGCAGTGAAAGAATTCTTCTCTGAAAAGCACAAGAATCCAAACACCACAATGATCGACGGATTGACAATTTATAGCGGCGGGAAAGAAGCAGCTTGGGTAAACGGCGGAATCCTATATCAGATCAGCGGCGATGCAAACCTCTCAAGCAGTCAAATTGAGAAAATCGCCACTAGTCTGTAACTCATCAGATAACGTGCTATAATTTATTCATGACTATTAGAACTCGTTTTGCGCCAAGTCCGACTGGCTATATTCACTTAGGCAACGTTCGCACCGCGCTATACACATACCTTGTTGCCAGAGCGCACCAGGGAGATTTCATCTTACGCATTGAAGACACGGACCAAGCCCGGTTCGTCGAAGGCGCGGAAGAAATGATTTTGGAAACCTTAAATTGGCTAGGATTAAATTGGGACGAGGGACCAACTCTTAACAATCCAAAAAAAGAGTCTGGCAATTTTGGCCCATATCACCAAACAGATCGCCGTGATATTTACATAAAATGGGCGAAGAAAATGATTAGCGAAGGACTAGCTTACGCCGATCCGTACACGCCTGAAGAAGTGCAAGTTTTCCGCGACAAAGCCAAGGCTGAAAAGCGAGCATTTTTATATCGCGACCATCGTCCAGAAAATCCGCCAGAGTGGCGACTCGGAATGCCGCTACGCTTCAAAGTTCCGGAAATTAAGCGATATTCTTGGACGGACGCCGTTATGGGCGAATTGTCAGCTGGCCCAGAAGCTTTGGATGATTTCATTCTGATCAAAGCGGACGGTCTGCCAACCTACAATTTTGCGCACATCATTGACGATTTCGAAATGCAAGTCACGCACGTGATTCGCGGCTCGGAATATATTGCCAGTACGCCTAAATATCTATCGCTTTACGAAGCGCTTAAAATTACGCCACCAATTCTGGCGCACGTGCCACACATTATGGCGCCATCGGGAAATAAAAAACTTGGCAAGCGTGACGGCGCTAAAAGCGTAACCGAGTATCGATCAGAGGGAATTTTGCCAGAAGCGATGCTTAATTTCTTAGCGCAACTTGGCTGGAATGACGGCACGGAACAGGAAATTTTCAGTAAAGCTGAGCTGATTGAAAAGTTCTCGCTTGATCGCGTTCAAAAATCTGGCGCGCGATTTGACGAACAACGACTCATTTGGCTTAACGGTCAATGGATTCGATCGCTTAGCTTGGACGATCTTTATTCTCGCTGCCAATCATTCTGGGGCGAAGAAGCCAAAAACGCCGATGAATCTTACAAAAAGCGCGTTCTGGAATTGGCGCAAGATCGCTTGAAGACATTGCAAGATTTGCCAAAATTAACAAGCTATTTCTTCGTCGAGCCTGAAATTGACACGGAATTAATTGACGGAAATAAACAACTTCGCAAATTGACCGACGACGAGCGACAAGAGTTATTGTCGATTACGCGCCAAGAATTCGAGAAAATTACAGATTGGACGCCAGAAACAATTCAGAATTGCCTTAATCAATTACTGGAAACGACGAGGCAGAGGCCGGGGATTTTGTTTAGTCTGGTGAGAATTGTGACGACGTGGGCGCCGTTTAGCCCGCAGCTTAACGACACGCTGGCACTAATTGGCAAGGAAAAAACTCTGCAAAGAATCGATAATTATCTACAAAAATAGTTTATTCGTGCGCCGAAAATGCTATACTAAGCATAAGCATGAATGTTGAAAAAATAGATAAATCAGGACAAAAAAAGAACGCTCGCTGGGAGTCGTTCAAAGAATGGGTAAAAAAGCACATTCTGGCAATTGTGCTCGTGGTGAGTGCGATGGTTATTGCTGGAGTTTTCATAATTGCAATTCATTCCATAAAATACGAGCAGACTGCTAGCGTGGAGCTGAAATTGCCGACTAAAAAACCCGCGCCGAAGAAGTTTTATTCGCCGCTAACTGGCGTGGAAATCGCGAATGAAGCCACCGCGAAGTTGCCCGTAACTGGCGTGATGATTGAGAATAGTCCAGCCGCCAGACCGCAGTCAGGACTGAAGAAAGCTGGCGTGGTTTATGAAGCCGTGGCAGAGGGCGGAATTACTAGGTTTTTGGCCCTGTATCAAGGAGAGAAACCTGCGTTGATCGGTCCAGTGCGAAGCTTAAGATTATACTATTTGAGCTGGGCGGCGCCATATCAAGCATCAATCGCGCACGTTGGTGGAAGTCCCAACGCTTTATCTCAAGTCAGAAACGGCAATTATCGCGACATCGACCAGTTCTTTAACGACGGATCATATTGGCGATCTCGCGACCGCTACGCGCCACATAACGTCTACACCTCAGGGGAGAAGCTTGACCAATTGAACAGCGCAAAAGGCTATAACAATTCCGAATTCACCAGCTTCGCGCGAACAGACGGCAAGCCTGTCGAATCGCCAAACGCCACATCTGTAAGCATAAACCTCAGCGGCTCGCTCTACAACACCTCATATGCTTACGACAAGGCGTCGAATTCTTACCTCAGGAGCATGGCTGGCGCACCACATGCCGATAGGGAAGATGGGCAAATTGCTCCAAACACCGTTGTGGCTATGGAAGTTGGCGTTGAAGCTCGGGCTCAAAATTACGATGGCTACGAAGACATCAAAACGACAGGATCCGGCAAAGCTTACATTTTCCAAAACGGCACAGTCGCCACTGCCACTTGGTCAAAAGCGGACATAAATTCGCCGCTTAAATTGACAGACGAATCTGGAAAAGACGTCGCCTTAAATCGCGGACAAACATGGATTGCAGCCTTCACGCCAGGAAGGGGAAGTGTTTCATGGCAATAGATCCGGCATCTAAAACCTTGCGCGAGTACAAACAATATTATTACCGAAAAGTCATATTAGTCCTATTGTCAGCGAGCGCCTGCATCATATTAGGACTGGGGATCGCACTCCACTTCACGGCAATTTCCATATCCCAGCTAAATTTTTGGATTATCATTTTAATTACCGCTATCTTGCAAATCCTATTTTCAATTTCTATCGTTAAAATCATCGCTGCGCCGCTTAATAAAATTCTGGCGGCACTCTCTCATAAAATTGGCGAACTAACCACCGACACTCCGCCAAATCCCAACGACAAACGCTACGAAAAAACTGGATTTAAGACGGCGCTTCAGGCAATTTATGGCGATTATCAACCAGAGCAAAAACCAGCTAGCGACAACGACAAGCCAAAAATCCCGCTCACTCAAGCCCTAAATCAAGCCAGTACTGGCGTCGTGATTCTTAATTCCAACCAGAAAATTATCTTCGCCAATTCCGCCGCCCCGATTTCCAGAAACGCAAAAGGCGAGGATTTTCTGGCGCTTGATTTTCTAAACGAACCGAGTATTTTCGATTGGCTTCACGAAATCTCCAATGAGAAAATTAAAGCCGAACGCCGTTGGCAACGCATTAGCACCAACCCTGATATCGTCCAAAAAACGCGGATTTTTGATATCGTGGCTTCATTTGAGAAAGGTGCCGCCGCCGAAACCGTAATTTTTCTCACCGACAAGTCTAAAGGATATCTACCCGAAGAAGAAGATCTCAATTTCATCTCATTTGCCGCTCACGAACTCCGTGGACCGATTACGGTTATTCGTGGATATCTGGATATTATCAACGAAGAGTTCGCTGGACGCTTGCAGGGCGACGAAAGACAGCTTCTTGATAGGTTGGTCGTTTCGTCCAATCGCTTGTCTAGCTATATAGATAATATTCTTAATGTTGCCAGATATGATAGGCACCACTTGAAGGTTTATTTACTGGAAGACACTGTCGCTAATATTTACGCCTCGATTGCTGATGATATGCAGCTTCGCGCCTCGACTCAACACAGAATGCTCAGCGTCAATATTCCAGACGACCTCCCAACCGTAGCCGCTGACCACGGAAGCATCGGGGAAGTGATTGGTAATCTAATTGACAATGCCATCAAATACAGTTTTGAGGGCGGGTCCGTAACCGTTTCCGCAGAGAAAAAAGGCGACTTCGTGGAAGTGTCTGTCGCTGATAATGGAATTGGCATGCCGGCGAATGTCGTGAACAATCTATTCCATAAGTTCTATCGATCGCACAGATCACGCGAAGCCGTTGCCGGGACGGGAATTGGGCTTTACATTTGCAAAGCCTTTGTCGAATCTCACGGCGGCTCGATAATTGCTCGATCCCGCGAAAACGAAGGCTCGGTTTTCTCGTTCACTTTGCCAATTTATGCTACAGTTAAAGATAAATTGCTAGAAGACGGGCAACTGAATAATCAATTGATACGAAAAGGCGGCGGCTGGATAAAAAATCACGCTATGTATAAGGGCTAGGAGGAATTATGATAAAGACAATTTTATGCGTGGAAGATGACCGATTTATTGGCGAAATGTATGTCAGGAGTCTGCAAAAAGCGGGGTATAACGTGACGTGGGTGGTTGATGGAAATGACGGGCTAGTGGCGGCGCGCAACCAAACTTTTGACCTGATAATCTTAGATTTGATGCTACCAGAGCAACGCGGCGACCAGATTTTGGACGCACTGAGAAATAACAATGTCGATTTGGTTCCGAATAGTAAGATTTTGATTATGACCAATTTTGAGCAGGACGAGGCTTCGCGTAAATCCGTCATGAGTCGCGTCGATGGATATCTGATTAAAGCCGACATTACACCGCGGAATTTGATAGATGTCGTTAAGCAGATGAGCAGCGATGACTAAAAATATTTTGACGCAATGAAAAATGAAGCTGAGGATATTCACACAGAATATCTGAACTGTAAATGATTCAAGACAATAAAAAAGAGCCTCTTGCAGACTCTAAAATGACATTCTTGGTGACCCCACCGGGAATCGAACCCGGGTTGCCAGGATGAGAACCTGGTGTCCTAACCGCTAGACGATAGGGCCATAACTCCATGGATTATACCATGGAAAGGGAGGGCGTGTCTACTTTTTCTCTATGTTAGACGTCGACTTTTTATGATAAGACAGCATAGCCCAAGAGCTATATACCAGAGCAAACAAAGAAATAGCAGCAGGTACGATAAACAGATTAACCATTCCTATAGTCGACAAAAATCTCACAACAGGGACATCCTGACGCGCTATAAGCACGAAAAAGAAAAGCCACGTAAGAAACATCAACAGTATATTTAAGCCAATAATACAACAGATAACAATCATTATTTTTGATATTTTATCAGTTATCCAATATCGCCCAGTTTTATACCAATAGACTGACACACAAGCAAGTATGAACGCATATATTACTAAAATATCCCCCAAAGAGCCAATGAATGGTCTGAATACATCAGATGTAGTGCCAAAAAAATTTACCGAGACGAGACAAATTATCACAAAAATTACAGTCCATCTAAAGGCCTTCTTTTTCTCGATATTTTCAGCCACTAGAGGTTTCATCATCGGAGCCTCCGTAAAAGCCCATTGTTGCTTCACATCTTTAACTTCAGGTGAAGCGATTGGCGCGTTATCCGTAGGGTTACTTTGATTATTATATTGATCATTATTCATAGAATTATTCTCCTGACTATTATATTTTCAAATTATTATCCTATCGCAATTAATAAAGGAATCAGTATTGCAAGCAAGACGATAGTCGCAATAATGGCAATGATCATAGGCTTAATCCACTTATATGAAAGTGGTTGATTAGTGTAATGCTCCGTATAATCTGGCTGACGTTTTTCCATACTCTCTTCGATAGGCAGCTTTGTGCGGCGACTTCCTGCGTAACACGACACTGTAATCCAAGAGACATACGCTAGCGCCACCAGCGGGCTAACTAAGACGACAAGTTTTAAGCTCCAGAACATCAAAGATACAGGAAGCCACATTATTGAATATTTATCTTCCATATCAGCTGACGGACTCAAGAAAGACATAATCGTGTAGAAAATTATAGCGGTAAAAAATGAGTTAACTACTTTGCCGTTTTTCACTAGATAATTCGCAATCCAATAGCGCCCAGATTTATACCAATAAATCGAAATGCAGATAAGTATCCCTATAATCATAGCTGCGATAGGAAATATAACCCCAACAAGCGACGCTAATCCAGCATACAGTACATAACGACTATCAAATACAACAATAGCAAAAAACACCGGCACAAGAAGACAGAGAATTATGTAAATTATGGTGTATAAAAAGGCGTGCTTTTTCTCTATTTTTCCATCAGTAATCGACATATTAATGGCATATCGTCGCACTGACGCTTCATTAATAATCTCCAGAGCGGAAGCAAAAGCAGCGACAGGAGAGAGAAGGAGCGTGAATATTGTCATAGGTCTATCATACCCCCAGAGCAACGTTAAGAATATCACTACAGCTATTGCAGCATAAAAAGCAGCCTTGGGACTATTATTCACCGCCCGGTCGATGAAATGGTAGCGCCCTTTTTTATATTGTATGAGTACAGATCCAGCCAAAAATAGAGAGCTATATATAACACCAATGGACAAAAATCCAGTAGCTAAGAAAACGCTATAATTCCCAAAGTTATTACCACGATTACTTAGCCCCTGTGCAAAAATATAAACCCCCGCAAATATCGCAATCACAGAAGTAATCACATAAAATACTGCATACTTAAATGCTTTATTCTTATCCATACTTTTATCAAACGAAGGACCCATAGCTGCTGAGGGTTTCATAGAAGTTTGTTGATCTTTTACGTTTTCAGCATTAGGCAGGGTGGACGATTCATTATTTGTGAGATTATTATTTTGATTCCGATCCAAATCATTATTCATGCAATTACTATACCACATTTATCACTTGAGATTTTCCTGAAAATTCGCCATAATAAAAGCATGAAAAAGGGCGGGATTTACTTTAAGTCTCACGTGGAAACGAACTATTTACCAAATTATCTTTCTGCTCAGTATTATTAAAGTTCATTATTTTTTTATTTATGCCTATTATATCCATATAATATCACATCAATTATCGGCAATGAATAGATAGTCACTAACATAACAGGGAAGATGATTACAGGAAAAAGTATTAGAATATCTATCGACACAAGTTTACCATATACCCAAAGCGCCGCAAAAATTATTGCCGACAGTACAGAAGAGTGGATTGCCGCTTTTGGACTATCATTTACCATCTTGTTAATATTCTGATAATAACCCCTCTTGTACCACCTAATCATAAAAATAATTAGCAACGGGGAGAGCATCGTCGATGCGTTTGAAATGGCTGATATCAAAAAAGAAACGTATCTGTTATATGGTCCTGTCGATCCTCGCATTGAAACGTAATTTCCTACTAGCGTAATAATGGTAAACATTAAAGAAAAGAGCATAACACGCTTAAAGACTCTCTTTTTCTCTGTGCTGTCATAGACTGGCGCATTGCTTACGTCGGGATTGTTACTTTGGTCATTATGCTGATCATTATTCATGCAATTAGTATACCACCTAACTCTTGAGATTTTCCTGAAAATTCGCCATAATAAAAGCATGAAAAAGGGCGGGATTTACTTTAAGCCTCACGCAATTTCCAGATTTTGGCTAAGGAGATTGTGTGAAGTTGCATTACTGAGCTGTTTCACAATCATTCTTTTATACGCATGGGCGCGATTTATACCGACCGGCTATCAATTGCCAATCGGATTATCGGTCTCAGATTTGGCGGCTGGCGTGGCAGGAATCGGTAGTTTAATTGTGCTGATTTTATGTTTTTGGCTTCCCAGAAAACATGAAACTGGAATCGGAATTTTCGTATATTTGTTAACCGTAGCCGTCACCGCAACCACCATAATTACCAGCGGCGGAGTCGTTTCGCCGTTCCTAGTTATGTGGATTATCGTGGCAATTTTTGCAGGATTTTTCGGCGCAATAATCTTAGGAATAATGGGACTTTTGGTTATTTTGCAAATTATAGCCACCAGCGTTCAACAGGGAGTAAACATACAATTCATCATCGGCTACCTATTCTTCGGATTTTTGCCTTTGATTTTTAGCCTTGTTCTATGGATTCGCCGCCAAAAAACTGACGACAATACGTCCAGCTTGGAGAATAAACTTTCTGCCGTTGAAAGTAAGTCTGATGTAGTGATTAATGCCATCGACGACGGCGTTCTGGCTATTTCCAAAGATGGCAACATCGAACTGATAAACCCATCCGCTCAGCAAATCATCGGCTGGAACCAAGGCGACGCGCTCGGACTTAATTGGAAAAGCGTCTTAAAACTCGTCACTTCAGACGGAAAAGACGTAGAAGACCTCGAAAATCCAATAGCCCAATCTTTATCAAAAAACCAGCCAACTCATAACGATAAATTATTCCTATTAACCAGCTCCGAAAAACGCATTTTAGTGTCAATCGTCAGCTCTCCAGTCGGCACGGACGGCGAAGGAATCATCGTGGTTTTCCGCGACATCACCAAAGAAAAAGCCGAGGAACGCGAGCAAGCCGAGTTCATCTCCACCGCCAGCCACGAGATGCGCACGCCAGTTGCGTCAATTGAGGGCTATTTGGGTTTGGCGTTAAATCCAGCCACCGCTCACATTGACGAGAAAGCCCGCGACTTCATCACCAAAGCCCACGAATCGGCGCAACATCTGGGGCGGCTATTCCAAGATCTTCTTGATATCAGCAAGGTAGAAGATGGTCGAATGAAAAATAACCCGAAAGTCATCAACGTAAACGAATTTTTGAAGGATATTTTTGATGGTCTAGCAACAAAAGCTAATGAAAAGCAGCTCAACTACATCTTTATGCCAGACATAATTGATGAGGGTAAAGAGAAGTCGCTGCAACCGATTTTTTATGCCAATATTGATCCTGACCATTTTAGGGAAGTCGTTAGCAATTTGATTGAAAATGCCATCAAGTACACGCCGTCGGGCGAAGTTGTCGTCAATATTACCGGCGACGATAAGCAGATTTCTGTGAGTGTGAAAGATAGCGGCATTGGTATTCCTGCCGAGGATATTCCACATTTATTCCAGAAATTTTATCGGGTGGACAATTCTGACACGCGAGAAATTGGCGGAACTGGCTTGGGGTTATATTTGAGCCGCCGCTTAGCCGAGGCGATGTCTGGAAACTTGCGCGTTGAAAGCAAATATAAGGAAGGGAGTACTTTCTATCTGGAAATTCCTCGCATGAATAGCTCGGAAGCTAAGCAGCGATTAGAATCTACGGAAGCTGAAAGTTCTAAAGATTCAATGTCAGATTCTACCGTTCCAGAAGAAATTGAGATTGCCGCAGAAGAGAAGACGGAAGATATGGCAATTGAAAATAATAGCGAAATTGTCGATTCAAATCCAGCCACAATCGCAACTCCAGAAAATCCAGCTCCAGCAGCGCCCGCAGCCCCGACGACCCAGCCAGAAATTCCACAACCAGCCAGAAATTCTTCCGAGCCAACGCTGGCTGAAATTGAGGAAGAATTGCGCAAAAAGCGTCAGCAATTGTCCATACCTGGACGCGAATAATAGCCATAAGAACTATGGATTTTTTGTCAAAACTTCAGTATAGTATAAACATATGACAAAAATTTTATTGGTTGAGGACGACAAAAGTTTACGCGAAATTTACGGTGTACGACTTTTGGCGGAGGGCTACGATATCGTTTCGGCGGGCGACGGAGAAGAAGCTCTAGCCATGGCAATTAAAGAACGTCCGCGATTAATTTTAAGCGACGTGATGATGCCGAAAATTTCCGGATTTGATATGTTGGACATTTTACGCTCGACGACAGAAACAAAAGACGTTAAGGTGATTATCATGACCGCACTGTCATCAGAAGATCAACGAAAACGCGGCGAGCAACTTGGTGCTGATAAATACTTGGTGAAATCTCAGGTGGGAATAGAGGACGTCGTGAGGGCAGTTCACGAAACCTTGGGAGATCTTCCAGGAGTCGGCACAAATCCAGTGCCAGTTTCACAGCCAGATCATACATATGAGCCGGTTACTCCAGCATCTCAGCCAGCTCCAGCGGCGTCGCAGCCAGTTACTAGACCTGACGTATCTTCATTGTCGCCACAACCAGCTGCCCCCACTGCAACGCCAACAGCTTCTGTAGTAAATCCGCTTATGCAACAACATCCACAACAGGCTTTCGCTCCGGCGCCACAGCCACTACCTCAACCAGCGCAGACTCCAACGCCTCAGCCAGCAACACTGCCACAACCCATGGCGCCATTTTCATCACCTGCGCCGCGACCCTCAGGGCTTGGTGACCGCATTATTCAACCTTTACCAGCTGACGATTCTCAGAATTCGGTAGACATCTCTAAACTTATGGCAGAAGAATTAGACAATACACAGAGAATTTCTCAACCAACTCCAGAGCCTCGACCAGTGCAGACTCCAGCGCCACAATCAATTCCGACACCTCAGCCAGCACCAAATCCTATTGAACAGGTTAATTCAATACCTCTCGCCCAAGCGCAGCCTCAGGAGCAAAGCATTCCACATCAACCATCAGAAACGCCTCAGCCGACACAATTTCCGCCAATAAATCCACAACAATGACAAACCCAGACACAAAGCAAGAATCTTGGCGCCTCAATAAATTTGTAGCGCTGTGCTTGGGTATTTCTCGCCGAAAAGCCGACGAATTGATAGAAAAAGGGAAGATTATTGTTGACGGTCAGCCCGCTAGATTGGGTCAACAAATTTCTGACGCAAATAAAATTTCCTATGACGGCAAATTGCTAGAATTACAACCCAAACAGCTCATCATCCTGCATAAGCCAACTGGATATCTTTGTTCGCGCGCTTCTCAAGGTGGAGTTTCGACAATCTACAAATTGCTACCGAAGAATCTTCACCACTTAAAACCCGTTGGTCGCCTGGATAAAGACAGCTCTGGACTGATTCTCATGACGAACGACGGCGATTTTGCTCACAGCATGACGCATCCGTCGTTTTATAAGATTAAGCGGTATATCGTTACAATTGACAAACCACTACAGCCGCTTCACCGCCAGATGATCAATGATTTTGGCGTGCAGCTTCCTGACGGGCGTAGTCAATTGACACTAGAAAGACAACACGAAGGCGATGATTATCGCTGGATAGTGGAAATGAGCGAGGGAAGAAATCGTCAAATTCGGCGAACTTTCGATGCGTTAGGCTACACTGTCAAAAAACTCCACAGAACAAACTTCGGCAATTATTCGCTCGGCGACCTCAAGAGAGGCGAATGGAGAGAAGAGAAATTCACGAATTCATAATTTACTCCGCGGCTCTTTACATTTTACAGTAAATATTGTAATATAGCTTTTGTGCTAAATTTGATAGAAAGTGTAACTATATAATGGAAACGCTAGGGCGCGAATCTGAGCCTTTGCCTTCAGAAAAACTAAGAGCTGTCATACGTAACCTTAAGAAAGAAAGATCGGATACCATAGAAAAAATGTTCTATGAGAATGATGGGCCCAATATTTTACCAAAATTCCTAGAAAACCAAATCTACGCTTACATCGAACTTATTAAAGAGGTTGAGAAACATACTACGAAACTTGAATATCCTATATCCGTAGCGTTCAAAGATGACGACAATAACATTTACTACTGCATAAATAACCCCAAAGAAAATTACTACATAACACTTTACCCAAATCCAATTAACGAAGAATCTCCAAAGGCCTACATCCACAGTTACACCAGAAATGATGACGAGAACGAGGGATATAGACTAGACATAGAGACCGAGGAATTCATAGCAAAAAGCGGCCTGAGATGTTTTGAGGATTTCCTGAAAATAGTCCGCCCATGCGAGGCTTATATAAATAGCGTGCTCGCCAAAATGTCTTAAAACTGCTATAATATATAATCATGTCTAAATTACCAACAGTCGCCATCATCGGGCAAGCCAACGTCGGCAAAAGCTCACTATTTAATCGCTTGACGCGCTCTCGCACAGCCATAGTCGCCAGGGAAGCTGGAACAACTCGCGACAATGTTGTTGGTAAAGTCTCATACAAACGACGCAACGTAGATTCTGCACCGTCAGATGACTATTCGCAATTTTGGCTCATCGACACAGCCGGACTGAAAACTGCCGAGGACGAATTTGAAGCGACCATTCAGGACCAAATCGCTGACGCATCTGCCGCCGCTGATGTAATCCTCGTAACTGTCGATTCCACTGTTTATCCCTCTGACGCCGATCGCCAATTAGCCAAAAAAGCCCTAAAAAGTGGCAAGCCAGTCATTTTAATCGCCAATAAAGCAGACTTAAAAGGCTCTCTTTCTATCGACGAATTCAAACGACTCGGCATTAAAAACATCATAAAAACTTCCGCCGAGCACAGCATTGGTATTTCGGAGCTTCTTGATAGCATTGCCGAACTTATTCCGCCAGCCACCGAAACTGCGCCTGACGACGTTATTCGCGTTGCGCTAATCGGCCGCCCGAATGTCGGAAAGAGTAATCTATTCAATACCTTAGCGGGCAAGCAGCAAGCCATCGTCGCCAACGTCGCCGGCACCACTCGCGATGTAAACCGCGTTCAAGTTCGTTATCACGGTCAGACGATTGAACTGCTCGACACCGCTGGAGTTCGCCGCCAAGGAAAGCAAGAAACTGGAATTGAGAAGTTCTCAGTTCTTCGCACCATGCAAGCCATCAACGAAGCCGACGTTTGTCTGCTTCTTATGGACGTCAATGAGCTTAACGTTCAATTGGATCAGCGCCTAGCTGGAATTATTGACGAGGCGGGCAAGGGGCTTGTTCTGGTTGTCAGCAAATGGGACTCCGTCAAAGGTAAAGACGCTTACACACACGATGAAATCGCACCACAAATCAGCTATAACTTCAAGTTTACGCCATACGCGCCGTTAATATTCACCTCTTCTGTCACTGGGCAGAATGTCGCTAAGTTATTCGACCTAGCGCTTGATATCTATAAGCGTCGTCGCCAAGAATGCAAAACTCGCGCCTTAAACGACATTTTACAGAAAGCCATCGCCGCACATCCGCCAGCTGGCCTGAAAAATTCACACCCGAAGCTGCGCTACATTGTCCAGACGGACGTTGCTCCGCCATGGTTTGTTATATATGGTAGCAATCTGAAATTCGTCCACTGGAGCTATAAACGCTATTTGGAGCGAACTTTACGCGAGGCTTTCAATTTTGCGGGAACGCCGATTAAAATGTCTTTCCGTGACGAAAAGCAATTAAAAGCCAATCGTGAACGCGTTGCGTGCGGTCTGGCGCCAGTCACCAAAGCTTACAAGCAGGCCAAAAACGCTGAAAAAGGCATATAATACCACATTTTTGACAAAACCTATTGACATTTTATCCTATTAGTGATATAAATGAATACAGCTTTTGTTGACAAGTTGAGATTTGCTCCTTGCCCGAAAGCGCACTTTGACAAGTGGAAGAATATACTTTAGATACGAGGTGAGTTTTCGTAGCGCTCAAGAAAGCACTACGACATCTCATCTTGTATCAACCGGATACGAGAGAGATTGTTAGAAAGGTCGGCATATGCGCAACAGCAGCCTTACTATCAACTTTGATAGGCTCCCCGATTTCGAGGTAGCACCCAACGTTCCTGTCGCGAAGTGGCAGGAACAAATGGAACACAAGGACGAAGACTCCCTCCTCGGGGAGGTGATCAGGTTCTCCGTTAGGGTGGCGCGGCTCACACAAGCCGCCACGGAAGTGGATAAGAAGCCCATCAAGGAAATCATCCCTTGGGCTGTCTCGACCGCAGACACCATTGGCATCTCCGGGCACGGGCTCTACTACGCATCGCGCTGGCTAGCCTACTTTTGGGCGCGTCAATGCGAGTTTGCCGAATGGTATAACGATGGACAGCCTAAGTCGGGATTCGTCCCAAGCCAGGATCTGATCCGTACCCTAACTAAGGGCGAGTAGCGCTCCATTGAACTGACAAGTTAGAATAATTTACTTGGCGGTTCATAATCTCCCGCCAACAATTCTTCTGCTTGTCAGTTCGCTCCATAGATGCGTATCTGTGCTGATGAGTCGGAAACGACGAAAGCGAACTTTTATTCAAACATCATCAATTGTGCCGACAAAACTTCACGCGTAATTTCGTCCGCACGTTCACCAATTAGCACAATTTTTGCTGGCTCTTCCGCCGCAGAATTAGCTATTTGAATCTGATTTTCCGTTGCCTCCAAATGATGCCGCGCGCCATTATCATCAATAAAACAACCCTTCATTCGCCTGAGTTTATAAGCATCAAAAAGTTCCGGCCAAATTTTTTCCAGAGTCGCCGCAGCAATTTTCATACCAGAAACATCCAGCACGGCATATGTCGGATTATCCGGTACGACCAACTCGCCATCGTACGTATCAAAAAACGTTAGTAGTCCCGACGGCGTGGTTAATTTACTTAGGTCAAACCGACCGTGTGGTGCGCTCAGTATTTTTCCGTAAGGCAGGGAGCTCAGCTTGGACTCATATCGTAGTCGCTCGTCGTCACTTAGCGAATCTTCTTTGGTCACTAAAATCATGTCCGCCGCTTGCAACTCAATTTCATGCGCCGGCTCAATTCCATGTAAAATCTCATGCGCATCAATAACATAAAAACTCTGCGCCAACTCGTACTTATTGAATATTTGTGCATTAATCAATTTCTCGACCAAATTCATCGTTCGCGCCACACCAGTAGCCTCGATAAACACCGGAGCAGGGGAATTGCGACAAAAGTCAAGTAACATTCGCGTCAATGCGTGCTTCGACGAACAACAGACACAATCGCCAGCCAAAGTCGTCACGATATCCGCCAACTTTTCCAATCGATAACCGTCAACGTTTTCATTAGCATATTCATTCTCAATCACCCGAGAACCCTTATAGTCACTTTGTTGTAATAAGAACTCAAGAACACTAGTTTTCCCGGCGCCCAATGAGCCGTTCACCAAATACAACGGAACTTTATCGATAACCGCTCGCCCATCATCAAACGGCGCATTAATGCTAAATTCCAAATCATCGTCACGCTTTGCCATATGCTTATTATACGTCATTTTCACAAGGTGATATACTAAGTCTATGAAAGTCATCTTAGCGTTGGGAAATCCAGGCGAAAAATACACAAACACGCGACATAATGCTGGGTTTTTGGCCATTGATAAATTTGCCTCAGAGCAGGGGAAAACCTTTTCAAACAAACCGAAGTTTTCCGCAGATATTGCCGAGCTGAATATTTCTGGAGAAAAAATCCTGCTGGTTAAGCCAACTACTTTTTACAATGAGGTCGGAATTTCCGCCCGAGCAATCTTAGATTTTTACAAATTGACATTGGACGATTTACTAATTATTCACGACGACACGGCGCTGGACTTTGGCAAAATTCGAACCCGCAAAGGCGGACGAGACGCGGGCAGTAACGGATTAAAATCTCTTCACGCCCACGTCGGATCAGATTTTTGGCATATTCGTATTGGCACAGACAATTTGCTCAGACGTCAAGTCGGTGACGTAGATTTTGTCCTAGGCAAGTTCAACTCAGACGAGCAGAAAATTCTCCAAAGCTGGATATTGCCCGAATCAATTAATTTGATCGAGAAATTTATTAACGGAACTATCGAACCGTTCAGTATAAAATATTAAACCAGATTCTAGCGCCGTTTTCGCGGCACAATTTTTGAAGCGCTGTTCTTCAATTGCTCTTCGGCTTGATGTAATTTTGTAGTCGCAGCTTCTTGTAGATTGATCGATCGGGCTTCCAATATGCTGCTACCGACCGCCAAACTCACGAACAACAAGCCCAAGCCACCCGTCGCCCATTCCGGTAGTTCCAAGTGGAATAATTTAGCAATCATCATCACGCCGAGCGCCATAATTGCCCAGTGAGCGCCATTTTCCAGATATTTATATTTGCTAAGCGCGCCTGTTCGCAACAAATATACGGTTAGCGATCGGACCCAAATCGCTCCAGCGCCCAGCCCAGCCACGATTAGTAGCACGCTGTTGGTGATGGCGAACGCACCAATCACACCGTCAAAACTAAAACTGGCGTCCAGAACTTCCAAATATAACAAGCTAGCAAACGCCGCCCAGCCAGTTTTAATCTTAACGGATTTCGCGTCATCTTCATGGAAAAATGACCCAAATAGCTCCAATCCAATATGCAACACAATTCCAAGAACCGCTGAAATCAGCACTAAAGATTTATGTGGCGCCTCAACCGTAAAATACAAAACAGCCGCCACGCTAAGCATTATACACACCTTAAAATTCTCAAATCGCCCAGCCTTTGCCAAGATCGGCTCAACGTGCCGCATCCAGTGAACACGCTTGTTGTAATCGATGAAATAGCTAAGCCCAATCATAATCAAAAACGCACCACCAAACGCGTCAATCATCGGCGACGCCTCGTGCAGGATCTTGCCGTACTCAACAGGCTTATGAAGCGCCAGATTGACAACATCCATAAATCCGTGACCGCTCGCAATCATCACAATAGCAATTGGCAATATAAATCGAACGACAAACACCGCCACAAATATACCAGCCGTCAGGAAGACTTTCTGCCAGATTTGACTCATTCCCGCCAAAACCTTGCTATTTATCACCGCGTTGTCGAAGCTAAACGTAACTTCCAAAACCACCAAAATAGTAAATAGCCAAAGACTGCTAACGCCCATATGGCTAAAAATCAAGCCGCCTAACCCTAAGGTTAACAAAACTGAAAACCAGAAAATCCGAAACGGATGATGTGAATGTAAAAGATGTTTCATATTGATTTAGTATAGCATAAGCATGGGGTATAATTTTATATATGGCACAAAAATCGTCAGACGGCCGCATAAAAAAGTTTTTATCAGACAACAGCGAATTGATCGGTTGGGTGATTTTTGGCGTCCTTATAATTTCTATTTATCAATTCAGCTCGCGATTCGGCGTTATGTTATTAAACGGAGAATTTGCAGAATGGTGCAATAAATTACTTCCGTCATTACAAGATTTCATCACGCTGACGCTAAGCGTAATTGTCGAGGCGGTCCCATTCTTAATTTTAGGAATTATCATATCCGCGCTTATCAGATACTTTTTATCATCAAAAGATGTCTTCAAAATGTTACCAAAAAACACCTTCCTTCGACGAATTACGCTCTCTATGATCGGGCTAATTTTACCTGTATGCGAATGCGGTAACGTACCAATTGCACGTAGCTTAATAGCGAACGGATTAAAACCCGCCGACGTTATTAGCTTTCTTTTCGCCGCGCCAATCTTAAACCCGATAACCATAATTTCAACCATGACCGCCTTCAGTTTTGACACCCGAATGGTTTGGTGGCGAATTATTTTTGCGCTGATTATTGTACAAATAACTGCTTTTATTATCAGCTTTTTTAAGGAAGACTCCGTCATTAATCCAGAGTTTGAAAAACTTTGCCACTCTCATAATCACGATTCAAAATTGTCAAACCTATTCAGCTCATCACGCAATGAATTCTGGCAATTATTTACTATGTTAGCCTTAGGTGCTAGCATCGCAGCCGCCACACAAATCTTCGTTCCGCGATTCATCATAAATGCCGTCGGCGGCGACATTTTCCTGTCAGTCATATCCATGATCACGCTAAGTTTCATCATCTCGATATGCTCCAGTATCGACGCGTTCTTCGCGCTGGCTTACGTGCGAAATTTCACGACAGGCTCAATTTTATCTTTCTTGCTATTCGGGCCGATGATAGACATAAAAATGATTACGCTATTAAAAACAACTTTTCGCTGGAAATTTATTGCAACAATTACCTTAATTGTATTCATCTTATCACTAATTGTCGGGCTGGGGGTTAATTTATATGTACGCTAACCTTGCAAAATCAATTGGCGGAATTGTCGTTTGTGTATATATTTTGCTATTAGCTTGGCGTGACCAACTTGGCTTTTACGTTCATCCACGCTATCACACATTTGCGGTCGTAATTAGCACAATCGGCGTTATACTTTTGCTTATTGATATAATGTTGCAATTAAAAAATAAACCCGCAAAAGATAAATCTAGAATTGGCTTGAAAAAAATTACCCCAATATCTTATTTTGCAATAATTATATTATCAGTCGGATATATATTACCGCCAAAGCCACTCTCTCCAAGCAGTCTCGCGCAAAAAGAAAGTCCTGCGATTATTGAGCCCGAAAGTCGTTGCGAAACGCCTCAACCAAAAGAAGGCTCTTCTACAATCTCAATAAACCGCTGGAAAACCGCTATAAATTCTTGCAAAGAGGCCGCTTATTTTAACGGAAAAGATATCACCATTACTGGCTTCGTTTCAAATGATCTGTTAAAAAACTACGGCTATAATTACTTCAATATTGCCAGATACGTTATAAGTTGCTGCACTGTCGACAGCGTGCCTATGAAAATCCTGGTCGAGAAAAACTTTTCGACAGACTACCCAGATGGAACATGGCTAATCGTCAAGGGTAAATTGTCGCAAAAAATCGTTAATAGTCAAGCTGAATACGTCATAACCGACGCGCACATCACAAAAATCAATCAACCCAAATATCCTTATGAATTACTCGGACTGTAAGTCTATTGCACACTTGTTGCAATAAGTTATAAACTATTCATAGTACTATGCTAAATGAAATATTTGAACGCCACAATCTTCGCCTGACAAAACCTCGCCAGCAAGTATTTGATATCCTGCGAAATTCAGATGTGCCTCTTACGGTCGGCGATATTGCGAAAAACTGCAAAAACATTAACCGCGCCAGCATTTACCGCACGCTACTGATGTTCGATAATCTGAACATTATAAACACCATAACTATTGGCTGGAAGAATTATTACGAGTTAGCGGAACCTTTTATACCACATCACCACCATCTCTACTGCATCAATTGTCAAAATGCCGAACCTATACAATCGCAAGAACTCGAAAAACTCATAGATCTCATTGGTAAAAAACATAATTTCATAGTCACAAAACACCACTTTGAGCTGGAAGGTATTTGCGAAAAGTGCCGACATATTATAGAAAATAAATAATTTTTCCCAACAAAAAAGCGCCAGGTAAGGGTGGGCATCACCTGACGCTTTTTTACCCTTCAACCCACCCGAGCTACCGTATCAGTGAAGCGTCGCGACTAAAACTCCAAAAGTCCGCGCCTGATGACTATCAATACAATTTCGTACTCACATTAACAGAGGTCGCCTTTGAAAAAGGGCAGTTAAAGGGGTTAGTATGCGCGTAACGTTGAACCGCAAAAAGTGGAGGGTAAGAATACTTAATGCCATTGCGCGCAACCTAACATATAGTTAGAATAGGGGGTATAAGGTGCGTTTGGTTAATGATTACTTAACCAATCGTCCTTGATTATAGCAAACATTTGACAAAGTGTCAATACTTTTTACCACATTTTTTATGGAAATCAATAGAATTACACCAGATGAGCATATTTTCTCCCAGAGATTAGCACATATTGCCAATCCACCAAAAAGCTTATGTTATATGGGAAAATTGCCAGAAACAAATGCGCCAGTCGTATCAATCGTCGGGTCCCGTAAGCCATCTGCCTACGGAAAAGAAGTGACTGAGCGATTAGCGACAGATCTGGCAAAGGCCGGATGCGTAATCGTGAGTGGGTTAGCGCTAGGTGTGGATTGCATTGCCCAAAAAGCTGCCATTGAAGCTGGCGGAACGGTCGTGGCGGTCGTCCCAAACGAGCTTCCCGATATTTCACCGCGGACCAATTATCAACTAGCCATGAGCATCATAGAGCAGGGCGGCGCGGTCGTTTCAGAATGGATGAAGGGCGATAATAAAATAGTCAATCGTTGGAGTTTTCTGGAGCGCAATCGGCTGGTTAGCGGGCTAGCTGACGGAATTATTATCACCGAAGCCGCCGAGCGAAGCGGCACATTAAACACAGCCTCGCACGCACTGAACCAGGGAAGAGATTTGTTTGTAGTTCCCGGAAACATAACCAGCCCACTGTCGGCGGGTTGTAATACCTTATTAAAGCAAGGGGCGTATTTGGTGACGGACGCCGACGATGTTTTATCAATCATCGCGCCAGAAAAATTACAAAAAGACAGCGACCAAGAATTAGCAGCCAGCGCAACAATCGAAGAAGCGATCATCATAAAACTCATCTCAGAAGGAATGCGTGACGGCGACGAAATTCAACAAAAATCCGGCCTATCCGCGTCAGACTTCGCCACGGCGTTAACCATGCTGGAAATCAACGGTATTATCAAACCTCTCGGGGCGAATAACTGGACATTACGATAGTTTTATTATATAATGCTAATTTATGAGAAGCCCCGACAGTTTACATCCAGAAAATGACATTACAGACAAAAAAAGAGAAGAGCCATTTTTTAGCATAGAAGGCATACCCCCAACACTACTTAGCCTCATCGGAACTGCCGCTGCGTGCATTGGAATAAAGGACCCCACTACATTTAAAGGATTTGCCGCTTTCGTTATTGGCAGTGTGATGGATGCGCTAGACGGCAAACTAGCCAGAGCAACTGGAGGAGAAACTAAACTAGGTAAAATTGTTGACCATACTGGAGATAAAATCAAAGTATTCTATACGATATGGAAGATGTATGAAGCAGACACAGCCCCAAGATCGGTACTTGGTGGCATTGCCGCATTTAACGCTATCAATGCAGCGTGTTCAATAAAAACTCATATAGACAACCCCGACATGTCACAGGCGCCTGAAAAAAGTGGCAAGATAGCCATGGCCATGGAGGTTGTATCTCTAATATTATATTCTGCCGGTAAATTTGCTGAGCTGCACGGCTTAAGAAAAACTAGCAACACAGCCAGGGCACTAGGTGGGCTGGCAGCAGCAACTGCTATAATTCCTGCAACACTATCGACAGCAAGCTATATCAGACGAGCAAGCGGCAATAACCACAACCCAGAAAAGCACCAAAATACGGCAGTTAATCGCAGTCTTGGAATAGCGGCACTACTTGGTCGCATTGGAGAATCTAGCCGTCAATAGAGATTGTTATTGTAGCTACATAGTGATTTGTTATAATATAAAGTTATGAAAAATCTCGTTATCGTCGAGTCACCAGCCAAAGCTAAAACCATCGAGAAATACCTCGGCAAGGATTTTCACGTCTTGTCTAGCGTGGGGCATATTCGCTCGATTGTTAAAAAGACGAAGGATGGAACACCGCCGATTGACGTGGCTAACGATTTTTTCGCAATCTATGAAGTTGATCCTGAAAAAAAGAAAGTTATCACCGAGCTAAAGAAAAATGTCAAGGCAGTTGGCAAGGAAAATGTTTGGCTCGCAACCGATGAAGACCGCGAAGGAGAGGCCATTGCTTGGCATTTGTGCAAGGTACTGGATCTTCCTATTGAAACGACTAAGAGAATTGTCTTCCACGAGATCACCAAAGATGCCATAACCAATGCAATTAAGAATCCGCGAACCGTGGATATGAATTTGGTTCAGGCGCAACAAGCCAGGCAAATTCTTGACCGACTGGTTGGTTTTGAGCTCAGCCCAGTCGTCTGGCAGAAAGTTCCTGGCGGAAAATCGGCTGGTCGCGTTCAGAGTCCAGCAGTGCGATTACTAGTCGAGCGCGAACGAGAAATTATGGAGTTTGAAGGCAACTCTCAGTTCAAAGTTACCGCCATTTTTATTCACGACAATCAAGAATTCAAGGCCGAACTTAATCAAAAATTCGACACGGAAGAAGCGGCGAACGAGTTCTTAAATAGTCTGAAACCCGCCGAATTTGTTGTTAGCGATATCTCAAAAACTCCAGGAACGCGCAATCCAGCGGCGCCATTTACTACGTCAACCCTGCAGCAGGAAGCCAACTCTAAGCTTGGCTTCAGTTCCAAAGCAACCATGGCCTCGGCGCAAAAATTATACCAAGACGGAAAAATCACCTATATGCGTACCGACTCCGTAAATTTGAGCGGTCAAGCCATCGCGGCGGCCACCGATTTTATCAAGCGTCTTTACGGCCCAGATTACTCAACGGTTCGCAAATTTAAGACCAAATCCGCATCCGCCCAAGAAGCTCACGAAGCCATTCGCCCAACGGACATCACTCTGGAAACCGCGTCTAATAATAGCTATGACCAGAAATTATACGACCTGATTCGACGCCGAACTTTAGCGTCGCAAATGTCGCCAGCGAAGCTAGAAAAAACAACTATTACAATCGACATCAAAGGCGATAATTTACCTAAGAGTAGAAAACCCGCTCAATTTGAGGCAAAGGGCGAAGTCATTACGTTTGACGGATTTTTGCGCGTTTACGGTGGCAATAAAGATGAGCTTCTACCGAAGTTACAGTCTGGCGATGAAGTCAATTCTCACGACATTACGGCTCGCCAAACATTTACACGACCGCCAGCTCGCTACACCGAAGGCTCGCTAGTTAAGAAGCTGGAGGAGCTTGGAATCGGACGTCCATCCACATACGCCACAATTATCGACACTGTGCAGACTCGCGGCTATGTTGAAAAGGGTGACAGCGAAGGTCAACCGCGTGATGTAATTGTCCTGAACTATAACGGCGAGGAAGTCAGTCGAAGTATTGTCCAGGAAAAAACTGGATCGACACGCGGCAAGCTTATTCCAACACCAAGCGGCGAACTGATTGCCGATTTCCTGACGGACCATTTTACGCAAATTGTCGATTACGATTTTACCGCCAATGTTGAAACGGAATTTGACAAAATTGCTGGTGCTAATCTGGAGAAAAGCACAATGTTACACGGATTTTACGCGCCTTTCCATAAATTAATTGAGCAATCTGGCGGGATTGACCGAAGTAAAGTCGGCGCTAATCGCGAAGTGGGAATTGACCCGAAGACGAATAAACCGATTATCGCAAGATTCGGTCGTTTTGGTCCAATGTTGCAACTTGGCGCAACTGAAGATGAAGATAAGCCTCGCTTTGCGCCGCTGCCAAAGGGCACGAAGATTGAAACAGTAACCTTAGAGCAAGCACTGGAAATGTTCAAGTTGCCACGCATCGTCGGACAAACAGAGGACGGTCAAGACATCAAAGCAAATATTGGCCGATTCGGTCCATATATTCAAGTTGGCAAATTGTTCGTTTCCATTAAGCCAGAAGATCCTCACAGCATTACTTTAGAAAAAGCGCGCGAACTTTACGCCGCCAAATTAGAAGCCGAAGCTGCTAAGAATATCGCCGAATTTCCAGATGGAATTAAGGTTCTCAATGGGAGATTTGGTCCGTATATCACCAACGGCACCAAAAATGTCAAAATCCCTAAAGATACGGATCCGAAAACTATTACTCACGAAAAAGCTTTGGAACTATTAAGCGCCACAGCAGCAAAGCCAACTCGCAAACGCGTAGTTAAAAAAGCCACCAAAACATCCGCTAAAAAGAAATAGCGTTTTTATACTATCCAATAATTCCGGATAATAAAAACTCTTCATATAATCTATTGCAAAAAACGTAAAATAAATGCTATAATTTATATCAGCAATTATGGCATTTACTTATTGACTTTTGTCAAATGCAATTGTATAATTAAAAACATATTTTCAATCAATATAACCTGTGGTGAGGCAGAGAGGATGTTTCTAGCAACATGAGCGAGACAGCAAAAACCGAGCAAAGCGCCAAATTAAATTCTGTCGTCGATACTATTATTTCTAAGATTCCGCAAGAGCGCGAAAAGGAGATTATTTCTCGGCGATTTGGTTTGTATGACCGAAAAGAAACATTAGAGTTAATTGGCGATATGTTCGGCATTACTCGCGAGCGCGTTCGTCAGCTAGAAAAAGCAATCTTAACGCGTCTACGTGCAGCTGTCGCCGAGGGAGAACTTCCTTCGGTTATTGCTATGGAAAAAGAGATCACTTCGAGTTTGTCTGAGATGGGACGAGTTGCGCGCATGCAGGATTTGGCGTCACACTTCCTCGGTAAAGAAGCTACTGCAATTGACCGCGCTCGTGTGGCGTTCATTTCTGAGCTAGCAGAAAACATCACGATTGTTACAGAAAATGACGATTATTACCAGGCAGCAGCAATTGACACTCTCGGCAATGAAAAGCAAATTAGGGCACGAGTCGAAGAAGTTGTCAAAACAATCAAAAAGCACGGCGAACCTGTTACCGCGGAAGAATTGCACAAAAAATTGGACTATGAACATCCTTCAAATATTGCAGCCCTGGCTACTGTTAGTAAGAAATTGGCCAGCTTAAACGATCAGTGGGGACTAGCCAAATGGCCAGCCGTTAACCCAAAGAACATTCGCGATAAAATCTACGTTGTTCTGGACACGAACGGCTCACCGATGCATTTTTCTGACATCGCCAAAGGAATTCGGGACAGCGAATTTAACCGCCGAAGCGTCACGACGCAGGCAATTCACAATGAACTTATTAAAGACAAGCGCTTTGTTCTGATCGGTCGCGGCATTTACGCGCTTGCCAGCTGGGGCTACAGCCGCGGAACTGTAGCAGATATCATTACCGATATTTTGAAGAATTCCGAAACTCCGCTTCACCGCGATGAAATCGTTCGTCAAGTCCTCGACAAACGACAAGTCAAGGAAACTACTATTCTATTAAACCTTCAATCAAAGCCACAATTCAAACGCGTCGCTAAAGCCACATACGTTTTTGAAGAAGCCGCTTAAGCTAAGTTGCAAACTTCTTTCAGAGGTGAGATAATTTACACATAATGCAGATTATTTCTTGGATCATCGGTACGTTATTACAATGGTACGTTTGGATGCCAATCGTGGCAGTCCTGATGTTTTTGACGTGGCGAAATTATCGGAAAATCGAAGACTTCACCCCAGTTGAGAGCGTACTTTTGATTCTGGAAATCCCACGCACCAACGACAAGCAAGAGCTTGCCGCCGAGCAGTTATTCGCTTCACTGCACGGAATTCTTCGCGACAATAAAGAATTGCGATTATCTGGCGGACACCAAGAGCACATCAGCTTTGAAATCGCCTCAGTCAATGGGCAAATTCGCTTTTACGTTTGGGTGCCAAAAACCTTGCAAAGTTTTGTCGAAGGACAGATTTATTCTCAATACCCAACCGTTCAAATTCACCAAGCCGACGAAGATTACACTGAGCACGAGCGCGATCACGAAGTTGCTTACTCAACAGAACTAACATTAACCACCGACGAATTTCTCCCTATTCGCACCTTCCAAAACTTCGAAGTTGACCCGCTGGCGGGCATTACGGGCACGTTGGCAAAATTGGAAACCACCGGTGAAGAATTGTGGATTCAGGTGTTAGTCAGACCAATCCCAGATGACTGGCAAAACGCCGCAGATCGATATATCAATAGCATAAGAAACGGACGAATGTCCTCCTTGCCAGGATTCGGCGGCAGTATGCAATGGCTAATCGGCGTGCTTGGCGCGTTGTGGCAGCCACCAGAGCAGGGAGCAAATCAATCGACAGCTATTGAGCTATCAGACCGCGATAAAACTCGCATTTCTGAAGCAGAGAAAAAGGCCACAAAGCTCGGATACGAAGTAAAAATTCGCTTAGTTTATATGGGCGAAAGTCAGACAAACGCTAAGCTTCGCATGCAGGCGCTCGTCGGTACATTTAAGCAGTTCAATTCAACTAATCTCAACGGATTCCATGCCGTCAAAGGCGCGTTTGGAAAAGAATTTATTGATAAATATCGCAAGCGTTCGTTCATCGGCGATGGCTTCATCTTAAATATAGAAGAATTGGCGTCAGTTTTTCACTTGCCACACACCAACGTTGAAACGCCAAATATAGTTTGGGCAAGCTCCAAAACCGCAGAACCGCCGTCCAAATTGCCAGTCTTAACCGGCGAAGATGTCAACGATGACCAAATTTCTGCCTTTGGCGTCACCAACTTCCGCGGCATCAGCCACCAATTCGGCATGTTACGCTATGACCGCTCACGCCACGTTTACATAATCGGGCAAACGGGCGCCGGAAAAAGTGGACTATTAGAACTCTTCGCCTTAAGCGACATTTTCCATAATCAAGGATATGCTATCATCGACCCGCACGGCGACTTCGCAATCAACAACATGAAATTTATCCCCGGTAGCCGATTGAATGACGTGATCTATTTCAACCCAGCCGACACCGCGTATCCTCTGGGATTCAACCCGCTGGAAGTCACGAATCCCAACCAGAAAACCAACATTTCATCAGAAATCATCGGCGTTTTGAAGCGTATTTTCGGCGATTCGTGGGGACCACGGCTTGAGTATATTTTGCGGTACACTATTTTAGCTTTGCTGGACCGACCAGAAGCGACGATGCTTGACATTACTCGCATGCTAACAGATAAGGAATTCCGAAAAGAAACGCTGACTTATTGTCGCGACACCGTGGTTCTACAATTCTGGAATGTCGAATTTGCCAGCTGGAATGACAAGTTTGTCGCCGAGGCAATTGCGCCAGTCTTAAATAAAGTCGGGGCTTTCACCGCCAATCCGATCATTCGCAATATCATCGGGCAGCCGAAATCCACGTTCAATATTCGCCAAATTATGGACGAAGGAAAGATTCTAATTGTCAATCTATCCAAGGGCCTTATCGGTGAAGATAATGCCGCCATCCTCGGTTCGTTTTTGGTCACAAAAATTCAGCTTGCCGCGATGTCTCGAAGCGACATTCCTGACGTCCGCGACCGCCGTCCATTCTATCTTTACGTCGACGAGTTCCAGAACTTCGCCACCGATTCGTTTGCGACTATTCTATCCGAGGCTCGAAAATATGGCCTTAACTTGACCGTTGCCAACCAGTATATTTCCCAGATGAGCGACACGGTGCGCGATGCGGTTTTCGGCAACGTCGGCACCATGATTTCTTTTCGAGTTTCTGCTGACGATGCACCGATTCTTGCCAAGCAATTTGAGCCAAACTTCGAGGCAATCGATCTACTTCAAATGCACAATCGTAATTTTGTTGTCAATATGGTTATCGGCGGCGAGAAAACTCCTGCGTTTTCTGCTCGCACATTGGAACTTCCACCAAGCCAAGCCGACAACACGCCGCACATTATTGAACATTCGCGTCGCATGTATTCGCGAAACAGGGAAGATGTCGAGAAAGAAATTGACGCCACAATAAAGCCTGTTCGCAATCAGAAAAAGCAACCAGCCAAACCTCAACCGCAACCCGCAAACAACGCTCCAGCGGTCAATAGCCAACCGGAAAAGCAGCAACCCGCAGCAAACGACGGCGAAGTTGTTTTGCAAATTCGCGGCAATGATAACACACCTACAGAAACCGCAATTAGCACAGTTACGCCACTAGCCTCGGCCACACCAAAGCGACGACGTCGCCGACGAAAAAAGAGCACTACCGCCGACTAAAAACTATTCGTATCGCCACTGATGCATATCAGAGTTATAAACGTCGGTGATTCGCGGAGAAATCAGCGTAGAAGTTGGCCCAGACGGCACAGAAACGGCGTTTTGCTTAGTCAAAAAAGTAAGCAATTTTTGGTTTTGATATCGCAGATTTTTCGGCAATGGCTGACTAACCACAACCTCAGCTTGCGGCGCAGACAACACAAAACCCCACTCGCCAAATGACGGCACATTGACCGAAAACGCCGTCACATATCGCCCCGAATGAGCAGACTTGACGGTGTTTGCCACCATATAAAAAGCATGCGGAGAGAAAAATGAAGACGTCGCTTGCGTCACCATAACGCCACGTTCCGTTAAAATATTACCGATTTGACGATATAATTGCTCGGAATATAACTTGGCTAATTTCTCATTCGACGGATCCACCAAATCAATCAACACAACATCATATTTATCATTGGTAGAGAAGGCGAATTGGAAAGCGTCTTGATTGACAATTGAAACGCGCGGATCATGCAACGAACGCTGATTTATATCAGTAAGAAGATGATTAGTTTTCGCCAAATTAGTCATCGTCTCATCGATATCGACCAACGTAATATGCTCAACGCTGGGATACTTCAAAACATCCCGAGCCAGCAAACCATCGCCGCCGCCCATAATCAGCACGCGCTTCGGACTGGCGACTGAAGATAGAGCGGAAGCGGACAGCGTTTCGTGATAACGTGCTTCGTCAAGGCTAGAAAACTGCAGATTGCGATTCAAAAACAACCTGGTGTCATTTTTATATCTCGTCAGGACAATTTTCTGATACGGCGTCTGTTGCTGCCACATCACAGGATCTTTATATGTTCGCTTGTCAATTCCGTGTTCAATTTCCGTAGCATAAATAAAGAAACCCAGAAGCAACATTGTTGCAATAACGCTAATTGTCATAATAATTTTCGACGCTTTCATTTGCTTAAGAATCAGAACCGCAACGCCAATATTCAGTGCCGCCACCAGATACGCGCTGCGCATTAAGCCAAGATACGGAAGCATAACAAGCGGGAATAATAGCGACGCAATTAACGCCCCAAAATAATCGAGCGCTAAAATCTTGCTAAATAATTTCACCGAAGACTTGCGCCCGAACTCCTGAAACATCTTCATTAAAAGCGGAATTTCCAGCCCGATACAAATACCAATTGCCAAACTTATGACAGCAAAAATTAGCCAATGCGAACGCGTAAAAACGAATCCCAAATACATCAGCATCACCGAATTTCCACCAATTAATCCCAGAATAATTTCGTTTGTCGCGAAGCTGGTTGCTGGATGAAGCTTGATGTAATTGACCAGCAGCGAGCCAATTCCCATGCCAAACAGCGTCACGCCCGTCGCCAAACTGAAACTCAAAATCGAATCGCCCACCAGATATGACGCAGCTGCGCCTAAAATCAGCTCGTAAATAATTCCGCCAATTGCTACTAAAATCGCCGCCGCAAATAAAGCAATTTGCTCCCGTTTTTTTGTACTTGATCGTGACATTATAACTCCTTTTATTTGCCAAGCCCGCCGCTACTGCCGCCGTAAACACTGCGCGATCCGCCGTGACCTCCGCCATTACTATTGTCGGAATTGTTGTCAAAGATAAATGCAAACAAAATAATAGCGATAAATATGGCAATGACTATAATTGTCGTCCAGTCAATCGGCTTAATGGTCCTACCGAACATTTCCTTTTGTTCTTTGTTGCTCAATTGAACCTTGCGATAGGCGTCATATTCGCGATTGTTATACTTCTCAATCGTTATCAGCTGGCGATTTTTTGGCGCGCCAGTATCTTTCAAAGTGGCGTACGCCATCAGTTCTTTCGGAAAAACTTGGTATGTGTTTTTGCCCTTAATGTTCATAATTTCACCAACACCAACCTCATCAACCACCACAATGCGATCCTTGCCGTCCTGCTCGGAAACGGTGAATGATTGACCTTTTTTCAATTGCGTTGGGTCAATTGCCTGAGTAAAACGAATCGGCTCATACAGAGAAACGGTTTGATCGCTGTGATCATATTCCACCCAGCTATCATAATCAGCCAGCCCTGTAATCTCCCACTCTTCCCAGTAGTAAAATCGCTTATCTTTCTTATCCCACTCACGAAAAAGCAAACAGCCAACAACTCGTAAATTAGTTTTCTTACCAGTCAATATTTGGTTGATTTTAAGTCGCGCCTTGGTTCGTTTCATATTACAATGTCATCTCTTTCATAATTATATTTTTCGCGCCCAACACCTGTGCAGCCAACTCTTTTATTTGTTGCAATTTATCATCATCCAGCATTTTACAAGTTGTCATCGCTATATACGCCACGCCGCTTTCCGGCCACGTATGAATCGCGATATGCGACTCCGACAAAAGCAGGGCGGCGCTGATTCCTTGCGGGGAAAATTGATGCATCACCGATTCCAGATGATGTAAGCCAGCCAATTCCGTAACATTTCTTAACATTTTCTGCAGCTCATCCGCGTCATTAAGTAAAGCAGAATCAACTTCGCTCACTTTTATGGTTATAGATTGGACCGCGGACGCATACATATTATAGTAATTATATCATCTCTAGGGCATCAGGAATAAAGGTGAAACGCGACTCTTAGAAAAATATCAATACCTAAATCGTCAGAAGGCTATAATTGAATACTATAGAAAAAATCCCCGAATCCCATTACCGGGATTTAAGTGGGGATTCTTCTAGTTTCACTATAGCAAACAATCCTCAAAATACCAACGATCAATAGCCTGTAAATTTCTTAGAAGACAGACAATAGGGCGAAATACTCTTTATGAAGGTAATGTACGAAGCCAAGAAAAAAGCCACCCAGGCGACCTTAATGGTGCGCCCCGTGGACAAGCCGAACGGGGACTGGGTGACTTTTCTAGTGAAAATATAGCACAATAAGTCCAGAATGTCAATGATGAGAATGATCACACCACAACAAGAAAAGCCCCTGTGTCGCCAGGGGAACTTATCAAACCTGGTTATAACGGTGAAGTATCACTAAAATCTGCATATAAAAAACCGCTAGCCAATTCACTAGCGGACATTGAGCGTAACGTGGTTTCGGGCGAATCCGCTCAGATAACTCCGAACGAAGACGCCCGTTTAGCACCAAACAATCGTTCGATTGAAGTTGCCGATAGGCAGCTCGCTGACAACTTTACAGGTGCTACGACTGACGATAGTGTAGCAAATAACAGTAGAAATGTCAATGAAGACGTTAAACACAAGCTTAATCCAGAGCATGAAGCACAAGTCAGAGCGTATAACGAACACATAACACGTCTACGCCAACGTGAAGAGTACTTGCGTGGTCAAGGAATGAGTGAAAACGCACCAGCCATGATTAATCTACGTAAGGCTCAAGAGCAGGCTATATACGCCAGAGATCATATCGGTGAGGTGGATAAATTAGGCAATGTGTTAGCTTATGATATTTCAGACATAAGAAAATCGACTGGGCGCAGACTCGATGGTTCCGCTATTAGCGCAGATGCGCTTGACCAGTCGATTGACAACTCTAGTATACCAAACAATCCTCAAGATGTCAATACAGACAACCGTTATCAACACCCTCTTCAAGAAACTATTAACGAAATGGAAGCCAACCCTAAGCCTAGAATGACTAGGGAATTAAGAGAGGCTATAGACGAGTTTATATATGAGAATATAGACCACAACCTATTCAACAACAACGCTATCGTGTAGGCGCAATCTGTCGAGATGGCTGGCAATCACACGCTACTGGAAGAGGAGCTTGCTCACACCACGGAGGCGTAGGCGAGTGGCTGTATGAGTGAGAGTACGAAAAATAAGGTCATCGACTTTCTTGCTAACATATTGGTAATAGGAATAGGAATACTTGTAGCGTATGCGTGTTATGTGTGTAGTAGCTATTTCTTTGGCAATTCTAGTAATACAGAATCGAACCACACTCAACGCAAAAGCAGTAGTTCTTCAGGTGCTATCAACCCAAGCAGTAGACATTACGATCCTATTGATGAAGACGAACCTAGTGAGGATGACGTATATTACGAAAATTGCTCTGAGGCTCGTGCAGATGGCGCGGAATCAATCCGTAAGGGTGAACCTGGCTATCGTGAAGAACTAGATAGAGACGGTGACGGTATAGCTTGTGAACCATGGCATGGTAGGTAGTTGACAAATTACCCCTGTTATGCTACAATGCAAGCATGAAAAAAGCTATAGTTACCACTACTATAATTGTAGCTCTCATAGTGAGTGTAGGTGGTGGTTTGTGGCTAAAGACTCGTCTAAACGCTCAAGCGGTTACTGAAGTAGCTCAGGAGCAAAAACAGGAGCAGTCAAAGAGCAAGTATGATGTAGGTCCACCAGACGCACAGGAAATGTTAGAACTGGTAAATGAGGAACGTGCTAAAGTCGGTGCAGCACCCCTGAAACTGGACGAAAGATTAAACGCCAGTGCACAGGAAAAGGCAGATGATATGCAAAACCGTGATTATTATGGTCACGTATCACCTGAAGGCACACGCGGCACTCTATTCGTTTTTAAGCATATGCCAAGTAAGTGTCGGTATGCCGGTGAGAATTTAGCCAATATTTTAGTACCAGACAGCAATAGTCGCAATCCTATAAGTACCTGGATGTCATCTAATAAAGGACATCGTGAAGCTATATTAGACAAGGGTTATGACTTAGTTGGTTTTGGTGTATCTAAAGACAAATACGGCAACTCTCTTATTGTTCAACACTTTTGCGATCTTAATTAATAACTAGTATATAGCACAAACCCCAAATCTCCTTTTGTCTCGAAAGGAGATTTTTCTTATGAATGACAACGCGTCATACCGTCAGTACTTGCAGTACCATGCTCTTAATAACCCTGGGGCAGCCAGGCGTGCCGAAGCGCAAGCCCTACTAAATGTTACTGGAGATGACGGCGGACTTAACGGCTACTTCCTAATGGGTCAAAAAAACAGGCCTACCGCCTGAATCTTTTGTAGAAACATTTTAGCTAATGCTTTATTTTAACCTGTAGTGTTATATTGAAGTACCGAAACGGTACAGTAGAAGTATATACAACTAAAGCAATATTGTAAACCCCAAAAGTAAGAGATATACTGAAAATAATTAAACAAGGATATCACAATGAAACAATCATATTCTATAGGTCTAGACATCGGTACAGGTAGCGTAGGGTGGGCGGTCATTAACGAAGATTTCAGTCTGCGTAGACATAAACATCAGAACATGTGGGGAGCGAATCTATTTAATGAAGCTCAAAAGGCTGAACTAAGACGCTCATTCCGCTCATCACGCAGAAGGCTCGCCAGAAGAAAGCGACGTATTACATTATTGCAGCAAATATTCAACAATGAAATCTACAACGTCGATCCCAATTTCTATCTACGCCTGACAGAATCCATGTTCTATATAGACGACAAAAGCTCGTCCTTAGATCTTGACGCCAACATATTATTCTCGGATCACACATTTACAGATAAGACATATAGGGAAAAATATCCGACAATTTACCACTTGCGCAGCGAACTATTTCACAACCCAGAAAAACAAGATATTCGCTTAATTTATTTGGCATTACATCACATTATTAAATATCGCGGCAATTTCTTGATCGAAGGAGGAGTAGACGGCGTAATTTCGTCATTCGATAGCCAAAACTTGCAAAAATTCATGGAGTTTATTGGAGCTGGAGATAAAGAAGCTAAGCAGATTAAGTCCATCTTGCTAAACCAATCTCAAACGCGAAGCGCTCGAAAATCAAGTATAATTCAGCTACTACAACCTTCTGCTGACAATAAAAGCATTATAAGCGAAGCTGTCGGTGCAGCAATTGGACTAAAATGGAATGCAGAAAAATTGTTTGACGATAAATCCCTTGAAATAAAAGGAGAATTTTCTGATAAGAATTACGAAGATCAGCGAGACGACATAGCCGCAGCAATCGGCGATGATCGATACGAGTTGATAGAAACCTTAGAATCGGTCTATCAATGGACAATTTTCAGTCAGTTTATTAGGAAAGATAGCTGCCTGTCTGATATCATGATCGAAAAGTATGACGCTTACCGCCAGGATTTATCAGACCTCAAAGGGCTATTCCGAGATTTTCTCTCTAAAAAAGAATATAAATCATTTTTCCACGGGGATGCCTCAAAATTTGATTTATATAACAATCATAAGATCGATACAGACGATCTATATAAATCAATTAAAAAGCACTTAGGTGAATCGGCTAAAGATGATGCGCGATATCAAAGATTTGAAAAACGAGCAGAATTGGGTGAATTTTTGTCCAGACAGCGAATACGCGACAATGGTGCCATACCACACCAAATTCATCAATACGAGCTTGAGAAAATTATCGACAACCAAGCAGCTCATTATCCATTCTTGGCGCAAAATCGCGATAAGATTATTAGCATTTTCACATTTAAATTGCCGTATTACATCGGACCATTAAAAACGGGTGGTGATTTTGCCTGGTCAATCAAAAAGAAGGACGGCGTAATTTATCCGTGGAATTTTAATGAAATCATAGACGACGAAGCTTCAGCTGAAGAATTTATCGAGAGAATGCGCAACAAGTGTACATATTTACCAGATAAAGATGTGCTTCCCAAGAATTCATTACTCTATCAAGAATATGAGTGCCGAAATGAACTAAAAAATGTAACAGTTAACGGAAAAAGGTTAAGTCCAGATATCCAAAATCGCATAATTGACGAGCTATTCACGAAAGAATATTCCATTACCTACAAAAAACTTGCAAAATATCTTTACGACAATCAAATATACGACACTAGTTCGCTAGTTATTTCCGGAACAGCCGATGATAAATCTTTCATGTCGTCACGAAAATCGTACATAGATTTTACTAAGAAAATTGGGATTGAAATCACGCCAGAAAACAAAGCGGCAATTGAGGAAATAACAAAATGGATAACCCTGTTTGAAGACAAGAAAATCCTGTCAAAAAAACTACAAAAATATAGTGACATTTTTAGTAAAGACCAGATCGATAGTATTTTGAAGCTAAAATATACAGGCTGGGGAAGACTATCCAGTGAACTGCTTGATGGAATTGCGGCGCACACTCGTTACGGAAAAATGACAGTTATTGAAGTAATGCGTCAATGCTCTGATAATTTTATGCAAATTATCCAGAGTGACCGATATGAATTCAAAAAAATCATAGAAGACGCTCTTTTGAAGGACACTACCTCAGAAATCACTTATGATGATATTAAAAATCTTGCAGCCTCGCCAGGAATTAAACGCGCCCTCTGGCGAAGCATTCGGATTATAGATGAGATCGTCGATACAATCGGCTATGATCCGAAATTGATTAGCATTGAAATGGCGCGAAGTGAAGAGGATAAGGTCAAAACAAAAAATCGATATTCTCAGCTAGAAAAGATGTACAAAGAATTATACGGAAGAGAATATAATAAATCTGATATAAAGCCTCAATTAGAAAATTATAAAGATTGCCTTGATAAGAAAAAATATTACCTGTATTTCTTACAAAATGGCAAATCTGCATACTCAGGTAAAAAACTAGACATTGAAAACGGACTTAAAGATTGCGAAATCGATCATATTTTGCCACGCTCATTGACAAAGGATGATTCTCTAGATAACACAGTCTTGGTATTGCGAGAAGAAAACCAGCTAAAGCTTGATGACTATCCAATATCGCCCGACGTTCAAAAAAAGATGTTGCCAATCTGGATGTCCTTAAAAAACGCCAAGTTTATGTCACAGCTCAAGTTTCAGCGGTTAACTAGCCAGAAACAACTATCAGACGACCAGATCTATGGTTTCATCAATCGCCAATTAGTTGAAACACGACAGATTACCAAGCACCTAGCTAGAATGCTAACCGAAAAATACAAAGACTCATCAACAGAGGTGTTTACTATTCGCGCTGGCATGAGTTCCGAATATCGCCGCATCCACGACTTGCCAAAATGCCGCGAAGTAAACGACCTCCACCACGCAAAAGACGCCTACTTAGCAGCAACCCTAGCCCAATACGTAAAAGTTCGCTATCCAAAGCTTGACAAGGAGTTTATCTACGGAGAATATAAGAAATTCAAGTCGGACAAAAAGAAGAACAGGGAATACGGCAGCTTCATCTTATCATCAATGAAATATGATTTTACCAACACAAATACCGGTGAAATTGTCTGGCAGGGTAAATCATCCTGCGAAATCATTGATAAAACAATGAAATATAATGACTGCTTGATTACGAGAAAAACCGAGATCGGCGATAATCAATTCTATGATCAAACCGTCTACAGTAAAAACTCAGGCAAGAAGATGATAGCAAGGAAAGCTCACCTACCAGTCAACAGGTACGGTGGATATTCTGGCAAAAAAGCAGCTTACTTTGCGGTGATCAATTATTTAAAGCCTTCAGGCAAAAAAGAATCTCCCGCAACTGAGATAATCAGCATTCCGACGCAAATATACACCTTAGAGAAGACTCACCCAGGATCGATAGATAAATATATCCAAGATAATTATAAAGATGCCGTAGTGCTTTTACCTAAAATACCGATCAACCAAAAAATTGAGTATGACGGTAACGAGCAATTTATAGTTGGCAGTAGCGAAGTTACTAGCGCCAAACAATTAAAACTTCCTTATGATATCGAATATGCCATTGCAATAGCACTAAAGCGCGGAGTTCCACACGTTACGATTTCAGAAGAACAAGCCGACGAAGATGATAAATTACGCGACAAACGCAATAGACAAATCGAAAAAAGAGCTAAGGTTATTGATGGAATAAATCGCTTTTGGAAAGTTTACTCTGATAAGCTCGCTAATCAATATCAACAATTCGGAAAGGCGGGGGATAACGCTCGCAATGCGGCACCAGAATATGACAAGCTATCAATAGACGACAAGATAGAGGTTATTAAACTAGTTCTGGTAGCTACGAGCACTGGATCTGGTCGCGTAGACATGAAAGGTAGCGAGAAGAATCCTAAATTCCCAGAGTTAGGTCTACCGAATTCATTTGGTCGCATGTCAGGAAAGTCTATAAACCCCCTCGATGTCACCTTCGTCTACGAATCCATTACTGGACTACATCGCCGCAAATTAGACGGAAAATCATTAGGGCATAAGCGTTAAGATATGTCTTGGCGAACTGTAATCGTCAAAAATCGCTGTAAATTAAGCTATAAAAATGATTATATGCTTATTACTAGCGACGGCAATGAAAAAACGCTTCATATAAGTGAAATTGGCACTTTAATAATTGAAAATACCGCTGTTAATCTGACAGCTTATCTACTGTGCGAATTATCTCGCTATAAAGTCAAAGTGATATTCTGCGATCATCAGCGTAATCCGTATGGAGAGATAATTCCTTATTACGGATCTCACAACGCAAGCAAACAGATGTCAAAGCAAAGCCAGTGGTCGCAATCGACCAAAAACAGTTTATGGAAAACAATCGTTACTCAAAAGATAATTAAGCAAGCCCAGACGATCTATAGAGAAACTGGCAATAGTTCCGCCTGCGAAGCACTAATGAACTTCGCCGCGAACGTATCTCCCGGAGATCTCACCAACAGGGAAGCTCATGCAGCCAAGCTCTACTTCAAAGAATTGTTTGGTCCAAAATTTTCACGAGACAGCTCTAATGATATAAATGCGGCATTGAATTATGGCTACGCTATTCTTTTGTCTGCCTTCAATCGAGAGATCACGGCTGCTGGATATTCAACAACTATAGGCGTCAATCACTGCAATGAATACAACCCGTTCAATCTTACTTGCGACCTTATGGAGTCGTTCAGACCCATAGTCGACAGCGAAGTTTACAAATGCCGCAATTTTGCATTTGACGACTTCTTTAAGAGCAGACTGATTGAAATTCTTAACCATAAAGTTGTTATCCTCGGCAAAGAACAGTTCCTGTCAAACGCTATCAGTATCTACGTGAAGCTATTTTTCAGGACAATGGAAACAGGGGACGACGAACTACCCGAATATGAATTAATATAACTATGAGAGTACGCTATATGAGAATGATTATATTCTTCGACTTACCAATGACCAATGCTAACGAGCGTAAAACATACACCACTTTTCGCAAAAGACTCACCCAAGAAGGATTTGTTATGATGCAGCAATCTGTCTACACTAAATTGGTGCTCAATTCCACAAATGAAAAATCAACTCACGACAGAATCAAAAAAATAATACCAGAAAATGGCATAGTTCAATTATTGACCGTAACCGAAAATCAATTCGCATCGATGGAATATCTAGCTGGAAAATATGATGAATTATCAATTCAAAATACAGACAGGACAGTAATTTTATGAGAATTAAAGTCTCAGGATTCGACAATGCAGTATCGATACCAGAAAATGGGGGAATTGCGACACTAGCCATTCACAACGATTTGTTTTTTAGAAAAATTATAGAAAATATACTTGATGTATACACAAAAAGAGAAGAGAATAATCGCATTGTAATTTGTGATGATAACTGTAACCCGCTAGACATAACAAAAGACTCGCTAATAATTACTGATATATACTCATATGATCTATCCAGTCGAACTATTACTGCGGCGTTATATAAAAACATTCAGGACAACAGCGATATAGATCAGACAAAAATAGAGCAAATAGAATCGAGCATATTTGATATCCTTGATAATATAAATATCGATTTCTCACAAAATTTGAGTTACCAATCAACCATTTCCATGAATGACATCTTAAAGATGGCACATGTGGGGCTGGAGGTAAATTTAAGGAATAACTATATTGACAGACTTTATGGTATTATAGATTCAGCGCGACAATTATTATCAAAACAGCTAGTAGTTTTGGTCAATCAGCGCCAACTATTATCGCATAGCGAGTTGCGAGCTCTTTTACAATATGTAGAAGATAATCATTTTTCAGTACTTTTTATTGAAAAAATCTGTAAAGACAAGTTAGATAGCGAAGGACTTTTGTCCATAGATGACGATTTTTATGATTTTAGTACTAATTCATAATAATACCAGGTAAGCGCTACCGCGTTTACCCCTGTGAAACCGCACATATGAGGTTTTACAGTAGTGTTATATTGAATAGTACTGAAACAAAAGCACATCCACCCCAGGATGAATTCGGGTTTTACAGTAGTGTTATATTGAATAGTACTGAAACCTTAAGGTGATTGAACCAGCTAGAAATAGTGTTTTACAGTAGTGTTATATTGAATAGTACTGAAACTAATCCAAGCTTAACAGCAGTACTACCGCTGTTTTACAGTAGTGTTATATTGAATAGTACTGAAACCCGTTTGCCACCCTTGCCAGTAAATACAATGTTTTACAGTAGTGTTATATTGAATAGTACTGAAACTATCAATATCCAAACATACGCAGATCAATCGTTTTACAGTAGTGTTATATTGAATAGTACTGAAACCTTACGAACATGCCGCGCGTCGCTCGATATGTTTTACAGTAGTGTTATATTGAATAGTACTGAAACGATAGCATTGAAGAGCAGGTTGCAGCGATGGTTTTACAGTAGTGTTATATTGAATAGTACTGAAACACGGTCAGGAAACTAACACGTTAGTCGACAGTTTTACAGTAGTGTTATATTGAATAGTACTGAAACGTTCTTTGATAGTTCACGCTGTCGTAACCAGTTTTACAGTAGTGTTATATTGAATAGTACTGAAACGTTTGGATTTTTCGTGTGTCTGAGTTGCATGTTTTACAGTAGTGTTATATTGAATAGTACTGAAACGTGGATTTGGTAAGTTCACATACGAGAGCTGTTTTACAGTAGTGTTATATTGAATAGTACTGAAACCTTATCGCACATCATATTCCCCTGGATTTGGTTTTACAGTAGTGTTATATTGAATAGTACTGAAACTGATTCTATAGACATTATGCGTCTAGCTCTGTTTTACAGTAGTGTTATATTGAATAGTACTGAAACACTAGCCTTCAGTTCCAACTGAGCGATTGTGTTTTACAGTAGTGTTATATTGAATAGTACTGAAACCGAGTGCTTGACCATGCGGCGTCGCACGGCGTTTTACAGTAGTGTTATATTGAATAGTACTGAAACGCTGCAATAACTGCTCAAAGTACTTATTCTGTTTTACAGTAGTGTTATATTGAATAGTACTGAAACTTAGACTATCTTCACAAAATCGTATTTGGTGTTTTACAGTAGTGTTATATTGAATAGTACTGAAACTTTTGTTTGGTTTTTTACAGATTTTCTCTTGTTTTACAGTAGTGTTATATTGAATAGTACTGAAACCGAATATGCAAACTGCTGTCGCTCGAGGAAGTTTTACAGTAGTGTTATATTGAATAGTACTGAAACTTTATCTGCTTATTTTCGGCGCGCAAGGTAGTTTTACAGTAGTGTTATATTGAATAGTACTGAAACTCGCTCAACAGCATGTCTAATCACACGTCGTTTTACAGTAGTGTTATATTGAATAGTACTGAAACGTTTGGATTTTTCGTGTGTCTGAGTTGCATGTTTTACAGTAGTGTTATATTGAATAGTACTGAAACATTCCCTATTGTTGTTATGCGTCAATATATGTTTTACAGTAGTGTTATATTGAATAGTACTGAAACCGATATGAAGCCCACTAAGATATTCCAAAAGTTTTACAGTAGTGTTATATTGAATAGTACTGAAACGATGATATTGGAATATATATGATGGATACTGTTTTACAGTAGTGTTATATTGAATAGTACTGAAACATTGCTTAAAGAGATTGGACAACAGCCTGCGTTTTACAGTAGTGTTATATTGAATAGTACTGAAACTTGCTTCTGTAGTTCTCGGCGTATTTCTCGGTTTTACAGTAGTGTTATATTGAATAGTACTGAAACCTCGCTTTTGGCTATAATTGCTGTCGGTGCGTTTTACAGTAGTGTTATATTGAATAGTACTGAAACAGCAGAGCAACAGTACTCACTTGATCCATCGTTTTACAGTAGTGTTATATTGAATAGTACTGAAACTAAAGATGATGATGGCGATAAGCCCGATATGTTTTACAGTAGTGTTATATTGAATAGTACTGAAACGAGCAACTACTTAAAGCCAGAGCAGACCGTGTTTTACAGTAGTGTTATATTGAATAGTACTGAAACGATATCGACGCTATGATGACCAACCCGATAGTTTTACAGTAGTGTTATATTGAATAGTACTGAAACCTTAATACGCTTGAAGGTTTCGTATTGTTTGTTTTACAGTAGTGTTATATTGAATAGTACTGAAACGCTTTAAGGCACGTATCACAATTGACGATAGTTTTACAGTAGTGTTATATTGAATAGTACTGCTAGGGAACTATAACTGTACTGCAGGCGACAATCTGACTCGCAACATTATATCAATATCTAAATTGTTAGGGAACTATAACGAAAGGCGATATTATTGATTTTTCAATGACGGTTGTAGTAATATGTCAACATAAGGTGTATGCGCCCCGGGTCTGGTCTCGGAAAGCGGTACGCCTTATTTTATTGTATATTTAAGCATATTGCGGAATCTAATAAATAGTGATAAACTGCAAACGCATGGTCTGAGTATCCATGTGACCTACTTCCGCCTTCTGAAAATGGGGGCGGGTTCTATTTATGTGCGGCGCGACGCCATATAGTAAATTATCATTTTCAGGATTTTGATAAGGCGCATTTTACTGGCAATCAAAATAAGGCAGGGGTATGCCCCTACTGCGATTTAAGGCGGGCGAATGGAATAGTGAAATAATTAAGCACAGAATCACCCAAGCTCTTTCGCAAAACTAGCGATTAAAAAACAATAGAACAAAATACGAACTAATTATTAGTCATTTTTAAGCATACATAAAGCCGAATCCGGCTGGGTATTTATATTGATAAATTTTGCGCAATACAAGCATAAATTATAAATCCGAGCCAAATGCAAATAAACCAATATACAGCATAAAACGTACCAAGCCAGCAAATAGGGCGGTTTATAAAATGGTAAACGACAAGTGGGTTGATTTGGTAAAAATGAGATAAATTTATCGCGAAGAAAGACGATGGAATAGTCGTGTTTTAGATATAGTTTTAATGTCGCACAATGTACCTTTTACGCAATAATAAATACCACACAAAGATGAATATACATATGTCTATATATATTCGCTAACACCTTATAAAACGAACTTTTTCTGGTAATTCGGCTAGGGGATTCTCTATTACATACAACCCCATAAAACATACCGTCTTTTATAAAAATATGCACCAACAAAATACGAACTTAAAAAAATATTTTTTTAATTCCAGCACTATATACGCCGGAGTGCTACATTGATATTTTTACATCAATATAGACTCTAAGTATGCGCGCCGCAAGCTCATTGAGTTTTCCACAATTGCATTTTATATTATTTGACATTTTTATATTTTTATTGCCCTACTCCCCTAGCTTATCATTTTGCGATTATTTGACTTTTGCATATTTTTATATTGTTATATATATTTTCTACACCATACAGAAATAGAACAAAAAGAGAACTTACTCTATCCAAAAGAGAAGTTGACCGCCCCTACTTATAGAACGACCTTTGATCTACCCTAACGTCTATATACCCTGGCTTCGCGCCGTTATTATCCAAATAACTCAAAGTAGCTATCGCCTGTTTAACCTGAGCTTGAGCAGACCTATCTACCGTCATACGAATCTGGGTCTCCCTGCCCTCGACCTTAAACCAGACTTGGCGTACAGTATTAGCCGGCAGAATAACCTCTGAAACATTCATTTTATGTTGCGAAAATTCAGACACAGCTTGACCAAGGAAACTCAAGAATTGACGATTGATAACTTCTTGACCGCCTCTGGTTGGCAGACCACTCTCGTCACGAACAGCAACCGTGGGCGCGGTAAAATAATTCCGCTCAAAAGTAACGCCGCTATCATCAACAAAATAAATCTTATCTCCGGAAGACCACTGAGCCACCGGCTGCCGAAACGTCAACTTAACGGCTGATCGCGCCAGAAAATCTCCCTCCACGCGAATGTTTTTTACTTCAGGAGCTTTCTGTAAAAAGAATTGCTTGAGATCATTATTATTGAGGAAAAACCGAAACCTCTCCGCTGGATGAGCACTGTAATATTCATTAAGAACGCTCACGTATTTATTAGCGTTACTGGAACTTTTTGCGTCGGGAGTTCGGATTGAAATATTGATTGTCAATTGAAACAAAAGGAATATCACAATAAGCAGACTTACCGCAGTCGCAAGCATTTTCCGCATTACACGGCGGCGTTTCTTCACCAATTCGTGCGTCTCGAGCCTCTCAGAAGTCTCCAAAGGGGATGATGTTTGGCGGCTATTAAGCGTCCTGTTCCGACGATACGATTGGGCGGGCAAATCCTCGTAATTCTCAGTCCGACGACGCGCCGCGATTTCTCGACGACTTAGATTTTCGTCCGATTTTTTCTTAGAGAAGGGGAATTTCACTTTCGCCTACCCTGCCTTCGCACCGTAGTAAGAATAATCTTCGCCATATCTTTAGCCGCGTTTGGCTTGGCAAATTTACCGAAATTATCGCCCAGACCTTTAAGAATTTTCTGAGATTTTAATACGCCAATTATTTTTCGTGCCAAGATTTGATTGTCCTTATCCAGTTCATCTTCGGAAACTATCAACGCCGCCAATGCGTCCTGATAAACCTTAGCGTTTTTCAATTGATGCCCGCCCGTCAAATGACCATTAGGGATGATGATTGTCGGTTTATGTAGCGCCGCCAACTCCAAAAGGGTGGTCGCCCCTGCCCTGGTCACAACTATATCCGCCGCCGCCAAAACTTCCGCCATTCCGTTATGGACAAACGCCTGCAGCCGCCAGCCTTCTCGCTCATCGGTTTGCTCGAGGATTTCTTCATATTGCTGATTTCCCGATATCAAAAATACCGAAGCCTCAGCAAGCAGGTTCTCCCTAATTGCTACAATCGCGGAATTAATTCGGCCTGCTCCGAGTCCACCGCCAGTGATAACAACCAGCGGTTTATTGACATTAAATCCCAATTTTTCCTTCAGTTCTTTCCTCTCAGCCTCAGAATATGGATGGAACTCTGGCGCAACAGGAATGCCAACATATGAAGCTTTTTCTGGTGGATAATTGTAATATTCAAGCGGCGCGCCCGTGCCAATAGCTTTTGCGAAGGGACTCAATAAGCGATTCGTCAAACCTGGATGCGCATCAGAATCATGCAAAACCAACGGAATCCTTAATAGCCGAGCCGCATAGCCAACCGGCAGACAAACATATCCGCCCTTAATGAAAATAACATCTGGACGCCACTTCATAAGCTTAAACAAGCTCTGAAAAAATCCAACCATCACCTTAAAACCGTCGCGCAAATTTGGGAATAAAATTGACGGATGTAGATGAAATGAGATGCTTTTTCCGTGATATCGGCGTAATTTTCCAGCAATAATCAAATCGACCGGAATACGCTCGTCGAACTTAGCAAAAATCCCGCGTGCGCTGGCGCCAAATTTTTTATCGCACCAAAAACGAAGCTCGTGATCACCAGTTTTCTGTAATTCTCTAAATACGGCTACCACTGGCGTAACGTGTCCGCCTGAGCCGCCGCCGACCGCTAAGATCTTGGCCACTTTCACCCTCCTCTAATGCTTTATGTGACGTATATTTGGAAATTTGGAAAACTAAACCCAGTGCTGCCGCGATAAACAACATACTTGTACCGCCATAACTTAATAATGGCAATGGGATTCCAGTAAGCGGCGCCAACCCTGTCATTGCAGCAATATTCAATATTACATGCGACGCGATCCAGCCAAAAATTCCCGCCACAATTAGTCGCAGAGTCACGTCTGGCAACCTCGCTGCAACATGTAAAATTGACAAGAGTAGCGCCGTAAACAGCGCCAATATAGCCATCAATCCAACAAACCCGAAAGTTTCTCCCATGACGGCAAAAATAGAGTCATTAGTCGCCTCTGGGAGGTATCCTGTCGCCTGAACGCTTTTTCCAATTCCAAGCCCCAGAAGCCCGCCAGAACCAATCGCAATTCTAGCCTGCTGGATGTGATAATTCTTGTTTTCCTGGCTACTCGTCCCTTTATGACTATCGCCTTGCACGAAAGTCATCACGCGCTCAATTCGGTGTGGCGACGTAAAAATCATCACCAAACCACAAAGCGCAACAATCGCCAGAATCTTCTTGAAAATCTTCCAATCAATTCCAGCCACTAAAATCATTGATAAGATAATCGCTATCAACGAAATTCCCGTTCCCAAGTCTTTTTGTAAAAACACAATCATCAGCAGCGATAATCCGGAAATAATGCCCAGCGGAATGATAGTCTCTTGGATGTCATTCAATTTTCCCTGTTGTGAGCGACGCCCTAAAAATCCCGCCAAAAACAATAGCACGCCATATTTAAGTAACTCTGCTGGTTGAAAGCTACCTAATCCTCCCAGATAAAACCATCTATACGCGCCGTTAGTTTCTTGCGCAAACGACAAATGAAGTACCGCGCCTGAGAGAAATAGTAAAATACATAGCGCAAATCCAGCGTAGAGAATGTATTTTGATCTCTCACCAGTAAACCATTTGTACGGCGTAAAATAAAACGCAGAAAAAGCCACGACAGCAATAAGCACACTCGTCAGCTGCTTGCCAAAGAAATACGTATCGCTATAATTCGTGCCATAAGCATAATTCATCACGTTGGCGCGTTGCGGTCCCAACGCATACATAACAATCAGCCCAAGTAGCAACAAAAGCCCCATATAAAGTACAATTTGATACATCGGCCGGTGGCTTCGGACCGGCTGAGCGATAGATTGACGATTTTTGGCGACCGAATTACGCAATATGACCTCCAGCAAGCGCCAGCATCACGCCGATAAACGCCATCACGCAGCCAATAACCCAGAAGCGCATCGTCACTTTAGTTTCCGGCCAACCAATCGCCTCCAAGTGATGATGAATCGGCGCAGATAAGAAGACCTTTCTCTTAAACAGCTTCTTGCTGACGATTTGAGTCAAGCTTGATCCCGCCTCAATTACAAATAGCAAGCCAATCACAGGAAGTAGGAGCAAAGAGTCGGTCAGCATTGCCACAACGCCCAAACACGCGCCATAAGCGAAACTTCCAACATCGCCCATGAAGAATCGAGCTGGATAAATATTGAACCACAAATAGCTCAAAAGCACACCAACAACCGTAAAGCAGAATCCCGCCAATATAACATGTTGTTGCAATAAAGCAATTACACCAAACGCACCAAAGCTAATACTGAGCAGTCCACCCGCCAATCCATCCATTCCGTCAGAAATATTAACAGCGTTACCAGTAGCCACCACCGCAAATGCAAACAACGGAACTATCAACCAACCAATATTCACCTCGCCCACAAACGGCACGTGAAAACTCGCCACGCCCAGTTTGGCAAAGAAAAACCAACCAAGTACCACGCCAATCAACGTAATCAGCGCAAACTTCACTGGACTACGAAGCCCAGCCGCGCCGCCACCCAAACCACGCAGATTGATAATATCGTCAATTAGCCCAACAATTCCGCCACCAACCAACGCCGCCAGAGGAAGCCAGGTCTGTGCTCGGTCTAAATTGAAGAAAATCGTCACCACAAAGATTGAAATTACGCCAATCACCCCAGCCATCGTCGGGATGTTCCGCCGCAATTTTGCCGCTTGGAATTTGGCGAAAATCTTCAGCTTTTTCCCGTCAGTACTCTCCGACCTTTGGCGCTTCCAGAAGCGATATCGATAAGCGAAAAACGTATAAATTGGCGTTAAAAACATCGCTAGTAAAAACGCGCCGACGCTCAGCAAAAACACGTGCGTCAATTCATTGGTCATTGTTTGTAAAGCTATTCCCATATTTATTCCTTTGGTGCTATTTTCATATAATCAATTATCCAGTTGGATATATCTGTAAAAATTGGTCCAGCGTGAAGATTTCCTTGCAAATTAATCCCTTTTCCCGGAGCCGCTACACGTACCATTATGACATATTCGGCGCCATTTTTTCCACCGCCATAACCAATATATGTAGCAATCGTTTCCTTCTGTGTGTAAGCGCCATTAACCACCGCTTCAGAAGTACCAGTTTTTCCACCAATTTCATAGCCAGATTTGTCACTCTTTGATAAGAATGAAGATCGGCGCGCCGTCGTTAGCATCGTTCGCATCTGCGATGACGTGCCACCGCTTACAGTTTGGCGAATAACTTTATTTTCCGACGGTTTCAAATTGCCAGATTCGTCAATTGTGCCAACGAGAATGGTTGGCTTGTAGTATTGACCGCCGTTAACTAGCGACGAAAATCCAGCCGCGACTTGAACCATAGTCAAGTTCATACTCTGACCGTAAGTCATAGCCGAATAACGAACCTCATTTCCTTCAGCGCTATCCGGCGGGTAAATATAGCCCGAAGCCTCGCCCAGCTCAATTCCAGTTTTAGCGCCAAAGCCAAATTTATCGTGATAATATTCATACAAAGTCTGGCGAGCCGGCAAATTAATCTGCGAGCCATTTCCTAATTTTCGAATCGCGGTAATAGTGCCGACGTTGAGCGAATTGTTAAACGCACCTTGAATCGTCATCGTGCCACCCAAACCCCTCAGAGCATTACACATCGTGCGGTCAGCGACTTTAATACAATCGGTATTATTATACGTGCTGGACGGAGTAATAACGCCCTTGTCAATTGCCGTAGCGAAACTAAAGGACTTGATAATCGATCCCGGCTCAAATGGCACCATCGACGCGCTATCTACAAACACCGACCCATTTTTCTGCTTGGCAAAATCCGCTGGATTGTAAGTCGGATAATTCGCCATTGCCAAAACCTGACCGTTTTTCGGATTCATAACAATCACACTTCCCTCAGTGGCGCCAGCTGCTTCGACTCCTTTTTTCAACGCCAATTCAGTCTGGCTTTGAATATTCCTGTCCACCGTCAGCGCCAAATTGTCGCCAGATTTCGCCTCGATTCGCATATTATTTTTTCCAACCGTCAAAGGTATATTCCTCACGTCAGTTACAGATTGCAATAGTCCGTCCCGACCCTTAAGCTGCTTATTCAAAGAACCTTCGACGCCATATTGACCTTCGCCAGCCGCATTCACAAATCCAAGCACGTGCGCGCCCAGTTCGCCCTCAGGATAATTTCGAATAGAACTTTGTTGATATAGCACACCCGCAAAGTTTTTCTTTTTCAATTTTTCCGCTTGAGTTCTGGTAATATTCTTCGCCAAAACTTCATAGCGCGACTTTTTATTATTGAGCCGTTCAGATACATTTTCCGTCATTTCGCCGCCAGCAATTTCCCTCAGACTATCAACAAGCTGATTTCGCTCTTTATCATCAATCGACTGCGGATCCGCAATCACCGTATAAACCGCCTGATTAAGTACTACAGGAACTGGCGTTTTCCCGTCCATCATGTAAATTTTCCCACGCTCTGCAGGAATGATAAATTGACGCTGCTGACTCGCTCGCGCCAACTCCGTATATTTGCCATATTGCAAAATCTGCAATTGAAATAATCGCAACACAAAAGCCGCCATCACTACTAGTAAAGCGATGGCTAACCAACCAGTTCTTGAACGAATAAGCCGCTGCATATTGCTTATCTTATTATATCACTATTGAGCGTAATGCGTTTCAGTTGTCGTCATAGCTGAAGCGACATTGCTATTCTTCACCTTCTCTAACGCTGTCAAGCGTGCATTCTGCACTTCCAATTCTGACTTTTTTGCGCTTAGTTCGGTGATTTTTGTATCCAGACTCTGAGCTTCATAGCCGTAAGCTGTAAGTCTGGTTGCCTGAGTAAGATAAATCAAGCCCAGTACTGTAACCATCAATGCAACTAGCACTGTATGAGCAACAGGACCAAGTTTGACCTGAGACTGAAAACGTGTAGAATTCTGATTTCGGCGCAATTGACCGTGTGAACGTCGTGAAGTAAATGTGGTGGTGTTTGTCATTTGTCTCTATCTTTTATGTTTATATTTGTATTTAGCATAACAAACCAGCCCGCCCGTTAAAGACAGGCTGGTTTTTCTAAGGTATATTCCGGAATACGCTTTAGTCTAGCCGCGGCGTACTGAAACAGCCTCTGGCTTGTCTGTATTCTGGAATTCTACTTTGATGTGGATTGGCATATTGTGCCTCCTTCTTTTTGTTTTATTTTTTCACGGCGTATCGAAACTTTGCACTTCGACTACGCGGATTGTGAACATCTTCAGCTCCAGACACCGGTTTTTTCTCTGGAACAATCAGCTCAGCCTCATAGCCAGCCGTTGCTTGCTCCGAAAAGTAACGCTTGATCAATCTGTCTTCCAAGCTATGAAAACTAATTATTCCTACTCGCCCGCCCTTATTAAGTAAGCGTGGCAAAAGTGGCAATAGCTCTTCAATCAGCTTAAGCTCATGATTGACTTCAATGCGTAGCGCCTGAAAGGTACGAGTCGCAGGATGATGCTTCATACTACCGCGACCAACGGTTTGCTTGATCAGATCAGCCAGCTCAGTCGTTCCCTGAATTGGTCGAGCTTTTACAATTGCCTGCGCAATTCGCCTTGCTCGTCCGGGATTTTCCTCACCGTAACGAATGATCAGCTGCGTCAAATCATCAACCGAATATGAATTGACAATATCCGCTGCTGTGATTTCCGTCCGATTGTCCATCCGCATATCAAGCGGACCGTCAAATCTGAACGAAAAACCTCTCTCTGCTCTGTCAAGCTGTGGTGACGACACCCCCAAATCAGCCAAAATCACGTCAAACTTACGCCCCTGCTTGACCAAATCTTGCGCTGCGCTCACAAAATCTTTGTGAATTAAAGTTACGCCTTTTTCAGCCAAATCGCCCAATGTCTTAATCGCGTTTTCATCACGATCGACCAACACTGAGTCCAAGTAATTATCCGTCCTATTTAAGAATGCCCTGGCATGGCCGCCATAGCCAGCCGTCAAGTCGAGATACGACTCGCCTTCGACTGGCTGCAGCTTGCTAAGGGTTATCTCCAAAAGTACGGGAACATGCATCGGTTCGCCCGTCTGAGACTCTTCCGACTGTGGTGGATGTTCTTTAATACTCATCATTATTCCATTATACAGAAATAATGCTCGAGATCACCTAACTGGATATTTAATTCTGGCTTTTTTGTATTTGTGTTTTGTTTGTTTTTGTTGTCTTAAGAGTGGAAATTTGTTGATTGTCAGTAACAACCATGTTTTCCAAAGAGACTTATGTGTGAGGTGGAGTTTTTTTTGGGAGGTGTTTGAGGAAGGTGCGTTGCCGTTTTTAATGTGGAGCAAATTGCCACATGCCATTTTCAAATACCCAGATAGTTGATCTCGAGAGGTTTTAATTGTTAAAGTGCTTAGCTAATCTACTATTCCGCATTCTCGGCCGCTATTAGCCGAAAATATTCCCCCGCTCGCACAGCAACGACTTCTCTGTTAATTCCAGCGTAGTCTAGCAAATGCTGCTCAATCGTCACTCGTCCTTGTTTTTGGTCGAGCGCCGATGCGGTTTTACCTCGTCGGAATTTAACGTTCAGGTCGGCAACCCGCTCATCCAGAATACTTCCCGTTAGAGCGCTTTCCACTTCCCGATCCCAGATTTGCTGTGGATATAAGTGGAGATATTTGCCAAACCCGCGAGTTAGTACGACGCCTGATGCAAATTCTGCCCTGAGTTCAGCCGGAATCGTCAAGCGTCGCTTGTCGTCCAACTTACGCTCAAAGTAATCTGTCTGCACGTCGTCCTTCCTTCGTGGTAGATTAGTTGTTTTTTACAGTGGATGTTTGTTTTTGTTGGTGATTTTCCATCAACTTTCGTTCCACTGACTCCACTATACTACCCACAGCTACCCACTTGCAAGCCCTTTTTTTGACTTTTTACCCATTTTTACGTCAAATAAAAACTTTTCCACATTTTTGTGGAAAAGCCTAGTGTTGGGTTGATGTAGGTCTACGCTATTTAATAGTTTTAGGCAATGGATTAGCACTTAAAGTTATTTCAGGCCAGCCTACAGCTGAAAGGCAAACTAGTATACGCTTTTAACAATAAAAAGAACACCGGCGAACCGCTCAATTAAGGCGATTTAGTTCCGGTGGTTCTTAGCGTCAGTATAGTAAATAATCCTCAATAAATCAATAGTGATAAGCTCCAACGCCCTCTTCAATAAACTACTAATAAGATCTAAGGACCACGTCCCTATATCTCTCAACAGACTCTCTACTTGCCTGCCTCAAGACCTCGTCAATTGCCAGCGCATCAGGAGAAACTTCCAGCGCCCTACGGTTAATTCCGTATAGATATAAATTGTCCAAATCTCGCACGCGACTCAAAGCCACATAACCCATACCTTCAACAAACGCCTTTCTCAGATCAATCTTAGCCGCATCCAGTGTCATTCCCTGACTTTTGTGAACCGTTATAGCCCACGCCAAACGCAGCGGAACCTGAGAAATACTCGCTCGTTTGCGCTCTCCGTCTCGCAATTCCCAAACATCCGGCACCATCGTCACCCGACGACCATCTCGAAACTCAACAACCGGATATTCCGTCAGCGGCTCAAAATCCACGACCGTGCCGATACTTCCATTGGCATATAATTTTTGCGGCGAATTTTTAACCGCCATCACTAACGCGCCCAGCTTAATCACCAAATTTTCTGGAGCCAAAACTGACCTTTGCAGATTCTCTACATAAATTTTCGAGCCCGTCGTCGTTTGCTGGTACGAACGCTCTTCACCAGGCAATTCCGCCAATTTTTGAATATTAATATCATCAACGTCGACGTTTACGGTGTGTAGTTCTGTGATATCACCATCTGGCGGCTCAATTTCCGTACGCGCCAGCAACGCCTCGACGTGACGTCGCCTAACATCGCCAGTTCTTAGAGCGGTCAGAATCTCCAAAAGCTGCTCATCATTCTGACGATATTGTCGCTCCAAATACAAAACCGCCGGCTGAAGTTCTTGCCAAGCATCAGAATAAACCACAAATCCGCCGCCCTGCTCGTTCGGACGATTCACTGGCGGCAATTGGAAAAAATCGCCACTCATCACCAACTGAATACCGCCAAACGGCTGATCATTTTCCCTAACGGTTCTTAAAACCTTATCAATCATATCCAGCCGAAAATCGTGAAGCATCGAAATCTCGTCAATAATCAACACGTCAGTTTTGGAAATAACATCACGCCGCGTTTTTGACAATCGTTCAAAAAAATTGTTCGGCAAATTATCACTCACGCCAATGCCACTCCAGCTGTGAATCGTATTGCCACCAAGATGCGTCGCCGCCAGACCAGTTGTCGCTGTTACCGATACCTTTTTACCGCGTTTTCGCGCCTGCGCAATAAAAGTATTCAACAGGTGAGTTTTACCCGTTCCAGCCGCACCAGTCAGCAACGCCGACCGACCACTCAGCAGAATAGCCAGCGCTAATTCTTGATCCATTTTAGCCCCGTGGCGGTTCGCCTTCTGGCTCGCCGAGCAGCTTCTTCGACTTAATTTCGTAACGCTTGCCCGTGATTTTACTCTCGATATAATCCTCGTTAATGAGATTTACGAACATATCCAAATCATTGCCGTCCATGATAATAATCGCGCCATTATCATCGCTCATCAATTCCAATTGCATCTCATCAGCATAGTCCAAAACGTCTTCCTGTTTAACCGCACCGATTTCCAATTTCTGCAATTTATTAATCGTCTTTTTGCGCTCCTTCACCAACGCGTTAAGATCCATTCCCTCTGGAAAACTTAGCTTATATTCCTTCTCAATTTCCGCTACTTTTTTATCAGCAATCACCTGCTTTTTATATTCATAGCCAAACATTCGCTCAAATTTTCCAGGATTAAACGCAAAAATATCTTTACCGACAATCAAAACTTGATTATCATCCGGAACCTTAAAACCAACCTCCGCATTAAACGAACCAAATTTGCCATCAGAAAATTCCCAAGCCAACGCACTCTTCAGTGTCTGACCTTGCTGGATTAGCTTAACCGTATAAAATACTGCATCAGGATTATTCGGATCGGTAAATCGTGCCACGATTCCCTTCATACGCTTGAATTCGTGCTCGGTTTCCGAAAACTCCACGATGTCGTGGCGCTCATGTTCAATCAAATGAATCAGCATTTCAGCTCGCCCAACCTTTTCCAGATCAGTCCTCAATAAAACATTATCTTCCGATTCGCTCAATTCATAATCGCGAACACTCAGTCCAGTGCCTGCACCCAAATTGACCTGATTGATATAATCAAACAAGAACAGCGGTCTGAGTTGCTGCTCAACATCGCCTTTTATCGGCATAAAATACGGCGTGTAATTTTTGCTAAATAAGAATAGCTCTATCTGTAAATCATTCTTCTTTGCATCGTTTTGATTTGCCCACAAAAAAATATCAGTCGTTTCCCTCACTTCTTCCATTTTTCTAGTATAGCAATTTTTACCAGATGTCGCTAGCAGTTATTTAGCTAATCTCTCGCCTTCACGCGCCCGATTAGCCCATTCATCAGCCAATTCGTTTCCTTCATCGCCCTCATGACCGCGCACCCAACGCAAATCCGCTTGAGAGTTTGAATATAATTCGTATAGTTCACGCACAATATCCAGATTTTTAATATCGCCACCCTTCTTCGTCCAACCGCGCTTTTCCCAGCCCGGCGCCCACTTGGTAACTACGTTAATCCAAAATTCACTATCAGAATAAATCACGCACGGCGCGCCATTAGCGTCTTTTAATGCCGCGATTAAAGCTTTGCCCTCCATGCGAATATTGGTGGTATCGCCATCTTCCGACCCCAAAATATAAGGCTGAAGATCACGAATAACCGCAAACCCACCTGGACCGGGATTTGGCGAAGCAGAGCCGTCAGTATAGTAAGTCGTCATTAGTATGATTATATCACGCGCAAGTCATTAATTGTCAGCCCGTAGATCAATCAGACTCTCAATAAACTTATCTTCATTAGACAGAGATTTCGGATTAAGCCCAAGTTTACCCGTAATCTTACTATTTATCATATCGTAGCGTCGCTTGTGTAGCGCGCCTAAGACCTCTTTCGCAAGATTGATTATCGTCATTCTATCGTAACGCTGGCGAGCCGTTTCTTTTTCTAGATAGTCTTTACCAAAACCCTGAGACTGTAGGTATTTATAAGCAATATGAGATACTTCGCCTGTACGCGCACGGCATCGCTCGTCTTTTGTAATAAACTGTATTTCAACCGGGATCTCAACATCGTCAACAACCACAACGAACGTCACTTTAGATATTTCATAAATAGGATATCCTCGTTGTTCACATTTTTCATCGGTATCAATTTTTACCAGATACTCATCCGAATCAACACCCAGTTCACGAAGATTCTGCTCCACGGCATCAACATATTCTTTAGTCCCCTGGATATATACAGGTCTGTTTTTACTCCGAGCACATACTGGTCTAAACTCCTTCAACCTATCAGCAATAAAATGCGCAAAATCACAAGCTGTCGTTTCACGATCTCTAGATATCACCATCATACCGACAATATCCATAATTCCGTCACCGCCCTTAAGTTTATCCGCAAGCGATCCTACAGTTTTAATACGCCAGTTTCCAGCAACCATATTGCCATATTTGGTGTCAGCCGCAAATTCCCCCATGTGAGTAGAATATTCACCGGAATCCTCATCTTTACGAATAGCGTAATTGATAGTACCGTCATTCACACCAAATATCTTGTCTGCAATTTTGTCCATGCCGACCTGTAGAACCCTGTCTTGTATCTCTTTAGCACTTTTAACAAGGTCTTCCTTGCCTTGACCAATTAGTCGCCTAATTTTAGCTACGCTACGCAGCTCTGCAGCAAAAGCCTCATATCCCATCGCCTCAAGAATTGGAGCATAGAATGACTCAGCTTCCAACACATCCTGTAAAACTGCAGATGCTCTCTTTGACGACGGATGCTGCAAATTATCCATTATCTCAGCACCTTTTATTATAAACGCCTCGATATTAACCTTATCCATCTCTAATCTCATATGATCAAGGTCTAGAAGTGGCTGAGCAATCGCCCACTGCTCAGGAGAAACCTTGCCCATATGTCGCTCGGCAACCAAGGAGTATATTTTTCGATAATCTTCATTAGACTCTTCTTTGGCAATTCTAGCCATCTGCCTGCGATGATGAGCCGCACTTTGTTCAATTTTAGCCATATCAGCCAGTAAACTTGCGGAATATTCCAACTGATCATGGCTAATATTTTCATCATCCATAAACTCATAGAGTGCATTTGCGGCATTCCTGGCCCACACATCGTTATATTTTGTGCTCTCTTTATTAAACATTCTATCAGCAACGTCATGAATCAACGACAGCGAAGCCGCCTCTGGAGGTAAATCATCACCCGTATATGCTTTTACGATTTTATGTACTCGGTAAGCATGATCCTTAAAATCCTCGCGCTCACCTTCAGTACAACTAATATAGCTATCTAAAACCTTACGGCATGATTCATGAAAAACCTCTTCTGCGGGTATAATCTCTTTTTCGTTCGAAATACAATTTTCACTTGACACAACCTTTGCATTATATCATAGTAATGGGAAATTATCAAGCCCTGGAATCTACGCAAAATAAATCCGCATCAATTCGCGCGCTACCCTGTCGGCATCGTGACGAATAAGACTACGTTGAGCCGCCAATGGGTCACTGGTGGAGTTCGTATTGACCCACACGTCATCAGCAATCAAACGCTTGCCCGATGCATAATAATGCTTTTTCTTCAGCAATTCCTTATCCCACTCTACTAAATATTCGCCATCATAGAATATGTGAGGCTAAAAAGTTATTTTTTGCTCTGAAAGTAGCTATTGCTATCCAGTATTTGCTTCAACAATTTTGGAATATAGCCATTAGCCTCACTTGCAGCAACTATAGCATTGACATCTTTAGGCAAGCACTTGCCTCCGAAGCCTCTGCTGTTTGCAAATACACTAGAGAATGATCGCCCTATTCTCTCATCAAGCAGCCACCCCTCGCGCACCTTATGCCAATCCACACCATACAATTGCGAGATTTCGTAGAATTCATTGACAAACGTGACCTTCGTAGCAAGAAAAGAGTTAACCATGTACTTTACAATCTCAGCTTCAGTGGGTGTACACTGAAAATATTGAGTATGCGGCCCCAGTATGGGCTCAAATATATTAAATAAATATTCAGCTTCGCCAGTGTTGCCTCCAACTATGAAAAATCTCGTATCCTTTATACTTTCATGTATGGGGTTAAGGTAGGTACTTTCTCCAATATATTCCGGGGAGAATGAAATATTTTTACCCGTTTTATTTAGCAAGTAATCCGTTGTTCCTGGCGATATAGTTGACTTTATTAGTATATGAGGATTGTTCAGCCTATTTATAGCGTGCTCTACTATAGACGTATTGCACGTGCCGTCCTCACTCATAGGAGTAGGAACACAGACAATAGCAAGCTCGCATTTATCTATATCTTCTTTTGGATAGTCTAGGTTTAATTTAGGATCATAAGTTACTATCTCATAATGGTTTTCTACCAGTTCTTTAATTGCTTTGCCCACATAACCTTGTCCAATAATGGCTATCTTCATACTCACCCTTTCTTATCGTATAATCTACGTTATCTTCCTATGTTCTACTGAAATATTGCTTTAGTCTATCAATAGCCTCATTAAATCTAAGGTGTGTAAAGGATATACGCAAGCCCTTAGGAACACCAAAATCCGATCCAGGTACAACAGCAACACCTGTTTTCTCAAGAATATCTTTTGCTAAATCAAAGCTTGTAAATATATTATTCTGTGCCATAAAATCACCACACATTACCACGAGATAAAAGCCACCCTCTGCCGGAATTACTTTTACGCCGTCAATTCCAGCAAGCTTTTTTACGACATAATCGTTACGATCAGAGTATATTTGTGCTAATTTTTTTACCTCATCAAGATGGTTTAATGCCTCAATACAAGCAAATTGCTCTGTGGGGTTTGTAGCTAATAATGCGTGCTGCAACATTACTCGATAAGGCAACAATAGTTTATCTGGCAGAATAGCAAAACCTACACGAGCAGTATACATTCTGAAGCCTTTGGAGAAAGAATTAGTTATAATAATGCGGCTATTTATATCTTTTTTAGTAGCTACATCTAAAATGGAAGTTACATCTGCCCTGAATCCAGTGTTTCGATATATCTCATCCGACAAAAGATATGTGTTAGAAGACGTAATATTAATTATTTCTTGATAGTCTTTCGCGCTTAGAATATTGCCGTAGGGATTACCCGGACTGCACATTATTACAAATCGTGTTTTCTCAGGATTGTATTTTGCACGAAAATCATCCATATCAATCTTTAGAGTTGCCGGATCGACATGATAATACTTTACTTTTGCTCCTGTTAACAGAGCGCAAACATAGTACACCGAATAGTATGGTTCAGGCAATAGTATTTCGTCATTTTCTTCTACTAAAAGCCTAAATAGATCCTTAAAGAATGGGCTAGTGCCAGTGTTTATTAGGATATTTTCTTTCTTAACATTATTCCCTAGACTCTGATACCATTCAGCAATCTTTTGGCGCAACTCTGGCAAACCTTCTGGATACACAAGATTTCTTTTATTCTCATCTTTGACGGCATCCACCCATGCTGACACAATTCTAGGATGTAAAGGCTCCTGCGCCTTACCAAGAGTCAACTTAATTACATCCTTACCATCTTTACTTAATTCATCAGCAAGTTCATCCAGTACGAACATCAGGAATTCAATCTCGTTAAATTTAATTTTATCTATTAACTTAGCCATCTACTATAAACCCTCCTTGATTACTATTATATCATTGTCATTAAAATCTAGGTGGCCATATTCATCGGTAAGCCTATAATTTGACCCTCTTATTTCTACTGTTTGCGTCTGAATACGCGCATCTGGATTCAATTCCACCTCCGAACAGTAATAATCGACATAATGCATAGATAATTTTTCACCTAATTTAAGGTGGGTCATCTTTGCCCTAAAGGAAGGGTAAAAGAATTCGCGAGCGCACAACAAAGAGTCTGTATATTCAGTAATAATATCCGCTATATTTGAAGCCATACAAGAATAGGTGCTAACTCCCAAGAAACGATCTGACTCCTTAACAAAAAATTTTAGACATTCGCCAGCAAAGAAGGCTTCCTCTAAACCTTCTTGAAACACAGGGTTCTCATGCTCCAGATATTGCAGTCTGTTATCGACTTTTATTTTTCCACACCCCACCAAAGAACTAACCTCTTCTGCAAGAGCACCATTAGTAATTTCAGGATCCAACGCTAAAGCTACCGAACCGAGCGATCTGTCATTATTGACTGTATAGGCTTTCATTTCCTGCTGCACTAGCCTAGAGCCAATCAATCGCATCTCATCACACCCAGAGCTGGTAAGACCAGAAAATAGTTCATTGTCGTCGCTGTCAGGTATATGATTACCGTGTCTCATAAAAATTAGCTCACTCATATTATACACTTCCTAATGTATCTCATAATCTCAGCAAAATTAGCAAAATCATGGTGATAGTCTTGTACTTTATCAAATTCCACAAACTCCCTGGCTGACGATTCGTGCGAAGCTACAAAATCATCTATTCGTTTTACATCAGCCAGAAAAAGCAGCTGATATGCCCTATCAGGGTATCTACCGTTATATTCAGAATGAAATAGCTTTTCAATATGCCAAGCACCAATCAATTTTAGAGAATTTAGTTCAACGGATGTTTCCTCATACACCTCGCGCCGCGCACAATCTTCTGGTGTTTCTCCTAATTCCATACGGCCACCTGGCAAACCCCAGCCACGCGGTGGCTTGGCCAGAAGTATTTTATTTTCATGAACTACACAAACCATACACGATGTCACAGGCGAGGAGTCGAAAATCTCTTCGCACGGACAAAATTGAGCTTTCGTCGACTTGTCTTTGCCCCAAAAAACAGTTGGAAAACTATTGTCAATTTTCATTCAACGCATAATTCCTTCGCATATTTTATGATAGCACACGGCACGTCTATACCATAATCCGACGCATCAATCCTGGCTACCGGATTAACCTCAAGAATTGAAAAGTTTTTGCCGCCCACACAATCAACTCTGCAAAAGCCACTTGAATACACAGTCGCAGCAGCAGCTAGAACAATATTTGCCTCGTCAACCGATAGACTATATTGCACGGCTTTTGATTCTCTTGTTAATCCAGCACAGTTAACTACGCCATACCCTGTTGTTGTATAACTGCCCACTACTCGTCCCCCCACAACATAAGTCCGAACAACCGTTCTCTTACTATTGCCAGCATCAAGGTCATTCTGTATGACCTTTGGTCTTTCGCTCAGTCTGCACGACCATAGCTCTGGCGCTAAATGATTAATTTCTTTAACCACAGGCTTAACGCCAACACCGCCTGCAGTTAATCCACTGGTTTTTGAAATTATAAAATCACCCTTACACCTCAAGGCGTCAATAATCTTCTGTGAATTTGAGCGGGCTGATGCGATAAAAGACTGAGCGATAGGCAAGCCAGATCCCGCTAATTCTATTGCCATAAGAGCCTTATCATCAGCAACCGTCAATGCCCGATAGTTATTAATGACTTTTGCGCCAGTACGTTCCAGGGATTTTATTATATATCTTGTCATCTGTCTATCTAAAGGACTGTGAGAAAAGGCAAAATAAACGTCAGCATCCAACATTTCGCCGGAGTCGTCGTAGAGGATTGGTTTGCTATGACAATCTCCATAAACTAAGGTTCGTTGAGGGTCAACATACACCATCTCAACATCGTTAAAGTTTTTGATGGCATTATTAAACTGCTCAACCGGCGATATCGGCGCAGAGAAACCTAAATACCTATTAACTGGGGTAATTATTGCTAACTTCATCTTTTTCCTCCTTTAGACTCTGATATTATTTGCGCTCTGGATATGATCGTATCGAGCCAACCCCTAGAGGAAAGCCTACTAGCCGAGCTTCTAAGCTCCTTGTACGAGACGTTGACTTCCTTCTCCGATCGTACAAGCGCCTTATAAAGAATTTCAACATCATCCTCAAGACTGAGCTTCAATCGGTTATATCCTTTTATATAATCAGTTGCACCTATATTACTAAGCAATAATTGAACCTTTGGCATTTCCTGCGTTTGACTATGGATTGCCTCAAGCGCTAAATGATTAAATCCATCCGCAACAGAAGCTACAATTACAATGTCTGAAGCTTGCAATACAGCAGTAACCTCCTGGTCGGTTAGCTTGTGCTCATTGCTATATATGATAGGAGTCCACGATTTTCCTCCGTATTTACGATTTATATTTTCCACTCCTTTTAATACCCTGTCATGCAAAGCACTATATTCATAGTCATCAATCTTCTTTTTAGATCTGTACGTATATCGCATAAATACAAATTTATCCTTCAACTCAGGATGTTTCTTTATTAGAGTATTAACTAAATCAATCTCGTACTCCACCCCTTTTGTTTGTTCAAATCTACTAATACTAGTAATTATCTTCTTGCCTTTATGGTCACTTCGTATTTTCTTAACAATCTCACGAGCCTCTTTTGTATATGCAAGGCTCTGACGATACTGTAGATTATTACCCATTGGCACAACAAGAAGTTCTACAGTATGACCATCCTTGGTCAATATCAAAATACTAAAATCATCGACCGCCCTGGTTTTATCAATAACGCCAGTCGCATTTTCTTCTAAAAATTTAATATATGTTAACATATCACACCTTCTATGAAAGGTAATTAGATCAGAATTTAGCAAGTCAACAAACATGCCAACGTCTGGTTGTTGTATGTTAGGGTAAAAACCTTCCCTACCAAAAGGGGTTCTAAAACTAAATACTATCGTAGCTCTTTCATAATGATCTCTTAATTCTCGCACCAAAGGCAGTGCTGTATAATCGTTTATCCAAAATATATCACCATTAAAACTATTGTTTTTCGTTCCTATTTCTTGCACTATCTTGTTAACAAGCACCGCCACCTGCTTGCGTAAATCCCGCCTGGCTATATTAAGTTGTTTATCGCTAATTTTACACTCTATGCCGTGCAGTAATGACCATAGATATTTCTTGAAAAACAATAAATGGACTTCGCCATGATTTACACCATTCCCTAAATTAATGCCAACGTCAGAACCTCTTATTGCTTTTGTGCCATCCCAAAATATACATCTCACACCAGGATAATACTCAATGAGGTCTCTACTTACCGTGCCAACACCCCCCACTCCGGCGATTGAATTTTTATAGTTAATAAAATAAAACTGAGGCTCTTTCATGATAGACTATCTCAATTATACTATAACGGCCGGAATTTGTAGTATATACTTGGCCAATATTTTAAGACGCTCAATCGTCTTACGCAAAATAAATCCGCATCAATTCGCGTGCTACCCTGTCGGCATCGTGACGAATAAGACTACGTTGAGCCGCCAATGGGTCACTGGTGGAGTTCGTGTTGACCCACACGTCATCAGCAATCAAACGCTTGCCCGACGCATAATAATGCTTTTTCTTCAGCAATTCCTTATCCCACTCGACCAAATATTCGCCGTCGTGAGCATATTTCTTTATCAATTCCTCTGGCGGGCGATGGTTATTGTAAAGCACATAATCCATATTCACCCCTGAAAATCGCTCAATTTCATCCGCAAAATCCGCCACGGTAAATCCATCAGTCTGCGTTGGTTTTGTGACCAAATTGCAAACATAGACTTTCTTCGCCTTCGTTTCAGCAAGCGCCCGAGTAACGCCTCGAACCAACAACGCTGGCGCCAAACTGCCATATAAAAGCCCCGGCGCAATCACCACCAAATCGGCATCCAAAATCGCTTGACGAGCTCGCGGGTTAATCGTAGCTGGCGGTTTAAGCTCTAGCCACGGACGCTCGCCGCGCGGAATCTTTAGCGACTCAGCCGCGTGCTGACCATCAACAACCGTGCCGTCTTTCAGCTTAATCGACATCGTTGTATCGTCCAGAGTAATCGGATAAACTCGACCATTGACGCCCAAAACTTCGCTAGCCAATTCCACCGCATCAGCAAAACTTCCCGTCATCTTTTCTAGCGCCGCCATAAACAAATTGCCAAACGCGTGACCTTTCATACTGCCCTCGCCGAACCTGTAATTGAACAAATCGCGAACTTTCGGCGAAGTACTTAACGCCACCAAGCATTGCCTGACGTCGCCCGCCGGCAACACACCCAATTCATCGCGCAACACGCCCGTTGAGCCGCCATCGTCGACCATATTGACCAACGCCGTGATGCTGTGTGTATATTTTTTCAATCCAGAGAGCAGCGTGAAACTTCCCGTTCCGCCGCCAATAACTACAACTTTTACCCCAAAATAATCATTATTCGAACCATTTGTCATGCTTGAATTATAGCACCTTAGAAAGCCTAAACCAACGTGCCTTTTGGCAACGCCCATTCCAAAAACGGTTGCTGCTGACAATCAATCGCATTGATAATGTGTGTGGCAATTTTCGCAGGATCGTTAAAAAACATATAGTCAGCCGGAAGATCGCGCCCATTCCAGAACGGAGTTTTCATAGCACCGGGCAAAAATAGCGCAACTCTAACTGGAAGTTTTTGCTCATCCGCCTGCATTCCCAAACTTCGCGCCAAACCCGCTTGAGCGTGCTTCGTCGCAACGTACACAGCTTCATCTGAGCGCGCTTTAACGCTACTTGTAGATCCGATAATCGTCAATACAGACTTGCGATTCTGCGTTGACATCTTACGCCAAGCCCACTGAACCAGCGGCAACGCGCCCGAAAAATTAACTTCCGCCATACTGCGAACGCTCGGCTGATCTTCAAAATTGCCGCGCCAGCCATATCCAGCCGCCCACACAAATTGATCAATATCATCGCCGTTTAAAATCTGCTCAATTCGCGCCGACGCCGCCTCCACTTGATCCGAATAATAAACATCCAGAGGAAAACCCTCGCCGTGCTTCTGCGGATTATGAGTCTTGCCTAAAACCAGCACACGCTCGCCACGTTCCCGCAGCTGCTTCGCCATCTCTAATCCAAGCCCACTCGTCCCACCAAGAATAATATGCATATGGTTATTATAGCAATGGCGATATTAAATGTAAATTCCGTATCTAAGCCTCGGCCAAGCTTCTGCCAGCTCCTCGGCCGAAAACTCCTCAACAGAACCCAGCTCCTGTAAAGGCATCTCCAAACAAAGTCCAACAGCCACGGCAGCCACTCGCCTCATGAGATATTCCGCATTATCTGAAGAAAAATAGGCATCCTTGTCGAAATCCCCTTTCATTCTGCCGAAAGACTGCACACCCATCTTATCTCGCCAGCTTCGCAACTCAATCCTATCATATGGAAACTGAGATGGCGATTGTATGGATGTGGACTGACTAGGGAGACGCTTCTCCGCTAATTCAACGTGTCCCGAATATTTATCATCACGACTAGCCAATATTATGCCCATGTCAAAAATCCGACCTTTTTTAATAGCCAATCTGGTCAATAGTGTAAATAGCGAATTCTCATCGACTTTACTGGGGTCACCGACGATATTCTCGATATTAACTCTGGCGCCGTAATTGTCAGTTTTCTTCATACGTTAAACCTTATACATTAGCTATATCAATCAAGAGATACGCCGCCTGTACTTTTTTCCATACCTGATATTCTATACTATTTTATGGAAAAAGTCAATACTATTCTGTCGACAAACTCTTTGCGCCACATAATTTCTGCCACTTCAAATGCACTTTATATCGAAGCGGCGCGCCCGGCTCGCTCTCTTGGAGTCGCAACTCTTCAGGATCCATAAACATCACTTCGTCCGCATCGACGCCAGCTGAAAAATCAAAGTTTTCCGTCCACACACGACAAGAAAAACAAATTTGGTTAGCATCAATTCGCTCAATATAAATCTCGTCCGACGCGTCAAAAAGTTGATAGCGAAGATTGCCCTTATAGCCAACCTCTTCATATAATTCCCGTTTCAAAGCCGACTCAAAAGTTTCACCATAATCCATTCCGCCACCAGGAAAATCCCAAAGTGACCGCCCGTCCTCTTTAACAACCAAAATCTGCCCAGCATCATTATAAATCAGAGCCTTTATGGAAACGCGATAGAGGTAATCGCGCTTGATAGCTCCTTCTGAATCGTGTGTGATGAGTTGTCCGTTTATGGCGTTTGACATGAGAATAATTATATCACTATTATTTACTTTGTTTTTTGGAAATGTCATCCTTAAAAAATGACCCGCTTTCAATAAACCAGCAAATCACTGTTGCAATAATTACCGCCTGTTGCGCCGCCTCAGCAGATAAACTAAATTCTCCGACTTCTTTAGAAGGGTGACGTCCCGGATTTGTCTTCTGGATCAGATCCATACCACTCCAGAACCAATTAGCAAACTGTTCGTTAACATTCAATTTGTCCTTGGGCTGCTTAGTGATAATATTTTGTAAATCATACGCGTCCCTCGCCCTACTGAAATAAAGGTGCGGATTCGCTTTTATGTCACCAAGAAGAGTGCCGTACACCTTACTAGTAGCCTTCGTAAGCCCAAGCTTTGAAGCAATATTCTCAATGGCTTTTTGTGCCGATACAACTGCATTTTCAGGATCGGGTTGACGCTGAAAAGCTTGATTCCACGCTTTCGTCAGAAAGTCATCATTTATCTCTTGTGCAATTTTTGTAATTTCTGGATTAACTCGCTCGATAAGCCCAGATTCACTATTTCGATCTCGCAAGACCTTCCACTTACTGCCATTACTCAATAGGTTTTCTATTCCGTCCAGCAGGTCGCCGCCGTATACGTCACCTAATTTGCTCTTTGTCTCTAGTGTATTAGGCGCATAATCACGAATATATTTAATAGTAATATCTAACAAACGAAGTACTATATCTCCAGAACCGTTACTACAATTTTCCTCTAAAGACTCCAAAAAAATATACTCATTATGATAATTAACCGGACAATACTCAGGCAACATTATTCTCATACGGCGTTGAATAGTTTGAACAACATTATCATTCTTTACACTAAAAAAGATTAATGTAATATGTCTAATGATTGAATCTACAGACCACGGTGGAACATCATACATAACCTTCCAGCGTTCATGGTTATTATTCTCATATTCTTGAAGTGGTGATGCCATATCTATTGCCTACAACTCCCCAATTTTCATCCGCCTCTGCTCCGTCGTATCTCGCTCACGAATGGTAACAGTGTCGTCTTCCAGCGTCTGAAAATCGATAACCACGCAGTGCGGCGTACCAATTTCATCCTGACGGCGATAACGCTTACCAATGTTTCCATTGTCATCCCACATAACGCGTCCAGGATTTTTCTTAGATAGGCTAGCGTAAATTTCACGTGCCTTCTCCACCAATTCTGGCTTATTCTTAAGTAGCGGCGAAACGGCAAATTTAACCGGCGCCAAATGTTCTGGAAGCGCCAGATAAACACGTTTACTGCCGTTCTGCTCGTCCTCACGATACGCACTCGACAAGACCGCCATCAGTGCCCGCTCAACACCAAAACTCGGCTCAATCACGTGCGGCACGAACTTCTCATTCGTCCCCTTAATCGTATATTCCATACTCTTCCCGCTGACGCGCTGAATATTCATCAGGTCAAAATCAGTCCGATACGCAATTCCCATCAGCTCTTCCTTGCCAATTGGAAAATCATATTCAATGTCAATCGTTTTCTTACTGTAATGCGCCCTGTCTTCCGCCGGAACGTCCAGCTCGTGAATATTCTCAGGGTCTAATCCCAACGCCTCCAAAAACTCATGCGTCGACTTCAACAATTCATCAAACGCTTCCTGCCAATTTTCTGGATTGACAAAATATTCAATCTCCATTTGCTCAAACTCTCGGCTACGGAAAACAAAATCTCGCGGCGCAATTTCATTGCGAAACGCCTTGCCCTGCTGAGCAATTCCAAACGGCAAGTCTGGATAAAAACTATCAACAACGTTCTTAAAATTGGTAAAAATTCCCTGAGCAGTTTCTGGGCGAAGATATGCAACGCTGTCTTCACTTTCGGTGGCGCCAACGCTCGTCTTAAACATCATATTAAACGTTCGCGATTTGCTTAGCGGATTTCCGTCTGGGCTTTTAATTCCCCGTTCCGCAATCACTTCATCCATTTGCTCCATCGTCAAACCGTCCGCATCAACCCCATTGTCTTTAAGAATGTGGTCAGTACGATAGCGCCGATGATTAACCATGTCTTCGCACAATGGGTCAACAAACGTATCAACATGTCCACTTGCTTTCCAGACTTTCGGATTCATCAAAATCGCCGCATCGACGCCATATATATCGTCGCGCTCGTCAACAAACATTCGCCACCATAAATTCATAATGTTGCGTTTCAATTGAACGCCCAGCGGACCGTAATCCCACGTTCCAGACAAACCACCATAAACATCCGAACCCTGATAAATAAAACCGCGACGCTTACACAGGCTAATAATATCTTCCATTTTTGCTTGACTCATTGAAAAAACCTTTCTCCATGTTGGCAACATGGCGATTCACATTATTACCCAAATTATACCATTTTACTGACAATTTTACACTGCCGCGTGTTGCCTGGCGGTCAACCAACAATCGTTTATAACCTCAGTTATTCCGCCGATTTGCGCCACATTCGCGAGTGGCTTTGCCTGAATTAACCTTAACAATTTGATGGCGTCTGCACCCAAATCGCCCTGCTCCGCCAATCTCAAACCTTTTTCCGCGCTATCATACATATATTTTTTATCAGGAAGCAGCGCCGCAGTCGTTACGTCCGTTCGAAGATTCAGCTCATCTCCCAGCAAACTCGCGTATTGCAAATAAAACCACGTTTCAATCAATTTTTGGTTTATTGCAGGATTATTCAATTGCTCTAAAACTTGGCTCAGCACATAATACCACTCTGGTTCGTCAATATTTTCGCTCGCCGCAGAAACCAGTTTCATCACCGAATACGCAAACTGCATCCGATCGTAATCTTCCAAAATATGCCGATAAAAAGCCGACAATCGAGCGGAAGTTAATAGCCCCAAATCGCCCCGACCAGAGCGAATAACCACGTCGCAAATCGCGAATAATTCAATTCCGCCCGCCAATTTACTGCGCTCCCGACGCACGCCTTTGGCGATTACACTACGTCGACCTTTTGGCGTTAATAATTGCAAAACTCGGTCAGCTTCGGCGTAATTTGTTCGCCTCAAAACAATTGCTTTTACTCGTTCACTATGCCCCGTCATTTAGAACCTCACGAAAAATCGCCCGCGCCTCATTCGGACGCATCGATGTTTTATTCAAAATTGCCTTCACACCAAGCGGACGCAAATCGTCCATTTTAACGTCGATATTCGTACAAACCACAATCGGCAAACTTGCCAAATCCGCGTACGATCGCAGTTCGTTAAGCAGCGCAATCGCCGTTTCGCCAGCCAACAACATATCTAAAATTAAAGCATCAGGCTGCCAATCATCAATAATCTCAATCGCCTGACCACCAGAAACCGCCACTCGATATTCCGCGCCAACATCTGCGGCAAACTTGCCCAGGATATCCGCCCAATTCTTATCGTCCTCAACAATTAACAGTTTTTTCATATCAAGCTCAACTGCCGACTAATTGGCATTTCTACATAAAAAGTCAGTCCATCACGATGACGAATCAGACCAATTCGCCCGTTCATCGCCCGCGCAAATTGATTCGCCACGTAAATCCCCAGCCCGCTACTTTCTGGCCTTGTTCGCACAGTTTTTCGCGTTTCCATTTCATCAAGCAAAAGCCGATATTCCTTCAAACTCATCATCGGCCCAAAATCCCGCACGCTCATTCTCACGGCATCTTTTGTCGCCTTAACCGAAACCTTAATCTCCGATCCATCCTCCGTATACGCCAGCGCGTTATTTAAGAAATTCGCTAAAATTCGCCCCAAAAGTGTTCGGTTCGCTAATATCAATTGACTATTTCGATTACTTTTAGGCCAGCTAACTTTTCGTCCGTAAAGCATTGCATTGAACTTCGTTTCCATCGCTACTTGCTGACACAAAGCCAACGGATTGACCGGTTCAAGCGGAAATAACGACGGCGTTAAATTAGCTGAATTTGCCAAGTCAATCGTAAGTTGCAATGCCTGCTCAGAAGTCCGAATAATTCGTTGCTGAATCTGAATTTTATCGGCAGAACTGGTTAAATCGTCATCCAGCAGTAGCGCCAATTGCCTAATCAAAGCCAGCGGCGTTTTCAGCTCGTGTGCCGCCACCAAAACGCTCGGTAATCCCCCAAAATCAGCATCACTCCACTCTTTACCTGCCATACAATTCTAGTATAGCAAATATGTACTAGGTTTTTCTATTCAGAGATTTTTACAGTGCTCAATATAGTCTGGAAATCTGGCTTAAACGTATCCGCGTCGGTTGAAAAACGAATAGTTTTATCACGAACTTTCATCAAAACCACAGAGCCGCGCAATTCTTTCTCAAACGTACCGTCAATTCGAGTCGCTGAAATTCCATTAAACTCAGTACTACTTGAGGTCAATTCACCCTTCTTTAGTCGTGATTGATAATCATTCAGCACCGTATCCATATTCTTGTTGATAATCTCCAGCCTTAATGCAAACCGACTATTTTTATTAGTTGTCGAAGGAACTGAAACAGGATGAAGATAAGCTTTGTAATCGCCCCTGTCGCTGCCGTCATTTGCTACATATACACTCCAAGTTTTTGGATACATGAACGATACTCGACCGTATTCAGTAGGACCAACAAATTCAATACGCGGGTTTTTTGCTTCTTCAGAAAATTTCTTCTGGTCTGATTCGGCTTGTTCGCTCTTCCCCTTAGCGACTTCAATTGCAACTTTACTATCAACACTGCTTTTTTCTCGGGAATATTGCATGTACGCCCAAATTGCCAAAGATCCAGCAATCAAAAACAATATCAGACAGCCGATCGTGCCGACCATCCAGCCATTAACTGAGCCACGCTCACTCTTATCTCTCGTCATCATATTGTAAAGTATAGCTTATGCTTTAATTGATGTAAAGATCCTACTCAGCGTTAAAATCCTCGCTAAGAACCTCGATATCATGTCGCATATCTTCCAGCGTGGCAGTAATTTTTTTTGATAACTCTCTCGCCTCAATAAATCTTTGTTTCGCCTCATCCAGATTAAAATCATCGCCTTGAAACCACGCGATTCGCTCGTTCAATTCAGCCATCATTTGCTCAATTGTCATGTCGTTGTTCACTATTCTCAATCCTCGCTTTCATAATTATATCTTTTGTTGTAATCTCTACAATATTACCAATCTGTAAATCACCCTTGATCATTGCATAGCCACGACGCAGCGCCATTTCCGGATCATACTCAGCGATGACTTTTTGTTGCGACAATGTTGCGTTTACAGCCACATCCACACGGCTTGACCACTGTTTTAGCGCTTCTTTTTGCAACATTGTTGCATTAAGCGATTGCTCTTCAATAGCTCTACAAATTGAATCTTTCGCGTCAATTAGTCTGTAATGCAAATGCCTAACCACTTCTCGCTTATCAGGAAACAGCAATTGCGCGGCGTTACTCGGCGTGGCTGCGCGAACGTCCGCCGCCAAATCGCATAGACTTTCATCAATCTCATGACCAATTCCAGTCATTGTTGGAATGCGGCTACTCGCCACCGCCCGTACTAGTTTTTCATCATTAAAACTCGCCAAATCTTCCGCACTGCCACCGCCACGAATCAAAACAATCACATCTGGAGATTCTGACATTTGATTAAAATATGATATTGCTCGAACAGCTTGATCTGCAGCATTCGCACCCTGCACATTAACGTTGGCGACTACGAATTTCACGCCACCCCAACGCTCACCGGAAATCTTCATAAAGTCAGCATATCCTGCTGCTTTCGTACTGGAAATAATAGCCACCCTCTGAGGATATTGCGGCAATAGACGCTTTCTTTCAGGATTAAACAAACCCTCAACTGTTAATTTTTGTTTCAAAAGATCAAAACTTCGCTTCAGACTTCCCTTGCCTAATGGGCGAATCTCTTGAACATTCAAACTAAAGGCGCCTTTATCTCTAAGCACTGGCATCGCTCGAACGACAACTTTCATCCCATCTTCAATTGGCGTACGTAAATTGCTAAAACCAACAAAACATCGAACCAGCCCGTCGTCATCTTTCAGATCGAAGAAAGCGTATTTCGGAGGATAAGACTTGAGGCCAGAAACTTCACCCTCAACTTCAATCATCCCGGCAAAAGCCACGTCAAAAGTTTGATTGACAACTGCTATGAAATTGCTAACACTAAATCTGGGAATCATCTGGCTTGCCGTATTTAATCAGTGCGTGTTGATAGAAAATATAGCCAAAGATAATCGTGCCAGTAAGTAAAATTGCTCGCGTCAAAATTATTCCAGCAATCGCCAAATCCGGCGGAGTGCCTGCCATACTTAAGAAAATAATCATAATGGTTTCATAAACGCCCGTCCCTCCAGGCGTAAACACGACAATCGCTGCCAATCCCGCCACGCCGTATCCAACCATCAGAATCGCCGGATTGACGAAAACGCCCAGCGACAGAAACGCTACAGCAAACATCGCCACGTCAAAAACAGTGTAGACAGTTCCCCAAATCATCGGTTTTATTAGAAGTTTCGGATGATTGGATAAATCTTGAAAATCGTCCTGCATATCAACAAAAAACTCTTCGACTTTCTTCGACTTCATCACTCGTCGCTTCTTACCTAAGGTTGCAATTTTTACCAATGTATTGATGAATTTGGACAATTTAGCGGCAGTCATTTGCATACGCCGCTTTGACGAAAATACGAAAATCAGACCAAACGTCAGTGCCAAAACCACGATAATCAGCAAAAAGCTAGCGGCAACGATATAACGATTAACCTTGCCGTCAATAGCCAGCGCCAGCACAGCAATCACCAACAAAACCAAAAGCGACAAAAATCCCGTAACGTAACGAATCACCTGCGCAAACGTCGAACGCGCCGAACTCACGCCAAGCTTATGCATTCGCCACGTTGTATACGAAATTCCACTAACTCCGCCCGACGGAAAAATGTGATTGACCAAATTAAGCTCCAGCGCAATCCTCGTCTGCTCCAACCTGGAAATATGATGAATCAGATTCTTCTCTCTTAAATACGAAAAAATCATCTCGCCGCCAGCGAAGTACACGATAATCTGAAACGGTAATAGTAAGAATAATAGCCATAAATCCGCGTGCAAAAACAAATTCCACGCCTTCACGAGCTCATGCCGAGATAGAAAAATTATTATTGCCAAAACCGCCAACGTCAAAACGCTCATAATGGCTCGTGGCGATTTCAACAATTGCAACACCTTCGGTAACATAACCTTCATTATACCACGATAAATGTTATAATTACGACATGTTTATAGCTATTCTTGGACGCCAACCAGAAATCTCTATCGCTGAATTAGAGGCTGTTTACGGTGCTAAAAATGTCCAAAAAATCTCCAATCAAGCCGTCACGGTTAATTGCGACAATTTTTCAATTGACAATCTCGGCGGAACGATTAAATGCGGACAAGTCATCACGAAAATAAAATCGCAAAAATCAGACCGCAATACCCTGCTCCAGGCGTCAAAAATTATTGTTGAAAAGTACACGAAAAAACTTTCACATAGTCAGAAAAAAATAACGCTTGGAATAAGTTTTTATGGCAATAAAACAGATCCGAGAAACGTCCAAAAAATCGGAATCATCTTAAAAAACAACTTGAAAAAATCTGGCGTTAGTTTACGTCTAATTCCTAATAAAACCGCCGCGCTGTCCACTGCGACTTCCCACAACAATAAGCTCGGCAAGTCTGAGGCGAAAATTGAAATTATCATAACTAAGAACGTGTACGGAGATTTGATAGTTGCCGAAAGTCGTGGCACTCAAAATATCAATTCGTACACTCAGCGCGACCGTGGACGACCAAAGCGCGATGCCTTCGTGGGGATGCTTCCACCCAAGCTCGCGCAGATTATGATTAACCTGTCTGGCGCAAAACCTGGCGATTACCTCTGGGATCCGTTTTGTGGCACAGGAACAGTATTGCAAGAAGCTGCGCTTATCGGCGTGAATGCTTATGGCAGCGATTTGAGCGACAAGATGATCTCTTATACGACTGAAAATATGAACTGGGTGGAAAAAACTTTTTCGACAAAAACTTTCTGGCAAGCGCATCAGGCCGACGCCACCTCTGTAAAATTGACAGATGAGCAGAAAGAGCGAATTTCTCGAATTGTTTGTGAAACATATTTAGGTCAGCCGTTTTCCGCGTCACCCAGCCCAGAAAAACTTCACGAAGTAGTCGGAAATTGTAATCACATAATTAGCGGTTTTCTGCAAAATATCCGCTTGCAAATCCGCCCAGACACGACGCTTTGTATAGCCGTTCCAGCGTGGCAAAATCGCGAAGGTAAATTTACTCACTTGCCCCTGATAAAAAATCTTAAAAAACTTGGATATCAGCAAATTATCGATAAAAATCTCTTGTATTACCGTGAAGATCAAGTTGTTGCCAGAGAAATATTGGTATTAAAACCAGCAGATATAACCAAAACCGCTTGACAACTGGCTTTATTTTCGATAAACTAGAACAGATTGTTTTATAGAAACTATAAGGAGTAAAGAATGTCAAAGGTTAAAGCTGGTGGTTCTAGTAAGAACATCCACAACAATGCTGGTCAACGTCTTGGCGTTAAGCGATTTGGCGGTCAAAAAGTTTCCGCTGGAGAAGTTCTAGTTCGCCAAACTGGCGCCACAAAGATCGCTGGTGACGGCACATATGTTAGCCGCAATTTCACCATCCACGCTGCAAAAGATGGCGTAGTTGGCTTCAAGTCGGTTAAGAAAACCAAGTTTACCGGCAAATCAGAACGCCGAACGCAAGTTGTTGTTCTTTAATCGGTAAAAAACTTTTTATTAAAATAGCTCCGGTAAAAAATACGGAGTTATTTTAATATCAATCACCTTTTTTGATGATATCCCTCACTCTTAATTCCCTCAATACCACCTACGATACCCCGACGGCGTCCACTAGCTATCGATAAATCATTAATAATTTCACCAATCACCTGAGTTATGTTACTTTTATAGTGGACTATTCCTCCTCTATCATTCTGTGATTTCGCAATATAACGTCTTATTCTTATTAATTTATCCAACAAGTCATTAGTTACATTACCCAGAACTATATTATTCTCACCCATCTTATCTACGTGCTTAGTTAACTTAACCAGACGACTACGCTCGTCATCATTTTCAATCTTCTTTTTCAGCTCTTCAATAAGATCACTTACGTCATTCTTAAATTTATTCGTATCCTCAGCCCTAGAATCTTCAAGATTTCTAATTATCGACGATTCAGCTGTTAGGAGCCCTTCAGAATCAAGTCTATAAATCACTGCAGGATTCATCTGAATTTGCTGCCTCAGCCGATTCAGCTCTCCAGTTATATATTGAGCCTTTGCAAAAAACTTACCATTATTCTCTTCGGCAAGTTGTTTAAACCTATTAATCGCATCCTTAAAGCTCTCAGGTAATATGTCGGCATTGGTTTCATTCGTCTCCATCGACTTTTCAACCACTGGGTTTTCAACCGATTTAGCTGCTGGCAAATCTACTAAATCAGCGCTTACCTTATCTATCTCTACCAGCTTCTCAACTGGTTCGGTTGCCGCCAAATCCGCTGGGTTAGCGTCCACCTTATCTATCTTCGCTGGCTTTTTAGCTAACTTAACCGCTGGATTTTTAATTGAATCGACCACTAGCTCTTTAGCCGACGCAACCGCTAGATTTTTAGCTAGCTCTTTAACTGCAGCTGACTTAATCGCTGGCGAACCCACCGAGTCATCGACCTTAACCGCCCCAATCGACTCCAAGACTTTTTTAGACATCACCAAGGTTGATGGACTAATGCTTACCCTACCCGTCTCTACTGGCTTTTTAGCTGGTTCGGTTGCCGCCAAATCCGCTGGGTTAGCGTCCACCTTATCTATCTTCGCTGGCTTTTCAATTTCAGTAGCCTTAACTGCCACACGTCCCATTGCAGGACCAACCTTAGCCGCTAAAGACTTCTCATGATCAGAGGTATTATCTTCAACCAAGCCATTACTTGGGGTTTCTGCGCCTGAGTCTGAGCCTACCCCTGGAGCCAAAGACTCAATCTTACTACCAACCGTATGTTTCTGCCGCAAAATCTGCTTAGCTTCTTCAATCATTTCCTTAGGAGTTTTTCCATAAAGATACTTAATGTAATCTTCATTTAGACCCTGAATGTCCTCCAACGGCACAAACTCAGTTTTAATATCAGTTCCAACCAGTTTATATGCTTCCATAAGCAGCTTAATCGGACCAATACCCTCCTCAGAATCAGTGTCACACACGACCGACATACCAATAGGATTCCAACCTCTGTCATACTTAACACCCTCTCCGTCTTGACCACTGCGAATAACGGTTAGTGGACGCCTTGCATTATCTGGATCGATATCAACAGGAAAAGTTGCAACTACATAATCTTCCGGCGTTTCTTGTTTTTGTTCGTGGTTCTGTGTTTGTTTTGGTTTTTCCATATATAACTACTTTATACCAAAAAACAAGCAAAAAGTCAACCCCTAAAAGCTGACCTTCCGCTCGATTTACTCTTCTACTGAATACCCAAATGATGCTTTACGCGAGCCACAACGTCGCCAATTACAACCTGAGATTTCACCAAATAATCATCAACACCCAAGCTCTCAGCGCGCTCCTTGTCCTTCGGTTGGCTAAGTGCTGTTAGCATAATAATCCTCACGTTAGCAGTTTCTGGTGTATTGCGAAGAATATCCAGGACATCAAAACCACTAATCTTTGGCATCATCACATCCAAAAGAATCAAATCTGGACGATATTCAACAGTGGCAGACAGAGCGTCTTCTCCATTGTTGGCCTCCCTAACGTCAAACCCCTCAATCTCCAACCGTGACCGATAAACCGCCGATAATGCGGTGTCATCTTCAACTAATAAAATCTTCTTTTTTTGTCCGTTCATACTATCTCCATTTTATGTTGTCTAATCCAAAAACACAAGCTTTATATTGACCTCGCCTTATCCATCTGCGGATCTACGTTATTATTGACATCGTCCGACGAAAGATCAACTTTTACATCAGGTTCTATACCAGTTTTATCTATATTTTTGCCCTTTGGTGTGTACCATCTGGCTTCCGTAACCTTCATTTGCGACCCGCCAGGCAGCCCAAGCACAATCTGCACGCTTCCCTTACCGTAACTCTTCTGCCCAACCAGCGTGGCTTTTCCGTATTCACGAAGCGCCCCAGCCGTAATTTCGCTAGCACTAGCACTGTTACCATTAATAAGCACCACCGTCTTCATGTTGCCCAGAATTGACGTTCCAGTTGTACGCAGCGTTTTAACAATTTCAGAACCCCGTCGCTCGGTCATAGCTATTTGATTGTCTAGCCAAATACCCAATAGCCCTTGAGCAGCCCCAACCGTTCCGCCCGGGTTGTTTCGCAGATCCAAAATCACCTTCTTAACGCCTTTTTCAACAAATTCCGAAGCGTATTTTCTGGACAAGCTTACTGTATCATCGCCAAATCGATTAACTTTCAAAATACCAATCTCTCCATCAACTTCCGACTCTACTGCCGGAGAAACTATATTCTGACGCACAACCGACACTTCACGCGTTTTACCATCGCTTAATAACGTCAATTTAACAGACGTACCAACTTCTCCGCGAATTTTACTCACAACTTTTTCCACCGACCAGTCAGAAGAAGCCTCGTCATTCACCTTAACAATCGCCTCGCCAGCCTTAATTCCCGCCTTCTGAGCTGGACTGTTTTCCAGAGGTTTTATGATAGTCGGCTTATTATTTCTAAGACCAATCTCCGCACCAATTCCACCACCAATTTGCCCACTCAGCGATTTGTCAAACTCCTTAGTCTCGTCAGGATCCATATACGCCGTATGAGGATCGCCAGCCGCTTCAACTAGCCCGCGATTTGCACCATAAATTAACTTTTGAGTATCTAATTTTCCATCGTAATTAGCGATCAGTTCTTGATATGTTTTTTGAACGCTAGATAAGTCAATCGTCTTATTTGAAGTTCTAACGCCAAATACCGACGCCACGTTAGCAAACAGCGCATCAGAGCGAGCTCCCGCCACAAAACTAACAATAGCCACAATAACAAGCGTCAAAAACCAACTTAATTGCTGTCTTTTTTCTCCCGTAACCATATGCTTATTATACTACAAAACGCCCGTTTAGCACGAGCGTTTTTGTACAGTGCTTTATGCTGATTAGAAGTAAACGTATGTTAATCCTGAAGCCGAACGTGTGTAGTGCCTATATAAACCATCCCAGGCAAAGTTGTAGTCACTGACAGTAATGGTTCCATCACCATTGACAGATTCGACATACATAACGTGTCCGTAATATCCAATATTCATCACGGCTGCTGCACCAGCTTTTGGCGTTGAGCCGCTAGAAATACCATAGCGCGCTGCAGTTGACGGCCACTGATTTGCATTGCCTGCGCCACCAAAATGCGGGACGTATCGTCCAGTGCTATGAATTTTCCAAGCCACGTAGCTCACACATTCACGCGTGTATAGCCCCCATGGATCGATATAAGCGTCAAGCGGAGCACTCGCCCAAGCGCCAGGATAACCACCGCCGCCAGGTACGCCGCCCGGAATCGAAACATTACTACCACCAAGAGCTCGTCGGTTGGCTGCGGCCTGCTCTTCTCGCAACTTAGCTACCTCAGAATTGCGCTTCTGAGCCAGCGCAGCATAGTTATTTTGGTCGTTCTTCGTATCAGTAATCAGTTTCGCCTTCTCAGATTGCTTAGCCGCCATTGCATTGCGCTGCAATTCTTGGTCGCGAAGCGTATTCTCAACAGATTTCTTATTCTCTTCCAGCTTTTTCTGCAAAGACTTAATTTCTTTGATCTTATCGTTCAACGAAGTTTTCAAAGAATTACGCTGTTCTTGCTTGTCAATGTAATCGCTAATATTTTTTGAGCTAGCAAGCATCTCCAGCGGCGAAATCTGATCGTCGACATACAAGTCTGCTAAGATACGGCCCATCGCTTTACGATTGTGCTTAATTAACTCTTCGTTCTTTTTTATCTGATCATTAAGGCTATTAATCTTCTTTTGGCTATCAGAAATCTGCGCTTGAATAGCTGATATTTGTCCGTTTATCTTATCGAGTTCCGCCTGTAAACTATCAGCCATCTCACCCAAGCGCGAAGCCTCAGAATTATAATTGTCTGCTTCTTGTTGCTTTGCCTGAATTTCGGCGTTATAGTCGCGAGCTAATACGTGTGATGCCAAGCCAAAAATGCTCGATCCAGCGAGCAATGCAGACATCGCCACCAGAGAAGCTCTGCTGACCAATGATGCCGAAACTGGTGTGGTGGACCGTAGTTTCATACGTCTATGTTAGCATAAGCGTAATCAGTATGTCAAGGACTTTTACAACTTAAGATATTTGCGAGTTGCCACCCAGGATGACACCACGCCAATTGCCGCGCCGACCAGAATCATACTAAAGAAAACCAGCACGCCGTACATTTTTAGATGATTCAAAAGATTATCAATAGGAATTCCATACTTCACCATCGGATCATGTGCAAGAATTAGCAAACCATACCCAACCACCGTTGCGATAATTGCCGCGATAAATCCGTACATTATAGCCTCAACAATAAACGGACCTCTGATGAAACTGCGTTCTGCGCCAATCAACTTCATCATCTCAATCTCGTCCTTGCGGTTGAAAATTGCCATGCGAATAGTGTTAAAGACCACAAGCGAAGAAATCACCACGAAAACGACTGTAGCGATTGACCCGCCAATACTCGCCAATCTCACCCAACTACCAACTGTTTTAATAGCTTGCTGGCGCTCACCTGAGAATGATGGTTCCCTGTTAGGATCTTTGTACTTTTTATACAAATCATCAGTTTTAACAAAATTATTTAATGACTGCTGGTTATTCAGTTCCTTCACGGAAACACGAAGTGTCGCCGACATCTCATTGCTAGACTCGCGAATCGCCTCAAGCGTATCTGGATTGTCCTTATATTGTTCAGCTTGCTTTTCACGCGCTTCTTCCGCGGAAATATACTTAACACTATCGACATTATCTAATTTTTCAATCCGAGATTTAATCGTTTTAATCGTTTTTTCTGGCGTGTCGCCCTTTAAGTAAATTGACATATCGGCACGCTTGGAAACGTTTGAAACAGTGTCAACCAAAACCTGACGCGCTGATAATGTTATAAACACGATAATCAACGTAACGCTCATCACCGCGGTCGCAGCAATTGTCAGCCAGGCATTACGACTAAAGTTATTGATACCATATCGGCACATTCTGACAAACGTCAACCAACCTCGTCGGCGCTGACGTATACGAATAGTTTCTTTGCTTTTGTTGGATTTACTAGCTGATTTCATTACTGTTTATAACTCCCTCTCGCCTGATCAGAGGTGATTTTACCATGATCAATTGTAATAACGCGCCGCTTCAATTTGTTAACAATCTCCACGTTGTGAGTCGTCAAAATAACCGTCGTACCATACTTGTTAATCTTTTCTAGCAAGCGAACAATGTCCCAGCTGTGCTTCGGGTCCAAGTTTCCAGTCGGCTCATCTGCAATCAGAATCTTCGGCTGACGCACCACCGCACGCGCAATTGCTACACGCTGACGCTCACCACCAGAAAGCTGATGAGGAAAATGTTTTTCCTTCCCCTTAAGACCAACCAGCTCAATCACCTTCGGTACAGTCGCCTTAATCTCCCGATTTGTCATTCCAGCGATTTCAAGCGCAAACGCCACATTTTCAAACACCGTTCGATTCGGAAGCAACTTAAAATCCTGAAAAACCACGCCAATTTTACGACGCAACAGCGGAATATGTTTGTCCTTCAAATTGTCATAATCAATTCCGCCAACCACAATTTTTCCAGAGCTTGGCTTTTCTTCGCGAGTCAGAAGTTTCAAAAGTGTCGATTTGCCAGCACCCGATGTACCAACAATAATCACAAATTCACCAGCGCCAACATGAATGCTTGCTCGATTCAGCGCCGGCTTGTTACTTTTTCCGTAGTTCTTCGTTACCCTATCTAACAGAATCATTAATAGTATTATACCATAAGCTAAATATTTTTAGAATTAGCATTTTGTTCTAAATATGCCGTGATAAATTCGTCAATATCGCCATCCAGAACACCTTGAGCGTTGCGGTTTTCATGCTTTGTGCGCGTATCTTTAACTAGCGTGTATGGATGCAAAACGTAATTTCTAATTTGGCTGCCCCAGTTTGCCGATTCGCCAGCCCTGAGATCAGACAAGGTTTCGGCGTGTTGCTCTAATTTCATCGCTAGCAATTTTGACCGCAGAATCTTCAGCGCCGTTTCTTTATTCTGAATCTGCGAGCGCTCATTCTGAATAGCCACCGTGATTCCCGTCGGCTCATGCGTCACCCGAACCGCCGAATCCGTCGTGTTTACACCTTGACCGCCCTTGCCGCCCGAACGATAGACATCAATTCTTAAGTCATTCGGGTCAATTGATATTTCATCGGGCGCGTCAATTTTCGGCAAAACCTCGACAAGCGCAAAACTAGTCTGCCGCAAATTGTCCGCATTAAACGGACTCAATCGCACCAAACGATGCACGCCATTTTCCGACCGCAATTTTCCATAAGCAAAAGATCCAGAAATCTCCAAAACGACCGTTTTAATTCCAGCGTCGTCATTTGTCGAGCGTTCCAGCGTATCAACCTTCATGCCAGACTTTTCCGCCCAGCGCAAATACATTCGCTCCAACATTGCCGCAAAATCCTGCGCATCCAGCCCGCCAACTCCAGCGGAAATGCGCATAATTGCCGAACGATTATCATATTCTCCAGAAAATAACAGATCAGTTTTATGCCTATCAAAGCTCTTCTCAATCGCCGCAACTTGCGCTTGGAATTCCGGCAACAAATCGTCATCGCCAAGCTCCATCAGCTCCACCATATCACCAACCTGCACCGTCAAAGTCTGCCAAGGCTCGACGGTCTGACGAAGACTGGCGGCTTGTTTCGTTAATTCTTGGGCGTAATCAGGATTATTCCAAATTTCTGGCTGGTTCAATTGATCATCCAGCTCCGCCAATTTCTGCTCCAAATCAGAAAATTTCAGCGCTTTTTTAGCCTGTTCAATTTCTTTTTCCAATTCACCAATTTTCTTTTTTAGCGGTTGCATATATTTTATTGTACCATTTTTCAGCGCTCAATTCTCTGTTAAAATAAAAAGATGGATAAAGATATTGAGAAAATTCTATTTACGAACGAAGATATAAAAACGGCAGTTCAAAAACTTGGGAAAAAATTGACCGAGGATTATCACGATAAAAATCCTGTTGTCGTGGGTATTTTACGCGGCGCAGCGCCGTTTATGATCGACTTGATACAGGCGATGGATTGCTATATGGAAATTGATTTCATGGCGGTCTCCAGCTACGGCGACGACACAAAATCTTCTGGATCTGTAAAAATTATCAAAGATTTGGACACCGACGTGACAGATAGGCACGTGTTGATCGTTGAGGACATAATTGACAGTGGTCGAACCGCCCAGGCGCTAAGAGAATTATTTGCCGCAAAAAATGCTGCGTCGGTAAAAATATGTTCGCTATTAGACAAGCCAGCGCGACGCGAAGTTGATGCAAAAGCCGATTATGTTGGTATTGATACGCCGAATGAATTTGTCGTTGGCTACGGACTGGATTTTCGCCAGCAATATCGCAACTTGCCATACATTGGCGTCTTAAAACCAGAAGTTTATCAAGATTAAAGTTCTTCTACGGCGGTGACAAATTGCTCGCCGCGATCAGAATAACTCTTAAACATATCAAAGCTGGCGGCCGCTGGGCTAAGAATCACCACGTCGCCAGATTGCGCTTTATTTTTGGCTGATTTGGCAACTTCTTTCATTCCCGCCATATTCAATTGGATAATCTCGCAATCAACCTTTTCTTCCCTTAAAACTTCCCTAATTTCATCAGCGTTAGCACCATTGATAATTACCAGCCGCACGTTTTGTCGGGCAATTTCTTTTGCTAGTTCAGAATAGTCCGCGCCTTTATCTGAGCCGCCCAAAATCAAAATTTTCGGCTCCGCAAAAGCTTTTAATGCCGCAATCGCACTGCCCGGAGTTGTCGAAATGCTGTCATCGTAATATTTCACGCCGTATTTTTCAGCAACAAACTTCAATCGATGCGGTAACCCCGTAAACTCGCTAAGCCCCTTCTTTATTTCATCATCAGACACGTTCGGCAAAATCGACTTTACAGCCAATATTGCCGCGCAAGCATTGTCGACATTATGTTTCCCCGGCAAGCGAATCGCAGAAATTATATCGTCCGAAAGAGCAAATGGATATTCCTTTTTCTGCGCCAAACTCGCATCTGCAATCGACGAACTAAACTCATTTTGAGAATTATAGACAACATAATCGTCCGCGGTTTGAGACTTGGCAATATTCGCCTTTGCCGCCAAATAATCATTAAAATCAGCGTGGACGTTCAAGTGGTCAGGCTCAATCATCAGTACCACGGCAACGTGCGGAGATTTCTGCAAATCCCACAATTGAAAACTGGATAATTCATAAACGACAATGTCATTTTTCTCAATTTTTGGCAAAATATCCAAAGCCGGCACGCCGATATTTCCCACCAAATGAACGGTTTTACCTGCCGCGCGTAAAATCGACGAGATAAAACTACACGTCGTGCCCTTGCCTTTCGTGCCAGTCACGCCAATTATAGTCGCTGGGCAATTGGCAAAAAACTCATTTGTCGCCGACCAAATGCGACCGCTAGTCTTTATCTTTTTTGGCGGAAGACTTGGCGACCTAACGATTAAATCCGCGTTCTCCAGCCCCGAAAATCCCGTCTGATAAGCCACATTTTCCGGCAAATTATCCACTTTTTCACGCTCGTCCGCCACCAAAAAATCAGCTTCCGGAAACTTCTCCCGAAAATAACGCAAATTAGATTGACCTTCAACACCAAAACCAGCAATGACAATTTTCATAACCTGATTATATCACGGGCAATTTACGATTACACCCTAAAACAGCTTGTCAAGCTTATCGTACAGCTTTGTTAATAGCTCTTTTTCTTCCGAAGTAACTGCTGCCAACGTCCATGTGTTGGATGCAAAAAATTGACGAGCCGTTTCAATCAACTGATCAGGAGTTACCGCCAAAATAGAATCTGGAACGGCAGCATAATCTCTCACGAAATCATCAGCAAAATATCGTCCTACGTAAAAATTGCTTACTTGCCCAACAGTTTGAGCACCCATTTGATAACGACCCAACGAATATGACTTCACACTTTCCAAATCTTCTTCAGAAATAGATCCAGCCAAAACTTTCTTCAATTCTCTCACGATAATATCAAAGAGCTTTTCTGCAGTTTCAACATTTACTTGTCCGCCAAAATCCCAAGCCGAATCGTAAAAACCAATCGACGTATCACTAAAAATACCATACGCCAAGCCTTTTTTACGAGCCGCTCCAAAAATCCTCGAGCTCATCGTGCCGGTCAGAATGTGATTCAATGCGTTCATAGCCGTGACTTCTTCATCGCTTAACTCGCGCGGAATCATCATTGACCAACCAAACGTCAAATTCGTCGCCTCTTTTCGTCTGACTAAAACCGGATTAGCTCTGCGCGGTTCATCGCGCGGAATAACGAATCGCTCGCCCGTCTCTAATTGCCAGCCCTCAAGATGTTCTTTAATAGCCGATTTTCGTCCAGCCATTTTTCCAGCCACCACAAACCGCATATTCTTCAAAGTATGCGTTCGCTTGTGATGATTTTTGATGTCCTTTAGCTCAATATTAGCAATTGTTTTTAGGCGCTGATTATACGTCAAAATATCTTCACCCAGCGCCTGCTGAATGCGCGGCCACATCACGCGGTTGTGATTGTTAAGATAACCAGTCAATTCAGAGCGAACATTACCCTTTTCCGCCTCAAGCTCATCGGCATTAAAACGCGGCGTTGTAATAGCCAGTCGCTGAAGCTCCAAAATCCTGTCCCACTCAAAATCCGCACAAATCGCTTCATAAACCATTGAATAGTCAGAAGTGTAAGCGTTGTGATAAGCGCCGTTCTTGGTAAATTCCTGCTCGTAATTATGCTCCGAACGAAACTTTTCATTCGCGCCGAACGCCATATGCTCCATAATGTGAGCCGTTTCGTAAATATCTTTATTCAGAACGTAGCGGTTGCCTGCCCTGAATTGCACCTGAAAACTCATTACCGTAGCATCTGGAACGTCAATCAACAAGCCGCGCGCACCATTCTTCAGTCTAATTTCCTCAACTGTATGTTTCATTGCCTAGTTCTCTGATTATTTACGATTTTTCTTACGGTTCTGTCGCTGAGCCTTTTTCTTCTTTCGAGCTTGATTCTTCGCACGATTTGATTCCGCGCTAGTCTTGCCCTTTTTCACAGAGAAGTCATCGTCGCGATTTTCCTCGCCCGAACCAATTTCATTTACGCCACGCTCAACGGCACTTTCTGCCAACCTAGTTAGCTCAGTGTCATATTCATCGTCTTGAGATTGACGGACTGTAGCGTCGGCTTTATGAATATTAAATATCGTTGCCAGAACTTCATCGCGAAGATTAGCCTGCAAACTCTCGAACAACTTCTGAGATTCTGATCGATATTCCACCAAAGGATCGCGCTGCCCAACACTTCGCCAGTGAATTCCCTCGCGCAAATGTTGCATATTTTCCAAATGCTGCATCCACAATGTGTCCAACACCGCCATGTAAACTTCGCGCTCAACTCCACGTAAATCATCGGCGCCAATCTCACGCTCTTTCTCTGCGTAAGCTTCTTCAGCCAGCTCCAGTGCCTTCTCATAGCGCAAACGATCTTTCTTTTCCTTACCAACCTTTTCAATTTTTTCCTTATCAACTGGGAAAATAACTGAGAAATCCTCGACAAACTTTGGATTATTCTTTGATGGAAGAGTTGTCAATTCATGAACTTTAGCTCGCAATAATCGCTCAATTTCCGGCTTAATGTTGTCGCCTTCCAAAATCCTGCGTCGCATGACATAAACAACTCGGCGATGACGGTTAATCACATTGTCGTATTGAACAACATTTTTGCGCGTATCAAAATTGTAGCCTTCAACTCGCTTCTGGGCAGCTTCCAGAGTTTTCGAAACAGCACGAGTTCTAATTGGCGTGTCATCATCAACGCCCAGCCTGTCCATCAACGACGCAATTCGCTCACCCTGGAAAATTCGCATCAAATCATCTTCGGTCGAAACGTAAAACTGGGTCTCGCCTGGATCGCCCTGGCGTCCGCCACGACCGCGCAACTGATTATCAATTCGGCGTGATTCATGACGCTCTGAACCGATAACGACCAAGCCACCCAATTCCTTAACACCCTCGCCAAGCTTAATGTCAGTACCGCGACCAGCGATATTTGTAGCCAAAGTAATCGCGCCTTTTTCGCCAGCTTTCGCCACAATCGCAGCCTCACGCTCATTGTTCTTGGCGTTCAGAATCTCAAATTTAATGCCTTCTTTTTCCAAGTATTTGGCAATTTGCTCATTCTTTTCAATAGAACCAGAACCAACCAAAACAGGACGGCCTTGCTTGTGGTAATCCTTAATCGCCTCAGCGACAGCCTTAAGTTTGGCTTTTTCAGTCTTAAAAATCAGGTCTTCCTTATCCTCACGAATAACTGGTTTGTTCGGTGGAATTTGGATAACATCAAGTGAATAAATTTGCTGGAACTCCTCAGCTTCGGTAAATGCCGTACCCGTCATACCGGAAAGTTTATTGTACAAACGGAAATAATTCTGGAAGGAAATTGTCGCCAAGGTCATACTCTCTTCCAGCACAGGAACGCCTTCTTTTGCCTCAATTGCCTGATGTAAGCCTTCGTTGTAACGGCGGCCCTGCATCAAACGACCAGTGTGCTCATCAACGATAATCACCTCGCCGTCATTAGTTACGACGTAATCTTTGTCGCGCTTGAACAACGTCTGTGCTCGCAAAGCCTGATCCATGTGATAAACGCTACGTACGTGATCTGGAGTGTACAAATTTTTTATTCCCAACAATTTCTGAACTTTTTCAACGCCTTCATCAGTCAAAGCAACACTTCGGCGCTTCTCATCCAAAACGTAATCTTCCGGAACCAACTTCGCGGCTATTTTAGCAAATGTGTAATAATTGTCAGGATTTTCAGCTGCTGGAGCAGAGATAATAAGTGGCGTACGAGCTTCGTCGATCAAAATTGAGTCAACCTCGTCAACGATCGCAAAATTCAATTCACGCTGCCTGAGCAAATCAACGTCGTTAACCATATTGTCGCGCAAATAGTCAAATCCAAACTCGTTATTCGTGCCGTACGTAATATCCGCAGCATAAGCTTCCTTACGCGAAACTGGACGAAGCTTGCGCATTCGAGGATCGTCGTGATGCTCATTGTCATAATCTTTATCATAAACAAATGACGCTTCGTTAATAATCACACCAGTGGTCAAGCCTAGGAAATCATACACCTGACCCATCCAACCAGCGTCGCGCTGAGCCAAATAGTCATTAACCGTCACCACATGAACGCCCTTGCCCTCCAAAGCATTCAGATAAGTCGGCAATGTCGCCACAAGAGTCTTACCTTCACCGGTCTTCATCTCGGCAACGTTGCCCTCATGAAGAACCATACCGCCAATCAACTGCACGTCATACGGACGCTCACCAATTACACGCTTAGCGGCTTCCCTTGCCACAGCAAACGCATCTGGCAAAATCGTATCAAGCGTCACATTTTTCTTCGACAAACGCTTTTTCAGTTCATCAGTCTGCGCCCGAAGCTCCTTGTCGGACATCTTTTCATATTTGTCATTCAGACCGTTAATAACGTCAACTTGCTTACGCAATCGTTTCAAAATCTTCTTCTGCGGATCGCCAAAAATCTTACTCAGCGCTTTTTGTTGTGTAATTGCCATAAACCTTAAAACTCCCTCACTTTCAGGCATTTTCAAAAACTTCTTTTATTATAACTTTTTTCGGGCAATTTGAAAAGGAAAAGCGCCCAGAATCTGAACGCTTTCCTGCCAATTTCATCTATCAATTATTTTCGGCCGAAAGTTTGCTTTAGCTTCGCCAAAACCCCGCGGCTTCCGCCAACGTGAGCCAGCACATCGTCTTTATACTTACGAACTTGACCATTCAACCTAGCTTCAACAATATCCACCGCTGCCAAAACGTTCATGGTAGAATCTTTAGCTACAATTTTCTTATCTGGCACATTGATGATAACTTCAACTTCGTATTTGTTGCCGCCAGGATTGTCAATCTGCTTAATCTTCACATCTGCAGACGCGCTTTTTCGGGCATGGCGTGGCAAGTATTTTCCCAACGAACCAATTTTTCGCTCAACGTATTTTTTTGTTGTGGCGTTCAGTTCATATTTAACGCCAGTAATTGTAATATCCTTAATCATTTTTCCTCCTACTAACTAATACGCTCTCTATTATATCACGTCACGACCATTCATATATGGACGAAGTACTTCAGGGACAGTCAAAGTTCCATCTGGATTCTGGAAATTCTCCAAAATCACTACCAGAGAACGAGCCAATGACACCGCAGTCCCATTCAATGTGTGAACAGATTCAATCGTACCGTTTTCTCGCCTGACTCGAATGTTCAAACCGCGAGCTTGATAATCAGTACAATTCGAACAACTCGTCAGTTCACGATAAGTTTGATCAACTGGCGACCAATATTCAATGTCATACTTCTTTGCAGCTGGCGCACCCAAATCGCCCGCCGCAATATTAACCACGTGATAAGAAATCCCAATTTGCTGCCAAAGCGCCTCTTCAACGCTAAGAATTTTCTCATGAATCTCTTTAGATTGCTCAGGCAAACAAAACGCGTACATTTCCAACTTATTGAACTGATGAACTCGGAATAAACCACGCGTGTGCTTTCCGTATGTTCCCGCCTCTTTTCGATAGCAAGGACTATATCCAGCGTATAGCAATGGCAAATCTTTTTCGTCCAAAATTTCATCCGCGTGATAGCCGGTTAGTGGCATTTCCGCCGTACCAATTAGCGTCAAATCTTCGCCGTCAACTACATATTCATTACTGCCCTCGCCCTTCGGAGTAAAACCTGCGCCCTCAGCTGTTCGCAAATTGACCATATGCGGCACGGTCATAAATGTGAAGCCCTGCTTTGTTACGTAATCCAAAGCAAATTGAGTTACGGCATTTTCCAATAAAGCCAAATCGCCCTTCAAATAGTAAAACTTCGCACCAGCCACCTTAGCGCCACGCTCAAAGTCCACCCAGCCGCGGCTTACGGCGTAATCCAAATGGTCTTTTGCGCCAGTTTTGCAATCGCCATAAACTTTTACCTCAACGGAATCTTCTTCACCGCCCAGAGGCACGTCATCAAAAGTGATATTCGGGACGTTTTTAAGAATTGCCGCAACTTTTTCCTCGGTCGATTTCAAATAGCTCTCACGCTCTGCCAACTCAACTTTCAATTGCTTGCCCTGATCAATTAGCTCTTGATCTGGTCGACCGCCCTTCATCTTCGCTGAAATAACATTGCGCTGTTCGCGTAACGCTTCAACTTGCTTCTGCAAATCGCGACGCTCATCGTCTAATTGCAACAACGCCGCAATATCAACTTTATAGCCTTTATCGTTTGCCGACTTTTGCACCAAATCGGCATTTTCCCTGATGAACTTAATGTCTAACATGTCTCAATTATATAACAACATAGACTATATATAAATAAACCCCGCCGGATTTGACAGACGGGGTTTTAGATAAGTGTAAATAATTTACTTACATAGCTGTGCCAGGTAACGTCGTTGGCCATGGAACATTGTCGTTTGGCACATACGATACGCTAACGATCGGAGGAAGCGTTGGCGTTGGGTTCTCAGCGCTAGCTGCTTCAGCATTAATCTGCCCACTAGTTTGAATGATCCAAGTCAAGTACGAATTACCCCGTCGTCCAGCAGAAGGGCCTTGCATCTGGTCACTGGGGCGTAGTCCATCTGGCAACGTGCCCGTACCACCACCGTTCCAGTTATACGCCCAGCCCGTAAGAGCTGCGTACAGATAAACAGTATTGTTGATTCGTCGAACCTTGACCACGCTAGCTTTCATGGATGTTGAGAGAATTTGAGGAACACTTCTCCAGCCAGTGTCACCATATACAACCTTCCAGCCTGTTTTATCACTACCACGAGTTTTAATCCAGCGAATGGCACCGTTTGTAGCGGCTGTATCGGTATAATACGTACCAACACTAGCCTTAACATTACCCTCAGGCATACCAGTTCCGCGAATCTCGTACGTATCCTTCCATTCTACGTCACAGTCATCATCAGTTTTCTTGCCGAGCACTTGATTTGTTTTACCACCCGCAGGAAGATTCTTGCCTGTAAATTGTAAACCTAGGTTGCTTGTACCATTTCCGGTAATAGTCAATCCAGTCGAGCAAGGCTGAGTGCTATTAGCTACAGAGATCGTAGCATTTCGGCCAGCCGCTCCTGTAGCACCAGTTGCACCTGTAGCTCCTGTAGCTCCTGTGGCTCCAGTTGCCCCAGCGGGACCTGCCGCACCAGTGTCGCCTTTGTCGCCTTTTTGGCCATCTCTACCATTCTGACCATTAAGACCGTCCTTGCCATCTTGACCGTTCCTGCCGTTAATACCGTCTCGCCCGTCCTTGCCATTCTGACCATTAAGACCATCTCTACCGTCTCGGCCATCCTTACCCTTTAAGTCTGAGTAGGCTATGATATTTTTCCATTCAGATTCCCCGGCATATCGCCACTGGATATACAAGGCGTTCTTCTGAATTTCAATTTCGCGACTATCAGATTTACTAGATTCTTTCTTGTTATCTTCCTTATTAGTGCCGTTATCCTTATTTTTCAAATCCTCAAGCGAAACTATTTTCTGCCAATTTCCATCAGCATATTTATATTGAATCTCGCCCGAATCCTGACGAATAGAAACTGCATTCGGATCAATTACTCCGCGTGGTGAAATCTTAATAAAAAATAATAATATTATGAGTATTATTGTGATCACAAAAAGACTTAGCACGAAAGCTTTTGATGCAGGCTTTCTTGTATTTTCTCGCTCCACTTAAAATATTCCTTTAAACTTTATTTGATATTGATTATGCTTTTATTTTACATGTAGCAATATGAAAAATCAATCATATCTAAACGTGAGAAATCATTCCCGCGCCAAGCATAACCAACAACAACAGCCCCAGGACAAATCGATAAATTATAAACGGTCGGAAATTATTGCTCTGAATAAATTTTAATAACCACGACACAGCCAAATAACCGACGCCGAATGAAATTACCGTGGCGATTATAGTTGGAGTCCAGCCAACGCCGCCAGAAATGTGTTTATATTTGGTAGCGACTTCCAATAGTCCTGCTGCAACCAGCGCCGGAATACCCAAGAAGAAACTCAACTTCGTAACCGACACGCGGTCAAATCCACGGAACAAACCAACTGAAATCGTTGCGCCGGAACGACTAATTCCAGGAATGAGCGACAAACACTGCCCCGCGCCAATAGCTAAAGTGTCTTTCCAGCTAGTCTCAGTTTCGCCACGCTTATTATTTGCCGCGCGATTGTCAGCCAGCCACATAACAACGCTCCAACCAATCAACCCAAACGCCACAAACCACAAACTGCGCAGAACCGTTTCAACTTCGTGCTTGAATAATAATCCGACAATCGCAATAGGAATTGAGCCGATAATAATTGCCCAACCATATTTATAATCAAACTTTCGACGCGCTCGCTTCCACCATAAACCGCGCCACCAAGCCTGTAAAATTCGCCAGATATCGCTCCAGAAATAAATCACCGCCGCCAAAATTGCTCCGATCTGGATTATCGCAGTAAAAGCCACGACACTCGGATCGTCAATTCGCATTCCCAACAACTTCTCAGCAATTGTCAGATGTCCAGTCGAAGAAATCGGTAAGAATTCCGTAATTCCCTCGATTACGCCGAGAATAATTGCTTGCCACCAAGCCACGCTTAAAAATTACCTTTCATCTTTCAAGTGTAGCATTAGCAGTAAAATCATTCAAATGCACGGGCTTAAGATTCAGAATTTTCTGCTTCAATCGAATTTTGATAGAACAAGCCGCTAACATTCACGCCCGCAGGAGCATAAATTTTCAAGCCAGTTATCGGCTTATAAAACTTCAAGCAACCGTCAAAGAATATCGCGTTACACTTCTCAGAAACAGACAGCACGATTTTATCGCCATCGCGGCGCACGTTAATTTCTGGTTTATTCGCCTTTGGCAAATCCACAAACTCCGCCTCCACCTTAAATTTGTCAGAATTTATTCGCGAAACATTCCCCACTGGCATATCAATAAAAATTGAATTAGCGTTCGTCGTATCTGGAATATCGATATTCACTTTCTTCGTGAGCTGCTGCGATTCACGCGCATATTCCAAGCCAGCGTGCGCGCTAAATATTGCAGCGCTTGCCAAACTCATAAAAACAACGGACGCCGCCACGATCATTGTGATTACAGACAATCGATTGACCTTCCAAGCGAATATGCTACGCGTTACAATTGCGCCAAATATTACCGTCGCGATTCCGCCAATTGCCAAGGAAGCCCATACTCCCCACGCCCACATTTGCATACCCAAACCGCCGAGCATATCAATCATGGAAACGCCGAGCGCCCCGCCAACAATCAGCCCAAACAACACCGCTAGCGTCGTAAGTAGCACCACAGCGCCGACAAAATATTGGAAAAATTTCGCAATTGGAGTTTTTCTGGCAGACGTAATTGAGTTTCCATCAGCGGAAATTTCCTTAAGCGCAGCCAAAGTTACCGGCTTTCCGCGCATTCGTAATTTGTCCGACGCGGTTTTTGCTGGCGGCATTGACACCCACATCGCAAGGTAAACCAGCACCGTCGTACCGAATGTTACGAACGGCGAGACAATTGCAATCAGTCGCACCCACAACGGATTGATATTAAAGTATGCCGCTATTCCCGCACACACGCCGCCAATGACAGCCCCGTCCGTGTCGCGCATCAATTGCTTTTCTGGCTTCTCATTATCATCCGTCAATTCATCAGTTGAGTCCTCGCTATCATCCGAAAAATCGCGCGGCTTGCCCATTTGATTTTTAATCGCCAAAACGTCATCGTCGCCAATAACGCCCTCTTTCATCACGCCACGCTCGGCTAGAATTTCAACCATTCGCGCCTCAATTTCCTTCATCGCTTCCGAATCGGCGTGCATATTTTTCTGAATCGAATTAAGATATTTTTCTAGCGATTTCTTAGCGTCAATCTCCACACTAAACGCCGTTTTTGCCAGATGAATCCTGGTTATTTCCTTCATTATTTTATTCCTCTCTCTAAGTTATCAAGCGAATTATTTAACATATTTATGTGATCTTTAAGCTCGTGAATCAATTGATCGCCGTGATCTGTCAATGAATAATATTTTCGCGGCGGACCTTGCTCGCTTTCCTGCCATTCGTGTTGCAGATATCCGTCTTTCTGCAGCCTATTCAGCAGCGGATAAATCGTACCTTCGACCACCGTTAAATCCGAATTGTTCAATTGCTTAACGATGTCGCCGGCGTACTGCGCTTTATTAGAACAAACCAGTAAAACGCAATAAACCAAAAATCCTTTTCGCAATTGGACCGCCAAGCTTTCCGCATAGCTATCAACGTCCACTTTTACCTTCTTTCGGTATGTTAGAGCCCTTAATTTTGCCGTCTTTGATCAGGATTTGATAATCGCATTTCTTAGCCAAATCAACGTCGTGCGTCACGATGATCAGCGTCGCGCCTTCTTGCCTGTTGTAATTGAATAGCAATTCTTCCACCTTCGCGCCAGTTTCGCTATCCAAATTTCCCGTAGGTTCGTCCGCAAAAATGATCTGAGGACTACCGACAATTGCCCGCGCAATTGCCAAACGCTGCTTCTGACCACCCGACAAGTCCTTCGCACGATTCTTGCGTTTCTCGTACAAGTCCACCGCCTTCAGCGCCTCATTGATTTTACTTTCCCTCAAGCCCCTTGGCGTCTTCACAATTTCCAGCGGCAAACTCACGTTATCCGCCACGCTTTCATTGCCCTGAACAAAGAAGCTCTGGAAAATAAAACCTATTTTTCTCGCGCGGAATTCGTCAACTTGCTTTTGTTTCAATTTCAGAATGTCCTGACCGTCAATAATCACTTGACCTTGCTGCGGTCGATCCAGACCAGAAATTGCGTGCATCAGCGTCGATTTTCCCGAACCAGATTTTCCCAAAATCGCCACGCTCACGCCTGTTGGAATTTGCAGACTCACATCATTTAGCGCCACAAATTGGTTCTTCTTTTTGCCGTAAATTTTCGTCACATTTTTAAGCTCAATCATAACAATTCTCCTATTCCGTCCTTAACGCTTCAATTGGATCTAATTTTGTTGCCTTGCGGCTCGGCAGCCAGCCAGAAAGCACCGCCATAATCATCAGCCCGATTATTAAAAGCCCCATTTGCAGAGGATTAACGACTAATAAATTCGTACCTTGTTCCAACTTCAGAAAACTAGCAATCATAGGATTAAGTAGCGACATCAAACTCGCCAAACCAACGCCAATCAAACCGCCGAGAAGCCCAACCCACGCCGCTTCGTATCTGAACATTTTACCGATATCACGACCTCGCATTCCCAGAGCTTTCATTAGCCCAATCTGGCTAGTTCGCTCCAGAACAGAAATGTACATCGTATTAACAATTCCAAACACGCTCGCAAGCAGCGCCAAACCGCCAAACCCAATCAGCGCCATTTGAGCCATATTCACAAAAGTCAGCATAGCCTTACGCACATCCTGAACCGAAGACGCCATGTAGTCCTTGCCAAGCTCACTCTTCACCGCCTCAACATTTTTCTCATCATCAACAAACGCAATTACGTAAGAATAATCATTAGGCAAATTTTTAGCGTGACTGAAGGCGTAAATCTCCTTAGCATCATCCACAGAAACGCGCACAGCTGGCTGGTAAAATAGAATCGTGTCCGAAGGTTTATCGACTGCCGCAACTTTCAGAGATATTTCTTTGTCAGCGTTCTTGCTCGGCGAATCTCCTTTTTTCAATCCCAGCGTAATCGTTTGTCCAATTGCCGATTTTGCATCGCTAAATCCCATTTCTTTTATGTAAGATTCTGGAATAACAACCTCGCCTTTTTTCGGCATAAAATTGTCCAAATTACCAGCCGCAAACTTCATTCGAGTTTTATCGAACTTCACGGTTACGCTAGGCACGAATTTTTTATCGCTTGCCGAACTTTTGGCGTATAAAACTCCATACATAGAATAAGCTGGTGTCACTTTTTCTACGTGCGGAACTTTCTGTATTTTTTTCACATCGTTATCAGTCATCGAATATTTTTCTATCGCCTTAGACTGATCCTTTTCCGTATCTTCCGAGTCGCTATATTCTGAAAGATTGCTATCAGGTCCCGACGAGGTCACTTTTTTATAGACCGAAACAGATTTTTTATCGCCAGCCGCGTCAACCATGCTGTTTGTATACAGCCGACCGCCTTCTCCAGCCATCAGCGCCAGACCAATCGTAAACGCTCCAACTGAAATTGCCAGCGCGGTTAAAATCGTGCGACCTTTTGATTGCCCCAAATTTCGACCGGCGCGTTTAATAATGTCAATTCTTTTCACATTAAGCTCCTTGTTGATTTACTATACATAGTACTATGTTATACAAGGTACCTTAAATAGTCAAGGTATTTTTGAAAAAATATTCAAAATTTTCTATTTCCGATGATCCTTAATCCACTTATGTAAGCCACCAACTGCATATTCACAAGTCTTAGAAAAAGAAGATATAGCCTTTTTGGCTTTATCTTGGAGCTCAGATTTTCTTAAAACTGTGTCAGATTTCGACACCCGCTCATCACTCTCTTCGCATTTCGAATACTTGTCGCTAACCAACTTAGTCATATACACAGCGGCGTCAAAAAATACTGGATCGCCCCATATTTTAACTTGTCCATCTTCTACATCAATCACGGCAGAAATTACTAACTTATTTGCTTGATCGTCAAGCGTCTCCCACATCTCTTCCTGATCTGTAAAATCAATTTCCTTTCCACTATCGACACCAAATGATCCTTTGTAAAATCGGCAGTCCGCGATAACACCGCAACAGAGATTGTCGCCATCTTGTACATATGCTTTCATTAGAATTACTGAATTAAAATCAGCTGGATCAATTTTATCGAGAGCTTTCACGGCACACCTCTTATCTATAGCTAGTCTACCCAGACCTCCTGCCTGAGTTTTGTCTACATATATAGCATCATCATCAAACTCCACTTCGTCGCCCAGATCAGAAAACTCCGAATCATCCATTACGGTATCGAGGATATATAACTTTTCTATCGGCATATCTTCGACTGACAGCTGTCGCAATCGATCAGGAATGCCATCTCCAAAATATTGCTCTTTAGACACATTAATCTCCCTGCCCATCGTTTTTGTCAAATATATTTCTTAGTATATCACTATATATAAATCGTTCTCTACTCCTCATCATACTCATCTTCAATCTCTTGATCCAGAATCTCTTCAATCACGTCTTCTAGCGTAATAATTCCCAGCTCCGTCTCATCGTCCATCACCACAAACAAATGATTGTGCGTTTGAATGAATCGACTTAAGACTGTATCCAGGCGCGACCTCTTGTCAATATCGTAAATTTTATCGCGGTACAATTGGCTAATTGGCAACGGCAAATCTCGTCCAACGACATCCTTCACATATAAAACTCCGACCAATTCCCCGTCAGATTGAACTGGAATTCGCGAATGTCCAGCGTGCTTAATCTGGGCTAATAGAGTCGCGTCCAGCTCGTCATCCAAATCCACGACAAAAACCTCGCTCATCGGCGTAACCAAATCGCCAGCCGTCTTTTTACTAAACTGCAGCGCTCCCGCCGCAATTCGGCTTTCGTCATAATCAACCGGACTATCCGACCTGACGGCGTGCTCGTGAATAATCTCCTCCAGCTCCTGATGAGAATATAATTGCGGCGCTTCCTTACCCAGCCAGCGATTCAACAATTTTGACATCGGCTGAGCAAGCGGCCAAAATAGCACGTAAATTACATCAAGTAACCAAAAGAAATATCGCACAAATCGATATCCACGCTGCGAGAAAATCGCCTGCGGCAAAATCTCGCCAAACATCGTAATAAGAAGCGTCGCAATCAGACCACCGACCACGCCATTCGTCATATTGCCAAGCAAAATTGACATCGCAGTATTCACGCCGACGTTGCCAAGTAAAATACAGAAAATCAAATAATAACCGTCTTTTCGATATCGATATACTCGCGCTGCAATTTTGTCGCCCTGCCTGGCTTTTCGCTTCAAATCATCAGGTCGCGCCATCATTAAGCCAATATTCAGACCGGAAAATAGCCCAGAAAGCGCCAATAAAACAGCCGCCGCCAACCACAATAAAATATCAGACATATCTTTAATTATAGCAAATTCTACCAGCCGCCGCCTCCGCCGCCGCCTCCGCCGCCGCCAGCAAATCCGCCACCAGACGAACCGCCAGAAGTTGAAGAATAATCACTAGCATGGCCAGCCGCCGTCGACAATCCGCTCAGTCCAGACGAAAACGCCACAGCATTGAACGCGCCTTGCCCAACATACCAATCCGGCGCCTCGCCAACTTGCTCGTAATATTTACCCATTTGCTTGCTCCAATTTTTCTCTTGCCCAAACAACACAGCATAAGGTAAAACTCTTTCATATAATTTAACAAGTTGCTTTTCGTCATTCACATCAACAACTACTTTTTCCGCGCCCTCAGGACTTTGTAGAATATTCAAGCGCTCAGCTTCAGCCACGCCGATATACATTTTCAATCCCTCCAAATATCGCCTCAAACTTAAACCGTCATCAGTCAGCGACCAACCTCTGGACGCGAAAGCAAGTATAATTGACACAACAAGGAACATCGGCGACAAAAACAAAATAGCCAACACAAGAACTCGCTTAAACCACCCTCTCATCATTCGTTGCACCTCTGGATTTTGCTCGCATAAACCATATTTCTCTCTGGCTAGCGTCTCCAAATTTTTATCATCGTCACGCGTTCGCGTCATGTATTTTATATTATTTTGAAGATTTTTCAGATTTAGGCGTTGACCTGGCTTTGGGATAGATGGACTGTCGAACATATCCTGGACAATTTCAATTTCCTCGGCTTTAAGTTCCTGCAAATCTTTAATAATTTCAATCTCGTATTGCGCACCGCTAAACAGCGAAGATTTTTTCACTTCATAAATTTTAATATAATGCCGAACTGCCAGGTCTAATAATTGCGCGACCTTTGGCAAACCTTTGACCTTGAATGGATCATCGTATTTTTTCAAAACATATGTCGACATCAAAACGCTAATATCCTCTGGCGGTAAATATTCCGGTGGAATCGGTTTTAATTCCTTATCTCTGCCAACCAACCGCCTATATCGAATTATTAGAAAAATCACCAAAGGTGTCGCGATTGTATAAGCCAAAATCTGCATCAAATGCCAAATTCCAATCAACTTTTCCATTAGCGTTTCTTGATATCCAGAAAAAGTTCCGCTCTTAAATCCAACCGCCACGGTTACACCTTGTCGACGACTCAATTTATCTATTTTTGCAGTAATCCGACTCTTATCTTCGCTCAAGTCACATTGCGTCGTCGAACCTCGACTGCCGACATAACAAAAAACTTTCCCTTGCCTTGCCGCAACCAAAGACTCATCAAGCTTCACGGAAATTTGCACATTTTCCATTGGTACGCGCCATTCGTCACCGATCACATCCCAATAGAATTCATCACGTCCCGTATCGCCGTAATTCTTAGTTACGTCACGCTGCGTAAACTTAATAATGTAAGTTTTCTCGCCCTCCACGTAGGTGTTTTTATTGCCAATCCTCAGCTCATCGTCATTCCAGGAATATTCAAGCGACGTACCATTTTCATCAGTTACAGATTGCAATGAGAAATTCGTCGAGTGATTATCGTACTTCTTAACAAAAACTGGCGCGATTCCCCGATTTTGGTTCGGCGGAAAATTAGCCGTAATTCGCCAAGTAGCTTCCAATTTTGATCGATTATCAGAGTCGCGACTCAACGAATATTCCGCATTAAATTTTGTGATAGTAAAATTATCCGTCGAGCGTGCCGCAAACGCCATTTTGCCAGACCCAGCCAACAATAGCCCAACAGTTAGTAGCCCCAAAAGAAAACGTTTCATGCTTTAATTATAACAAAATTACAAGTTGACTTGCGGATAAATCGCCCGAGTTGTTTCGTCAATTTCACTCTTAAGCTGCGGAAACGGCACACCTTCACGCGCTGTAACGCCCTCAAAAATCCAGAATACCCTTTCAGAATAGCCCCAACCACAAGCCGGCGGCATTCCATATTCCAACATTTCAACGTAATCAATATCAAGCATCATCGCCTCCTCATCACCAGCGTCACGCATTTGCTGCTGCTCAAGGAAACGATTTAACTGGTCAATCGGATCATTCAGCTCGGAGAATCCATTGCCCAATTCCGAACCAGCGATCACAGGCTGAAAACGCTCCACCGTCTCTGGATTTTCCGGATTAGTCTTTGACAACGGACTAATAAACTTCGGCGTATTCACCAACCAAACCGGACCAGCAACATCTTTACGAATATTCTTCCATAATTTATCAATGCTGCGCGGAATAGAGTCAGTTTTTTCGACTTCCAAATTATACTCTTTCAGTTTAGCGGCAACTTCTTCAATTGTCGTATTATAAACATCGATGCCGTAATGCTTGCGAATAACTTCAGCGTAATCCCAAACTTCCCACTCGCCGCTCATATCGACGTTGAATTTGCCCAATTGGAATTGCAGAGTGCCAAAAGTCTTCTGAAGCACATCTTTATACATCGACTCCATGAAACGCATTCCCTGCTTCCAGTCCCAGTAAGCCGCATACCATTCCATAGCAATATGCTCCGGCAGATGCTCGTCCGAGTAATTTTCATTGCGAAAACGCGGACCGAGGTCATAGACTTTCTCAAATCCAGCACCAATCAATCGCTTCAATGGCAATTCGTGGCTAATTCGCAAATAAAACTGCTGATCGCCCAGCGCGTCCATGTGCGTCACAAATGGGTTCGCGTCAGCACCACCAGTGGTATGCTCCAAAACAGGAACATTAATCTCGATGAACCCATGACTATTCAAATAATCTCGCGTTGCCTGCCAAAACTTACTTCGGCGAATGAACCGCTCGCGAACTTCAGGATTGACATTCATATCAACATAACGTCGACGCAAGCGCTCTTCCTTATTCTCTAATTTTTCTGGCATTGGCCTTAACGATTTAGTCAATAGTCTGATCTCGCGCACGCCAACAGATTTTTCGCCCGTTTGCGTCGTGGTCATCACGCCCTTCGCCTCGATAAAATCGCCCGTGTCCAGCAATTTAAGTTGCTTCATATCAAGCACACCGCGCGCAGCATCTAATTCCGCCACGTCATCACGCTGCAAGTAAAGCTGCACATCACCAGATTGATCGCGTAATTTAATAAATGCCAATTTTCCAAAACTGCGGATAGACGCCACGCGACCCGCAACAACAACTTCCTTACCAGCTAGCTCATCATACTTAGATAAAACCTCAGCACAAGTATGAGTTCGTTCTGATTTTGCTGGATATGGTTCAACGCCTAATTGACGTAATGTTTCCAGTTTTCGTAGTCGTTCATTTCGATAATCTTGTAATGTGGCCATAACAGAGATAATTATAGCACATTATACGCGGTAAATCCCGCCAGACTTAAGATATCGACTTAATAATGTAAGTAATTTCGGCTTTTGGCGTTTTAATCGTTACTTCATCACCAATTTTCTTACCAATCAATTCTTTACCAATTGGCGACTGATCTGAGATTCGTCCAGCCAATGGATCAGCTTCAACTGGTCCAACCACTGTGTAAGATACGGTTCTTTCTGGACATTGCAATTCAACTGTACTACCCAAACCAACGCTTGAGCTACCGTTGGATTTAATAATTTCGGCGTTCTGAATAATATCTTCAATTTCCAAAATTCGCGTTTCCACCAAGCCTTGCTCTTCGCGCGCAGCATCATATTCCGCGTTTTCGCTCAAGTCGCCAAAATCTCGCGCTGCCGCAATTTTTTCAGCAATCTCGCCACGTCGGCCTTTCAATTCTGCCAATTCTTTTTCTAAATCAGCCTTCCCGGCTTCTGTAATTTGATAAGTTTTTTTCATAAAAATCTCCTCCTCTACTGTATGTAGTGGTATTAGTCTTACGATCCACACTAAATATAGTGTTTTTAGTTAGTCCTGATTAAGTCTATCTGAGTATATCAATCGCTATTTATTATGTCAATATAATCAGCCTTACCGACTAAGGCAAAAATCCATCAATTGCTGATAATCCATTTTTCGCGTTTCGCCAGTTGCTCGTTCCGTCAATTCAAACAAGCCATCACCGTCAATCGTTCGATCACCGATCGTTATCCGCCACGGCAACCCCATTAGTTCAGCATCAGCAAACTTCACGCCTGGACGCTCGTCACGATCATCGAGTAGCACATCGACACCACTGTTAGCCAGCTCGTCATAAAACTTACCTGCTAGTTCCTGACCCTTTTCGCCAATTGCCACAATATGAACCTTAAACGGCGCAATATTTTCTGGCCAAACCAAACCTTTATCATCAGCGAACTTCTCAACAATCACGCCCATAACTCGCGTAATTCCAATACCATAACTTCCCATATAAGCGTATCGCTCTTTACCTTCGGCGTCGGTAAACACTAACTTCATTTCTTCGGATTTCTGCGTGCCGAAATTAAAGATATTGCCAACTTCGGCAGTTTTTACTTTTTCTAATTCACTACGATCGACGCCGAGCTCCTTGACCGCCTCATCCAAAACTTCTTCATTAACAGCGATATTTTTACCACGATGAAGATAAATATAATCCTCACCAGCGTCGCAAATCGTCTGAAACTCATGGCTAAACTTCGTGAAAGCGCCACCAGAAGCAAACGTCACATATGTTTCATCGCCAATCCCAAATCGATCATAACAACGCTTATACGCCTCAATAACCGAATTGTAATAATTATCCAAACTCTCCTTGCTGTCGTGAATCGAATACATATCCTTCATCACAAATTCACGACCACGCATAATTCCACTCTTAGCGCGAAGTTCGTTTCGCAATTTATTCTGGAATTGATAAACGCTAATTGGCAAATCTTTGTAGCTCTTTAAGTAATTGCGAAGAAGATCAACAATCGGCTCCTCGTGCGTCCAACCAAAACCAATGTCTGTGCCGTCTTGCAACTTAGACTTAAACCAAACGTCGACCAATTCATCACTCCAACGACCAGTTTCTTGCCACAATTCCTTTCGCTGCAAAGTACTCATCACCAATTCCTGGCTATTAACCTTGTCCATTTCCTCGCGAACAATTTGCTTAATATTCTCAAGAACTCTCAAACCCAACGGCAAAAACGAATACACACCCGCCATCGTTTTATGTACGTAGCCAGCACGAATCAAAAGCTGAGCATTTCGCGCAACCTCGCCAGCTGGCGCCTGTTTCAAAGTTCTGGTAAAAAGTTGTGTCATTCGCATATTTCTCTCCTTTACATAAATATAAATGGCAATAACGATTCCGTCTGATTAATTGCGCCCGTATTGACAAACAAGAAATAAAAAGCTATTCCGTTTTTCGCCATATGCATCATAATCGGCACCCAAATTGCGCCAGTGTATTCCCTGGTCGCACACATAACCAAGCTTAAAGTAAATGTATCAACTGCCACCGCCCATTGCAATGGTGAATCTGGACCAACCCAAAGATGTGCCGCGCCAAACGCTATGCTCGTTACGATAATCGATGGCCAAATCGAGAAAGAATTACGCAACTTGCCATAAAGATATCCGCGATATAAAAGCTCCTCAACAATCGGCGCCAGCACCACCAACACAACGAACGCCATGATAAATTGCCAATGAGTCGCCAACATACTCTGGCTGAACGGTATAGCTTGCTTTTGTTGCATATCCACTAAGAAAACAACTCTGGCGATGCTCATCGTAACCATTGTTAGTAAAAAGTACGCCACGAAAGCAAACGGAGAAATGAATATTTCTAAAAACGTCGGCCAATCATTCACACCCAAATTACCCAAAGTTGTTCGGCGCTTCTTAACGAAAAACGGTACGCCAATCACGACAATTAGCGACAAAATATATACAATAACCGAAAGCACTGTATTAAAAATAACTGGATTCACAGAATTGAGAGGTACGCCGATTTTTATCAAAACACCGACCGCCAATGAAACAACAACTTCCACCGCCAAAAATACGCCATAAACCCAAGCTGGGAGCGCCAAAATCAGCCACCATTTGCGATTTTTTAATTTCTTAGAAGAGCTTTCCAACATCACTGATCGTCACCAAAATTGTTAAGATTAATAGAATCAACATACCGGTTGCCTGAATATTTTCCTCGCGCTCTTTCGTCAGATCTTTCTTAAATAAGCGGAAAATTGCCATCGTGAACCAGCGGCCACCGTCGAGCGCTGGGATTGGCAAAATGTTCATCACCGCCAGCGTCAGCGAGATTAACGCCGCCACGAAAATGATATACTCAATTCCAGAACTGACAACTGACGGGAATAATACACCCAGTATGCCAATTGGTCCTGCCACGCTCCCGCTGACAGAAGCTAAATCAGCTCGTGCAGATTCCTTTGATTCTGCGGAACCGAATATTTGTCCGATTGATCCGTGCACGGTTTTTACCAATAACACACCAACGCCTTTGACAGTTTCATATGACAATTGCCCAGTAGTCGCCACACCCACAATAGGCGCCGACCATGTGCTATACATTTTCTCCGTCTGCCCCGGAATAACGCCCAGATATCCGCTTCCCTTCACGGACTTTTCATCATTCAGCTGGACATCAACAGCTAACTCTTTGCCGTCACGCCTATATTCAACCCTGATTTTCTTGCCAGAACTTTGCTTAGTTATAACTGGCAATTTTTCTGCCTCCGTAAGCGACTGGCCGTTTATCTTAATAAGTTCGTCATTAACCTTAAGTCCAATTTTATCCGCTGGAGAATTCGGTGTGATTTTTGCTATCGCCACCGGCGAACGCCTAACCTCTGTATCAAATGGCAATTGAACTTGGTTCGACAGGATTTTCGGCATGCCAATTATCGCAAGAATCGTGAACAAAACAATCGCAGTTATCCAGTTCATCATGACACCAGCCAGCAAGATCTTCGTCTTCACCCAAAATGTCGATCCACCGTATGTGCCCTCGCCTTTTGCGGAATCATATTCACCGTTCAGTTTGACAAATCCACCAAGCGGCAGCCAGTTCAAACTAAACGTTACGTTTTCACCCAAGAAACTTCGCTTTACTTTCCATTTTTTTGCGGCAGGCGGAAATCCGACTCCGAATTCCTCAACCTTGACGCCGTTTCTCTTGGCGACAATAGCGTGACCTAATTCATGCAAAACTACCAATAAAATGAGAACAAATAGCCCTAAAAGTACTCCCCAAACAATCATTTTCCAAACCGCCTATTCCGATTAGCATATTCCTCTAAAATCACCGACACGTCATCCACCGTCATGTCTGGCCAATTCTTCTCAATAAACATCAACTCACTGTACGCTGATCGCCACAACATAAAGTTGCTGAGCCGCTGTTCACTAGAAGTTCTAACAATCAAATCACACGGCGGCACCTCTGGCGCGTATATATTTTGAGCAATCAACTCAGGTGTAATTTCCTCAGCAGAAACTCCAGATTGAACAATTTTTTTAACCGCGTCAGCAATCTCCAAATGTCCACCATAATTTAAGCATAAAACCAATTCTCCATTTTTCAGATCGGCAGTCTTTTTCTCAGCCTCGTCAATCGCTTTGATCAATTGATCCGACAAACCTTCCCTAGATCCGATAACCCTCAAGCGAACCTCGTTTTCGATAAATATCGGCAGGTCAGCCTTCAGTATGTTCAATAGCAATTTCATCAAATGTCGGACTTCTTCCTCTGACCGTTTCCAGTTTTCCGTGCTAAAAACATAAGCGCTCGCGTATTTCACACCTCGATGAAGAACCTCCAATGCCACGTCTTTTAACGCGTTATAGCCCGCCAGATGTCCTTCGTATGTCGGCAAGCCATGCTGCTTTGCCCATCGCCGATTTCCATCAACAATAAACCCGATGTGCCGCGGCAAACTCACATTTTCATTCATTATCCGCCCTCCATTCATCAATTAACTCAACATCTCGTACGTCTTTTTCACGTCCACGCCAGCTCTTCCATTTGCGCAGAAATTTCAAATTAACGAACCTTACGCCGTCATATTCTACCGATTGACTCAACAGCTCGCCATAACTAACAGCCTGCCCATCAAAAACCCAGCCATCCCAAACTTCAGCCGAACCATCATCTTTTACAAAATAAAAACGCTGATTATCGTCGAACTTTTTAATCCAATCGCCACTTTCCTCGGAGAGCTTTTTCATCAAATCAGAACTCGCCGCAAGATCAATATCACTAGCTGGACGAATCCCCAATTGATCCAAAATCCCACTACCAATAACAATAATTTGATCCAACGGCAAATTCAACGCCTTCACTTTATCGGCAAAAGTTTCACTCATTAAACTGTTAAGACGTCCTTTTCTTTCGCCTTAAACGCCTCGTCAATTTGCGTCTGCATCTTGCTCATTAAGCTGTCAATTTCTTTCTCTACGCGCTTCAAATCGTCTTCGCTCAGCTCTTTATTGTCCTTCATTCGCTTAGCATCCTTAAGAGCGTCTTGGCGAATATTACGCATCGCAATTCGAGCTTCCTCAACCTTCTCGCTAACCTGTTTCACCAATTGGTGGCGACGCTCCTCAGTCAAAGCTGGAACTGGAACACGAACCACTCGCCCATCGTCAGATGGATTAAAACCTAGGCTTTGATTGTCGCGAATTGCAGAGGAAATTGCCGTAATGTTACTCGGGTCAAATGGCGTAACTAACAACATTTGTGCCTCTGGAGCGGTTACGTTTGCAACCTGATTAAGCGGCATTTTTGTGCCGTAAGCTTCAACCATAACACCGTCAAGCATTCCAGCGTGTGCCCTGCCTGTTCGCACCTTCTTCAATTCATCTTGAAAAAAGCTAAACGCTGCATTCATTTTTTCTTCATAAGGGTTTGTGTCGAACATATTTCCTCCAATTTATCTATCCGTTATTATATCAAACTTCAAGCGTCTTGTCTGCTAATTTTGCCTTACGCCCCGTGCTATAATAACAGAGTGATTTCTAAGATTAAGCTATACAATTTTCGGTCTTATCATCTGCACGAAGCGACTTTTAGCAATTCTGGAACGGTAATCGTTGGACCAAATGGCACCGGCAAGACGAATCTGCTCGAGGCAGTTTATGTGGCGCTACGCGGCAGTAGTTTTCGTGGCAGTCTTAGCGATTGTATGACGCTGAATGCCCCACAGACGATTATTCATCTGGAGGGAGATTTCGGCGAGCGACGTATTAAGCTTGATTCAATTTCCGGAAAAATAAACAAAGAATTTATTATCAATGACAATAAATCAAAGGTCTTAACTAGGAAAAATCGCCTGCCCGTCGTTTTGTTTGAGCCAAGCGAACTAAGATTAATCTCCTCCTCACCATCCCGACGGCGCGACTTTCTGGATGGCTTAATTGCCCGACTTGACCCCAAATACGACACGGATTTAAGAGCTTTCAATCGCACTCTTTTACAACGCAACGAACTCTTAAAATCCCACCAAGAAGACTCATCAATTTGGCGTGACAACCTGTTTGCTTGGGATATAAAATTTATCCAATACGCAACCAACATTGCCCAAAAACGAGCCAAATTTCTCCAGATAAACGAGCCCCGCATAAAAAATTTATACGAATCTTTGGCGGGAAAAGACACGCAATTATCCATCGAATATGGCGCTATTGTACCTCTGGAAAATTATGACCAAGCCCTACTAAATCGCTTAGGAAAATCCCGCGAATATGAAATGGCTACAGGCTTCACTTCTGCCGGTCCGCACCGTGAAGATTTCACAATTTTTCTCCATAATCAGCCCGCCATTAAAGTTGCTTCACGTGGTGAAATGCGAACCATTATGCTGGCGTTCAAATTATTAGAGCTAGAACTTCAAACAGAAGTCAGCCAATCTCGACCGCTAATTCTGCTAGACGACGTTTTTTCTGAATTAGACGCCACTCGCGAAAAACTTCTTCAGGAAACCATCCAAAATCACCAATTCATCGTCACCACGACAGATGCGCGCCACCAAAAAGATGGCTGCTCAATAATTTCCACACGATAAAAATCCGCCCTCTCACGTGAAGGCGGATTTATTTTTCCTAGGCTTATTTATGCTTGAATCGCATCGGAATTATTAGCTAATTCACCCAGAACAATCGCCACGTTATCTTCAATGATCTCATCATATTCTGGAACTCGTGCACGAATCCATGCGTCAATTTCTTCAGCTGGCGCGTCATTGTCCTGCATCTGCACCAATTCTTTCAGCTGATCATCATCCAGAGACTCAACGATTTCTTCGCCAATTTGGCTATTGATCGTATCTTCTACGTGCTGAATCAGCGCCTGCATCTGATCTTCCGGTAGATTGATACCGATTGAATTCAGCTGCGCCTTGGTGACTATTGTTACTCGAATGTTTAATTGGGTTTGGTCGTTATTCATGATTTTATAATATCCTTTTTATGTTTTATTATCAATTATGCTTATTTACCGTTGCTTGATTCGCTATTTGCCTCAACTGGGTCAAGTTTGTTGGCGACCGCCCTAGCAGCCCTACCGACAACCCTACCAGCTCCCGCAACAGCCCTTCTGCCAAGATTCAGCATCCAGTTCGCGCTCTTGCCAGCAACCCGCGCCAGCTTATCTTTAGCAGATTCCCATTTGTCGCCGAGAGCCTCTCTGCGAGCTTGTCGTCGTGCGTTTTTACGCTCCCGGGCTTTTTCTGCACGCTCCTTCATGGCCTCCTTAGCTTTATCTATTTCACTCTTAGCCTTATCAATTTCTTCCTCAGCAGAATCGATCTTACTCTTCAATTCACTAACATCAAGTTCAGCAAGATTCAACTCCGCTGCGGCAGCCCCAGCCAGATTACGCTTTTTGTCAGCCTCCAAGCGCAACTTCTCATTCGTTTGATCAGCTTCAAATGCCTTCTTTGCGGCGTCATACTCAGCGGCAGCTTTCTTAGCCTTCTCTTCCGCCTCTCGTCGTCTCTTTTCTGCTGCTTCTAGCTTGGCGGCAGCCTCTTTTTGTTCTTGCTTAGAGTTTTTTACAGTCTCTTTATTGTTATCAATCGTCGACTTATCTGTCGCATTATCCTGCTTATCCTGCTCTCGAGCTTCGTTATATTTCTGCCTATCCAACTCGCGCTGTTCTTTAGCCTTAGCCCGAGCTTCCTTGCGTTCTTGACGAGCTTTTTGCCTTTCTTCTTTTCGCGTACGGGCTTCTGAGGCTTTCTGAAGAATAAACTCTCGACCGCCCGCAAACAATTCCGCAGCCTTATTCTTTGCTTCAGACAAAGTATTGCCTATATTTTCCTTAGCGCGTCCAGCTCCTTCAGCAATCTGTCCAGGTAATTCAGAACCCCGACTCACGCCAATATAAAAACTATCTTTCAAACCCTTCCATACGCGACCAAGACCTTCTTTAGCCTTATTCTTCAGCGCAGCAACTATCTCCTGACCGTCAGCAATACGCTCATCACGCGTTTTCTTCTGTAACTCCGTAGTCGGATATTGTCTCGTCGTCCCATAAGCTTCGCCCTCGTAATTAACCTTCACCGGGGTTTTGCTGTCTGAATTTTGCTCCGCAGCCGCTTTTGCTTCACGCTCAAGAGCCTCTCCAGCAGCTGCTACTCCTGCCCACGCATCTTCCGGAGAAGAACCTTGTGTGGGACCTACTTCCGAAGAATTATTTGTATTTTTGGCGGGATTTTCGATCATATCTTTCCTTTTTTGTTTTTACTATCATTTTTGATATGTAACCATACTAGCACATATTTGCGATATTGTCAATATGCTTGTGGTAAATATTGACAAAATAAAAAATCGACCGCATTACTACGGCCGACTTCTTCTCTGCGTGAAAATCTATTCGCTTACACCCAGCTCAATTCGCTTGAATTGACGAATAACGATGTTTTCGCCCAATTTAGCGATAGCTTCCTTAATGTGTTGCTCAACGGTCTTAGAATCGTCCAAAATGTAAGCCTGGCTCATAAGAACCTGCTCAGCAAAATGCTTCTTCAATTGACCTTCAACGATCTTCTCGCGCATTTCTTCAGGCTTGCTTGCCAAAGATTCGCTCGCCATAAGCTCAGCTTTAACGCGCTCCATCTCCTCTGCTGGAATGTCAGCCTCAGAAACATATTTTGGGCTCATCGCTGCAATTTGCATAGCAATTTCGTGCGCCAACGTCTTAAAGTCGTCAAGTCGAGCCACAAAATCAGTTTCGCAGTTTACCTCAACGATAACGCCGATTCGGCCAGAGTGAACATAACCTTCGATCAAACCTTCACGAGCTTCACGATCACCTTTCTTTTCAGCTTTCGTCAAGCCCTTTTTGCGCATAGCTTCCAAAGCTTTATCGAAATCGCCCTCAGCCTCAACCAAAGCTTTCTTAGCGTCAGTCAAGCCTACGCCGGTCAATTCGCGTAATTTTTTAATATCGTCTACAGAAACGCCCATCCTATTTCTCCTCTTTTTTAGCTGGTTTTTCTTCAGCCTTTACGCTACCTGCGCCTTCAGCAACAGCTGCAGTGAAGTAGTCTAATAGCAATTGAATACCCTTAACAGCGTCGTCATTACCTGGAATTACGTAATCAATTCCTGTTGGGTTAACGTTAGTGTCAACAATTGCAAATACTGGCACGCCCAAAGTTTGAGCCTCGCGAACTGCATTTGCGTCGGTCAATGCGTCAACTACAACAACAGCGCCTGGCTTGCCCATCAAATCCTTAATGCCGCCATATTTCATATTCAAGCTGTCGATTTCCTCCTGGAAACGCTGCACTTCAAGCTTGTTATAACGCTTTTCCAAGTCACCTGAAGCCATTCGCTTTTCAAGATTCTTCAACTTCTTAATTTGCTGAGCAATAGTTGAACCGTTAGTCAACATACCACCAATCCAGCGCTCAACTACGTATGGCTGGTTGATTTTTTCAGCTGCTTCACGAACAACGTCTTTGGCTTGTTTTTTGGTGCCAACAAACAGAACCTTGCGGCCTGATGCAGCGATTTTTGTCAATTCTGGCAAAGCCTTGTCCAAAGCTTCAACAGTCTTAGTCAAGTCAATAATGTGACTATCCTGACGCTTACTGTGAATATATGGCGCCATCTTTGGGTGCCAGCGGCTGGTTTTGTGTCCAAAATGAACACCTGACTCCAGCAAAGCCTTAATGTCTACCTTTACAGACATTCTCTTCTCCTTTTGCCTCATCCGCTCACGATTTGGAGTGTGAAACGGATTGTGTCATTAAAATTAGTTACTAGATGATTATATCACTAATCCTCATCAGGAGCAACTACCTCTTAACGAGACTTAATAAATTTTTCCAATTCCTCTTTAAGTTCTTTTTTTTCTAAACTAGTATCTAGAGGCGAATTTATAGAAGACACCCTTTTAATATCGCAGCACTTAATGAACTCAAAGTATTCAATTCCATTACCTGAAACGACAGCACCATAAGTACTAGTCTTACGGCTAAAATCTTCCATGGTCATAGGCGGAGTTGGTTCGCCAGGTACGTTTGCCGACAGCTTAAAGAATAGCAATGCAGCTTTTTCTCCTGAAGGATCCCCATCTTCTATATATCCGTCAAAGGCTACGACCGAAGTATGAACGTCCAGCGGCATCTCCCTGTATAAATCCTGAATTACTTCGTGCGGATTAAATAATTTTGCAGTTACTTCCTTAGGCTTACCCGGTGTCTGCATAACTCCAATCCCAAACTCCTCGCCAACTAGCGCCAGCATACGCTCTGACTCCCCCGAATTATATAGCTCAAAAGATTCGGTTTTATCGGGATTTTCTAATATCACCCCTAACTCTTTTGCTATTGCCAATTCCTTAGAGCGACGAAAAGCTTCTCCCGCTAAATATCTCAAGCCATTATCCCTACTCTTATCATATACATAAGAACCATTTTCCATAGCACATACTCCTCCTAAATTAGCGTATCTCATCTGTAATTATGCGCTACTTTTTACAGATACGTCAATACGTCCGCACGCCTTTTTGGTAAATATTGCAATGCCTGCGGTTTTCTGTTAAAATACCAAGGTTATGAAAAGCAGTATTCACCCACAGAACTATCGCCCTGTCGTATTTAGCGACGAACAAGCGGGCTTCGCGTTCTTGACTCAGTCAACAGCGCAAACAACCGAAACCATCAAATGGGAAGACGGCAACGAATATCCATTAGTTAAGGTTCACATTTCATCAGCTTCACACCCATTCTTTACTGGTGAGGAAAAGATTATCGACACCGAAGGTCGTGTTGATCGCTTTAAGGCTCGTCAAGCAGCCGCTGAAGCTCGCCGAGCAGCTTTGGCAAACAAAGCAAAGAAAGCTAACGCTAAAAAAGCAGCTAAAACTGATTCTCCAAAATCAGACAAAAAGACTAAATAATCTGACAAATTAGTCCAACAATCCAAAAAACCGCTCAATCACTGGGCGGTTTTATTTTACACTATTTCAATCTGACAATACTTAGAGATATCTGTCAATGTATGATATAATTTTATAGATATGGCAAAGATTTCTTTAGATATGGATTCTCTGAAAAACGAACGAGCTGATTTGAGCAATTTTTTAGCGCAACCTGATGCTTACAGCTCACCAGATTTTACGGTAAAAAACAAACGATTTTCAGAATTAGAAACGCTTATTTCCAAAGGTGAAGAGCGAGAAAATCTGGAAAAAAACTTAGTAGAAGCCAAAAAATTAGCCAACGAAGGCGGCGAATTGGCTGCGCTGGCGAAACTTGAGATCACTGAAACTGAAGCTCGATTGACCGAATTAGAAGAAGAATTATTCATCCTGCTCACCCCGAAAGACCCCAACGATGAGAAAAATATCATCATGGAAATCCGCGCTGGTGCGGGTGGCGATGAAGCGTCGTTGTTTGCGGCGGAACTATACCGCATGTATTTACGCTGGTGCGAATCTAACGGCTATAAAGTAGAATTAATCAGCGAATCAGCCAACGATTCTGGCGGCTATAAAGAAGTTATTTTTATGATCAAGGGTGACGCGCCATACTCTAAATTGAAGTTCGAGGGTGGCGTACACCGAGTTCAGCGAGTTCCAGTCACTGAAAGCCAAGGTCGCGTCCACACTTCAACCGTAACGGTGGCGGTTTTACCAGAAGCAGAAGAAGCCGACATCGAGATAAACCCGAATGATTTGCGCGTTGATATTTATCGCTCCAGTGGACACGGCGGTCAAAGTGTGAACACTACAGACTCAGCAGTGCGAATCACCCACTTGCCGACTGGAATGATAGTTACAAACCAAGACGAAAAATCGCAAATTAAAAACCGCGAAAAAGCCATGAGCGTGCTTCGTTCGCGATTGTTGCAGATGAAAATTGACGAGGAAAACGCCAAATTAAGCGCCGAGCGACGCTCATTGGTTGGGACTGGCGACCGCTCGGAAAAAATCCGAACGTACAACTTCCCGCAAGACCGAATCACCGACCACCGCATTCACTACAGCCGCAGCAATATCCCCGCTGCAATGAACGGGGATATCGACGATTTGATTGAAAATCTACAGAGATATGAGCGTGAGCTGAAAGCTCAGAATGCTAGTAATTAAACTTAAAAACTTCAGCTGACTCCAATAGCTCCGCCAGCTTACTTATTTCGTCCACACCGACCGGTTGACGATTTAGCCCCATTTGTTGCTCTAATTTACAATTCTCTATTAGATTATTGGTTTTACGCATAGCTCTAACTGCACACTCATATATCTCATCATCACTCATCATACTCATATCAATTTTGTCATCATCTTCTTCCATTGAAGAGAAGGGCGTATTGTCATCATACCTTAAAACAAAGTCATCCTCTATATAATATCGATGATACCCTCCTACACCTCTTTCTACGAATGTAATTTCTCGAGACTTAGTGCCATTATCTAGAGATCCTGAATATACACCGATAGACACCACAGAACCATCTTTCTGAGGAATTTCTAATGAGACTTCCGATTGTATCCTATCTGAAAATATTATGTCGTGATCGTGAGTTTTCGCGTCTTCCGCAAATCTAAGCAATGTCGACTGAACCAGATCATCAAATTCCACTGCCGCCTGCAACTTTTCTTCGGTCGTCAGTTCAGGATTAAACCCTTCTGCAAACTCCATTTGCTTTGCGGCTTCGCTATTATTTGGCAATTCCATTATATATTCATTCCTTTCGCTAATGATATGAAGCCTATAATACTCTCTCTCTCTTGATTTGTCAATACTTTTTACCACTTTTCTCAGTTTTTGCAAGCATTTTACTTTTTACATTCCATAGATATATGTTATAATTAGCCACATGATTATCTCTGAATGGCTAAAAATTGCCACAAAATCCTTAAAAACAGCAAGCATCCCGTCCGCCAGATTAGACGCTGAATTGATATTAGCCAACACTTTACGAAAAAACCGCACTTACCTACACGCTCACCTGGACGAAGAAATTGACCCCAGGAGATTTGATATCGCAAATGCCAGACTAGACCTAAGATTAGACCGCGTACCAATCGCCTATATTCTGGGCTATAAAGAATTTTACGGCCGCAGATTCACCGTATCTCCCTCTGTTTTAATTCCCCGCCCTGAATCCGAAGATCTAATTTCATTGTTCTTAGAACTGACCGCCAGCGAAATTGCCGAAAAAGTTTTAATTGACGTTGGCGCAGGGTCTGGTTGTCTGGGAATTACTGCCAAATTAGAGAGAAGCAACTTGTCAGTAATCTTATCTGATATCAGCAAACCAGCCTTAAACATTGCAGAAAAAAATGCAAATACCTTAAATGCGGACGTCCATATTCAACAGCAATCATTACTTAATGGTCAACTCAAACCAGTCGACTATATATTTGCTAATTTGCCTTACGTTGACAAAAATTGGGACGTGTCGCCAGAACTTCAATACGAACCAGAAATTGCGCTATTCGCCGAAGATGAAGGATTGAAATTGATATTGCAATTGATCTCACAAGCACCACGATGTCTCACCTCAGAAGGGTTGTTATTTATCGAGGCGGACCCCCAGCAACACAATAGAATAATTGACGAAGCCGTGAAAAATGGTTTTGTAAAAGAGAGAGTTCTCAATTACATCCTGGTTCTGCGCCTTGCTGATGCTAAAGATTAAATTACTACAGAATTTAAGAACACTAACATCACTAAGATGATTCCGACTGTAAGAATCACTGGAGCGGATATGTCTGAAAATCGAATGGCTTTGTGTTTGTTGTAAGATTGGTAAGCTTTACTGGCGACAAGCGAGAATAGCAATAAGATTATTGTAACCTGTGAAACGCCGCCAAATAATGACTTTCCGTAGCTATAAGTCCAATAATACGACAGCCAACCCAGCTCAGCAAAGACAAGTCCCCAGATTGCCGAAAGTAAAACCGTTTGTTCTTCGTCATAGCTGTGTAGGAAATGACGCGCAGAACTATAGCCGATCAAGAACATCAGAACAACAACTACAGAAACTGGCCACTCGTACGATACCACCATAAGCGCAGTTACGCCGACAAAAATAGCGATCAACGACTGCATAGCAACCTGCCAGCGCTTAGACATCGGCTTAATCACAACTAGCCAAATCGCATATAATACCGCCAATGCTACGCGGAAATAAAACACTGACGTAGGTAGATACATCAGACCAACAACGCCAATTCCGACCGTTAAGTCAACCAAGTTAGCCTGGATGTTTGCCCACCAAAAACGCGGACGAACAGCAATTATGCGCCATTTACTCAGCACAACAAGCGCTAACGCTGGAAATGGGGTCTGAAATGCTTGAGCAATAACAAGCAGCGCCACCGCCAAGCCAATATTTAAGACATAGTAAACTAATTCGCTCCAAAACGTTCTTCGTTTAACAGTTTTCAGTAACTCCATAACTTACTCTATTATACCAAATTATGAGCCAGTTCCCACAACAACGATGAATTGTGCGTCAACATTCAAATTATACTTCGAGGAATCTGATGAAACCGAGCCGTACAACTCCTTAAATTTATCTTTCGTGGCAGTTTTTTCTTTACCAGCTGGCAATTGATAAACTTGAGTCTTCCCTATTTTTTCATTACCTGGAGCGTTGCCGACATGAACAACTTTCATTCCTAATTCTGTCAATTTGTCTGCTTCTTTCTGCGCTGCACCAGCCACGCCGGAACCGTTCAAGACAGCAACTGTGGCTTTTTCCTTAGATAGCGGCGTTGCATAAATCTCAGACTTTATATAAGCGCGAATGTCGTCATAATCATACAATCCCGCAGCCGGCTGGACTATGCTTGCGCCACCCGCCGTGCCGGTAGTCATAAGTACGTTGCCTTCCTCCACAAAACTCAATCTGTGAATATCAGATTCTTTTATCTCCGAGCCAAGGTTCATAATTGTGCGAATTTCTTTCGTGTCAATGTTTGTACGCAAGTTTTTGCCCATGGCATCCATCAGAGACGTCACTTTACCAAAGTCAGTCAGTGTTCCCGTGGAAGTGGCTTTGCTTTTCAGCGCCATCATAACCAATTGCTGGTTTTTCTCTCGGTCAAAGTTAGATTGTTCCAATCCGTAAGTTGGCGCCACCAAACCACGCGCTCGAGAGAACCACATCGCCTTTTCGCCGTCCATTTCATGCTTACCGTTAGTTAATTGCATATAATGACCCGTTGGACATCGTTCGCGACGTTGCTGATAATTCAATTCCTTCGCTCGACACATCCAGTCCATACTTGGATCAAGGATTCCCCGCGGATCACGACTCTGTACATCAACAGTAACTCCGCCGACCGCATTGACAGCATCACGAATCACCGCAGTATTAATATGCGCCACGTATTGAATATCCATACCGAATATATCGCCGATGAATTTCTTAGTTTTATCCATTCGTTCGACTTCTGCCTGCGCGCTATCTCCGTTATTCACGCAGCCAAAATATTCATTGATTTTACCAGCGTAGCCAGAATTACATGCCATGCCAAATTTTACATACAAGTCACGCGGAATGCTAAACATATATGCATCCTTCTTTGTCTGATTGACGCTAAGAATCATCATCGAGTCGGTCAATGTCGCACCTGGATGGTCCGGATCGTCATCCGTTGTACCTAAAATCAGCACATTGCTTCGGCCATAAGCATCCTCTTTTAGCTTCTGCTGTGAAAATAGCCCTAAGATTCCACCATTATGAAACACCGAGTTCATCGTCTGCCATAATTTTAATAGCAGCCAACCTGCCACAATTGCAATAATAATTCCGATAATCGCAAGAATAATCCTGGTAATTAACTTTTTCTTACGCTTCTGCTTACGCTCCTGCCGATGAGAAGGCTTGGTATTTTCATCAATTGCCGCCAACGATTCGCTAATATTCTGCTTTAATTTATTAGCAGAAGTTGGTTGCTGAATATTCCTTGTCGCATTATTCGACACTTGCGGACTATCTTCGTTACTACGAGGATGCCCGAGCGTAGTCGTTTTTTTGCTAGTAATTTCCCCCAACGAAGTTCGCTGTGGTCGCTTGGCGACAAATCCGTCCATCGACTGTTTGCGTGGTTTCATATCTATTGATTATAACACACAAAACGCTTATAATTGAAACAATGGACGCTACTTTTATGGATCGTCATCCAAAATTACAAGATGGCCTGGGAATGGTCATTTTCGTTGTTGGCGTGGTGATCGGCACACTTTTATTGAACACATTTGTATTTCAAACTTTCAATGTTGAGGGTGCCAGTATGGAAACGACGATGTACACTGGTGATCGTCTGATCGTCAATCGATTGCCCGTCACCGGTTCAAAATTGCAGAATAAAAATTATATTCCAAAGCGCGGACAAGTAATTGTGTTTAAGAATCCGAATTTTAACGCCTCGACAGGCAAAGACGAATATATTGTTAAGCGTGTAATCGCCTTTGCCGGTGAGCGAGTTACTGTGAAAAACGGCACCGTAACTGTTTACAATACAGAGAACCCCGACGGATTTAACCCTGATACCTCAGTCAATAAAAATGAGCCTGGACAACCCACTTCTGGAGATGTCGATACGACCGTGCCAGAAGGAACAATATTCGTTATGGGCGATCACCGCCAAGGAAGCTATTCTTGCGACTCTCGAAACTGTATGGGACCAATCCCCCTTTATGACATCGTCGGACCAGTCAGCCTACGAATATTCCCATTCAATAAAATTCGCTCGTTCTAATAAAAATTATTTTTCGAGCAATTCTCTTATTCGTTCGAATTCAAGATTATCCTTAAACTTGATACTAATCTGACCGGCTCCACGGCCGTTTGTACGGATCTTTACCCCTGTTCCAAATCGCTTTGAAAGACTTTCAACAGCGTCTGCATGAGGCATATCTGCTGGGCGGCGTTTATTCTCGATTGGACTAGCCTTCGCTTGTCTCCACAAAGTAACAACTTGCTCAATCCGTCGCGCTGACCACTCCTCGCGAATAGCTCGCTCCATAATATCTTCCGCAGCGTCATCAGGCAAACCGATTAGAGGCCTTGCCTGCCCTTCATTTAATCGCCCCTCAAACAACGCCTGCTGCACAGACTTCGGCAATTTCAGTAGCCTCAACGTATTACTGACCGCACTTATAGATTTGCCACCCAAACGCTTGCCAATTTCCTCCAGTGTCATATTGAATTGGTCGCGCAATTTTTGATAAGCAGTCGCAGTTTCAAGCGCATTCAAATCATGTCGTTGCAAGTTTTCAATCAAAGAAGTCTCCAGGCGATTTTGATCGCTCATACTCCTGACGATACACGGCACCTCTGTTAAATTCGCCCTATTCGCCGCACGCCAACGTCGCTCGCCCGCCACTATCAGATACTTATCGCCTTTTGGCGTCACAACAATCGGCTGAACCACACCATGCTCGCGCACCGATTCCGTCAACTCGTTCAAAGCGTTCTCATCAAAAAAGCGACGCGGCTGATCTGGATCTGGGACAACTTGATCAATAGCAATGTCTCTCAAATGAGAAACTTTCACATCCTGTTGTGCTGTCGGATCGAACATTTCATCAATTAAGTTAGTCGGGATCAATGACCCAAAACCTCTACCTAAACCTTTTTTCATCGTTCCACCCTCTCTATAATTTCTTTCGTTAGCGCCTTATAAGCCCGAGAACCTTTTGAAAAACGATCATACGCTCCAACTGGCGCGCCATGACTAGGAGCTTCAGCCAGGCGAATATTTCGCGGAATGCTATTCTTGAAAATCTTATCTGGAAAATACTTTTTAACCTCAGCATGAACTTGCCCGGATAATGTAGTCCTGGAGTCCATCATCGTCAGTAAAACACCCAATAATTCCAGAGGTGGATTAAGCCCCTTCTTTATCAACTTCATACTTTCCAAAAGCTGCCCCAGTCCCTCCAGAGCGTAAAATTCTGCCTGAACCGGAAGCAATACATAATTAGCGGCAATCATACCGTTGACCGTCAACAAACTCAAGCTCGGCGGGCTATCAATAATAATATAGTCGTAATCCGTCGCCTTCTGTAAAGCCTCCCGCAAGCGAACAAACCTTCCCTGCGCCTGCGCCAATTCCACTTCCGTATTCGCCAAATGAGGTGTAGCTGGAGCGATCGATAAGTTTTTATATTCCGTCGGCAATATGATATTCGCCAGGTCAATTTGTCGCATAATCACCTCTGATATTGTTGCTCCCAAATTCTGCTTATCTATTCCAAGTCCACTGGTGGCATTACCCTGCGGATCAAAATCCACCAACAATGTTTTCTTGCCAGCTTTTGCCAAAAAATATGCTACGTTAATTGACGTCGTTGTTTTGCCGACGCCACCTTTTTGATTTGTCACCGCAATGATTTTTGTCATTCGTTCCCCTTTTTACCTGCCTTAATTATAGCATGAGCAGAACATAAATAACAGACATCAAAAAACCGCTTCCTTTACGAAAGCGGCTCTTAGACTATTTGATTGACGTAATTTCAATCTTTGTGTACTTCTGGCGATGACCAGTTTCTTTGTGTACGCGCTTCTTACTCTTGTAGCGGATAACGCGAAGCTTATCGCCTTTAACTTCCGCTTCTACGACCTTAGCCTTAACGCTAGAGCCTTTTACGGTTGGCGTACCAACCTTGATTTTATCACCATCAATCACTAAAAGTGCGTCGAGAGTGAGTTCTTTTGTGCCTTCAGGGAGGAGATCCACCAAGAGGGACTCTTTTTCGCTGACAAGATATTGTTTGCCAGAGATTTTTACGACTGCTTTCATTTCGTTCCTTAATTATTATGAATTAACTCTAATAATTCTATCAAAAACTAGCAATAAAATCAAGTACAGTTAGCAAGTAACGTTTTTCGCCATAGCATTATTCGCCTTCAGCCAACCGCTCGGCGATCCGCATTCCATATATTCGCCCTTAGCTTCGCCAACAACAATCACGCCGCCACCATCGATGTACGCATTAATCGCGTCTGTTAACTCAAACTCGCCTCTCTTAGGGTTCGCCGGCAAAGTTCGCGCCAACTCGAAAATCTCTTTGTTCAAGACGTAAAAACTTGAATTACTGAGGTTACTTGGAGCTTCTTCCAATTTTGGCTTTTCAATTATTCGCACAAAATTGCCCCGATCATCAGTTTCAATAATCCCTGTTTGCGGAATAAATTCCTCTTCGACAGGATTACCCAATAGCCCAGCCGACAATCCGCGCGACTCCACTAACTCCGCCAAATCTGCCGCGTTTGAGCCACCGTCATCACGCCAAAAGAATTGATCGCCCATAATCACAAAGGCCGACTCGCCCTGTTCGATAAATTCGCTCGCCAGACCAACTGGAATGCTTGTTCCGTAGCCACCAGTTCCCGGCTGAGTTAAAAAATGTATTCGGACGTCGCTAAGTGGAGCCACCAGAGGTAATTTATCTTCTTTTCCCGCTCGACGTAAATAATCGTTCAATTGAATATTCGATCGATAATAGCTCTGCACCTGCGTACTCTGTTCACCCACCACAAAGTAAATATCCTTTACGCCCGCTCGCACGACATCTTGCACGATATAATCAATCACTGGACGAGTACCGACCGGCAACATACACTTTTCGATAGATTTGGTAATCGGCAGCATCCGCGTACCCCAACCAGCGACCGGAATAATAGCTTTAGTAATCATAGTACCTCCTACGTTTTTAGCTCTTTGTGAGCCCTTCTTAAAATCTCCAACATTTCTGCATAGCGTTTTTCATCAGAAGAAACCCGGGCATATAAAATAACTATATTGTCCATCACTTCAATATTAGCTTTTATATCCTGGTCATACAGCCACGCCATAAAACTAGGATTTAATAACTCAAAGCTCGCCGCCTGATCTTCGTTTGTGGCAAAAATGGTATAGCGTTTATTAAAATCACCCCACTCCATTTCAATTTTCTTGTAGCCAATTGGCGATATTATTCGCTTCCTAAAAATGCTATTATCATCCCTGTCGACCAAAATTCCACCGTAAGATTTAGGCAGCATAATCTGACCAATAAGGTAATTAACTTCATCCTTATTTTTACCTTCATCTGTAAATCCATTGCCGTTTTTAAGCACACAAGTATAAAGCTGAACAAGAATACCACCATCCCAAATACCAATAACGTGATTATTTACATCAGCAGAGTTAAAATAGCGCGGCAAAAATAAGTTACCACCCTTCGGAAGAAGTAGCCTACCCCAATCCAGACTAAAATACATGCCGTTATCTTCGGCAAACTTGTTGAGTGAACCAATCAACGTACCTACATCTTCAGTCGGCTGATTTATGCCCTCTAATTTCCATTCGTTACCTTCACGAACAAAGTTCCACTTCTCTGCAAATTCTTCGTTAGTGCTTCGGATTTTCTTACCTGTAGCAACCTCCTCTAGCCTATCGTCTGCTTCCACCAAAAATGCTACACTCACCCGATCGCTTTGATTATTAGCATCGTCATGCGCGTCAGCAAAAATAGCCTCATTTATCCGCACGTTATCGACGATATTCCTACGACCCATTTGACGCAAAGCCTGCATTACTAGTCCAATGTGATTTGAATATCTCTGTGTCGTGTACTTACGAATTGACTCATAATCTAAGTTACTCCAATCATACTGAAACCTCTCAAAAACTTGCTTGGCGTAATTAGTAATGCTATCTGGCTGCCACAACGAATCAGTAGAGGAGGCTTGGCGAACTGCATTCGTAGCCGCCTCACTATTTTGGCGAAATAATTTGAGCTTATCAACAAATACAGAGATAGCAGCCCCCACGAAAGTAGAAATAACTGCGCATATGAACCACATTAAATCGGCTAAATACAGTAAACTAAAAACTAGTCCAACAGCAACACCCACCAAGAAGCCTGCTATTTTCGATCTAGTCTTCCTTTTTACAAAGCCTGCCACACCGCCCGATACAGCTGCGGGCAGCATCAAAATTAAGGACCCTCCAGAAGAGCCCGACCCTCCTCCGCCAGCTCGAGCAAAAAAAGTAAAAAACTCAATTAACATGAGCTAATTATACACTATTGTCTGTCAAAATCTCCATCCGCACGAGACCAAAACTTGCGAATATCCTCTATATCGTCGGCATCCAGACGAATCGCCTGCGGCTCCCGCTGCTCTTTAATAATTTCTTCAGCAAGTCCATCCGCCAGCGGATCAATTGGCGAAAACCCTATTTTACTACCGAATAATTTGTTGAATAAATTTTGCATAACTTTTTTATTTTTATCAATTAATAATCATATATTAGCATAAGTACAGTTAAAAGTCAATAGAATATCCTCCCCATGAAGAGGAGGATATTTTTTACTGAAATTCTTATGAGAATCTACAAAATTACGATCGCTTAATAATCGCAGCACCGCCAGCGGTAATTGCCGTAATAGCAGCGACAATAACTGAGTATACACTCGCGCCAGTTTCAGCTAAAGTCTCAGTAGGCTTATCTTCTTTGCGTGGAGAAGCTGGAACTGAGGTTGATTCTACTAGAACTGGAGTAGTCGCTGCATTAACGTTTTCTGATTCAGTTGAAGCTTCAGGATTTACTGGATTTGCTGGAGTAGCTGGATCTGGATTAGCAGGGGCTTCCGGCAAACTTTCTGGGTTTTTCAATGTTGCCGATGTCTGGCTCAACTTCACAGCCTTTGTCAGATTGCCACCAACAGTCAATGCGACAGTTTGGCGCAATGAGTTGTCGTAATTACCTTCTTTGTCGAACCAGTATGTGTCAATTGAAATAGGAGTGCCATATGGGATTGGACTGGGAGAACTTGGGTAATGCTTCTTCACCAAATCCTCAATTGACAACTCACCGCCTTGCATCAATTCTTGACGAATAGCGCTTCTTAATTGAATCTTATTCGCGCCGCTAGTTATTACAAATCGATAGTGGTCGTTAGCGGTACCTTCAAATTTAATTGTATTTTTCTCACCCTTATATTGAGCGGTGGAAACTGTTATTTTTGGTGCAGCCGGCGGAGTAGTCTCTAGCGCAGACGCGGTTACATTGCCGAATATCACGCCAACAGTAGCCAACGCAGCGATAGCTCCAACCTTAATTAAGTTAGTCATAGCTTATCCTTTCAAATTATTATGCTATGAACTTGTTATACTAGCTGCCCTTGACTTTTGCAAGCATAGACGTTATAACTTGGTTTTTTACGCCTTTTTCAGGGAAATTTCTACCAATTTACCCTCAATTTTGGCGTCATATTTTTCCGATTCACCAGTCGCAGAATTCAACTCCACAGCAAGAGTCTCAGCTTTAATAACATCAGCGAAAGCATCAACAGCTTGAGATATTTCAGAATCGTCACTAGAAATACTCAATACAATTCGATCATCTATCTGCAGACCAGCTTGCTTGCGCGCGCTTTGGACGTGGCGAACGATTTCACGCATCAAACCTTCGCGCTTTAGCTCAGGAGTGATTGTTAAGTCATAAACAACGCTCGGTTGCGCCGACTCGGACTCTGAATCTGTAGCAATTTCAACCGATTTCACGTTCAATTCATCCTTGACAATATCAATCAAGAACTGCGCAACTTCCGTCGGCGTATCCTGAGAAATAGTATTGATAAGTTTCACAGACGCCAACGGCTGACGCACCTTAATTCCCTCCGATGCGCGCTTCGACAAGCCGTCATTTACCGCAGTACGCAACGCGTTCATGTCGCGTAGCATTGAATTATCTATTTCACCAGCCGGCAGCCAATCCTTAAGATGAATCGACTCGTTATCGCCCGTCAAATTATGGTACAATTCTTCCGCTAAGAATGGCGCAAACGGCGCTAGCATATAACTGAGTCGCACCAAAACATAATGGAGCGTGCGGTAAGCGTCATTTTTATCGCTATCATCTTCAGATTTCCAGAAGCGGCGGCGACTGCGTCGGACGTACCAGTTACTTGCGTCGTCTAAGAATGGCAAAATCGGCTTGGTCGCGTCCTGCAAATTATAGTTATTAAGACCTCGCTCGACCTCTGTTATTAATTGATGCAACCTCGACACAATCCAAATATCCAACGGATTTGTTAAATCATGAAGCGGATCTGACAAATCGCCATTAAACTCCCAGCCGTCAACTTCAGCATACATCGTGAAGAAATCGTACATATTCCAGATCATACCAAGCTTACGCGCTACATCCATCACATCCTTATCCGCCAAGGCAAAGTTTTCGCCGTTTGTCAGCGGGCTTGAAAGCATCAAGAATCGGAAGCTGTCGGCCGAAGTCTTATTCATCAATTCCATCGGATCGGTATAATTCTTTAGCTTCTTACTCATTTTTTTACCGTCGGCAGCATTGATAAATCCAGTACAAATCAAATTCTTCCACGGAGATTTACCAAACAAAGCCACGTTTACCGCCGTTAAGCTATAAAACCAACCACGAGTTTGGTCAATCGCCTCAATGATAAAGTCAGCCGGAAAACTTGCTTCAAATTTTTCCTTGTTCTCAAATGGATAATGGAATTGAGCGAATGGCATCGAGCCAGACTCAAACCAACAGTCCAAAACCTTACCGATGTGATGCATTTCTGCGCCGTCACACTCAAACGTAACGTCCATAACTTGCGGCAAATGATAATCATCCAACTTGCGACCCGTAACTTCTTCAAATTCCGCAAAGCTTCCAATCACCTTCACCACTTCCGTACCGTCATTTTTTACACCCTTCCACACTGGAATTGGTGTTGCCCAGTAACGATCGCGGCTCAAATTCCAATCCGGCGCCTGCTCGATGATGTTATGGAATCGTCCAGTCCTCAGATTGTCTGGCGTCCAACTTGTCTGCTCGTTCGCCTCCAGCATTTCCTTTTTCTGGCTCTGAATATCCATAAACCAACTTGGGTGAGCACGGTACATCAATTTCGTGCCACATCGATGACAATGCGGATATTCGTGGCGAATATATTCAATTTTCAGCGCCCGACCTTCTTCTAATAAAGTCTTCGCTATCTCTTTATTTACTTCCCAAATATTGCGGCCCAGCCATCTACCTTCTGTATAATTTCCATCACCATCAACCAACGATAGTACTGGAACGTCATTTTTTCGGCACAATTCATAATCGTCCTCACCGTAAGCTGGCGCAATATGAACAATTCCCGTACCATCATCAGTTGTCACAAAATCGGCGTGAAGAATCTTATGCGCAGCCGGCCCACGATTTTCAAACAAAGGCTCAAATCGCTTGCCTACCAATTCAGAACCTTTAATCGTCTTAACAATCGAATATTCCAGCGGCTGGTGTTTTTCATCCGTCATGACTTTCTCAACACGATCGCTTGCAACGTAAAACTTTTTATCGCCATACGCCACCAAAGAATAATCGACATCCTGATTCACCGCTAAGACCATATTTGCCGGCAAAGTCCACGGCGTCGTCGTCCACGCAAGCAAATATTCGTCCTCATCCTCCAGCTTAAAGTAAACGAACAAACTCGGGTCAGTGTCTATTTGATAACTATTTTCCATAGCCACTTCACTCTTAGAAATTGGCGTCGCGTCTTTCGTGCAATAGACCAAAATCTTTTCGCCTTCGTAGATTTTACCCTCTTCATAAAGTCTCTTAAACGCCCACCAAACAGATTCCATGTAATTATTATCCATGGTTTTATAAGCGCCCTTAAACTCGACCCAACGACCAATTCGCTCAATCGTGTCTTCCCACTCGGTGCCAGTTCGCACCATAGCCGCTCGACATTCCTTGACATAATCCGAAACGCTAATTTTTGTGCCAATCTCTTTTTTATTAGAAATGCCTAGCGTTTTTTCTACGTAAACTTCTGCTGGCAGTCCGTGACAATCCCAACCCCAACGGCGCTCAACTCGCTGACCTTTCATCGTGTGGAATCGCCCCATCGTATCCTTCACTGTACTGACCAACAAGTGTCCGTGGTGTGGTGTTCCCGTCAAAAACGGAGGACCGTCATAAAAAACCCAAGAATTATCAGCAGGACGCTGTGCGACCGACTTGTTAAATGTGTCATCCTCTTTCCATCGCTGCACCCAATCTTTCTCATATTCTGCAGCTCGACGACGTGTTCCGTGTTTGAATTTCATTACTTATTTCCTTTCGCTCTATTATGTGATTTACATAGCATTTCGCAATTATCTATTGAGGTCGCACCGCCTCTACTCCAAGCACTAACGTGATCAGCGTCCATTTCATTTAGCTTCCATATTTTAGCCTTGTTAGCATCGTGACCTATTGCACAATAAGAACAGTTTGACACACCTTTTTCTTCCGCAGTTTCGGTCTGCTTTTTATAAACAGTTTGTTTAGTTGCATCGTCAAACACTCTAACCTCAAGCAATTTCGTATCACCAAGATCACCTTTCTGTCCAGAATACAGCCCCAAAACATACTCAAAGATCCCCTTACGATTTTTTACAAATGGGTCGCCATACAACTCACTGACTTTTGCGGAAACTTGGTCAGAATCATAAGAAAACTTGTGGTATTCCTCATATAGCCTTCCCCATTCCAAACCGCGCATTTCTTTCTCAACTTGATTAAAAGTATTTGATACCCAGTTTAGCACCGTATCAAAATAAGTCTTCGCTTCTGCAATAGAATCATCAAATCTATGCTGCGACATATATTCTGAGACCGTCATCTTCTTTGCATCCGCAATCCATTCCAGTGCCACATGCCAAAAGTCTTGCCGCTTAGCGTCACCATTGATATATGCACTCCACATAGCGATCATCGCATTACCGGAATTTGAGAAAGTCTCCTTACCTAATGTCACAAAAGGTCCAGAATAAATAGCATTCAGCAATTCCTGCTCATTAAGCGGTACACCAACAATGTTAATCGTCTTAAACCACTCCTTGATTTCACTCTCTGTCCCTTCACATTCATACACCAAAAGCTCTGTTTCTAATATTTTCTGGCGCAAATCATGCGGTAAAGAATCAAAATGCGTCTGATTGCCATTGCGCACAATTGAGAAGCGCCCTTCAATGAACCGACCAATCGAGGTAATTCGTTGCTGCCCGTCCAAAACCTCCAAATTACCATCCTCTAATTTATTAAAATATATTAAACCAATTGGGTAACCTTTTAATATTGATTCAATAACCGCCACGTCCTTCTTACCGTCGGCATAAATGTAATTACGCTGATATTCTGGTTGAATCGTCAGCTTACCGCTCAAACCAAACAGACCCTTCCCTTCAAACTCATTATAGGTAAAGCCTTTAGTGACCTCGGCAATAGTGTATTTTTTTAGATTAGCAATCATTTCTTCTCCTTTTTATCATTTTCATTATTGTAAATAGACGCCAAACCAGTAATAGAAACACCCAAAGTAAAGAAAGCTACTATAGCAAATGCTATCCAGCCCAAAACTGAAAGTATAATACAAGAATTGTTAGCCAAAAGTAGAGATGCATAAGAAAGACCTCCCTCTACTATTGCGACTACAATTACCACTGCTACGTTTGAATAGTTAAGTTTACGAGTAAGTATATCTTTGAACCTCCCCGTTTCAATATCAAGTATATCTTGGATATTATGTTTTGCGCTTGAACCATCCTCTAGTCTTCCATAAACTTCAGATAAATCCATAATCCTCTTTATTTTCTTAGCATTTGCGTCGTTTTCCTTGAATAGCTTGAAAAACGAAAGTATAAGTGAACCGACCGCCACAACTGAGCTAATCACAGCAGGAGAAGCTACCTCGGAAAAATTCATTTCTCTATTCCTTTCTTATGTCTAATCAGTATCCTGAAATATGGCGTTTTCCCGTCAACAGCTAAGTCTTTTTCGTCGTTGCCATGCCTAAATTTAATAATCTCAAACTGATCTGGATTATATTTATCTAAGAAAGTAATCGGTACACCCATAGCGCCATCATAATCATTAGGTATCGCCTGAACTAATGGAACTTCAATTGCATCATAGTTATCATATTTCTTATAAGCAAGCTCCGATTTTATTATAGAGTTATTAAATTTTTTATTTTGCTCCATTGACATTAGCTCTAACGGTTGGTGACGCTTGCCATGATCAATATTTGCAAACCAACACACACCAGCAACTCGATTTATCTTCCTGCCATCTGGACCCTTCTTTTCAAATTTATAAGTTTTTGCATGAATAAAATCATCAGGCACAAAAAAGAACATTCCTTGATTAAATCCAGTTACCCCTAACCACATTTTATTCTCTTTAATTTTTGGGAAAATTTCCTTGTAAGTAATGGCGTTCATATTGCCAATAATCAAAAACTTCTTATCGTACTCAAACAGCTGTGCCACATATTCACGAAATAATGAGAACGGTGGGTTGGTCACTACAATGTCGGCTTGTTTTAGCAGCTCAACACATTCTTTTGAGCGAAAATCGCCCGGCGGGAAATCATCATCACCTTTCAATGATCGACCACCACCATTAGCCTGAATAATTTTTTTAATATCCTCTAGGTCGTATATTCCGTCACCATTTTCGTCAGACACCTCAGTAATTTCAATCACCCGACCTTTTGTCTTACCATCTTCAGTTGTCATATTAGTCTGCGGTGCAGATTTCTTAACTAGCGAAATCTCTTTATCCGGCATATCTGGCAAAAGTGAACTTTGTAGCTCAGTTCCCGCTACTGGCGAGTTGAAATAACTGGTAGCAATCAGCTTTTTGATGCCATAAGTATTGAATTTATTGGCAAAAAATTTGAAAAAGTTACTCTCGTACGGGTCATCACAATTAAGATACACGACCTTGCCACGGAACACGTCCGGGTTGTAGTCAATATACGCTTGAACTTCCTTTTGGATGTCTTCGTACTGCGTATAGAACTCATCATTACGAGCTTTCTTTGCTGATGTGAGATTATTATTCGCCACTATTATTTGTGCCTTTTCTTAATTTTAATATAAAAATCACCTCTTTTGACTTCGAGAATCCGCTTAGGTGTTTTATGCGGACGGTACCATCTCGATTCCAAAAGAAGTGATTCTTTCAGCTCTTTATTTGCTATTTACGCAAGCTCACGGCAGGTTCTAATCTCGACTTTATGCCAATTTCTTCCCGCAGACTTCACGGCTGATAACCGCTCATTTCACGCCAATTCAACATACGCGAAAACGCCCTACTGTTATTGTAGCGCGTTTTCATCAAAATCCCAAGAACTTTATTTAATTTCCAGACCGCCCAAAATACACTCGCCCTTAAGATATAGAGTCTTTTTGGCAGAATCTTTAGGTAGAGTTTTGTCATCAGTTCCGCCCAAAAATCCGCGCACTTCATTCTCGATAATCACATCGTCTGGCAAAGTAATATTAACGCCACCGCAAAATGTAAAAACTTCAATCACAGAACCGTCTTTAATCTTTGCTTGACGCAAATCTAAATCCACACCACCAAATATCGCAACCAGCGAACCGCCAGTATAATCACCTTTTACGGCGTCTTCTTCACCCCAAAAACAAGCAATTTTCTCATTACCTGCGCCGTCTTTGTTCAGCTTTTTAGAACGCTTAACACCCTTAGGGCTAGTATTGAACATCATTGCCAAACCAGCAGCAATCAAAACTACAGGCCAAAACACCTTCCAAATACTAACGTCAACTATTCCGTAAGAATTGAAGCCAATCAGAACGCCAATCGCAACCAGCAATAATCCCCAAATCCACGCCGTTTTATTTCGATAATTGAATATATTCACTAGCCCAGACAACACAAATCCTGCAGCCCAAACCGTACCCCAGAAAATATCCCAGCTAATGTTGATAATATCGAGGTTCTTCAATAGTAAAACCCCGCCGAGCGCCACGACTACAATGCTCAAAAACGCTCTAATCAGAGAACTTTTCTTCATACATCTATTCTATCACTTTTTTTATAAACTCAACGTTTTTTAAATTGAACAGTTTTTTTGTTCCGTTTTGATTTTATTACAATTATCACTATCAAAATAATGAACAAAAGTATTCCACCGCCAATCATCATTAACGCTGTAGTTGATGGCCAGAAGAACAATTCTTTTGATTCGGCGGTTTTGGTGATTAGCTCATTTTGGTCCTGACTAATTCCCCACTCGCCAGCCTTCTTTTTATAAGAAATCGACAATTCTACCTTATATTTTCCTCCCCAAAACGGCGCCAAATTGCTATCATAATTAAACTGCCGCGTTTCATTAGCAATCATCGCATTTACGCCACCGTTTTTATAGACAACATTTCCCATCGGGTCTTTCACAACCAACTTTACGTCAACATCAGCGGACACATTGCCAGAATTTTTTAAGGCAATTTCATACAATTGACTACTGTTAGAATTCTTAACATTAAACTTCTCAATCGTCACGTCACGGTGAATATCGCCAGGAACAGTTATCGCCATACGGATAGCCTGACGAGTCTGAACTTGAATGCCGCCAGCATTATTTGACGCCTGCTTAGCCTTCCGCTGAACAACCATACATGCATTATGCTCGCCAACATCTGCTTTGCTTGGAACATTTACCGTAAAATCAACAAGCGTGTTCTCGTTCGCGCCAAGAGTCACCTCTTTCTTAGAGATAGAAACCCATTTACCCGCGCCAACTTTGTCCTCTGACTTCTCTTTGCAAGTCATATCACCGGTCGTCGTAACTGTGCCGTCAACCGAATAAACTTCAATCGTTTCTTCTTTATCAGACCCGTTTTGAACATACAATTGGTCAGATTTCGAAGCGCCACCAGAAAGATTATAGATGAAAATTGAGCTTGTCCTGGGATTATTCGGATCAGGATTTGCTGGTCGACCGCCAATGCCATTAGCAGACACCGACGCAGACAAAATCAGCCCTGCAATCATCGCCACTCCAATAACTTTACTCCACAACGAATTCTTCATATCCCTCCTTAAAAACCTATTATGCTTATTATATCAATGTCGCACATAAAAGAATAGACACTCATTAGAATGTCTATTCTCGCTCAATAATTTAGTCTGCTAAAGAGCCGTAATCGTTTGAACCATTGGCAATACGTATGTACCTGCTGCCTGACCAGCTGGGATGGTTTGGGCTAATGAGGTATTAGTTATATATCCAGCCCATACTTTACTAGCGGTTGCTGAAGCACTCATTAGTGTTACGGGACTAGTACCAGAAAAGGTCGTAGAAGTACCCTTGGTAATACCTGCAGCTGCACCAATTACAGGGGTAACTGTACCGCCAGCTGGATTAACTGTTAGGCGACCTTCGTTAATGGTTCCGTTGTATTTATACTGCTTTCCGCCGCCAGCAGACCAAACGCCAGTTCCCGGGGTCGCTACGTTTAGTGTCAACGTCCAGCCATTATCTGCGGCACCTGGGTTTTCTGCATAGATTCGATTATTATTATCTCCAAAAACACCAATTCCCGACCCCAATGAGGATGACACTGTCGTAGCGCCCATAGCGAATGTTGGATTATTAACTAAGGAATTCGTTGAATCACGGATATCAGTACTCAAAACTCCAGGATTAATTGTCTGAGAGAGTTTAGAGTTAGCAGTAGTTGCGGCATTAGCTACAGAAGAGTTTGTCATATTATACAATCCCAATAGACCAACTACGCCTACGCTCGCAACGATCAACAACGTTAACTTTTTCATTTTTTCTCCTTACTTAATTTATTACATTATAACTTATTATGCTTATTTTTTCATTCATCCCTCTTTTTCTGTTTTTTAACAATAAATAACATAATGAACGCCGCAACAATTACACCAATACCAGCAGCCATAATCATCCATAAATTAATTCCCGTATTAGCCAAAGCCTTACTTATCTCTTTAACAATCTTTGGAATAACAATAACATCTTCAATGGTCTTTTTCGGAGTCGTAAATGAAAAATCAGCAATCCGCACTACTTCTGGGGATGTTGCATTATCCTTCAGCTTAGTCGTAACACGACCGTTATAGGTATGTTCTGGAACTGGCGGCATAAAATTATCACCCGGATGATTATTCTGCCAATTTGAAAAATCCAACACCCATATATTTCCGTTAACTTTAAGCTCGCTATCCCGTCCCAAAACAAAAGTCCGACCATTAAACTCAACCTTCAAATCGTGCTGACCTGTCGCGGGATTAGCTATTGTATGTACCGCATCATAAACACCATATACCAACAAATCTTTCCCACTTACCAAATCAAATTTAGAGAATTTTGGCAGAAAAATCGGACAAATTGACTCATTCATATGGCTACCATTTTCCAGAGAATCATGAGTACAATCAGTAATCACCTGTGACAAATTAGAATTAGCCGACGAATCCGCAAAAGCCGAATAAGGACTACTCAAAGTAGCTAGTAGTGTTATGACGATGAATAATTTTTTTACTCTATTTTTCATACCCAACCTTATTGCGCTGTTACCGTTAATGTCATTGGTAGTTCATAAGTTCCTGGTTTTTGATATGCTGGAATAGTCTGGTTTAATCGAACATTCTGTAGCAAAAATGCACATCCCAATTGACCAGTTGATCCACTGCTGCTCATCAATGTAACGCCGTTAGCCGTAGCAGTCCCCACCTTAAATTGAGAATCAACACCCTTTGATATTCCTGATGTTTGGCAAGTTGAACCGCTCAATGAATTGCCCGAAGCTAAGACAGATGATGTCCCAAAATTAACAGACAGAAATCCCTGATCACCATTAGTGCCGTTGAACATATACGATTCTGTGCCGCCAGTTCGCTTCCACTTGGCGGTCACACCGTCAGATGCCGACAGCACAACGCTCCACCCAGAGCTGGTCTGTGTATTCGTAACTTCAATTTGCTTCGAGCTTGAGTTAGATAAGAGGGCGTTGGTAGTTACACTACTGCTACCAATAATGGAATTATCAAAATTCGTGACAGGATTCGCGACCGTAGCGCCAGCATTATCCCTAAACCGAATGTCTAACAATCCAGGAGCGGTCTTAAATTCTGGATACATTGTGTAGTTATCAATACTGGACCCAGGAGCAGCAACTGTATCAGTTGCTACACGGACACAATAACTTTCATTCCTGTCGAGCCCTTTATCAACAAGCGCCAAATCCCACACACCCACTTCGCCAGCAGATATTTTTTGTGCATTCGTGAACGTGCCAGCCGCCCCGCTTTTTCTCACCAGACTTTGAGGTCGAGAAGCGGTAGCCCCTGCCGGCAATTCTGGGTCAGACGAATTACTATTGATATTAGTGCCGTCAGCGGGACCGCTCGCAGAATAAGCGAGCTTTGACGCCCCAGTCACGACTTGCCAATCTGAACTACTTACCGCCGAACAAGTTGCCGCGCTGCCCTTTTTTGCATATTCGACACGCAGCTTCATTGACGAGGATTCAACGGTTCCCCCTGGAGGCGCTATTAACGTAGGGCGCGTGACATTACCTCCCGTCTGACCATTTCCTATCCGCCCACTATCATTGCTGCCCCAACAGTATAATTCACCATTCGTGCGCAAGGCACATAAATACTCATCAGACATATGCATAGATGTTTCGCCAGAACCCGTAAATGGAACGTTCACTTTTACAGGAGCGGGCAAAAATCCTGTAGTAGACCCATTGCCCATTTGACCCTTAGAATTATCTCCCCAACAATAAATTTCATTACTACTCAAAACCATACAAGTAGTGAATTTACCAGCGTAGACCTTTTTAACAGTCTTTCCTCCAGAAAGGATACTACTGCCAAAAGGAACTCTTCCGGCAATATTTCTATAGCCCATCGCTGTAACACCCAACTGAGATTTATTATTTCGCCCCCAGCAATATACTTCTTGACCGCCAGAAATAACAGCACAAGCGTGCGATTCGCCTACAGCAATCGATTCAACTACCTTACCGTCAAGTCCGCGGACTCTAGTTGGAACCCTAGATACGTTATTAACAGATCCCACCCCAGTTCTTCCGACACTATTATCACCCCAACAAAATACCGACCCCTGAACCGTTACTGCACAAGTGAACGATTCTCCTGCAACAATCTGCTTACCAGTCTCCCCTCCAAGCTCATCTTCTCTGACTTCGTGCGGATATAGTGATTTTAGCAACGTATAGCGACCACCCTGACCTCTTGCCCCTTCACCCCAGCAGTACATCTTGCCAGACAAACTAATTGCGCAAGTATGATCATACCCCACAGTGATCTGAGAAAAATCAAGACCTCCTCCGATATTAGCCTTAACCTCGGACGGAACCTTAGAGTCGCTACTACCTCCATTACCCAGTCTTCCACCAGCACCATATCCCCAGCAGTAAGCTTTATTATCCGAATCAATTGCACAAGTATGGTAAGTACCTATAGTAACTTGTTTAATAGATTTTCCATTAAGAACACCTTGCGTATACACGGCCTTTGGAACTTTTGAAGAGCTATACTCATTATTTCCAAGCTGACCCATAACACCACTTCCCCAACAATAGACACTATCATCTGACATAATAGCACAGTTGTGTCTTGATGATGTCGCAGATTCAGCTAATTTCTTAAAAGACACACCCTTACTTTGTAGACCAACCCTCAATCGAAAATCAGCGCCTATTTTTGGTAACGTGGCGACGGTGTTGGTATTTGCCAGCGGACTACCTGGATTAATACCACTGGATGCTTCATATAATCGATAAGAAACCTGACTGACTTCAGACCGACCATTAGCACCAGGAATAGCTGCACGACTTTGCTGAGAACTCAAAAACATGAATCCTAAGGCTGCGCTAACGACAATAAAACTGCCAAGGGCAAAAAATCTCTTGGCTTTACGGTCTTTTATTATGGATAGCGATCTATTATGCTTCATGGTGGTAGTATAAATTAAGGATAAATATACATCATAAATATACCATAAGCACTTTACATAAAGCAAGCAAAACTAGAACAATTGGCTGCCGAATTTGGCGATTATCGCGACAATTACCGCAACGACCAGCGCTACTACAACAAGCACATCATATCCGCCACCAACGATCTTCTGCGCACAACGACAAGAGATATTTTTCTGTAGAACATTATAGCGCGTCAAACCGAACATAATCATCAGCATTCCAAGATCTAAGGTCAAGCACCACGGACAAAGCACGCCAATTTCGACGTAGCTCATATAAAACATCCAAATAGCAAATATCATTCCGATGATAGCACCGACTTGCGCCGCCTGCATAAACCACTTCGAGAACTTTGCTCCCGCCAGCAACGCCACTGCAATTGTCACCATAACAGGCAAAGTCATCACACCGATGAAACTGTTTGGAAATCCTAAAATAGCCGCTGACCAGTGATTCGCCACCGCCGAACAGCTCAGAGCCGAGCTAAAATCGCAACTTAATACAGCGTGAGAGTTTTTTGCTAATTCCAAGGCTTCAATAGACAATACAAATGATGCCAATAACCCTAATCCACTACCGACGAGCATTATAAACGCCGCCAAATTTTGCTTTTTCAAATTTTCGTGGAATAACCAGTTTTTGATTTTACTAAACATAAAAACTCACTTCGCTAATTGTTGGTAGCGGCAAACCACGCCAAAGGTTTTGCAATTGACCGCTGTCGCTCAGCGCGATAATTGTTGGATACTCCACAATATCATACACTTCGCAAAAATTATTGCCTTCTGCAGAATCAGGACTCATTTCCTCTAAAACACGACCAGTTTGTCGGCTAAAATCACGCAAAAAGTCTGAAACTTGGCGCGCATAATCGCTTTCTGAACGATAAATCACAACTACTCGCATTACAATTCCCGCTCGCCCTTACTGCGTCGCTTCGCTAAAATCTCCACAAAATCGTCCAACGTCTTAAACTCATAAAAAACGCTAGCAAAACGAACATACGCCACTTCGTTGCGCTTTTCTAGCTCGTCCAAAACTTGATCACCAATCTGTTTTGACGTAATTTCCGATTCGCCCAACGCATATAAAGAGTCTTCAACCGCCGTAATGATATTATCGACTTCCTCGTCAGACTTAAAGAATTTTCCGACCGAACGGCGTGTAGAGTTCGCCAATTTCACTCGGTCAAATAGCTCACGATCGCCATTTTTCTTTATCACCGCTAGATTCGGTTTTTCAACTCGCTCATACGTAGTAAATCGCTTGCCATCTGGAGTTTCTCTGCGACGTCGAATTGCGGCACCGTCAGAAACTTCGCGTGATTCAATAACGCGACTATTGCCGATATTAAACACCATTTTATCTACTCCTTGTTCTTCTTTCGTCGCCTCAGAAATGCCGGCGTATCATCCTCATCATCGTCAGCTTCAACGGTTGGATTTTCCCAAATATTAGTCTCTGGCTCAGCCGCAAAACTTTCAGCAGATTCTTCCTTGTCCAACTCTAGGTCAATATTTTTAACCATTTCGTCATCAACTTCTGTCTCGGTAGGTTTTGTATCGTCACCCACAGTCAAGCTAACTTCCTGCTGGCGGAATGTATCGCTATCAAATCCTGTCGCAATCACCGTAATGACCAGCTCGTCTTCCATTTCCGGCTTCAAAGTCGCACCAAAAATAATGTTGGCATTTGGACTAACAGCGCTAGTAATAATTTCTGCGGCTTCCTGAATTTCTGCCATGCTCATGTCGTAGCCACCAGTTACATTAAATAGCACACCCTTGGCGCCATCAATCGACACCTCAATTAGAGGACTTTCAATAGCTTGTTGCGCCGCCTGAACCGCTCGGTCGTCACCACTCGCTCGTCCAATTCCCATCAAAGCTGAACCGGCATTACTCATAATCGCCTTAACGTCAGCAAAGTCAAGGTTAATCAAACCATGCTCAGTAATCAGTTCAGAAATACCCTGAACGCCCTGCCTCAAAACATCATCGGCAATCTTGAACGTTTCTAGTAGCGGCGTCCGGCGATCAATCGTCTGCAATAATCTATCATTTGGAATAGTAATCAAGGTATCAACCTCGCGTCCCAAGTGAGAAATCGCCCAATCCGCGTTAACTCGGCGCTTTTCGCCCTCAAAACTAAACGGTCGAGTTGCCACGCCAACCACCAAAATACCAAGTTCACGCGCCACTTCTGCCACAACATAACCAGCACCAGAACCAGTTCCGCCACCAGCGCCAATTGTCACAAATACCATGTCCGCGCCTTCTAGCGCTTCCCTAATTTCGTCACGAGATTCATTAGCTGCGGCCTCACCAACAGTAGGGTCGGCACCAGCACCCAAACCATTAGTTGCGTCACGACCAAGATGAATTTTTATGTCAGCCTTCGAATTATGCAACGCCTGGGCGTCCGTATTCATAGCAATGAATTGAACGCCAGTTAGGCCAGCGTCTTTCATTCGGTTAATAGCTGAACCACCAGCGCCGCCGACACCGACGACTTTTATGCTGGCAAATGTTTGAACTTCACTTGGTTGTATTTGCGGCATATATTCCCTCTCTTAATCCTTACATAGAGTATATCATTTATTTAAATCTAGCGAAAATATTTTTAAGTAAACCGCCAGCTTTTTTAGTGACATTATTTGCGCCAACTATCGGTTTCACCTGCTGCGAAATGCCCATAGAATCAATCAACATCAGACCAACCGCAGCCGAAAATTCCGCGCCTTTCACTTCATCGCTAACTCCACTATAGCCAGCCGGAACACCCAAGCGTGCCGCCACGCTCAATTGATCTTTCGTAAACTCCACCATACCCTTGACTTTCGCCGCACCGCCAACCAGCACAACGCCGCTCGGCAGTTTTCCTAGTCGCCCAGCTCGCTTCAATTCTTTAGCAATTGCTTCAAAAATCTCTTCGTATCGCGCTTGAACAATCTCGTCAATTTCTTCTTGGTTAAATTTATACGTCTGCTTTTCAACCTTCGTTTCAACTTCACCCAAAGTCTCGCCACCAAATCTCGCATGCGCCAATTTCACAACTTCCGCAATTTCCGGATCCGTCCTAAGCCCAATAGCCAAATCGTTCGTTACGTTCTGACCGCCCATTGGAATAACCGCCAGATGTTGTAAATCGCCCTCTTCATAAATAGCAATTCCCGTAGTTGCCGCGCCAAAATCAATCACTGCAACGCCATTTTCACGCTGACTTTCCGTAAGAACGGATTGAGCTGCCGCCAAAACCGACGGAACAACAGACACAGCCTCAACCTTAGCCATTTCCGCCGACTTCTGTAAATTAGTAATGTGTGGAACCAAACCAGACACGACATTCGCCCTAATTTCCAGACGCGCGCCAGTCATACCAATTGGATCTTTAATATTATCCTGACCATCCAGCCTATACGCGTGCGCAATAATATCTAAAATCTCTCTATTCTGTGGCACTTTTCCAGTTGTAGCAACTTCCTCCAGCCTTAATATATCATCATGAGTGACTTCATTGTTAACGGTTCCAACGGTAATCATTCCGTCGGCTTTTGTACTTAATAAATGAGATCCGTTAATACTCAATGTGGCTGCGTTAATCTGATGACCGCTCATTCGTTCGGCTGGCTCCAAAGCCTTATCAATAGCTTCAGCTGGACCGCTCAAATTCGTTACGGTTCCCTTTCGCATTCCGCTATTCGGCGCTTCACCGACGCCAACAATTTTTGGCGCACCATTTTCTGCGTCAATATAACCAACGACACAGCACACGTTTTTTGTGCCAATATCAATTCCTACCACATATCGAGATTGCTCCTGCATAAGCTCCATTATACAGGTTATGCCTATAATTTGGCAAGCGAATTAGCCTAAAGCTTTGTCAGAATCTCAGCGCCAGTTTCAGTAATCAATACCGTATGCTCAAAATGCGCCCCCAGGCTGCCGTCTTTCATACTAATTGTCCAGCCGTCGCTGTCGGTGATAATTTTCTCACCGCCCAAGCTCGCCATCGGTTCAATTGCAATTGTGTCGCCAGCGTGCAAAATCGGACCAGTTCCTCGCCTGCCGTAATTCGGAATTTCTGGCTCCATATGCATACTCAGCCCCACACCATGACCAACTAGTTCACGGATTATTCCAAGCTTGGCCTTCTTCAGCACAGCTTCCACTCCCGCTGAAATATCGCCAACTCGCGTTCCATCGCCAGTTATCGCGTCAATTCCCGCATATAAACTCTGTTCTGTTGCGTGCAATAAATGTTTCTTCGCGCCCTTAGGCTCCTCATCAACAACCATAGTAAAAGCGCTATCCGTTTTCATTCCACGATAGCCAATTACCAAATCAAAGCTGACCACGTCGCCCTTCTCAAAAACATATTCAGTCGGGAAAGAATGCACCAATTGCTCATTCGTCGATATACAAATCACTCCCGGGAACTTCACTTCGTCCGTAAGATAAGTCGCCTCTGCGCCAAAATCTTTAATTCGCTTGGCTACAAAATCATTAGCGTCCAGCTCACTCATTCCAGCCGTTACGGATTTTTTCAATTCATCATAAATTGTCGCAAGCATTTTGCCGCACTCGCGCATATCTTTCATCTGTTGCGGCGTTTTTTCTCCGGTGATCAATTGGCTCATTTTACACCCTCAACGATGCCGCGGCTAACCAGCTCTCTCTCAATTTCATCATGAACTTGCCCGACGGTTCCGACGCCACTCATATGAATAATTGGAACACCGTTTTCGTTCAGGTAGTCCAGAATTGGGTAAATTTCACCTCGATAAATACTAAGTCGCTTATCGATTGCTTCAGGCGTATCGTCAACTCGACCGCGAACCCTCAAACGTTCCAGAATTTCGTCACGCGGAACTTCCAACACAATCACCAACTTAACATCTTTTCCGTGATGTGAACGCGACTCAATCAGCCATTTAGCTTGCTCTAATTGTCTTGGATAGCCATCCAAAATTACACCATTAATATCCTTAGCTTTATTAAGAGCCTCGCCCATCAAACCGTTGATAGTTTCCATCGGCACCAGTTCGCCAGATTGCATGCGATGAATCAATTCGCCATCGTGAGTATCGCGCAATAACTGTCCGGCACTAAGCCAACGCCAACCATGGCGCGCTGCTAAAATTTGCCCCTGCACACTCTTACCAGCACCCGCCGGCCCAAAAAATACAATCATTTTTTCCTCCTATTTTGTGAGTTTTTCTTTAACAATTTTTGCTACCAACGCGCCATCCGCAGCATTGCCAACCTTACTTTTCACCGCGCCAATAACTTGTCCCATTTTCTGAATTGAGACATCATCCATATTCGCAATAGCTTCTTCTACAATCTTCGAGATTTCCGCCTCACCAAGTTGCTCTGGCAAAAATTCTCGTAAAATTTCCGCTTCTTTTTCTTCAGGTTCCGCCAATTCCGCACGGTCGTTCTTTCGATATAAATCCGCACTTTCGACGCGCTTTTTCACTTCTCGAGCAACGACTTTTTCAATTTCAGTATCATCCAAGCCGTTTTCTCGCTTACCCAAAGAAACTTCTTCGTTTAAGATTGCTGCCTTTAGATTACGCAAAACATCACCACGAAAACGATCGCCGCTCAATAGAGCGGCTTTCATTTCACTAGTAATGCGCTCTTTTAGCGCAGACATTAACGCACCCCTAGGCGCATTTTTGCCGTTTTTTCAGCTCGTCGCTCGCGGCGAATAATAGCTTTTTTACGACGCTCGGTCTTTGAAATTGGTTTTTCAAAACGCATAACGCTCTTAGCGCGAGCCAAAACACCGCTTTGCAAAACCCTGCGGTTGAAACGACGAATGATATTTTCGTTCGCTTCCTTCTGATCTTTACGTGTTACTTGTACCATACTGCAAACATTATAACAGATGAGAGATTATTTGCCAACTGAATTAATTTTTGTTTTCTCTATTTATAGAAACGCCGCCAATAATGTTGCTATCAGCGTCAGAGGTGATTGAGTAACGTACTGTACGATTATTATATGGATCATCCTGAACCGAAAATTCCGCAACGTATAAGCCATCCTCTTTTAAGGTTAGAGTTGCATCAGCCAAAGATGGGAAGACTTTCTGATCATAGGTGGTGGTTTTTGTTTGCACACCATCTTCAGTAACATATGCTTCAGCCGAACAGTGTACTAAGTCAAGAGCTACATTTCTGTCTAGCTCTCTCATCTGTTCTAATAAGGCGAGTCTTTCGTCAAATAGTGGATTTAACTTATCTCCCAGCCCCATAGATGTCATTATACCTTTTCTTCAGCTTTATGTATTCTGCTTTGAGCTTCGCCAAACCCTGAGGATTACCGCCAGGAAATTCTTTAGCTAATATCTCACCTTGCGTAACTGTTTTTTGCTCGAGCTCCTCGGCAGCCCGGATGGCCAACCTCCCTAAAGCAGCCCTTACAGCATCCAAAGTTGATTCTTTCTCTGGACCGCATTCATTCACAGTCGAATAACCACCAGCACTGTTTTCATAATTTGCCATATTACCAAACCTCCTAAAAAATTCTCTCACCCAAAAATATTAATACATTATAACAATACATCTACTCTACAAGTAACGCAACTATTACACCTAAGCTAAATGCAGCAATCGCCCTTCAAGTTTTAGGCGGACAAGGCGAGATCTTTAGTATCAGCGCCATACATAATCGCTAACACAGTAGGGTCGTTCATGACATTGTGAGTGTGGTTGTTTAAAATTCCATATAGTCCGACTTCAGCACTTGTCGACTTAGGCTCACCATTCACAATACCGACAATGCGAGCCATGTCACGCATATTAGTCAAATGACTACCTTCGGGTACAAATATAATAATATTGTTTCGGACATTTGGCGCGGCTTTCAATAAATCTTCTAATAAGCCATCATTACTTAAGGCGAAAGGATCAGTAAGGAATTGCTGGCGCCAACCTTGTTTCGGTGGAGCAAACTCGACACTTGACTCTCCTGAGAGTTTACCAACCTCCTCAATAACTTTAGGATCTTCTCTCTGCAAGAACTCCAAGCCCAGTTCTTTTGCGCTTGGACTCAATGATTCCTTGCCGTAACGTGTCAATTCCACGCCTTCTTTTCCTATGAAATTCCACCCCAAAGCAACAATCCCCATTTTACGCGATCCCACCGGATCGAATAGTCGTAGCTCATTAACCTTAGATTCCATGTGAGCAACTGACGACGTCGCAACACGACCACCCAAAGAATGCCCACCAACACTAACCTCGTCGAAATCTTTCGCGACATGGTCAATTACTGGACCAACATATTCCCCTAAGCTACCGTAGCTACCAGTCTTTCGTATCTCCTTACGAACAGACTCGGGCAGCATTCCAGAATTACCCACTCCTGGCATATTCATAACCATAATAGCTGTATTCGGATTCTCGCACGCCAGAACGGCAGCTTCTCGAATTGCGTTTGGATGACGGAAATTTCCTCCCCATCCATACAAAACAGCCTGAATCTTATTCGCATTTTCATTACCAAATATCGCGACTTCAAGCCCAACTCTACCCAGTCCACTAAATACACGAATATAGCGCGGATCTTTCAGTTGTTCAACAGTCTTATTCATATGGTTTGAATTGTAAGATTCCTCGGCCAAGCGACGCATATCTTCCTGCGTAGCAAGTTGTATAGTCTTTCCCTGTCTCAAGTCACTATCAATCTTGGCGACCTGTAGACCATTCTCAAAGCCATAATCTGTAGGTTTAGATGACGGCACCCAAAGTTTTTCCGATTTCACAAGAACTTCACTCCAAATAAATTTAAACTACTGGATTTATTATACAATATATATCTAAGTAACGCAACTATTGCACCTAAGCCAAATGCAGCAATCGCCCTTCAACCGACTTCATCCCCTGCCATTCATTTACAGTCGGCTGAAACCAAGCAGACACTTCGTCGCCCACCTCACGGAAAAATTCTTCCGGCGCGTTAAAAGCCAACATCTGCAACGCAACGTCATTTTTATCACGCAAGGTTAATTTCACGTGTTGCCCCTCCGCGCCCATTCTCCTCACACTTAAAACTGTCGCTTCAGTTATTTTCAATATAGGCTCCGCGTTACCATTGCCAAACGGCTCCATTTTTGCCAAATTATCAATCAGCTCCTCATCAATTTCCGAAAAATCGTCGATCTCCACGTCAGCTCTCGGCAGCAAATATAATTCCTGATTTTTCAATTGCAATGAGTCGTAAAACTCATTCACTCGTCGTCTAAAATCGTCAATTCTCTCGGTCGCCAGCGTCACACCCGCCGCTGCTCCGTGACCACCACCTTTAATAATGATGTCGTCAGCCGCACGAACCGCGTCAGCCGCGGAAAAATCGCCAAAACTTCGCGCCGAACCCGTAGCCTCATCGCCACGCTCGCCAATTATAAAAACTGGCTTCCTATATTTCTCAACCAACTTTGACGCCACGATGCCAATAACTCCGTGATTCCAATTGCCGCTATTCACCACCAAAACTCGATCATCAGTCATATTGTCCGCCTGCTGGCAAGCTTCGTCAAAAATCTCGTCCTGAATACTGCGGCGCTTAATATTCAATTCCTCCAGCTTTTCACTAGCCTCCAACGCCTCCAGTCCATCACTCGCCGTCAGCATATCCAGAGCATATTGCGCCGTTTCCAGCCTGCCCGCCGCATTCATTCGTGGACCCAGACCAAACCCCAAATGCCTAGCATTAACCTTCTCCGGCTCAATTCCCGCCACCGACATCAACGCCTTCAAACCAGGACGCCTCTGCTTTTTCAAAACTTCCAAGCCCCAATAGACATTCGCTCTATTTTCATCCGCCAGCGTAACTATATCGCAAACCGTCCCCAGCGCCACCAGATCCAATAGCCACTTCTCGTAACCATCTGGCAACCCGTCCAGTTCGGTTTGTAGAGCCTGCACCAGCTTGAACGCCACGCCCGCACCACACAAATCGCGGAACGGATATTTATGACCAGGAAACTTCGGATTAACTGCAGCAACGCTCGGCGGTGGAGTCTCAGCAACATTATGGTGATCAGTCACCACCGTATCAATCCCCAAACTCGACGCATATTCAATTTCCGCATGACACAAACTTCCTGTATCAACCGTGACAATTAAATCCGCGCCCATATTCCGCACCTTATCAACAGCACCCATCGTCATTCCATAACCCTCAACAAATCGATTCGGAATAAACGCACCAACTTCCTTAAAGCCAAACTTGCCAAACGCATCCAACAAAATTGCCGTTGCACTCAGCCCATCAATATCGTAATCACCGTAAATAACAATTTTCTCACCCTCAGTGTGCGCCTTTTTCAAGCGGTCCACCGCTTTTTTCATATCTGGCAATAAAAACGGATCATGCTTTACTGACGCGTAATTCGGATGCAAAAATTCCTCACGTGCCGCACGCGTAGTCAAGCCTCGAGCCGCTAAAATTTTTTCAAATAATGTCATTAGTCTTTATCAGCCATGCCACGCTTTGATCGCGCTGAATATTGCTGAGATTTAATCACCATACTTTGCAATTCCTTAAAAATTGGGAATTGTTTATTAGTGAAATACGTACGTGAGTTGCCCTGCTTTTCACTCTGCAAAAATCCAACCTTTTCTAGTCGCTTCAATTCTCGTTGAATATTTCCAGGATCTTCCTTAATTAGCTTTGCTAATCCGCGAACATGTGTGTGAAAATCAGGATACTTAGCGTATACTACTACAATTTTTCGCCGCACCCTAGATGTAATAAAAACGTCTAACATAACCTCCCTAACGCATCTTTCTTAATTAAAGTTTATCACAATTTTACAACACCCGACAAGTTTTTTACTTCCAATTCAAAATAACCTGATTAATTTTCGCTATCGTTTCCTCTTTGGATGGCAATGTATTATCTTCATAATAATGATTCAATCCCATAAAATTCTCCTTCACATCCAAGATATGCATTTCATCAACTGTCATATGCAATTTATCCACCGCCGCCACGCCACAAAACGGCACCGCAATCACCAATTTCTCAATCCGAACTGACTTCAGAAAGCTCAAAGCCACGTCCAAAACCGACAAATCATCACCAAAACCATCACTCGCCAAAATCACCACCCGATCCTTCAACATGTCCTTATCGATGATTCCGCCGTCACCCAAAAGTCTATTCATTTTCTGATGAGCCTCGCGCTTTTTCTCTTCCAGGTAACCGTGGAATTCACTAGTATATTCATTAATTTCACCGTCAGAAAATTGACTATTATACGTAAATTGCCCAGACTGCGACATCGCCCCGATGCTTAAACTTTCCCCAGGAATATCAATCCCCTCACTCAACAACATCATAAGAACACAGTGAAGCTTCACTGCAATTTGCTCACCAATCAACACGCCGCCTTCACCAATTGCAACCACTGCGCAGTTTTCATAGCGATACTTTTCCAGTACTTGATCAGCCAGAATTGCCCCAGCCTGCGAACGACTCTCAAAATACATATGCTTATTTTAGCATTTTTTTCGCGATATAATATGAACATGCATTACTATTTGGTTTCGCCAACAAGAATCATCCGCGCCGACGCAAGTTCGTTTACGTATTCTTCAGAGGAAAGACTGCCGACCGGAATGATTGTTGCTATAGAAATCGGCAAAATCAATGCTATTGGCGTAGTTCTACAAGAAGTTCGCCAGCCCGATTTTGAAGTCAAGCCAATTAGTAAAATCGTTGAAGAATATCCCTTGCCAATCGAACTCGTTCAAACCGCCATATGGATGAGTAAATATTACGCCACACACCAAGCGACCGTCTGGCAAGCAATTTTACCCAGCGGATTATCCAAAAAACGTCGCTCAATTAACCAGTCCGCCCCAGTTAATCCAGCAGAAAATCGAATAAAAAATGTATTCACTGATGAGCAAAAAGCAGCCCTCCAGACCATCGAAAATCTCCATTCCGGAACGGCACTTTTACACGGCGTAACTGGCTCAGGAAAAACGCTAGTGTACATAGAAGCCGTCAAACAAGCCTTAGAAGAAGAGCGATCGGCGATAATTTTAGTCCCCGAAATTGCCCTAACTTCGCAACTAGTTGCTGAGTTCTCTGCTCATCTACCAAATGTCATAGTCACCCATTCCAAACAAACCGAAGCTCAACGATATGCAATCTGGAAAAGAGTTATTAGCTCAAACGATCCGGTAGTAATCATCGGTCCGCGATCTGCTCTTTTCATGCCCGTGCAACAGCTCGGACTTGTGGTGATTGATGAGTGTCACGAACCAAGTTTCAAGCAGGAGCAATCCCCTCGATATTCAGCCCTTCGCGTCACCTCAGTTCTTACAAATCAACATCGCGGCAAACTAATTCTAGGTAGCGCCACCCCAGCAGTCGCCGACTATTACGTTGCAAAAAAATCAAACACGCCAATCATTACAATGACAAAACCAGCAAGACCAGACACCGTTCGCCCCAACGTGACGCTGGTTGACATGACAAAGCGCAACAATTTTACTCAACACCAATTTCTATCTGACCCACTTCTGAAATCTATAAACACAGCATTATCAAAAAATGAGCAAGTTCTTATTTTTCACAATCGACGCGGCACAGCATCAATCACATTATGCGATAACTGCGGCTGGCAGGCTGGCTGCCCACGCTGTTTTATTCCACTCACTCTGCATGCGGATAGTCATAAATTGTCATGTCACATTTGCGGTTTTTCGACCAAAGTTCCTACTAGTTGCCCTGAATGTAAAAACGCCGACATCATCCACAAAGGTATCGGAACTAAGCGAATTGAAGACGAATTACAGAGGTTATTCCCGAACAAAAAAATTGCTCGATTTGATAAAGACACCGATTTGAAGGCTACCGTAGATGAGCGTTATGATGAACTGAAAAATGGTGAAATAGATATAATTATCGGTACACAAGTTATTGCCAAAGGGCTAGATTTGCCACATTTAACAGTCGTCGGAGTTATTCAAGCCGACACCGGGCTTTCCCTCCCTGACTATTCATCTCCCGAACGAACATTCCAATTGCTCGCCCAAGTCGTCGGCCGCGTCGGCAGGTCAAGCACGCCAACAGAAGTTGTCGTCCAATCATACCAGCCAAGTCACCCATCCATCACAAACGGACTATCTCAAAACTATACAGAATTTTATCAAAGAACCATATCTCAACGACAAAAAACCAACTTTCCACCCTTCACTTACTTATTAAAACTAACCTGCGTTTATAAAACCGAAGCCGCCGCCATAAGGAACGCTAAAAAATTGTCCGAACTATTAAAATCCAATTTTGATAACATTGAAGTTTTTGGACCAACACCAGCTTTTTATGAGCGCGTCCGCGATACATATCGATGGCAAATTGTAGTCAAAAGCCCCAAACGACAAGAGCTTCTTGACGCCTTAAACTTCCTGCCGCCGTCACACTGGCAGTACGAGCTTGACCCTGTAAGTCTACTGTAATTTCTGGTATAATTATAGTAATGACAAAAGACGATATTATCACATTACCAAACCCACATCTTCGCCAAAAATCATCGAAAATCCACGTTGTTACTAATGATGTTGTAAAACTTGCAGACGAAATGACCGCAGCCGCGCTGGACTGGGAAGATTCCAGACCTCACGAGATTAGCGCCGCCCTGGCTGCTGTGCAAGTCGATAAATTAGAGCGTGTTGTGATTGTTCGAGCTGATTTTGAAAGAAAATCAACTCGCGATTTCATCACTCTTATCAATCCAGAAATCGTGAAATATGAAGGCGAAATTGTTGAAGACTTTGAGGGATGCTTAAGCGTTAAAAGCATTTACGGAAAAGTTCCCCGCTATAGTAAAATTCGCGTAAAAGCCATGAATTTAGATGGTGAGGAAGTACGAATTAAAGCCGAAGGATTTTTGGCGCGCGTATTACAGCATGAGATAGACCACTGTAATGGATTAGTTTTTATAGACCATATTAAGGATAAAAAAGACGCTTTTTATACGCTCGATAAGAAAGGCGAGTTGCAACCGTTAGATTATGACAAAGATATCGCCGAAAATAGCATTCTTTGGGACTGAAAATTACAGTCTAATTACTTTAGAAGCTCTCGTTGAAGAGGGATTTAACGTTGTTTGCGTTATTACCAAACCTGACACCAAGCGTGGTCGCGGACACAAACTTACTGAACCTCCAGTAAAAACATTCGCTAAGTTTCACAATATTCCAGTTTTGCAGCCAAGCAAAGTCAGTGAAATTACCGACTACATAAAACAACTTCAGCCAGTAACGGGAGTTTTAGTTGCGTACGGAAAAATCATTCCCCAGTCAATTATCGACTTATTTACACCGGGAATTATCAATGTTCACCCTTCTCTACTACCAAAATATCGAGGACCCTCGCCTATCGAATCAGCTATAGCCAATAAAGATACCGAAACTGGCGTATCAATAATGCAACTTGATAGTAAAATGGATGCCGGCCCCATATACGCCCAAACTCGACAATTACTCACTGGAAAAGAAGCAAAGTTCGAATTATACGACAAATTATTTCACGAGGGCACTTCTCTGCTAATAAAAAACCTGTCAAACATCATCAATGGAAATCTTCAACCAACACCACAGGACAATTCTCAGGCTTCATATTGTCAATTATTAAGCAAGGACGATTCGTGGCTCGATACGGAACGTATGACCGCCGCCGAAGCTGAAGCTCACGTCCGCGCGCATCTCGGTTTTCCACGTAGTCGAATGACAATTGACGATCGAGATATCATCATCACGAAATCCCATTGTGACAAAACTCCGAGTTCTCATCTTGATAAAAAATTCGCCGACGGCAACTATTTAATTATCGACGAGCTCATCGCACCCAGCGGAAAAACAATGACCGCAGAAGAATTTATCCGCGGTCATCAAGTCTAAATTCACTGACTAAGCAGCCAAATCAAAGTCGCTTTGAGTCTGCTGCGGCGCTGAAGGTGCACTCATGCCACCTAAAATAGCATCGCGGTTGGCAATAATTTCCCTCTTAAGATCAGCCATAACCGCAGCCACAACGTCACGATAATCTGGTCGATTGACCTCTAGCCACTTAGTAGCCGCAAATTCATCCTTCAGGCGCGGATCATCAGCAGGCAAACCTGAAGCTTGCGACATTTTCTGCAACATTGGTTCCTGTTGATAATTAGGCGCATGTTTTGTCAGAAAATCATCCACAGCACCTGGAGTTTTATCGATAATTCCTGCAAACTCCTCCAGCTGAGCATCGCTCATTCCCTGGCTTAATCGTTCGCCAACTCGAAGCTCTAACTCGCTATAAATATGCTGCAACAACGATTTTTGTTGATCTTCCGGCAACTGGTCCAGCCCCAATTCTTTAAGAAATTCTTCATTCAGTTGGAACATAGTCCTCCTTTTCTTTCGTCTATATGATTAAGTTAAATTATACCAGCAACTGTTTAATATTACTATCCACGAATCATATTCAGCGCGTCATTGTATAATTTTTGTAGCTCAATCATAGTCTCATTCATCGACGACTGAACAATTTCCGTCAAATTAACACCATTATTTACACACCAATTCAATACCGCAGAAACATCGTCGCCATCCAGTAATTTCATAAACTCATCCAGCTTCGCTTCGCCAACAGCCAGTAAAATCTTCCTTGTAATCTTAGATTGAACACTGTTAGCGACGTCTTCTCTCATCTGTTCTTTTTTATCCGCAGGCAATGATCCAAAACCAGCCTGTGCTAAGAATTCGTCAGTAATTTCAAACATTTTTTTATCTCCTTGTTTATTTTATATTTTATCTATTAAACGTATCTACTCAATACATCCAACACGTGCTCAGTAGCACTAGATCCGTCGACTTCCAGATACTCTATTCCGCCAGTATTATACCATTCCACGGTGTGACCTTCAGCCATGGCTTTATCAGCCAGATTATGAAGTTGATCCATTGCGTTTGCGTCACCAAACTTCTCAGCAGCCCAGTTCCAAGGATAGTCGTAAGAACTGAAATTTGGTGTATCTGGATTAACACTATTTCCGATTGCTTTGGCAGCAGGGTTATCCGCAGAAGATGCGCCACCAGACTGAGGTGTTTGCTCACTACCAGATTGTGGAGTTGTATCAGCATTACCCTCAGTTCCAGTAGCGTGTGCAGAGTTAGCCCACCAGTCATTGATGAAACTACCAACAACACCACCCAAGACAAAACCAACAACATACTTACCTGATGATGATATTACTTTCTTACGCAGGGCATCCCGCCTCTCTATACTCACATCCTTAAGATTGTCAACTGATACATTGACTGCACGCTCCATAGCATCGCCAATTTTCATGTTGGCCACAGCTTTCTCAAATGAAGGATCTATAGTTTCAAGACGGTCATCAGCGGCTATGCGATCTTCGCCACGATGCTCCTCCAGAACAGCTTGTTTTGTTGCTCCAGCAACTCCCAATTTCGTTACTATACCGACAGCCGTCGTAATAGGCCATCCAGCAATTCCAGCAAAGGTTCCTGTAGCAGTACCTACCACAAAACCAGCACCACCCAACTTCAGCCACTGAGCAATCTTACCACCCTTATTAAACCATTTACCAACTTTAGCCGCAGCTTTCTTAAATTTACCACGATCATCGAGCATGTTGTCATACTTATCTGTCGTCATTCTTGAGGTTTCTTGCATACTTGCAAACGCTGCTTGAGCCATTTCCGCTGCTAATTCAGCCTGCTTTTCTGGATCCTGTTTTGCTGCTTCGATTTTATCAGCAAACTTAAGACTCATGTATTTCAATTCGCACTGCTTCAATTGTTCCGTAGCAGCTTCTAATTCAGCTTGGCGCTTCTTTCCACCAAAGAACTTCTTAAAGAAGTGTGATTCAACGGCGATACTAGCCTTAGCAAACCTCTCCCTAGCGATTTTAAGGTTAGCAGCAGCTTTATGTTCTTCTGGGCTCATCTCGGTTTTTTCAGCATCATCATGCTCATAACCAAGATATTTATCTCGCATAGCCTGTTCGTATGGTGTTAAGCCTTCTGGATTATCATCCTTCTTTGATTTATCCACGTTAGGGATCGTCGTGCTAAACATATCTTTGTCTATTACGTTTTCACCTTTAACCCTAGTATATACATCGGGATTTACGGAGCTTGAGTATTTAGCAGCTGCAGCTGCAGCCTCGCCCTTCCGCTTATCTATAAGTATATCAAGAGGTGTAGGCTTGGGCGGTTCGATTTCAGCAGGACGTTGACGACCGTCTGGTGTAGTGACAGATTTAGGGAGAGAAGGTTTAGGATAAACAGGATGTTGACGACCGTCTGGTGTAGTGACAGATTTAGGGAGAGAAGGTTTAGGCGGCTCAGAAACAGGAATGTTCTTTTCCGCAGAGCTTCCCGAAGCGTCTTCAGTACTGTCGCTAGCCTGTTCTTCTGGGGTACTAGGCTTTACTGAGTTTAAGTATTTAGCAGCCGCGCCCCCAACAACACCCCGCCGCTCATCTCCATGTATATCACTAGGCTTGGGCGGCTCGATTAGAGTAGCGGGTGTATTGTCTGATTCTACAGGAGATCGATTACCGTCTGGTTTAGTGACAGGTTCAGGGAGAGAAGATTTAAGATAAACAGGATATTCATGAGTGGGCATGACCTCCACTCCAATATCTCTCAGATGTTTCAATCGTTTCTTAGACATAATAGCCCGTTCGCCAGAACCCCTGTCGCCCATTGCGCTCCAAGCATCTACTGCATATTTTCCTAATCTTTGCACGGCTCTTACGAGCCAATTATCTCCTTTTTTTTCAGGAGACGGTCCTCCATTAGGATTAGGCTGAACTTTAGGTGTTTTGTCCATTTTGTGGTGGTTTCCTTTCGCCTTCTGCACGCAGAATAGCAATAAACTTATGTATACCTAAGATACTATCATAAATACACAAAAAAGTCAATACTTAGAACAGTCTACCCCAGTGTTTTCTTCACTAATTCCCTAGTAAAGAACTCCAGCTTGTCGCCAATTTCTAGGGTAATCTTTTTCTTCGTCCTAAGACTCAGTCCACACATTTCGCCCTCAAAGACCTCTTTTGCCTCTTGTTGCTGACGCTGCACGGAAGAAACCTCAACCTCGGCAATTTGCTCTCCGCCACGTTTTACGCGCGCCAGCAAGTCCTTAGCGACTTTACCGCGCTTCACTTCACCGCCGGCAATTACTTCTTCGCGCATCGTCCTAAATACACCCTTAATTTCCAGCTCACCAATTTCAGTTTCAACGATTTCAGGCGCCAACAAAGCCTCCATTGAAGCCTTAGCGTCATCCAACAGTTCATAAATTACCTTAAAAATTCGCACTTCTACATGTTCACGCGCCGCTAATCGCTTAACCGCTGGTGGCAAATCGACATTAAAGCCATAAATCACCGTATTTTCACCGACCGCCAAATGAATATCGTTCTCAGAAATATTACCAACACCAGTTCCGACAACATGAAGCTCAACCTCGCCATTCGTGTCAATCAGCTTCAAACTATCAACCACAGACGTTACCGAACCCTGAACATCAGCCTTAACGATTACGTTAAATTCTTCCGCATCAAGCTTTCGATTCATCATCTTAAGAATATCCGCGCCAGTAACATTGGTTGTGGCTGCCATTTTCTCCTGCTCAATTTTAGCCTTTTGCGCCAAATTGCGAGCTTCTTTTTCGCTCTTCGCAATCTCAAATCCATCACCGAATTGTGGCAATTCCTTAAATCCGGTCATATTCACCGGCATACTTGGACCGGCATCTTTAACGGTTTTACCACGGAAATCTTGAAGCGTTCGGACTCGCCCGTAAGCCGTCCCAGCAACCAGATAATGACCAGGTTTCAAATGACCATTCTCCACCAACAAGCCAACTACGGCGCCACGACCAGTTTCCATGTGCGCCTCAATAACCAAACCTTCAGCCGGAACATCTTCATCTGCGCGCAAATCTTCCATATCCGCCACCAATAAAACCATATCCAAAAGCTTGTCTAAGTTCTGACCGGTTTTTGCACTAACTTCAACCATCACGGTGTCGCCACCCCATTCTTCAGGGTTCAAACCATGCTCAGATGCCAATTGAGTCTTTACCAGTTGCGGATTGGCTGCTTCTTTATCAATCTTATTAATTGCCACCACAATTTTAGCGTTAGCTGACCTAGCAAATCGAATAGCTTCAACAGTCTGAGGTTTAACTCCATCATCCGCCGCCACCACGATAATAACCACGTCTGTAAGCGTAGCTCCGTGCTGCCTCAACGCCGCAAAGGCCTCGTGACCTGGAGTGTCCAATAAGGTAATAGTTCGTCCGTTACGCTGAGCTTGATAAGCGCTAATATGCTGAGTAATTCCTCCGGCTTCACTAGCCGCTGTCTTCTTATCAAGAATCGCATCTAGTAAACTCGTTTTACCGTGGTCAACATGCCCCATCACAGCTACAATCGGTGGACGAGGAACTGCCTTGTCTGATAATTTGTGCGCATGGTGATGAATTTCCGCAGAAACCGTCTTACGTTTCAGCTGCACATCTAGCCCTAATTCTTCAACAATAATCTGTGCAGTCTCAAAATCTAGTCGCTGATTAATTGTCGCAGCGATTCCGTTCTTAAACAATTCACCAATCAGCGTAGTTACTGACAATCCCAGAGTTTCGGCCAACTCGCCAACCGTTACCGAATCCGCAATATTGACGATTTTTTCTGCCATAATAAGCTCCTCTCACCTCTGGGCGTAACTACGCTTCAGGGGATTTGTATTATTTTTTCTTTGATGATTTGCCGAGTGAAAGAGAAATCTTACGATTTTCCTTATCGATATCCAAAACTGTAAATTCTTTACGCTCGTTCAACGTAAATACCTTTTCAGGATCGGTACCGTCGCCGCCAAGCTCTGACACATGAACCAAAGCTTCAACCGCTGGACTCAACTGTACGAATGCACCAAATGGAGTAATTCGAGTTACAGTTCCCTCAACTTTCTCACCAGGCTTAAATTGCTCAACTTCATCCAACCATGGATCCTTGGTCAATTGCTTCATGCTCAAGCTCAAACGTTCTTTGTCGATTGCGATAATCTTAGCTTCGATAGTTTGACCAACCTTTACGTAGTCAGATGGGTTGTTAACACGCTCCCAGCTAATTTCTGAGATGTGAATCAAACCTTCAATACCCTCAACGTTAACAAATACGCCAAAGTCAACAACACCCGTAACAACACCTGTAACTGTGTCGCCAATTGCCAACTTCTGGAATCGCTCTGCCAAACCTTCTTTAACCGCCTCTTTTTCAGAGAAGATCAATTTGTTGGCTTTGCGATCAGCATCCAAGATTCGCGCTTTAATATCCTTCTTTACCAAGCTGTTCAATCGTTGCAAGATTTCGTCCTTGTCGCTAGAACCTACGCGAGGATAGTGTTCAGCTGACAATTGCGATACTGGCAAGAATCCGCGAATACCTTCGTATTCAACTAGTAGTCCACCGCGGTTAGCGTCGTATGGTACAACGGTGATGATCTCACCAGATTCCAATTTAGCCATAACTTCATCCCAACCACGATCTTTCGCAGCCTTGCGCAATGAAAGTAGTGAATAACCGTCTTCCAATTCGGTATCAATTACGCTAGCAATTACTGAATCGCCAACATTGTAGTTCTTTGAAAGGCTAACTTCGCGGCGTGGAACCAAGCCAACACCCAAAGGTCCTAAATCGATTAAAATTTCGTGCTTCTTTACTGATAAAACAGTACCGTCAACTGTCTCACCGACAGCAAGTTGTTTAACACTATCGCCTGCTTGAGCCAGCAGGTCATCCATTGTAATTTTGGCATCTGCCATAAGTCTTCTAAAGACCCCTTCCTTAAAATTGATATTATTCTTCAGGGATATAATAAAAATATCCCCACAGATTATCACAATTATATCACAACAGATAGATAGAAGTCAAAGCTAGATAAGATAGCGAGATCGCTGATAAGCTACCGTCAAAAACGCCAAAATACCAAAAGCCACTGCAGAAACAGCTACATCTTCTGGTCCAGTTTTTGGCAATCCTTTATCAGATTGCTTAGAAGGAGTAGAAGGAGCTGGCGTTGTAGATGATGGTGATTGTTGAGACTGAGAAGACTCAGGTGTAGGAGTTGTCTTTTTCGACTCTTCAGTCTTCACGTCGGTTCGAGCCTCACCTCTTCCACCCGACTGGCTATTCGTTTTTTGATCTGCGGACTGCTGAGATGCGTTGTTGCTCTGTGAATTCTTATTGCTATTCTCTGATGTTACCAAATCGCTAGAAATTGGCGATCCATCTTGTGATAAATTATTCTGCCTAATTCCGTAAAGAACAGCCAAAGATATAGCCACTAAAATAGCACCTACTATTACAAAAACTCCAATTGATCCAGTCTGATTTACTCGCTTCATATTATATCTCCACTCAAATTTTCTTTATTATATCATAATGACCTCTTATAAGTAAAGCTGGTGATATAATAAATATATGATTATTACGGTTGACACAGGTGGGACCAAAACATTAGTAGCCAGCTTTGACGAGGAAAAAAATCCTAAGCATATCATTAAATTCCCCACCCCTAAAAACGTAGACCAATATATTCAACGCGTCGCCGATCAAATTCACCTAATTACGAACGATAAGCCAATTGACGCAATTTCTGTAGCTCTGCCAGGAGTAGTTAAAGACGGCGTGGCAGTGTGGTGTCAAAACCTCGGCTGGAAAAATCAACCTATCCGTGAGCTGCTTTCCCGATATTTTCCTAATATACCAATATTTATTGCAAATGACGCCAATATGGCAGGACTGGCAAGTATGCTCAGATTACCAAAAACTCCCAGATGCGGTCTATACATCACCCTAGGAACCGGCGTTGGCACTTCCCTAATCCTGAATGGAAATCTGCATAAAGAGCTTAGCGACTGCGAAGGCGGACATATGTCTTTGAGTTACAATGGCAAGATTACCACTTGGGAAGAAATTGCTGCAGGTAGAGTTTTACAGAGAATTTTTGGCGAATTATCGTCAGACACGCCCCTGGAAGTCTGGGAAGAGGTTGCTAATAGGATAAAAGCTGGATTGCAACCCCTCATTGCCTTTACACAACCAGATGTCGTTGTTATTGGCGGGAGCGTGGGAGTGTTCACATCCTATTTTTCAGATATTTTAAGCGGTCTTCTGGCCGAAAACTTACCCGCAGCCATATCAGTACCAAAAATAATCAGCGCCCCTAACCCAGAAGAAATTGTATTATACGGATGCTACGACAATGCCATCAGTCAGCTTGCCTCAAATTGAACACGATTTTCCAGAACTGCAATTTAATAAGGGTGAAGTATTTTCCTGGAACCCCAATTCACAAACAGTCTATTACGAAAAATTAGATTCACAAGAAGACTTAGTGCAACTTTTACACGAAATTGCCCATGCTAAACTTGGTCATAAAAATTATCAATATGATGTCCAATTAATCGAGATGGAAAGATCTGCCTGGGAATATGCCGTTGATACTTTGGTGTCAAAATACGGCTTAACCCTCAGTATGGACGACGATAATATTCAAGATTCTTTGGATAGCTACAGGGACTGGCTACATAAACGTAGTCTCTGCCCTCAGTGTGGCGCAGTTGGATTACAGACCACTTCCTCATCTTACAGGTGTATTAATTGCCACTCAGAATGGTGCGTAAATCAGGCGAAATCCTGCCAACTTAAAAGATATCAAATAAAATAAGCCTCTCATACGGAGGCTAATTTTAAGAGATTGGAGCGGTCTTATTCTGCAATTTTTTGTACTGTCTTTTTAGTACGGCGTGAAATGCGTCCGCCCTTAGCGCCAGCGATACGAGCCAAAGCTGGATTTGCAGCAAAGCCACCAGTTCGACCATTTTTACCGCCCTTACGTCCGATTTTTGCGTAAAAATCTGGATCGCGAGCTAGATTTTTTTGAGCAGCCTTTAAGCCGCCAGCCTTTGTTCCTGCCATAGGAAGGTTTTCCTCCGTTTTTAAAAAAGATTTCCACATAAATTTAAATGGAAACCCTCACCTTTATATATCACACATGATATGTGTTATGTTTATATGCTAGCATATTACTAATACTTTGTCAATATTTACATAAGTAGTTTTTTATTGTGAATAAAATATTGCATTTTACTGACGCGTTAGCTATACTAATAAAGTCAGTTACTGACGGCACCTGTTGGAGCTTTAGAAATCATGAGTTCCACCACAAAAAATTCTCGTTTTCTGCGAGATTCGAGAAGAAAAATATCCCATCACATAGAGGGATATTTTTTATTGCAGATTTATTCTAAAACTCTCTTAATAGATTATCTATTCTAAGCTGAGATTCTTGTGTTAACTCATTTTGCAAACCAATCCAGGCGTTAATAGCCACGGTAAATTTATCCCTGGCTATAGTAAACTGGTCGCTATCTTTCTTTTCGTTAGCCGACTTCAAATCACGCACAGCCAATAAAATAGCATCTATTCTCTTCATCGCTAACTTACGTAAGTCAACCTCGTCTTCTCTGGATTCCAGCCTCTTCTTTGCGCTAGTCCATATTTTCTCCATAGCAATAAAGTCATTTTGCTTAGTCTTCGATAGGTTATCTGACATCACACGTATTTCACCGCTCAATTCCTTATCAAACTCCATAAAGCCGACAATCTTCTCTATACTCTGTATAGTTCGGTTCATCTTCTCTACCGATTTATTACATTCTTCTGAATACTTTTTAAATCTAGTATTAACGTTCTTCTGCCAAGATATAAAAAATACCACATCGCAGCTTTGGCGTTTATTTTTTAAATCAACCAAATATTCGTTCAATTTTTCAACGGATAATTTGTCTTTTTGCAAATTAATAAACAGCAAGCTTTCTGCTTCATTAGTGTTTTTTGTTACGCTTTGAACGCTTTCCCAAGATTTCCAACTCATGAATCCATACGCCAATATCATTATTAGCGTTATAAAACTTATGACAATAGCTAATTTAAGTGTACGGTAATTTTTTATCAATTTCATAGTTCTATCCCCAGCGTAGTTGACCATAATTCACTATCGAGCGGCCAAGGATTAAAAGCACACCCCTGTAAATCAATTGACTGCTGCTGCATAACCGCCGCTGGATTATTAGCTCCAGAACAATTCAAATGCCCATGCCCCAACCAGTGCCCAACTTCATGATTAATTACCATATGTCGATAATTACGAATATCGCCACCCGCTTTATTCCACGCCTTAGTCGCACCAGACCATCGATTATCATTGATAATAACAGAAGACCCGACTCGACAACTCCAATCCGCATCACAACCTGACGAGAACGACGACATCAATTCGGCTTGCGACAGAACTAAATTGAAGCTCCCGCCCTCTTTCACTTCTTTAAAGGCAATCCTCATACGCGCCCAGCCTCGATTATCATTTAAGGTTTCATTTACTAGTTTCGAGAATTCAGACAAATTTGATCGGACATTGCCCTTTGTTGATATTGTATATGTGACTTCTTTTTTCACTTCAGAATTTGATTTTTTTGATGATTGAAGTGTGGAATGCCAATCTGGAGTCTGGATATCTGACACCTTAAAGCTGGATAGCGACGACGGAGATTTTATTTCAGAGAAAATTTTAGCACTAATCGCCTTCTTCGCATCACTCTTAGTCTCATTGGGTGCTGTTATATTAACCGTTGGCGTTAGAGCAACAGCAATCGCCATACCGCCAGTAGCCACCCTGCACACTATACACATACTTATATTCTATCACCCGCCAAAACATACCACAAACGTTTTAAGACAAAGAAGAAAGCCACCCTATTAGGATGGCTTTCTTATAATTCGGCACCGTGCTAGTTTCCCACTTTCGCAGTATAATCGCCGCTGGGGAGCTTAACTTCTGTGTTCGGAATGAGAACAGGTGTTTCCTCCTCGCTATGGGCACCGAAGGAGGGGGTTACGACGCTTGGTTCCGTATATACTCCACGGTGGGCCAAACCCCTTTCTTCGATGTCCAACATCAGCACGGAATTGATTTTTAATTGACCGGTACTTTTGAAAAGCACCAATTACTAGTTAAGTCTACCTTATCCGCAATGTTTATGCAAGCATAAACTCCACAGACAAGGACATAAAAAGGCAATGGGACTATTAGTACGCTTTAGCTCCATACATTACTGTACTTCCACCTTGCGCCTATCAAACAGATAGTCTTTCTGTGTCCTCATAGGGAAACCTTATCTTGAGGTTAGTTTCGCGCTTAATATGCTTTCAGCGCTTATCTAGTCCGCACATAGCTACTCGACAATGCAGCAGGTGGCCACAATCGATACACCAGAGGTGCGTCCGCCCCGGTCCTCTCGTACTAGGGGTAGATCCTCTCAAGTTTCCTATCGTCCATACCGGATATAAACCGAACTGTCTCACGACGTTCTGAACCCAGCTCGCGTACCACTTTAATCGGCGAACAGCCGAACCCTTGGAAGGTGCTCCCCCTCCAGGATGTGATGAGCCGACATCGAGGTGCCAAACAGCGCCGTCTATGTGAACTATTGGGCGCTATAAGCCTGTTATCCCCAGGGTAACTTTTATCCGTTTGCGCTGTCGATCCCACATTCATGTACAAATGTACGTACAGCGGATCACTTGCTCCGACTTTCGTCTCTGATTGGAATGTACTCCTCACAGTCAAGCTGGCTTATGCGCATACACTATCACTTCGATTTCCATCCGAAGTTAGCCAACCTTTGAACGCCTCCGCTACTCTTTAGGAGGCAACCGCCCCAGTTAAACTACCCACCATACACGGTCCGCTAACCGGATAACGGTCAGCGTGAGAACACAATCACAACAAGGGTGGTATTTCACTTGGTGACTCCACAAATACTGGCGTATCTGCTTCAAAGTCTCCCACCTATGCTACACATGTTGAAACCATATTCAATGTAAAGCTGTAGTAAAGCTCCATGGGGTCTTTTCGTCCTGGTACGGACAGACGGCATCTTTACCGCCAATGCACTTTCACCGAGTCCTTCGCTGAGACAGTGCCCACATGATTACTCCATTCGTGCGGGTCAGAACTTACCTGACAAGGAATTTCGCTACCTTAGGACGGTTATAGTTACCGCCGCCATTGACTAGGGCTTCAGTTCGCACCGTGAAGCGCTCCCCTTAACCTTCCAGCATTGGGCAGGAGTCAGCCCCTATACATCCACTTTCGTGTTAGCAGAGACCTGTGTTTTTGATAAACAGTTCCGTGGGCTCTTTTGCTGCGGCCCCCACATCGTTAGACGTCAGAGGTTCGCGTTCAAAAGAACAATTCGTTTGCTCTATCTCAGAAAATTCGTTTTGTGATTAAAAATGTACTCTTTAACCTAATATTCACTGAGTGAACGCGGCTGATATCCACCGAAGTGGGGGCAGACCTTATCCCGAAGTTACGGTCGCTGTATTGCCGAGTTCCTTAGCGAAGGTTCGCTCGTAAGCCTGAGTCTACTCGACTCGAGCACCTGTGTTGGTTTGCGGTACGGGCGGCTAAGTCCACGCGTACACCTGCTTTTCTAGCCAGGGCTTTCACCAAAATCGCGACTCCGAAGAATCACTTTCACTCCCTTTGCGTTCCCGCTCGGTTGGACGGATAAACCATGAATCCGCTTCGATTACTTCCCCGTGAACAGTGTACAAAGCTTAACCGGTTCAGGAATATTAACCTGATGTCCATCGCCTACGCTCTGCGCCTCGGCTTAGGCCCGACTAACCCTGAGATGATTACCATGGCTCAGGAAACCTTGCTCTTACGGCCGAGAGGATTCTCACCTCTCTTATGGTTACTCATTCCAGCATTCTCACTTCCTACCGCTCCACCGAACCTTCCGATTCGACTTCACCGCTGATAGGAACGCTCCTCTACCACGCCAGATAAATCTGACATCCATATCTTCGGTATAACGTTTTAGCCCCGTTACATTTTCCACGCAAGATCTCTTGACTAGTGAGCTGTTACGCACTCTTTAAATGAATGGCTGCTTCTAAGCCAACATCCTAGCTGTTTAAGAAATCTCACCTTGTTTCCCACTGAACGTTAATTTAGGGACCTTAGATGATGGTCTGGGCTGTTTCCCTTTTGAGCACCGATCTTAGCACCGATGTTCTAACTGCCGTGATTACACACATGGTATTCGTAGTTTGTTAAGGGTGGGTACAGTTGCCCGCCCCAGTCCTTTACAGAGCTCTACCCCCATGTGCTACTAACACGACGCTAGCCCTAAAGCTATTTCGAGGAGAACCAGCTATCTCCGAGTTCGATTGGCATTTCACCGCTAACCACAAGTCATCCAAACACTTTGCTGCGTATCCTGGTTCGGTCCTCCACCACCTGTTACAGTGGCTTCAACCTGCTCATGGTTAGGTCACCCGGTTTCGGGTCTAATCCTTACAACTTATTCGCCCTATTCAGGCTCGCTTTCACTGTGGCTCCGTCAATTGACTTAACCTCGCTGTAAAAATTAACTCGCTGGATCGTTCTACAAAAAGCACGCCGTCACCGGACAAGCCGGCTCCGACTCCTTGTAGGCACTAAATTTCAGGATCTATTTCACTCCCCTCCCGGGGTTCTTTTCACCTTTCCATCACTGTACTAGTTCACTATCGATCGTATATTATATTTAGCCTTGGCTGGTGGTCCAGCCAGATTCAAACAGGGTTTCTCGTGCCCCGTCCTACTCGATAAAACATACATAAGGTCAGCGTCGTTTTCATATACACGGCTTTCACGTTCTTTGGCTAGTCATTCAAACTATTCTACTAACCACGCCGATTTCTTACCTTACTAACTGTTGATAGCCAGTTATCGCAAATCAGATTATTTGAATGGATCAAATTCTCTGACTTGGTCATATGTAATATCACAACCCCTTATAAGTATTCGTCTATCAACTTATTTGCCTAAATTAATAGGCAAAAACTTAAAAGGTTTGGGCTGTTGCGATTTCGCTCGCCACTACTTTCGCAATCGTTATTTACTTTCTCTTCCTCATCCTACTAAGATGTTTCAGTTCAGATGGTTCCCGCTCGCTTGCCTATGTGTTCAGCAAGTGGCAACATGACATGACTCATGCTGGGTTTCCCCATTCGGAGATCTCCGGATCAAAGCTTGTTGACAGCTTCCCGAAGCTTATCGCAGTCTTCCACGTCCTTCATCGGTAATATACGTCTAGGCATCCATTTAGCGCCCTTGAGTACCTTTTTATGCATTGACTTAACTAGTAGTTGCTACTTTGCAATTACTACTACCGTCAATTAAAAACTCAATTTCTTTTACTCTCAAATTGTTAATGATCAGTGCCTCACACATTTGAGTGCACAATCGACAAGTCAATAAATTGACAAATCTATCTACACTCAGATGTTTTCTCACTGCCCTCGCACGTTTTGCAGTGTATTGCCAGAGGTTCGTTTGAACATTCGCTTAACTAGTAATTAACTATACAGCAGCTGAGATTCTTTTGCAAGGGTTTTTTCAAAGTTTTTTCGACTTTTTTTGCTTTTTATTAAAATCAGCGCCAATCGCCTCAGAAATACTAGAAAACCCGTCATTTTTTAGCAGTTGAGACAGCTCGCGATTTATTCGCCCAATTAACTGCGGACCTTCAAAAAACAGCCCGGTGATAAGCCCAACTAGACTAGCCCCTGCCTTAATCTTAGCGTATGCGTCTTCGGCCGAAAAAACTCCGCCAACACCAATGACAGTTAGTTTGTCTCCATAATTCTTATACGTATACCCAATCAATTCTAAACTATGTGCGCGAGTAGGTTCGCCGCTTAATCCACCCCTAATGTCATCAGTCAAAGGATCTTTAAGATCTACCCTCCCACGATCCTTTATTAAATTAGCAACCGTTACACCCCGAATATTATGCTCAACAATAACCTTTAATAGCGAGTCGAACTGCTTCAAATCATACAAATGTGGCATTTTAATCCAGAAAGGAACATTTCTCTCTACAGAATCTAATTCGCTTAATAAAGACTCCAGCGTATCGGCATAAATAAACGGCTCCTTGCCAGCATTCGGACAAGAAATATTGATCTCTATAACACTAGCCAAGCTGTTTTCTACGATATAACTAACCGCTTTTTTTACGTCCCGAATTATATATTCTTCCGGAACGACTGGTCCAAATTCGTCTTTCGTGGATTTATCAGCAATAACAGCCACAGACACAACAGTCGGCATTGATTTAACTTTGGATCTATTCAGCTCAATATAGTCGCTAATCTTCTCTAGTCCATAATTTGGCATACCAGCGTACACAACTACAGATTTAGTATTCGGCAATCGATGAAACCACGGTCGCAGATTTCCCCTTCTCGGCTCCATAGTTACAGATCCACCAGAAGCAAAGCCAAATCCAACATCTTCCATTAAAGGCGACAGTTGTACATTTTTATCAAATCCCGCTGACAAGCCTATTGGGTTATTAAATACAACTCCATCAATTTCCTGCTGTAGCGACTTGTCCTGGAAGCTCCATAATTTACGAATAGCCCACCTAACAGGAGGAAACGCCTGCGCCAAACGACCGCAAAAAATAATTAGTTTATGCGTAAAGTCTGGTGTTAGTAGGAATAATATTGGCTTGATAATGTTTTTATACATCTCTACTATACTATTATATTAAATGCAGACCTCTAAAACAAACTCCATACGTTTTTCATAGCTCTTACTGATCTAAGTCTGCTTTTTAATTCTCCTTCGTCACCAAGGAAAAACCCATCTTTTCCGCTCTGAACTTCTAGTTTAACCTGAATTCGCACCGACTTATCACACCCGTTAGCTATAGATACAATTCTATCTAAGGTAAAGAAACTCCCTACTGATATGATTTTTCGATGTTCTTAACATTATGAACTATAGCGTTAAGATCAACTATTACGCGATAGTTATTATTTTGACAATTCACGGTCTATAAACTTCTTCAACTCTACAATTATCCATGAGTCAAATTCACGCTTTTCTTTATCAGTCATTTCATCCCAGGTTTTTGCCCTCACCGAGGCTTCAAAAGCAGCTCCAATTGGGTAAGCGCTACCGTTGTATGGAAGTTTCAATTTCTCCCTGTTCAGATACCCTTCTGTCTTATTGTGAATAACTTTGTAATCACCTGATGGAGTAACGATGGCTATGCACTGATCAAAGTACGCATCGTAGTTCTTGAGGTTTTCTGTCTTCTTCTGAAAAAATCTCCAGAACTTCTCTTGAGACACCTCCTCTGGCAATTCACCACCCCATCTGCGCAGGGCAACACCAGGCTCACCATACAACTCTTTGATAAAAAAGCCCGTATCGTCCCCTATGGCTATTTGGCCAGTTTTAACCGAATAGGCTCTTGCCTTTGCTATTGCATTATCCTCTATTGATGTGACTCCTTCTGGTATTTGAATCTTCTCAGAAGTCTGCGGCATACGAATACTATATTTATCGCCTATATATATCCTAAAATCATCAAATTTTGAGGTATTTCCCGTAGCAATAAGTATATCTTTATTATCAACCGGCACAATCAAAGGTAAAAAGCGCTCTTTCATATATTTTGTATACTTTGTCAAATCATTAAAGAATGGTACAGAAATCACCCTCAGGAGACGTACCCCAGTTGAATCAAAGATCTTGTTCGAAATAATCCTTTCAAATTCCAATCTATCGTCAAATTTAACGGCTTCAATATCCTTTACATCCCTAGCTACAACTAGCCACGGATTAAGTTGCTGGCTTCGCAGCATTTTTACTGCATCCTGAATAGTTTTCGTTTTTATATGGATGCCATTATAAGCCAGCTCAGACAGCAGCACTATCCTAACGTTATTCGGCGTGAGTTCACTCCATCTTTGCAACAACGGGACAAAAATAGGGCAAACCTCTGGATCTAACAATGTACCTCCCATTTCTATAAAGAAATGTTTCGGTCGACCTATTTGATTCCAGATACGAAGAATACGCAACTCAAGATACACAGAGAGGTGAGGATTTATTTGAAGATGGTTCTCGGCAGCCCCAAACTCGTTTAAGAAGTCACGCCATAAATCACCTCCAATGAGATAATGCTCTGTTGACCATTTCTTACCAGGATTGAACTGTGAATAAACCGCAAAATCATCTATGTCCGACCGAGCATGAATACCATAGTCGTCAGTATTGAGGAGTCCGTCAAATTTCATAGCGTCAGAACCTTCAACAATATTTAGCAACTGAGCTATCAGAGTACCCTTTCCCATATCAGAGTGTGGATAACTATTTATAAAATAAAATTTTTCACCATCAACTGGCTTCAGATCTTCAATCTGAGATCTCAATTGTCTTAATGTTTTTTGGTTTTCATAAACTTCGCTCATCACCCTCTCCTTAGTTGTTTTACTTTATGATACAAGCTTGCTACAGCTATCTTTATCGTCACATTCTAGATGAACCCAATTTACATCGCAACCGCACATATAAAATACTCTTCTTGCAATTTGGGTTAATACAGGAGAAGAGCAAAAACCGTTCTTCTTCAATAAATCCATTTGTTCACGCGGATAGCCATAGTATATACCAATTCCTGGCATATAGGCAAATTCCAAAGAGTCCTCTATATATAATCCTTCACGAAAGTTACTCTCAAACTGCTCTTCTCTGAGAAAAAACACTGTGAACACCCGGCACCTCACCTGACCGAGGTAATCTTGTCGTATGTGTGGGTATATACGAATAGCCATCGGCAACAGCCTGTTCTATAAGCGTAGTCTTACCAGACGCCGAAGCTCCTGTAACTATAAAAGAGGGTAAATCACAAATTCTATCCATTTTTAGTCTGGTGTTAATAAAAATAATATCGGCTTAATAATATGCTTATATATATTCTAAGAGTATAACTATCTATGCTTTATTAAGCAAGGTTGCTTATAAACAAAAAATCGCCTACTCGGCGATAATCATGACTGTCTATGATTGGTGGGCGCTGAGGGACTCGAACCCCCGACCCTCTCGGTGTAAACGAGATGCTCTAGCCAACTGAGCTAAGCGCCCATATTAAAAAATATGGTGGGCGATGAGGGACTTGAACCTCCGACCTCGTCATTATCAGTGACGCGCTCTAACCAGCTGAGCTAATCGCCCTCATTCGTCTTGGTGGAGTGTCGTGGACGTAAGCCCACTTCACCCCATATGGTGGAGACACAGGGACTCGAACCCTGGACCCCCTGCTTGCAAAGCAGGTGCTCTAGCCAACTGAGCTATGTCCCCATAAATGGCCAAGACCTTTTAATTGTACAGTATCTTTTTAATTCTGACAAGTGTATAATTAATAATATGTTATATCAATTTAGTTTTAGCGCATTATTTTTTGGGATTTTAGTCTTAATTGCTGGTGGAATCGTCGTTATTTTCCATCAAAAATTAGCCGACAACCTGGGAAGCGGCATAAGTAGCTATGATCGTTTCAAATTTTGGGGACTTGTTACATGTGGAGTAGGATTCGCTATTATGCTCAGCCTACACACTATCCCATTAAACTGGCTACTGAACTCACTTTTTGGCGGCGGACTATAATAAGCGTCAGCAAAAAACATAAATAGCCAAAAATTATTGGCTATTTTTTATAATCACAATTCTACCAAAATATCAGATTTAATTAAATCTACCATATAAAAAGCCCCTCATAGAGGGACTTTTTCGTTTAACAACTTGATTGTGCAATTCATCAATCGGCTTATCGTAGAGAAAGGTTGAACTTTTGTCTCGTCCTCGAGAGGACTATTGTAAATATGTAAGCTCGACACATTTACGAGACCGACCTAGCTCAATCTGTGATTGCTCGACAGATTGGCATCGTTACTCCCTAGAAAGGAGGTAATCCATCCGCACCTTCCGGTACGGATACCTTGTTACGACTTAACCCCAATCATGCCCCCCACCTTAGGCCGACGAATCGGACTTCGGGTGTTGGTCACTTTCATGGTTTGACGGGCGGTGTGTACAAGACCCGGGAACGTATTCACCGCAACTTGCTGATTTGCGATTACTAGCGATTCCGACTTCATGCAGGCGAGTTTCAGCCTACAATCCGAACTGGGACTAGCTTTGATGCGATTTGCTTCACCTCGCGGCTTCGCTGCGCATTGTACTAGCCATTGTATTACGTTTCTAGCCCAGGACGTAAGGGAAATACTGACCTGACATCATCCCCTCCTTCCTCCCCGTTACCGGGGCAGTCTGAATAGAAAAATACAACTATTCACAAGGGTTGCGCTCGTTGAAGGACTTAACCTAACATCTCACGACACGAGCTGACGACGGCCATGCATCACCTGTCACAGGGTTCCAAAAGGCACAGTCTACTTTCGCAGACCTTCCCTGGATGTCAAGCCCTGGTAAGGTTCTTCGGTTATCATCGAATTAAAGAACATAATCCACCGCTTGTGCGGGTCCCCGTCAATTCCTTTATGTTTTAGCCTTGCGGCCGTACTCCACAGGCGGGATACTTAACGCGTTAGCTTCGCTACTGAAGGGGTCGATACCTCCAACAGCTAGTATCCATCGTTTACGGCGTGGACTACCCGGGTATCTAATCCGGTTCGCTCCCCACGCTTTCGTGCCTTAGCGTCAGAAATGGCCCAGTAACCTGCCTACGCCATCGGTGTTCCTTCTAATATCTACGGATTTCACTCCTACACTAGAAATTCCAGTTACCTCTACCATTCTCGAGTTTAACAGTTTGAATAATAGTCTGTATGGTTGAGCCACCAGGTTTCACTATTCACTTATTAAACCGCCTACGCAACTCTTTACGCCCAGTCACTCCGGATAATGCTTGCACCCTACGTATGACCGCGGCTGCTGGCACGTAGTTAGCCGGTGCTTATTCATGAGTTACCGTCATATTCTTCACTCATAAAAGAAGTTTACAACCCGAAGGCCTTCATCCTTCACGCGGCGTTGCTCCATCAGGCTTTCGCCCATTGTGGAAGATTCCTCACTGCTGCCTCCCGTAGGAGTCTGGACCGTGTCTCAGTTCCAGTCTGGCTGATCATCCTCTCAGACCAGCTATGGATCGTCGGCTTGGTAGGCCATTACCCTACCAACTACCTAATCCAACGCAGGCTTCTCCCAAAGCGCCCGAAGGCTTTAATCCGAAGACCATATGCGGCATTAGCTACCCTTTCGGGCAGTTATTCCTCACTTTGGGGCAAATTCCTACGCGTTACTCAGCCGTCCGCCGCTCGCCGACATTTTACACAAAATTCTTGAATAAATCTTCTATACTACTCAGAAGCTTCCAGAATTCAGTGTAAAACTCGCTGCCGCTCGACTTGCATGTGTTAGGCACGCCGCCAGCATTCATCCTGAGCCAGGATCAAACTCTCCGTTAAAAATCTACTTTGTATCAAAGTATTAAGGCTCTACAAAAATATAAACTGACGATGATATTGCACAATCAAATTGTTAAAGTTCATCTTAAGTCAGACTGAAGTATGATTTACCTCGTTTTATAGATTGTAAATCGTTGCTTAACTCGCACTTCAGCAACCAGACTTGTTACTAATCTTACCGTATATAATTGCCTAGGTCAATAGATTTTTACAATTATTTTGTTGCGAAAAATACAACGGCAGCCACAACCACACCAATAGCCGCTCCAGCCGCCACTTCTATAGGGGTGTGACCATGAGCAACGCGAAGCTTTTTCAACTTGCTACTCTGCTCTGAAATTAACTTATTAAGCGCTTCACCCTGCATTCCAGACGAATAGCGAACCATCATGGCATCATACATTACTATAATAGCCAGCCAAGTAGCTAGTCCGAATACAGAACTATCCCAGCCATCTTGTAGCCCCAGAAATACCGCCAGCGACACAACAATCGCACTATGAGCGCTTGGCATACCTCCGGATAGAAGTATTTTTGGATTTGTGTCACCACTAAACACTCGACGATTACGCCCCATGAGATGAAACACTTGCTTCAACCCTTGGGATATCGCCCATGCAATTACTGGGACTATCAAGACTTTCACTATTAATTACCCCTCATCCTGCGGACGATCCGCCATCAAACCGATCGACGAAACAGCGTCGCCGTCAGATAGACGCATAATCGTCACACCCTGAGTTGTCCTTCCGAGCAGCTTTATATCGCTCAAGCCCAGGCGGATAGTTTGACCATTCTGAGAAACCAATAGCGCCTCTGTTATTTCTGGATCAATAGTCTGCACAGAGATAATCGGACCAGTTTTTGCAGTTACAACTGCGGCTTTTATACCGACTCCGCCACGTTTATGACTTGGGAAATTCGACACCTTTGTACGTTTACCGAAGCCTTTTTCGCTAACCACCAGCAAGGTTTGGTCGTCACCCGTAACGATATCCATACCAACAACAGAGTCGTTTGGACGTAATCTTACGCCACGAACACCACGAGCTGATCTACCCATTGGGCGCGTATCTTTCTCGTTAAAGCGAATAGCTTGTCCTGCAGACGTAGATATAATCACATCATTTTCTCCAGTCGTCCTCTTTATCCAGCGAAGCTCATCGCCCTCATCCAATTTAATAGCAATCAATCCATTCGTACGAACATTGGCATAATCTTTCACAGGAGTCTTTTTAACTGTGCCCTTCTTTGTCGCCATGAACAGATATCCGTCTTCGTTGGCGTTCTTTTCGTGCTTGATAATTGCCGTTATCTTCTCTTCTGGCTGAAGTTGCAATAAGTTAACCGCAGCAACACCCTTCGCGCTTAGGCTAGCAGCCGGCACTTCGTAAGCCTTCAAGCGGAAGATCCTACCCATATTGGTGAAGAATAATAGATAATCGTGCGAGCTCGCCTGAACAACTTGATCGATAACATCTTCTTCCTTAGTCGTCATTCCGCGCTTACCCTTACCACCACGATTTTGCCTACGATAATCACTTACTAAGGTTCGCTTGATGTAATTTTCGCTTGTAAGTAGAATTACCGACTCTTCCTCTGGAATTAGCTCTTCATCGGAGAATTTTCCTAGTTCGTGATTAATGATCTTACTGCGCCTATCATCACCATACTTTTCTTTCATAGCAAGCAACTCTTCCTTAACGACACGCAAAATTTCGTTCTCGTCAGCCAGAATTGCCTCCAGCTTCTTAATCAGTTCATGAAGTTGCTTCAATTCTTCTTCAATCTTGTCGCGCTCCAATCCCTGTAATCGTCGTAGTTGCATCGCCAAAATTGCGGCCGCTTGAATTTCCGACAGACCAAATCGCTCCATCAAACGCTTGTCGGCGTCATCATAACTTTCGCGAATTGTCTTGATCACCTCGTCGATATGATCAAGCGCAATTTTCAGGCCTTCCAATATATGAGCTCGTTCCTTAGCTTTGCGAAGTTCAAACTCAGTCCTACGTCGAATAACGCCTTGACGATGCTTAATGAATTCCGCCAAAATCTCTTTCAAGCCCATAACTTTAGGCTGGATACCATTGACCAAAGCCAGGACATTATAATGGAATGATGTTTGTAATCCAGTCAATTTATACAATTGATTAAGAATCTTCTTTGGATAAGCATCTTTTTTCAGTTCAACAACAACTCGAACCTTACCGCGAGCACTCTCATCTCGCGCATCGGCAATGTGCGTTATTTTTTTAGCAAGGACAAGTTCTCGAACCTTATCAACAAAGCCTTCTTTACTCATGCCATACGGAACTTCTGTGATTATAATACTGTAACGGCCATTTTTGCGCTCTTCAATCGACGCAACCGCACGAATCGTAACTGAACCACGCCCAGTTTCATATGCTTGACGCATTGGCGCACCACCATAAACTTCCGCACCCGTCGGGAAATCAGGACCCTTAATATGCGTCAACAGTTCATCTAATGTAATTTCAGGATTATCTATTTGAGCGACTGTAGCGTCAACCACCTCACCAAGGTTGTGCGGCGGAATATTTGTCGCCATACCAACAGCAATACCCATCTGACCATTCAACAGAATATTTGGGACGGCTGACGGCAAAACTACCGGCTCTTTCTCTGTTCCGTCGAAGTTATCACGAAAATCAACAGTTTCTTTGTCGATATCAGACAGCAACTCGCCGCCAATTTTATCCATTCGCGCCTCAGTATAACGGGAAGCCGCTGGCTCATCACCGTCCATAGAACCAAAGTTACCCTGACCTTCAACCAGCGTATACCGCATCTTCCAAGGTTGAGCCAAGTTCACCATGGCGTCATAAATTGATGAGTCACCGTGTGGATGGTAGTTACCCATAACTTCACCGACGATCTTTGCCGACTTCACTGTAGCATGAGGAGCACGCCAACCATTCTTATTCATCGCATACAAAATACGGCGATTAACAGGCTTCAGCCCGTCACGAACGTCCGGCAAGGCACGGTCAATAATAACCGACATGGAGTATTTAAGGAAGGAATCTTCCATAACGCGCTCGACTGTCGACTTTTCAATACCGCGAACTTCTGGTTCTTCGTTCAGAATTTCTGGTTCTACTATATTTTTATTATCGTTGTCCGCCATATCTCCTCCTTAAAAGTCCAAATCTTCCACATTAACCTTAGCGGCATTTGTTTGAATAAAATTTTTCCTCAATTCTACGCTATCACCCATAAGCTTCGTAAATATCGCGTCTGCCCGTTCTGCGTCCTCAATATTAACCTTCACTAATGTTCGATTTTCTGGATTCATAGTCGTTTCCCATAATTGAGCGGCATCCATCTCACCAAGACCCTTAAATCGTTGCTGTGCTGTGTAGCCTGCCTGCTTAAATTTCTCAGCATTTTCATCAATCTTTACACCAGCAGCCTTGCGCTCATTGATCTTTTCGTTCAATTTTTGCTCGAGGGCTACTTCATCATAGACGTAATCTATCTTACGATTACTGCCAGTTCCTCTACTCAGCCCGAACAGAGGCGGCTTCGCCAGATACACGTGGCCCGCTTCAATCACTTCAGACATATATCGGAAGAAGAATGTCATCAAAAGCGTAGAAATGTGCGCACCGTCAACGTCGGCATCTGTCATGAATATTATCTTGTCGTAACGAATGCCACTGATATCAAATTGGTCGCCGATTCCAACGCCCATAGCCTTAATCAACGAAACAATTTCAGCATTAGCAAACATCTTGTCAAACCTTGCACGCTCGGTATTCAGCACCTTACCGCGAAGAGGAAGAACAGCCTGAATAGTTGAATCGCGACCATCCTTAGCTGAACCCGCAGCAGAATTACCCTCGACAATAAATAATTCACAATCTTTTCGGTTACGAGATGAGCAATCCGTCAACTTAGATGGCAAGTTTAAGCCTTCAAATGCTCCCTTACGGATAACGTTGTCGCGCGCAGCCCTTGCCGCCTTACGAGCTCGTGCCGCCAATGTAGCCTTGCCAACAACCTTCTTAGCTGTAGCTGGATTTTCCTCCAAGTAATACGCAAAATATTCGCTCATCACCTGGTCAACATAGCGGCGCATCTCTGGATTACCAAGTTTATTTTTGGTCTGACCTTCAAACTGAGGATCTGGCAACTTCACCAAAATAACTGCCGTCAAACCTTCGCGGATGTCATCACCAGTCAGATTATCTTCTTTTTCTTTCAGCAAGCTATTCTTACGAGCATAATCATTAATTACACGCGTGAGGGCTGTTCGAAAACCAACCAAATGAGTACCACCATCAGGAGTTAAGACGTTATTGGCAAATGGCTTTACCACTTCAGCGTAAGTGTCGTTATACTGAACCGCAATTTCCACCATACAATCTTCAACCTGCTTCTCGACATAAAATATATCGTCCGATAAAACATCCTTGCCAATATTCAGGTTTTTTACATAGCTCTGAATACCGCCCTCAAAGTAGAAAGCTTTTCGTTCACCAGTTCGCTCATCAATAACAGACGTGTGAATGCCTTTTGTAAGGTACGCCTGATGACGAAGATAATTAACAACCCATTTATAGTCAAAATTAACTGTTTCCTTAAAGATAGTTGGGTCTGGGTAAAATGTAATTGTCGTACCGGAATCATCAGACTTTCCGATTACTTCTAACTCTGTCTGAGGCACGCCTGTTGCGTATTCTTGGCGATAGATTTTACCGTTCTTCCTAACTTCAGCAATCATCCGCGTAGATAGCGCATTCACAACACTAGAACCAACACCATGAAGTCCTGATGAAACCTTGTAGCCACCGCCACCAAACTTACCGCCGGCGTGTAAGATTGTTAATACCGTCTCTAGCGTACTCTTACCCGTCTTTGGGTGTTTATCGACAGGGATACCACGACCATCATCAGATACTCGAACACCACCATCCTTTAACAAAGTTACTTCGACCTTTGTAGCATAACCAGCGATTGCCTCGTCAATTGAGTTATCGGCAATCTCCTTAATCAAGTGATGTACGCCCTCATACCCCGTACTACCGATATACATTCCTGGACGCTTACGAACCGGCTCAAGACCCTCTAGGACCTGGATTTGTGAGCCATCATAAGATTGTTCATTTGTTTGTTTAGCCATATCTCCCTCACTATTATCTGAATTATCAGCTCTTTTCAACAACCTTATTATACATCAAAATAGATATATTCTCAAACTATTTACTTTTTCAGCATGCTTATGCTAAAGTTAGATTAAAGTTATATAACAACAAAAATAAAAGAGGTCAAAATGTTCAAAAAAATTATCTCGCGCCTACCATACAGCCCTTCAATGATCCACAATTTGGGCTTTTATGCGAAACGCTTACGCAAAGAAGAAGCCACTCGAAAGATCGGGCTTATTTTAACTGCCCTAGCGCTTATTGTGCAATCTTTCACTGTTTTTTCACCGCCAGAATCAGCCAATGCAGCAGATTCCAGCGACCTCATTTACGGCGGAATTTCTAGCGGTCAGCAGCTGATGGCTCATTATGACGCGAACACAAATAATATTCACGACCTCTACGATCATCTTGGTATTAGCCGCTCAGATCTAGTAGCTGCAACAGGAAATCTTCAGACATTAAATAGTAACATGGGAACTTATTCTTGGGGACTTACGCCTCATTTTGGACCATCAAGAGGTGAAGGTTCATATGTAGTGCGCACATCTCAAGGAGGGGCTCGCACATTCTACTATCGACCTCACAACCTCTGGGGCAGTTTCTCATACAGAGCATTCGTTGGATATTCGACCGGAACTGGCTGGTTTGCAATTATGCTTAACTGTGGCAACTTAATCTTAAAATTCGCACCGCCGAACCATCATTGTCCGACTGGTCAAGTTGGCACATACCCAAACTGCTCCACTCCACCACAGCCAGTAGCTACATGTAACGCTCTAGACATAAAGAATAATGGAGACACTTACCAACTTACAGCCAACGCAAGTGCAGCCAACGGTGCTACAATTCAAAAATATGTATACAGTATTTATCGAGGAAACACCCTAGTTAAAACTATAGAAAGCAACGATAAGATTGTATCTTATACAGAGAAAACACCAGGATCATACAAAGTTGTTCTAACGGTAAAAAGCTCGCTGGGCGACAAGACCTCAGACGCCTGCGTAAAGACATTTACTATACCAGAGCCAGCAAGATGTCCTCAAAATCCTAAATTATTAAAAGACGACCCTCAGTGCCAACCATGTCCAGGCGACTCTACGATATGGATTAACGATAGTCGATGTTCTGCCTCGTTCGTACAGACAAAAACCGCAGTTAATCTCACCCAAAATAATGCTGACGCAACAACTACAGTTGCGAAATCTGGAGATCGAATTACCTACACTCTTTCAGTAAAAAACAAAGGTCTTAAAGAGGAAGAATTTACATTCAAAGATCAAGTCAGCGACCTATTAGAATATGCAGACATATTCGACGCTGGCGGCGGAACATTGACAGATGATAAAGGTGCTAGCGCGGGCAGCGGCAACGCAAAAGTTCTAGTATGGAACCCTATCAAGATCAAGCCAGGAGAAACCCAGAAGCGCAGCTTTACCATCCAAATAAAGAACAGCATCCCGGCGATGGCTAGCGGTAAAAGTAATCCAATGTCTTATGACTGTAGGATTGATAACACATTTGGCAACACGGTAAGTACGAAGATCGACTGCCCTACACCGAAAGTCATTGAACAAACCACTTCGCAACTACCAAAAACTGGTGCCAGCGAGAATATGATGTTCGCAGGAATTATTGCAGCCGTGGTCGTATACTTCTACGCTAGATCACGTCAATTGAATAAAGAAGTTAGAATCATTCGGCGAGACATGTCCGCAGGAACTTTATAGGAGGTGAAAAATGAGTGAAAAATTAAAATCTACCGTAGAGAATGCTGTCGACACCAGAGAATTAGCAGATTTAAGCAGAGAAAAAGCTGCTGAAATCGAAAGATCCCTAGAAAAGGCGGCTGAAAAAGAAAAATCAAATGCCGAAAATGAAAATAGCATTAAACATGAGGCTATGGAAATTGCCGCCCGCCAAGAAAAGCGGCAAGAACAAAAAGAATCTAAAGAGATAAAAGAAGATAAGCCTCTTACAAAGAAAGATATCGAAGCTTCGTATAAGAAGACTTTGGAAAACGTACAAGACCAACTATCAGCTCCATCCAGGGCTTTCAGCAAGGTTATTCATAATCCAGTCGTCGAAAAAACTAGTGACGCAATTGGCAATACTGTTGCCCGCCCTAACTTAATCATCTCTGGCGCCTTAGGCGCAATAGCTTCTGTCGTTGTGTATTTTATCGCCAAACGATACGGATATCTATTGTCAGGTTCAGAAACTATTATCCTGTTTGTAGCCGGCTGGTCTATTGGCGCTGTTATCGAATACGCTCGAGTAGGGTTTATCAACAACAGGAAAAATAGCTAGATAGATGTTGAATCTTATCTCAAACTAATCATCACTTCACTATCGTCATCATCACCATTGCGCAAATCGAGCCGATTCTTAACCACAGGTTGGCTCGATTTTACATTTACAGAAGAAACAGGGTTATTATTTGTAGTCATAGACATATTTGGCTTATTAGCAACAGCACTATCTATCACAGAAGGTTGACTTTGCTGTTTATTGCCAAGGTTAGAAGCTGTAGCGTTTACATTATTTATATTAGAAGGCGCATTATCAACCGCCCCTGGGCGACCTTGCGGATTCTGTATTTGCGAGGAAGCCTGTGGGGCTTGCGAATTTACTGGTCTTACAGTTGGGCTAGGAGCGGGCTTTCCTCCTAATTGTTGTCTCTTCGCTAGCCATTCATCCAAGAACGATGACCCACCGCCCGACGATTTTTGACCAACAGAAGGCGCTAATTGAGAAGGACTCGTCTTTGGTTGCGCACTACCTCTAATCCTGTCAAATATCTCCTTTTCAACAACAGCTCGTGGTCTACCGTATTTAGCAGCAGATAGCCTTACTAACGCATCTCTCAGCTGATTATTAACTTGCCCCATCGGAGGAATCCAATTCATACTAAACGGCGCAGACGGCACATTATTAATCATCACAGAGGTTATAGATTGAAAGTTTGGCAATTTAGCCAAGTCGTCGACATCGAAGGTCGGCTGGAACTTCTTAACCATCAATTCGGCGTCAGTTACACCGATACGCCCAGAAATTACTGTACCGACGTTACCAATAATAGCTTCTCGTATCTTATCTGTTAACTGCGTCATAAACTGGTTACCCATAATAAGACTCAATTTATACTTACGAGCCTCAGACAAAATAGATTCAAAGCTGTCAGTGGCAAAATTCTGGAACTCGTCAACATACAATGAGAAATCGACTCGCTGATCCTCTGGAATATCCGCCCGAGACATCGCTGCTGCCTGGAACTTCATCACAAAAATAATACCCAGAAGCTTCGAATTAAGTTCACCCATCTTACCTTTCGACAAGTTAACCAGCAAAATCTTATTATTATCCATAATTTCACGCAAATTAAATCCAGATTTGGTCTGACCAATGATATTGCGCATTGCATCATTGGAAATAAATGGACCAAACTTTGATACAACCCACGAAATAACCTCACCCGCCTCATTTGACCTCTGTGATGCAGGAAATTCCTTTGTCCAAAAATCAATAACCTGCTGATCTTTTACGTATTTCAGCTTACTCTTAACAAACTCGGGGTCGATAAGACACTTTGGTACGTCAATAAACGTTCCACCAGCAGGATCCGACATCAACAATAAAGCGCAGTTTCTAAAAATATGCTCCAAGCGAGGACCAACAATTCCTGTATGACCTGGATCGTAAAGGCCATACAGCATATTAATTGCCTCTTGAACCAAAAAATCTTTTTGGTCTGGAGTGTCGAACTCAAACATATTCAAGCCAATTGGATTGGTCATGTCGGCAGGATTAAAATAGATAATATCCTCAACGCGTTCTTTTGGAACCTTACCCAATAAAGATTCAACCAAATCACCGTGCGGATCAATAAAGGCGAATCCCCGACCATCCATCATATCCTGATATGCCATATTTTCCTGCAAGACAGACTTACCAACACCTGTTTGACCAATAATATATACGTGGCGGCGACGGTCTTTTGTGCCGATTCGAATAGGTTTTTTGACTCCTCGAAATTCGTTATATCCAATCAGTAAACCTTCATCCAAAACGTCTGTTGGTCCATCAACCTGCTTGGACATCTGTCGCTTAACTTGTGAAGTCGGGATCGCGTTAGCTCCAGGTAAATGGAATAACGTTGCCATTTCTACACTGTTGAGAATATTACTACGAGTTTCCTGAGGAAAGAACCTCATAATATAGGCTGTTGTCATTTCCTCAACATTCCTGGTTAAAGAGAACTTAAACCCGTTATTTCGAGGTGAATCAAATAACGAGAAGGCTGCTATTATATTTTTTAACAGCACTTGAGAGCGCGCTGCAGTGTTTGACGAAATTACAACACGCACTAAGACTTCATACGCAGGATAGCGAGCTTTTTCGCTGATAGCATCCACTTCCGCCTGCTCTAAAGATGTTAACTGCTTGTCCTCAGAACTAGAGCCACCGTCTTTTTCATTATTCTCTGGCGGTTTCCACAGAGCCTCCATAATATCCATAGGAGCAACGCCTCCAAAGCCTTTCTTCTTGCCCTTATTTTTCTTCATGCCGTCAATATGAGACTCTGAAGCCTTGGACCAACCATCATACGCCGGACGTAGTAAAAATTGCACACCTATTCCATCTTCTTTGGACGCCGAAGATAAAGCATTTAATAATGCCCTGGAAGCATCTCTTTTCGACTCCTGATAGGTCGATATTGGATAAACAAAGGACTTTTTCAGGGTGAATTCTCCGCCGATGGTTCCGCTCATCTTGCCGACCTTACTGAATATATTAGTATCAGATACCTCCTCTAGACTAGCAGAAGGATATGCTGCCGCTACAGCTTGACGAATAACATCAACTAACACTAGCGGAACAACAGCATAATAGTGAACTAACCCACCATGTGCAACAATCTCAAACGATATATGACGTTGGCCGTAGACTTTACTTTTGAATCCTTTAGTTGCCGTACTTGAGATAATATTGTACATCACCTGGGCTTGCGACAGCACCTCTTCAGTTAAATCTCGCTCATCTCGATTTGAACCATTGACGTCTTCACTTGTCGGAGGCAAATGTATAAGCAACGGCACCATCTTCAAGCCTCGTTCATAATTTTTGGCCTCTCTCAGCATATTACGATACAACACAAAAGCTACCGCAGAACCAGCGGCTATAATAACAATCGCGATAAAACTAACTATCAAAGGACCCGCACCCATACAAAACCCTACTTACTACCGTCGTCATTTTGACCTAAAGTCTTATTATATCGTTTTTTTAAATAATCAGCCTGCAGCTGTGCAATAACTCTATTCCTCTCATATGGATTATCTTTTGTTAAAGCTATAATCTTTTTAACTTTATCCACCCATTCTCTTTCTATCAAGTCTTCATCCGCTGCCACCAGAGGAGTATCATCATCAGCTACTACCCCTGACTGCTTCGCACTTTGATCGTCGTTTTGAGATTGAGATAAAGGAACTGTTGTGGCATTATCAACAGGCAAAGCCACGGGGATATTGTTATATTGCTCAACCCTAGCACCAAGAGACCGCTCAGACTCTCTTCCGACTTCAGGATTTAATGATGTATTTTCTACATTATACTCACCACCACCTATATTTTGTGGCTGCACCTCAGGGGTCCTATTAACTTGTGGCAGTTCGGGATTCATAAATATATTGTACCACGTAACTACTTAAAATACACGACTACATTCAGGAAGGGATTAGTATCTTTTATGTATAAAAAAACACGCCAGCAGCTCAAACACACCAAGTAATAATATCTCAAAGATCCCAACATCGCCCATCGATTGCATACCCACATAAATAACTGGAGCAAGAGAGATTACAGTAGAGTAATAATACGTCTTATACTTAGATTCATTGCGACTATTCTTGAAATTAAAAAATTTCGCAGCTATTCGCTCCGATGTTAAAAATACTACATAAGTTAGACAGATAAATAGTACATACAAACATACAAAAAACGCTAAAATCCCAAACGGACCAGCAGAACTCGGGTTTGTTGCATTCAAAATAACCGCAGTCAAAATCAATGCAACCAACGCTATAAAACTAATTATCTTCATCCCCATACTCACATCATACTATACACAAGAAGCCTGAGCGATAATACTATAGCATATAGACACAAACCATCCGCCGATAAAAAATAACTATTAGGCGCGGGTGCTACTTGCCTATTACCGCTCGAGGCGATTTGACCGCTCCTTAGTTAAGGAGCATCCTTGCAGTTTTCCTCTGCATACATCCAGGACTCTCACCGCTAGCTATTTAACGAGGATTAACTGGATGTATGCGGTACTAACCGCGCGCTCAACGCTTTTACAATTTGCGAAATATTGTATTGTAAAGGCGGAGCATTGGCTGCGTCATTATAAAAATCATGCAGCCAACTGTCCGTCAATTTATACGCAAAATGTAGCTTTATATAAATTTTATTGTTAACGTATTTTTGCTTTTTTATTTTTCTAAAAGCTTAACCTTATACTAGCATAGCCCTATTTAGATGTCAACCATCACTCGGCCAAAAAGCATTGTAATTTTCACCTATTTTTTAATGTTGTTAAAATTATCATCTGTTAATTATTCTCATATCGCTTTATGGCTATCTGTGCATTTTACAACAATCTTGTAATTTTTGAGTATTATCTAGCACAAATTACGCACCATTCAATGAGGATATCGTTGACTTAGCGACCGCCCAACTGCACGACTAACCTATGATTACCTGTCATCCAAACATTGCCACAAAAATATGTTCGTACAGTCAATATCAGACCGACGTCTAACACTCAAATTCGCAATAAAATAATAATCTCTATTCCCCGCTTTATAAAACTCTGTTCACTTTTATTGTCGCACTATAGCAAACTTAACAAAATTATTTTTTATATTATTACAAGAGCGTCCAAGCATCAGTATGCATATTAAATCTTATACATCAAATGTTATACAACAGTTTTAATTAAAAATTACAAAACGAAAGTATAAAGTTTATTCATAGTACACAAAGCCACCTTTTACACTTCAATAAAAGAGTCCTAGAAAATGTGCGACAATTTAATTTGTCGCACACATAAAAGACATAGAAAGCCATCAAACAAACGCCAGTCTCTGACATGTAACTTCATAGTAAAAGCCATTAGAAAAATAGTTGCGAAGATTAGAAAGAAGATTATAAAATGTGTGGTATTTTTTACTCAACTTTTTACAAAAATATTGTTGACATAAGCATTTATATAGCTTATTATAGGGGTAGCTTCTGAATAAAAAAGTTATACAGAGGCCAAAAATAAAAAGAAATTGTAAAACTCCACTTTTTTGAAAACAACCACTACTCGCAGGTGGTTGTTTTTCTATATTAAAGATAAATCCTACTCTTTAACATAAATAAAGCCAGCGATAAGGCTGACTTTTAATCTAATCTACATGGTGGAGCTGCCGGGTACTGCCCCCGGGTCCAACTGGTATCACGATATTCGTCTACAAGCATAGTCTTATTTCAATTTAATTTATAACGCCACTCGACTTAAAAATAAGCCAAAAATGCCGAGCTACGTTACGTAGAAAAAGTCCCATGAGTCTGCTACTTCCAGAATCACAGCGAGCAACATAAATATAACACCTCGTCCACACTATGTTGCCTGCGCGACAAGATGGCTATAGAAAATTACGCTACAGCTGGTGCGAAAGCACGAACCTGGAATAGGCCCGCAACTTTGCTTGCAAAGTTTTTTGCATCTAAAAATATACGTTACGCGTATCATCGGCTTGCAGAATGTCATGATAAGGTCCAATTGTCTAAAGCTATATCAGCCCCACATATCGATTCATATTATACCCTGATCTCATTCAAAAATCTACATGCTTATGTTTTAATAGATTCATGATTAGTAGAGTTATTTCAGCTACACCTTATGGATTTAGCGGGCAAATCATCGAAGTTGAGGGGGATATGTCAAAAGGTCTTCCTAGTCTGCAAATTGTCGGAATGGGCAATAAGGCCATCGATGAGTCCAGAGATCGAGTACGTAGTGCAATAAAAAACTCTTCCCTGGACTTTCCGAAAGGAAAAATAATCATCAACTTAGCACCGGCAGAATTACCAAAAGACGGATCTCACTTCGATCTTCCCATCGCCTTATCTATCTTATGCATCAACGGCGTACTCAACCAAAGCGACGTAAGTACTGCGGTTTTTGCGGGAGAACTAGCGCTAGACGGCAGCCTACGTCCAATACGATCAGCAATTATTACAGCCGAAGTAGCTAAAAACCAAAAAATTAAATCAGTATACGTGCCAGCCCAAAACGCCAAACAAGCGGCGCTAGTGGCTGGAGTTGACATATTCCCAGTAGAAAACCTAAAATCACTCTTCTTACATCTCAAAAAAGAAAAGATTATTAAGCCAATAGACAGATCATTAATAAAAAATATATCTCGCAATCATAAAAACACTCCAACCGTCGACGACATCTACGGACAAGAGCAAGCAAAGAGAGCTATTCAAATAGCCGTTGCCGGAAGACATAATATTTTATTGTCCGGCCCTCCAGGGTCAGGAAAAACTATGTTGGCAAAATCTTTGAAGAATCTATTACCAGCCCTATCACAGGATGAGATAGTAGAGGTGACAAAACTTCACAGTCTTGGAGAACACACTATAATAAATAATCCCATAGTAGATAGACCATTCAGGTCGCCGCACCACACCGCAAGTAGAGCCTCTATTATTGGCGGAGGATCAAAAGTACAACCAGGAGAGATTAGTTTAGCCCATAGAGGTGTCCTATTTCTCGATGAGCTACTCGAATATCCGCGTACTATACTTGAATCACTTCGTCAACCCTTAGAGGATCACGAAATTACCGTCAGTCGTGCAAATGGTAAATTCAACTTCCCTGCCAATTTCTTATTAGTAGCCACAATGAATCCTTGTCCTTGTGGATTTCTTGGAGATCCAGAAAAAACTTGCATATGCTCACAAAATCAGATTCTAAATTACCAAAAAAGATTATCGGGACCATTACTTGATCGAATAGATCTAACAGTATCGGTTTCACGAGTTCCCCATGAAAAATTATTAAATAATAAAATGTCGACAAAATCACAACAAGATGCATTTTTATCTGAGATACATAAGGCCTACTCTGTTCAGAGAGACAGGTATAAGTGTAGCTATAAATACAACAATGACATTCCAAGTAGTAACGTTGATAAAATTACATCAATCTCAGAATCTGCAAAAACCTTCTTGACGAACGCAGCCAGAAAACTAGATTTAAGCACTCGCAGCTACTTTAAGGTCATAAAAGTTTCTCGCACTATTGCAGATTTAGAAGGATCCGCGTCTATAGAAATTCCGCATATAGCAGAAAGCCTACAATACAGACAGATTAACATAGGTTAATTATTATCCTTGAAAATAACAAACATCTCTGTTACAATAGCAACTGAGTTAATCTAAAATTGCTTCAAAAAGGAGAGCCAGAGATTAATAAATCAATCCGTATCAACGGAGCAATCCGTGCAAGAGAACTGCGGATAATTGGTCCTGATGGCGAGCAGCTAGGAATCATGTCCCTTAAGGAGGCTTTAAGTAAAGCCAACGACATGAATCTTGACCTAGTTGAAATATCACCGGGAGCCAATCCGCCAGTTGCTAAAATCATTGACTGGGGTAAGTACCAGTACCAAAAAATGAAGGATCAACAGAAGAATCGGCGCCAAGCCAAATCTGGAGACCTAAAGCAGATGCGCTTTGGTCTAAAGATAGGAGCTGGAGACCTAGAGGTTAAGCTGAAGAAGATCCGTAAATTTTTAGAGGGCGGACATAAAGTTCGTATACAAGTGGTCTACAAAGGTCGCGAAATGGCCCATAAAGAGATCGGCTACGAATTGATCGACAAAATCATGGAGCACCTTAGTGAGGATGCAATATTAGAGCAAAAACCTCAGATGGCTGGTCGCAATCTGAGCGTAGTAATAAGGAGTAAATAATGCCAAAGCTAAAGACCCACAAAGGCACTGCGAAGCGTATCAAGCTGACCAGCACCGGAAAATTGACCCGCCAGCGCGCATTTGGCGGCCACTTGTTGGCTAAAAAGTCAAAAAGTCGTAAACGCGCAATCAACACAACAGCAACAGTAACTGGTTCGATGGCCAAGAACGCCCGTCGAGCAATGGGAGTATAGTTTATGCGAGTAAAACGAGGAGTTGCCGCACGCGCTAAGCACAAAAAAATCTTAAAAGCAGCTGAGGGAATGCAACATAATCGCACCAGAAGTTTCCGTCTTGCAAAACAAGGTGTTATTAGAGCTCTACAGTATGCCTACCGCGATCGCCGAAACAAGAAGCGCGATCTACGCGGCCTGTGGATTACCCGAATCAATGCAGCCGCTCGACAAGAAGGCACAACTTACGGCAAACTTATAGCTTCTATGAAATCTAAAAACATTGAGATTGATAGAAAAATATTAGCAGAATTGGCAGTTAACGAGCCAAAAGCTTTCGCTGAAATAGTAAAAGCAAGTCTATAATAGGACAAATCTACCAATATAAAACACCCTGACATTGTGCAGGGTGTTTTATTCATAGTCTGCCTATAAGCCGGGTTCTGTCTAGGGCAATCATCTATCTAGTTTGCTTGTTGCCAAACAAATCAAGCGGTTATCGATCTGCGGACGGATAATCCTATTTGCAAATCTCCTTGCAGCCGACAGGGTTTACCTCTCGTCTATGTCGCCATAGACGACTGTGGGCTCTTACCCCACTCGTTTCACCTTTTCCCTCGTATATAAAATACGAAGGTAGTTTCGTTTCTGTGGCACTTTCCCTAGAGTTGCCTCCGGTCGCCGTTAACGACTGTCGTATCCTTCGCTGCCCGGACTTTCCTCTTAAGTATAACTTAAGCGATTACCTAACAGACTACATGATATATTATAGCACTAAACCCTAGACTTGTCTGTGGGCGCTAGATATTCCCCGCATAAATGCAAGGTGGGTGCTCGCAACTTATTGCCACGACAATAAATCATTAAAGCTCCCTATTGTATGATGTTAGGAAAATCATACGCGCCCACGGATAAATCCAGGGTGTACCCCTATTATACACCAAATATGTTCATAAATACACGCAAAATTGCCCGAATACAGCCCGACATAACCTGCCCGATTACATCAGAAAACAGCACAACTATAATCATCACTAGAAGAATGCCGTTCTGCTCAATTTTTTGCATAACACCCCTGATGCTATTTGGCGCTACGGCATATAGTATTCTAGACCCGTCCAGAGGCGGAATTGGTAGCATATTAAAAACAAAAAAACCCAGATTCACAGATACAGCAGTAGAAATAATCAGTCCAAATATCGTAGGCTGTACTGCCCCAGCATTATTAATAACACCACTAAACACTCCGACGCCAAACGCAATAAAGGCGATTATTAAATTAGTAATTGGACCAGAAAGAGCAACAAGAGCCGCTCCCCAATCGCCAAAACGGACTCTATTTGGATTAAACGGAACAGGTTTAGCCCCTCCGAAAACTGGAGCATGCAGTATCACCATAATCAGAGGAAGTAAAATAGTCATCACCGGATCGATATGTCTTATGGGATTAAGTGTCAACCTCCCCTCTTCTTTTGCAGTATTGTCGCCCAGTGCATACCCCATAAAAGCATGCATAGCCTCATGAATAGTCATAGACAATAATATAACAATCAAAACTATTATTACTTCTAAAATCATAAGTGTTATTATAGCATCAATACGTAATCTTGACTAATTACACAAATGTCGCTACAATAATAAGGATTGTTATTAATAATAAAGTAAAGAGAGTGGAAATGGCATCACGATGTGATTTAACAGGCAAAGGCAAGCAGTATGGCAACAACGTCAGCTTCTCCCTGCGCCGCACTAAACGCGTCTTCAAACCAAACCTTCAGAAGAAAACTTTTGTCGTTGACGGTCAAAAAATTACCATGACTTTAAGTACAAAAGCTATTCGCACCCTGAAGAAAAAAGGTATTTTGAGCGCAGCTGCTGATAAGTAATCACTAAATCAAATTTTAATAAAATAACTCCGATTGTATTATCGGAGTTATTTTTAATTCAACGAGAAGATCCTAGCTTTTCGATATCTGAACAACTGTTAAATTATCTGGCAGATCCGTTATTTTCTTTAACTTCCACTTTGGACCAGCCTCAACAACTGGAGCTCCTAGATTTTTTACAAACTCATCCACACCATCCTGTGGAACTTCATAATGCAAAGTAGCGTCATTATAATGTACTGGAATCACCACCTTAGGATCCAATTGACGAATTATTGAAGTTGCTCCCATCGCGTCTAATGTATATCCATTTCCACCGACAGGTAATATTGCAAAATCAACAACACCTATATTTTCGAGCTGATCATCAGTTAGTTTACTCTCAATGTTACCAACAACCACTCCCTTAGCTTCACCAATCGTAATTTTATATATTGTAGATTTTTTAACATCATCTGCGGTATCGATATGTCGGCGCGCTGGAATTCCTAATAATGAGATGTCTCCGACTTCATATTCACCTGGACCCGAAAATAGTAGTCTTGGTGTAGAATCCACAACAGCAAACCGATCCTCCGTAACCACTTCTACGTCATTATTCACAGAAACATTTTTTCCTCCGACAATCTCTAAATTCGGATCAAATACCACACGAAGCTTCTTTGTGGTAATAATAACAGCATTTGCTCCTTTATACTCTATTTCAAACATGCCTACTCCTTTCTCATTATATTTTCCGTATCTACTAGTACAGAGTGTTTGTTTCTTACAATATCCATTATAAATCTATCTTTGACACTCATCCTATAGTAGAAATCATCATAAGATATTACGGCATAATTTATCTCTATTTTTCTATCTTTTTCGATTTTTTTAACAAGATTTTTTATAGTTACGGCAGACATATCATCACCAACCAATAGCAAATCAACAGCAGAGCTTGATCCGACTACTAATTTCCCCGAAATAATAGCTAACCTTAAACCTCTCATTCTCCCTAAAGAATCTTTCCAGGAAACGCTACTCGCAGCGCCCATGCCGCCTTCTGTATTTTTATCTGAGAATATAGCTGCGAGCGGTTTAATGTAAGGATAGTCTTCATTTACGCTATAGTACAGTTTATTATCAATAGCATCCTGCTGTACTATACCTACAGACACCATATTAGCTAGCTCTCGACGGACGGAGTTTATCTGCTCATCGATCATCCTAGTAATTTCCCTCACATAAAATGATTTTTCTGGATTATTCAGAAAAAGATGTAATAACTTTACCCTAGTTTTTGAACCAAATAATGAATCAATCATTGCACTATAATTGTAACATATTTTTTACTTACTATCTAATACTCGAGATAAATATTGTTCACACGAATGGACATCTCCCCATTCAATAAATGGGTTTCGCCTAAACCACGTCAACTGACGTTTTACTAAGCTTACATCACTAACAATAAACTCCTGAATAGTCTGATCTTCGTCTATTTCTTTCTCGATTAATTTCTTAATAATGGGATAAACATTACCCGTCATAGCCTCATTACACCACCCGGTATTATTGGCTAATCCTATTGTCTCTTCTACAACACCATCCTTGAACATTTTTTTTGCTCTATCTGTAATCCTTTGTTTTAATAGTTGTTTATCTGTGGTAATTCCGACAACGATGATGTTGCTCAACGGCATTTCCAATCCAGACGACTTTCTACCGGCTCGCTCAATAGCCCTAATTAGATATCTTTTATTTTTACTATTCTCCGGCAAGGCTATATCGTAATTGACGCAGTATTGCTGAAGTTCAGATATTATCATTTCTTGTAGGTTAGCTCTCTTTTCTTTACTGGATTTAGCCCCAAACTGAAAATCAAATATAACAGAATCAATATACAACCCTGTTCCACCAACAAGAAATGGAATATTTCCTCGACTTCGGATTTCTTTAATCTTTTGACAGGCATAGCCCTTAAATTGTGACACACTAAAAGAATCGCCCGGATTCACCAAATCAAGACCCCAATGAGAAACTCCCTGCTGCTCTTCCAGAGAAGGCTTAGCCGTCCCAATATTCATACCACGATAGACGGTCCTACTGTCAGCGCAAATTATTTCCCCTCTATACTTCTTCGCTAATTGTATAGCCAATGATGTCTTACCGCTAGCGGTAGGACCAATAATTACAATTAGCGGTAGGCGACCTTCATCAACGCCGTTATCTAATTTTATAAACCTATCCAATTAGCTCAACCCTACAAAGATTTTATATATTCAGCAAGCTGCTCCAACGATATTTTTTCTTCGCCAGATTGCGTGCGAACACTAACCTCGTTAGCTTCCATATCCTTTGGTCCTACGATAAGTTGAACAGGTATCTTCATGGAGGTAGCTTCCCTAATCTTCTTACCTAACGATTCATTTCTAGAGTCTATTGTAAATCTCATATCGTTATATCTAACTGGTTTCATGAGGGTAATATCTGATAATATGGTTGTTATTTTATCAACATACTCTAGCACTGTGTCATTAATCGTCAAAATACGAACCTGTTCTGGAGCCGCCCAAAACGGAAACCACCCACCAGTATGTTCTATAAACACACTCAAAAATCGCTCAACCGACCCCAATAAGGCACAATGAATCATAACTGGTGTTGTAAAATTACCATCAGCATCCGCATACTCCAAACCGAACCTTTGTGGCTGCACGAAATCAAGCTGCACAGTTGCAACTTGATGTTCACGGCCGATTGCATCCGTTGCCATAAAGTCAATCTTTGGACCATAAAATGCCGCCTCGCCCTCTTGCTCAAAATAATCCAAGCCTACTTTCTCAACAGCAGACTTTAACTGGTTCTGTGCGGAATCCCATAAGCTAAGATCACCTAAATACGAATCGGATTCATCACGATAGCTTAATCGGACCCTAAGCTTCATATTGATTGATCCATACAGCTCACGAGCGGCAGATAATAAATTATTAATCTCATCCTCAATCTGATCAGTACGACAAAATATATGACTATCATCCTGCGTTAATGAGCGTACGCGGTTCAATCCGCCCAGCTCACCAGTTTTTTCGTCACGATAATCTGTTGTCGTCTCCAAGTATCTTACTGGCATGTCACGATAACTTCGCGGTCGTGAGGCAAAAATTTGCGTATGATGCGGACAGTTCATAGGCTTAAGAGCCATCTCATCACTAGTTTCTTGGCTTTTAACTAAAAATAGCTCTTCTCCGAACTTAGCCCAATGGCCCGATGTTTCATATAAATCTTTTTTCGTAATATGAGGCGTCCAGACCTTTTCAAAGCCAAACTTCTGTCTCAGCTGGTTCGAATATTGAGCCACTATGTCTCGTAAAATCGTACCGCGAGGAGTAAACAAAGGTAAACCAATCCCTACCAGAGGAGAGGTCGTATATAGATCAAGCTCCTTACCTAACTTACGATGATCTCGCTGTTTTGCAATTTCCAATCTATTAAGATATTCATCCAGTTCTTCCTGCGTAGCAAACGCTACACCATATATTCGCTGCATTTGTGGATTATTCTCATTGCCTCGCCAATATGCCCCAGCTGTCTTAGTAAGCTTAAATGCGCCAACTTTTCCAGTACTGTCCACATGTCCACCCCTACACAAATCAGTGTAATCACCCTGAGAATACAAAGAAACAGTCTCGACTTTACTATCGCTATCAGACACAGATCCCATTTTTTCTCCAGCTAATTCACTAGCAACGGTAGTACCGGATCTTTTGAGGTCATTCAGCAGTTCCACCTTAAATGACTGATCTCCACTTATAGCCCAATCAATGGCCTCTTCTACCGACACATCGCGCCTCTCAAACGGATAATTAGCCGCTACGATCTTTCGCATCTCCTCTTCTATCTTCGGAAGGTCAGCTTCAGAAATTGTCCCATTGTCAAGATAAACATCATAATAAAAACCATTATCGATAGCCGGTCCCACGCCAAACTTCGCCTGAGGCCATAAATGCTGAATAGCCTGCGCCATAATATGCGCTAGGCTGTGTCTCATAGATTTTAGTTCTTCTTCACTCATATCAATATTATACCACGCTCCTTGATAGTAGACATCTGTTATGGTAATATTATTATATCTGGGCGATTAGCTCATTTGGCTAGAGCGCTTCATTGACGTTGAAGAGGTGAGAGGTTCGAATCCTCTATTGCCCACCAGATACGACGATTGTATAACTCTTTATCAGTTACTGATGAAGAGTTTTTTAATGTCGTAAAGGAGTATAGAAAATGACAGCCACAAACTCAGATAACATCTTATCTCACGTTTCTCGTGCATATGTAGAGGAACGTATTTCAAAAAAAGACAATAGACCATATAGTGTATTGACTATTGAATGGATTATGCCTAACGAGAAGCTTTATAAACAGTCTGTTTTTCTCTCTGCTGAGCAATTGGCTCTTATAGAGTCATCGGTTGCTAAGGAGGCTCTACTTTAGCTGTAGGGCTTCTGTATTTTAATTTTGGTGCTTGCGCTTAAAAGTAAGTTAAATGTCAAGATAAAAGCAGCCAGAGTTGCCATTGTAGCGGGCTGGTAACTCAGTGTTATATTGAACAATTAAAAGCTACAAGAAAGGATTAAAGCAAGTTATGAAGCTTATTGAAGCAGCTGACGCTACTAGCATCATTACGACGGTTATTGGTTACTTTACCCAAAACTGGCCTGCTCTTGCGATTCTGATTGGCTTCGGTGTTGGTCTGAAGTTATTCCGCAGCTTTGGCAATCGTGGCTTAAAGGGGCGTTTCTAGTAGTTTGTGAGATGTACGACCTCCACCACGCGTACATCTCACTCCTTGCTTATTGAATATATGAAGACTATAGAGATTGTACAATTGATCACCCAGACTCTATCAGCTAATTTCTCTTCCCTTTTGGCTATCGTTGCCGTTGGAGCTGGAGTAAAGATCGTTTTGGATATTATTTTTAAGTCGCTTTATTCGGTTACTAATTCTAGATAGGAGCTTTTTTATGTCATCTACGGAATTACAAACAATTTTAGATAAATTTCTTGTAAAATTTTTTGTCATCCTGTTTTCTTTTGTTATTTGTTGGTATCTCGTTAGTCGTATTAGCTATTCTGGAGGTAATAAGTAAATGAATTCTAGTAATATTGTTGGTCTAATCTACAATTTTATTACCTTTTTCGCTTTAGGTTTTTGTATCTATTTTATTTATACTGATTTGTTTAAGAATAGGAATAATAAAAAATGATGATGTTATTCGCTTTATTCTCCATTTTTTTATTGTTTATAGTTGTTTTTTCGATCGATGAAGAAAAAGAATATCAGACTTATTTAAGAAAGAATCTTGAAGATGAAAATAAATAAGAGAGTTTTTTATGCTTTGTCTTCTCTTTTAATTTTGGGCTATTCTGTTTTATCTCCCTTTAATTCAGTTTTTGCTCAGGATTCTACTCCTCAGATTCCCGATTTTCGTATTACTAAGAAACTATTATTACAGTACGACAAGTCTTCTGTTGATGTAAGTACTCTTTTTTATTCATATTTCTTCACTAGAAAAGATGTCGAGTGGCATTACTCTTGTAGTCGCTTTATCTCTCGAGCTGATGCTGAAAAATCTTATAAGAAAGCTGTTTACGGTAATGGTGATTGGATTGTTCTTAATCATTATTATGGTGGTAATGGTCATGATGAGCGTTATGTTCGTCTTTATTGGACCGAATCCAAAGCTCCGAAACAGATTCTTCGTTATGATGAATATTACGGATATCATTTTTCAGAGTATGGCTTTAAGCAATTGATTTTGACTATGCCTTCTTCTGGTCACTTTAGGGTTGTTTGTGATTCTTCTTTAGTGGGTAGTGACACCCCTCTAGTACTTTCTAATTCTCATTCAAAACCACCAAGTCTTATTGAAACTTTCTTGTCTACTCCTGATTATGAACTAAGCTCTATTCTTAAGGATCGTAATATTAAAATTCCTAAGTCTCTTCAAGATGAGATCTTACCTGATTTTGAATATGATGTTGTTGATAAGAAAATTTCAATAAAACATTTGAAAGATCGTGATCGAATAACTCTTGATGCTTTTTCTGACTATACGAAAGATGGCTGGCGTCTAGTCGATAATACTTATCAATTAGTTTTTACTATTCAGAAGCGCCGCGGTGGTGATGTTATTCATCAACAGACTATCGACGCTGGTGGTACTTTTTCTGTCGATTTACCTAATTACGATGAATATACTGTAGTTGCACGCTATTCCGCTAGGGCTTGCTATTCTTATGGCGAGAGTTCTTCAACTCCTGATTATTGTATAAATGGTTTTCCCAAAGATACTGAATATATAAAATATAAGGAACGTTATATGTATATTGATGTTGACGGTCGAAAACGTTCTGGTTCTACTGTCGACTCTGTTTGTCTCGAGGGGTTCTGTGAGGATAAAAAAGAGAAGCCGAAATATGAAGACTGTTCTCAGTATGATTATAATTTTAATGGTCTGAAAATACCTTCGTTTGGTAGTATCGCTTGTGCTATACGTAATTCCTTTGTTTGGTTTTTTACAGATTTTATTTTTAGTATAATTTTTCCAAAGATTGAAGATCTTCAATCTTTATGGAATGGTTTATTGAATACTATTATTGATCGATTAGGTTTTTTGGCCTTGCCGTTTACATTTATAAAAGGTGTTTTTACTACAGTTGAAGCTATGAATTCTAATAATAGTACTTGTGCTGTTTCGCTTACTATTTTTGGCTCTACTGCTAACCTCGAGATGTGTAGATGGCGATATCAATTACCTGCTGTTTGGTCATTTATGCAGATATTTCTTCAGGGTGGTATAGCTATTGGTTTTTTATGGACGTGTTATCGATTGGCCAACAGATTCTTTGGAATCTATGTAGAGGATTATGAAGAAGAAGATCACGATACTCAGTCTATACGTTGGTTTGACGAGCGTACTGGTGATCACGGTGACTGGGAAGAAAGGAGAAAGGATTAGTATATGATAGTAATGTTTATTTTATCGTTTATAGTCGTTGTCATTAAGCTTATTCTATCTCTTATTCTTATTCCTGCCGCTCCATTAGTTTTTCTTAATGCGATTAATAATGTTGTTCCTTATTTTGCTTTTCCTATAGTTGTTCTGAGAAATTATATAGGTGATACATTCTTCGCTACAATGCTCGTTATGATCGTCACTAGTATTACTGTCTTTATAGCAATACGTCCTGTTCTTTGGTTCTATAACAAAGTGAGAGGTCACTAATGCCTAATATTCTACCATTCGTTTCTAAGTCTTTTAATTTTGATAAAGAAGCTATTAGAGAAAATAGACGTAATCGCAAGGATCCAGACTATTTTCAACCTTCAGGTATTCAGACTTTCTTTGGTGAACAAGGTGACGGCAAGACTATAACTCTAATTCATTTTTATAAGAAAATTGCAAAACGATATCCGAAAGCTATTGTTGTTTCTAATATTATATTAAAGGATCGTACCGCTCTCAGATTCGACGGATCTTTAGATAAATTAAAGTCTATCCTCTCTAATGAGATCGATACTGTTTCTAGTTATATTTATTATTCATCATTGGAGGAGTATGCACTTGTCAATCAATGTGTCCGCAACGGTAAATATGGTGTGATAGTTATTACTGATGAATATCAAAATTATTTTTCTAACCAGGATTCTCGCAACGTTCCGCCTTGGGTAATTCATCAGGCCGCTCAGAATCGTAAGCAGAAACGGATTCACCTCGTTACTTCTCAGGATTACGATCAATTGGTGAAGGCTGTACGTCGTCGATCGGATATTGCTTTTAAATGTAAATCTTTCGCTCTTCCATTCGGCTTGTCTGCTGGCCCTATTTTTACAGTTTACTGGGCGTTTATCGCTAAGAAGCTGGAGTTTGATAATAATGGCAAGCGTGTTGACGGATCGCGTCCTCTTAAAATGGGATTCTTCTTCCAGTCGCAAGCGTTGCGCGATTCATACGATACCAACCAGGTTGTATTTACTGGCTCTCAGGCTGACGGCGTCTATCTCGCCTCACAACCTACTGTCACGATAAAGAAACTTGCTGTTCCCCTTAGAAGGAGAAAGGGGGTGTTTTCCAGGTAGAAGCGACTCTCTGATCGGCGCGAAAAGTTACGCTTTTCGCGTCCGGGTGGTGTCTATAGGTTCCCGCCCGTAGGGCTACTTGATAACCCAACACTTAACAAGCGTTTATAGAGGTAAACAACACGTAAAAAATAACATATTGGGGGTATGTTTTATGAATCAATCTTTAACTGTAATTGAACACATTACAAAGGAATACCCTAATAATATGTATAAAGTCACTATTTTTAACAATCCTTTAGTTATTCCACGACCCAGATTGGGTCATAAGCCTAATAGGGATTCTGAGAAGCCATCAGATAAAGCTATTGAAGAGTCACTTCGTCGTACTCGTACTACTATTTTCGATTATGCTTTATCTAATAATTTTTCCTATTTTGTTACTTTTACTTTCAATCCTAAGAAGGTTGATAGATATTCTATAGAGTCTACATCGAATATTATGAAGTACTGGCTCAATCGTCAGAAGAAGCACTCTCCTAATTTTGCATACGTGATTGTTCCCGAATTCCATAAAGACGGCGCTATCCACTTTCACGCTTTGATTCGTGATTATAATGCCGAATTGAAGTCTACTAATGTTTTTCAGAATGGTAAACGCGTCTATAACCTTACAGGTTTTACTGCTGGTTTTACTAACGCTCAGAAGCTTGATGATGATCAAACTAAGGCCGCAGCGTATCTTACTAAGTATATTACTAAGGATATGATCAATCGATTCAATAAACGTCGCTACTGGGCCTCTAAGAATCTACACAAGCCTGTAAAGCGTTATGAATCATTATCTGAATTAGGGTTGGATCCGTATATCTTTGATGACAATTTAGTCTTCTCTTCTGATAAGTATGATATATCTGTTTATCAGTTTAAACGTGATTCAGCTATTGATTCTATTTATGATCTATTGATCGATAGAGATGTACCTACTTCGACGCCTACTATTCCTATTAGTGTCAGACTTCGTCAAGTATCATTACCTACAATATTTAAACAGACTCGCCCTCTTCCGCCTTAATTTTTTGTTTTTAGATAGTCTTCTATAATTTTCTTTATCTCTATAGTTTTATTGTAGATTCCTACTGTACAGAATGAAGCTATCATCATAATTATCATACATAAGAATACGATAAATATTACTATTATAGTTTCTAGTGGTAATTGTGTTAGATCCATTTTTTTCCTTTTTATTTAGTTTTATCTATAGGTGCATTATATAACATAAATTGGAGGGTAGAAAGTGTTTTTTTATGAAGATATCTGAAGCTTTTAAGCTTTATATTTGCGATTATGTATTAAGGGCTGGTAAGTCTATTAATACTGAATCTAGTTATTTAAATATCAGTAAGTCCTTGATCTCATTCTTTGGAGATGTAGATATTGAAAGTTTATCTTTTTCGGATTTTAGAGATTGGCATAACTTTGTTTCATCTCGATGGAGATCTAATACAGTTCGTAATGCTATCTCTTGCATTCGTATGGTTTTAAAGATGGCCGCAAGGAGAGGATTTGATGTTATGGATTATGAAGAATTAGTTGTTCCTAAGCGCGAGAAGTACATTATTCAATACTTATTACCAGAGGAGATTGAGGATTTTATTTCTGTTGCCTCTCGTCAATGTAGAGGATATGGATCTATGAATCGATTGCGCAACATTGCAATATTGCGTTTGTTGGCCGCATCGGGTATTCGTGTTTCTGAGTTAGTATCCTTGAATCGCAATAGTATTCGTCATCGTAAATTTACGGTTATTGGAAAGAGTAAGAACCCTCGTGTTGTTTTTATTGATGAGGCCACTGAGGACGCTATAAATAATTATTTAGCTTGTCGCACTGATGACAACTCTGCCCTCTTTATTTCTCATCAAGGCGATCGATCTCGTCTTACTACTGGCGGTATTCGTCGTATATTTGAATCTATTTGCGATAATTCAGATTTTATTAACGTAACCCCTCATACTATTCGCCATTCGTTTGCTACAATGCTTTTAGATAAAGGTATTGAATTATGCTATATTTCGGATCTATTGGGTCATCAGAGTTTGGATACGACGCGTATTTATACACACTATACGAATACAAAATTACAACATATTTATGATTCAGTTATGACTTAAATATGTTATTATATATGTAGTTAGTAACTTTTACAGAGTATTCCATTGACGTTGAAGAGGTGAGAGGTTCGAATCCTCTATTGCCCACCAGATACGATACACAAGCCTCGTCGACGATAAACGAGGCTTTTCTATTATCTGCTATGCAGACCTTGACTTTATTTAATAAGTATGTTAGAATTTAAAGTATGAGTAAACATGACTTACCTAGTTTAGATACAAAAAAACCACAACACTGTTCTTTATTAAGCAAGGCAAAAATTCACTACGAATATAACAAGAAGATCAACGAAGAAAGATCTATACTTAATTAAGTTTCCGGATTTATAAAGTAATCGCCTCTAAAATGAGGCGATTTTTATTTTACACAGCACTTTTCCACTGGATTTTTTTATAGTTATATGTCAATATATTGATATGATATGCATAAAATGTTTTCACGGAAAAACCCACGTAACAAATTCTCGTCAAAATAAAAAATACCCAACAACCTGGCGTAGACATATGTGTGACCAATGCGGTTATTCTTTTACAACCTACGAAAAGCCTGTGATTTCCCTCGTTGTCATATCACAAGATGGCGAGAAAAATAATTTTTCTATAGGAAAACTGATACTTAGTATTGCGCAAAGTTTTAATCATAACGAAAAATTAGCAGGCTCATATAGCTATGACTTGGCCAATACTATACAAGATAAATTAATACATCTACAAAACAAACCCGCGATATCATCACAGCACATCGCCGAAATAACCCACTCAATATTACAGAATTTTGACCAAATAGCTGCACTGCAATATGCAGCACAACATAATCTTATTATCTCTCAGAGAAAGAGGCGTCGTGGCCGTCCTTCTTTTTCTTATTCTGAGCACGACTCTGATCATTCATCTCTACAGTAGTCTTCTCCGTTACATCAAACTTATCAAGATATTTACCAAGCAAAAGGTGAGTCTGTGCATTATATGACGCCAAAGAGCTATATACAATAGAAGTAATAGGCATCAAGAACCATTGTAGAACCATCAATGCGTTTCTACTCTTCTTATATCTTTCTGGACGAGGCGGCAACAACTTGAACGATACAAAAATCAATACCAAAATACTTATCATAGCTACTTGTTGTATTAAACTAACAGTATCCGGCAACTGGTGAGCAGCAACACTGCGTGCGGCTTCACTGTTTAGTACAAGAGGAGCCCATCCACCGAAAGCAACAATTAGGGCAATACAAGCTTGAGTTACATGACCATCTAATAATCTCACAAACCTAGCCAGGCTGGGCCAAAATTTTACCGTCCTATTTTTATTAAATATGTTATTACCAACATACGCCACATCTGAGGCTCCATAGCTCCAACGTCGCAACTGAATAAACTGGGCTTTTAATGTTTTTTTATAGCTATTAGCCAATACTGCATCTTGATAAATCGGCACAAAAATTGGCACAACTTCATAATTACCATCAAAATAGAAATAGCTTCTCCAGTACTGGTGACCATCCTCAACAATTGTTCGCGTGCTCCAAAAGTTCATCTCAACGAGAGCGTTCATTGGTTGCGAATGTGACGCAAAGTTACGCAAAGAATATGGGCGCATGGAGCTGATAATATTCCAAAATGAATTCCCTGTTGCCACTACTCGCATTGGCGCAGGAACATCCCATATATTATTAGTAAACAAGCATATAGGCTGAAACGATAAATGCTTTCTGTCTTCATGAGTAATATATTCATATGTCACATAATCAAAGTAATACTTATGCGGCTTATTATCACAGTCCATCGTTGTAACAATAACATCAGAAAAGGCTATTTCTTCCTGTTGTAAATATTGCTCCAGCCACTTGCCTGCATACGTGATATTTCCACCCTTACCAACTACCTCATTTGGCAGATCTTTTGGATGTTTTACAATGTGGAAAGAATGAAAGTACTTACCGTATTTCTTTTTTAGTATTTTAGCTGTTGTATCAATATCAACGCCACCACGTTCTTCGTACGCAAAAACTACGATTAGACGCCTCTTGTCGTATGTAGTATCTAAGACCGACTTAAGAGCGGGCTCAATCACTTCTATACTCTCGTTGTATGCAGGCATAATAAGAGCGTTGTAAATATTACTTGGCTTAGGATAATACCCATCTTCCGCGGCAGACATAAATCTTAGATTGTCTACATGTTGTTGATATAACAACTCCTTAGATTGATTATCTCTCAGCCTAGAATATGCCTCCTTTGGATTTTCCAAATCAGACAGCCGCCCATTCCAGTCGACTTTTGAGGCTTTTTCCATATTATTATGACCATTAACCACTCTATAGCTGATAGCTATTGTTTTTACAAAAGCAATTAGTATTATAGTCAACAAATAAATTGATGCTAAAACGGGACTTACTATAGATAAGACAACCAGAAGAACAATAGCACCATAACTTAGCAACCCAGGAAGCATCTCAAGAAAACGATATTTTTTTGTTCGTTTACCAAGTGGGATTTCAATGTCCATATGTTATCCTATCGATGCAATTTTAATAATAGAATAGGCTAAAATAGCTAAAATAGCTAAAATACCCAACGTCAACCACAAAAGAAATATAGCCAAGCTTCGTTTCTCTAGTGAAATTAACTTGACGCTCAGCGCAGAGTGGCCAAAAACTATCATAAACGCCAAAGCAAAATAACTAAATAAACTAGACCAGTGGCTCCTATAAAAATTCGCATCACCATACGTAGTGTAGCGCGTAATAACCTGAGCCTCGCTATGTTTTATTGATGATCCTAAAAATATAGATACAACAATAGCCACAACAACGTTAACGATCAAAAGAGTTGCCACAGTCCTGTCGCTAAAAACAATTTTTATCGATTTCTTTATAGTATCCTTCATAAAATGGAGCCGTTGACTGGGCTTGAACCAGCGACCTGCTCGTTACGAATGAGCTGCTCTACCAGCTGAGCTACAACGGCAAACTCCTTAGGAAATTATAGCAAAAATGGGAGCTTTTTCAAACTAGGTTGCTTATTTATCGATAGAAATGAAATATTTTACTTTATTGTTATTTTTTAAGTAGTTAAACTGGTTATTAAATTCAGTCAACGGAACTTTTACATAAGAGTAATTTACGGTGTTGCCTTCAATGTTATTAAACATCACAAAATAATATCCGTCACCCGAAAGAGTCTTTATAGGACCCGAGATTTTACCCTTTGTTAATGACATAGCCGCTTTCGTTAGACCTCCGTCAGAATTATCCGTAGAGACGGATAAATCAGATACCGATTGCACTTTGTCACCCATTTCCGTAGCAATATCCTTTAAGGATTTGCCCTCTTGCAGCCTCTTCTTAATGTCAGACGCTAGATTATTAGCTGTTTTATCAATCTTAAAAGACACTTCCTGCTTTAACAAAGTATATTTCATAGCAGTTTTTAGCTCATCCATTGACCAATGAAGGTTGTCTTTCACTACAGACTCATAAGCGGACTGCGATAGCTTACTAGATTCCTGCTGTTTTTTGATAAGATCTTGAACCTTTTTATCATCTACCGTAATATTATTTTCTCTCGCAAGCTTTTTGACATATGCCACCTCCAACGCCTTATCTATGGACTGATTTTGATAGAACTTAACTTTGTCCTTTTGATCTGCTTGCCCCTGAGACTGTAATACTGCCAATGAACTACGATGATACAGAAGATAATCACTATACTCAGCATTTTCTCCGTCAATATTAGCCACGGGAAGAGGTAAAATCTTAGTTATCCTATATGCGATATCACTTGTATCTTTCCAGACATATAACTGCGCCCAGCCAAGAATAACAAAGACAATCAGGATAACGACGCTCACAAACATTGTTATCCACACCAATCGACGTTTGGTGTATTGGATGGGATATTTATGCTTACGACCAGCCGCCAAAACCTTCTCGCGGTGCTGAGCTACTGTATCGTTTGTAATCCTCTTAGGTAGCTCCTTTGGCTGTTTTTTATCTTTACGGTTCAATAGATTCTTCATTGATATCCTCCTTCTTTGTCGAAATTTCCACTGCGTCTTGTAGTTTATTATAGATCTTATCCGGATGTTCTACATTTTTTATAACAAGATCTCCAACAAAAGTTTGAATAACTATTGTACCAAACTTAAACATTTCTCCACTAAACCCTGGAATACTATAACTAATATTCTGAATTTTTGACAATTTCAGCTCAATGACATCTTTGCCAAAAAATCCATGTTGAGTAATCTGACGAATTCTCTGATCGGTAACAATATAGTAAGTATAAAACCACATTAGAAAATGATAGAAAAAGAGCATTAGACCAAAAATAAATCCACCAACAAACACCCATAAAAGATTCAAATTATCTTGCCAAATTAAAAAAGGCAACGAACCAAGCGTCATTGATCCTAGAAGCAGATAAAATCCTTTTCTCATCGCAATTATGTGACGACGAAACACAAACAACAGTTGCTCTCCGTCACGCTGCCCATCAAATTGCTTATCTTTAATTTGTTCTGTCATATATATGGTACCCCGGGCAGGAGTCGAACCTACAACCTTATCCTTAGGACGGATCTGCTCTATCCAGTTGAGCTACCGAGGCATACAACCATTATACCACGGTAGCTCTCAGGAAAGACTAGCTTAGCGAGTAAACTTTTCACTTAATGTGTGATAATTTACCAATTCTTCCGGCTTGAACCAGTGCTCGATCTCACGAACAGCCTCATCTGAATCGCCAGATGCGTGAATCAAATTTGGGACTCCCTTTTGGCACTCATCTGCATAGCCAAAACTAATGTGCGAGTAATCACCGCGAATTGTTCCCATGTCAGCTGACTTAGGCTCTGTTGGACCAACAATTTTCCTAACAACAGCGACAGCCTCAACGCCCTCTAGCACCATTGCTATGACCGGACCATCCATCATCATATCTAATGTTATATTCAAAGTTCCCTCACCTCGACGAGTAGCCAATTTACCGATGTCCTCGTAATGAGCATAGTAATGGTCTCTGGATGGTGATGTCATTTTTACACCAACTATTTTTAGACCAACTCGCTCAAAACGTTGTAAAATTTCCCCAACGATACCTCGTTGAACTGCGTCAGGCTTAAAGACGATCAATGTCCTCTCAACACCACAGTAGTTTTTTTCGCTTTCTGCCATAGATACTCCTCTGCTTATTATTTTCTAATATAGTAGCAGAAATAAATAATTTGATAAACATATTCATTAGCGATAGAATAAATATTATGTTTATGTCAGAAGCCTTAACTGATTTCTTAGAACACCTAGAGGTTGAAGGTGGACGCAGTCAAAAAACCATCATAAATTATCAACTATACCTGGAGAGATTTATCGATTTTGCCGGCGATATAAATGTTGATAAAATTACATCAGAGCTAATACGTCAGTATCGCCTCTGGTTAAACCGTTATAAAAATGACAACACTGGCGAAGAGCTGTCTTTAATTACCCAAAGTTATCATCTTATTGCGCTGCGAGGTCTGCTAACCTACCTTTCTCGTCGTAATATCAAAAGTCTAGCGGCCGACAGAATTATATTACCTAAAGTAGTCCGTAAACAAGTGACGTTTTTACAATATGACGAGATTTTACGCATGATCGATCAAATACCAACCGATACAGAATCTGGACTGAGAGATCGAGCAATCGTTGAGCTGCTATTTTCTAGCGGACTGCGTGTTTCAGAATTGGTCAATTTAAACCGCGATCATATAAACCTAAAGAGGCGCGAATTTATGGTGCGAGGAAAAGGACAAAAGGATCGCCCTGTTTTTATTTCAAAAAGTGCTGCCGAGCACATATCGGCATATCTGGAAGCTAGAACAGATAATTTACCCGCCCTATTTTTAAGCTATAGTAAACGCCACGCAACTCCCAACACCTCAGGAGACTACCGTAGATTAAGCGCGCGTAGTATTCAGAGAATGGTTGGTCAATATGCTAGATTAGCTGGTATCACAAAACATGTAAGCCCACACACTATGCGCCATAGCTTTGCCACCGACCTACTTATGAACGGTGCAGACTTGCGCTCAGTCCAATCAATGCTGGGACATAGCAATATATCAACAACACAGGTATATACGCATGTTACCGACCAGCACCTGAAAGACATTCACGACCGATTCCATAGTGATACAGAAGCTTAGCTTATGGGCTTACATCGACCTGCGGTAGCAGATCCGCCGCCAGATACAGAGAAATCTTTACACAGACTATTCTTTAATTCAACCGCATTATTAGGATATGCGAAATCATCTCCTATTTGCAATCGAGCTTCAACTCTTCTAAATAAATCACTTGCCCGCCCCGTGGAATCGACAATTGGCTGAACTCCATCAAAATTGACAATTGTTCCGTCAGTTTTTTGAAGAGAAATCTTCACACTACCACCTTTATATATAGGCAATAACCTCAAGAATGCGGTTTCGCTACCAGCTGAAATCTCATCAACATCAATCACCGCTTTACACGAATATTCGCCAGAAAACTTGAATGTCTTACTGCAAGAAACCACACTTGTTCCATTATTATGTTCATTCCCGTCAGTTGCGCGTGGATGATCAGAAATCTTACCAGAAACAGCAGTACCATTCTGGCTTGCTACGTCTGACCTTAAAACATTCGGTCGCAAGAAAGAAGTGACACCAGTTGAATCTAACGCCGCTAAATTAAAGGTGGATCCTGGGTTAATAAGCTGTACACGCATCAATTGTGGCGAATTAGCATTCCAGTTGTTTTTCGTCGGCAGATCCCCAGAAGTGGATATTTCAGTGTTAGCGGCGTTGGCGCCATTCAAATTGCTCTCATCATCGCGCCTATACCATTCAATAGATATCTTGTTGAATGAACCAGTTGCGCGCAGTGGCACAATTTGAGATTTTTCCTCAATAGACTTATATATAAAATCTTGAGATTTCATAGTGATTTTTACACAAGTATACGCTTGATCAAATTTTTTACCCGCATCTGTACCAGTTTTAATAATAGTTTCACCAGAAGAGCTACCTCCAACAACACCAGACGCCGCTACCATATTACAATTAATTGGACCATTCAGCACTCCCGCCGCTTGAATATTCCCCGTCTGGGCAGCGCGAACCACACGCTTAGCATCCTCAACCCCAGCCAAAGCCGCGTCATAAGCACTCTGCGACAGATCATTATTCGAGGATTGCCGCTGATCCATAATCATCAACTTGATAAACCCAATAGTAACAATAGTCAGCAACATCGCGCCAAATATGACCGCAAAAAGAGATACAGCACCTGATTGTCGCGCATTTTTACCCATTTGTCCTCACAATCATCTCAAATTTATTTATAGCACAGAACTCAAAATTGCTATCATCTTCAGTCGGAGCTTTACAGGAAGAATCACTTATTTCACTCATCTTGCTCGTCCCCAGCGTAAAAGTCAATTTATACAGCGCCTCCCTTGAATTATCTGAGGCAACCTTTTCTAACGTAACTTCGTGCACGCCAATTGAACCATCACCGCTATTGATAGACCTGAGTAAATTGGATGATTTTGCAAGATCGACGGTTTCCGGATATTTGCCAGAAGCATCTTTTTTACACAATCCACTATCCGCATCAACTACGCGCACCAAATTCACTGGATTGCCATTAACCTTGAACAGACTATTTCCACCCAACAAGCTAGGATCGTCCAAATACTTTGGATTATTCCACACATAAGAATGAGAGCCGAGACAAAGTCGACCAGTTGACCAATTGCTATTATTCGGCACCCTCAATCCCGTACTGTCAATCTTTTCGGCATTCGCCTGAAGAAAATCACGTCGAATAGTGTCTAAAATATCTCGCCCCGCTTGATTAACATCACGAAGCACAATACCTCTGCTATACATTTTTCCCGCTTGAATACCCACCATCGCAATCGACAACAAAAGAACAGAGATAAAACTCATTGCGAGCATCAATTCAATAAGCGTAAATCCTTTTTTATAACCCCGAATCATACAACCTCACAATCGTACCAATAGTCGCCGGCATTTTGCTGCCAACAGGCATCCAGCATGCTTTTATGTACGCATCGTACTTGTTACTATCCCTGCTTCCAGTGGCCGTACTCGGCTTAACCAATCTAACTGATATTCCATACGTTTTTTTAGTATCGCTATCAACCCGTGCGTATGTTTCTGCCGCTTTATAATCTCCAGGATTGTTCAATATACTAATCTTCGAAGCGAGCGAAGGCGTCGCAGCCAATGCAAACTCTTTCGTAGAAAAATCATCAGGACATTTTTCAACACCCAAGTTTCCTTCATTGTCATTAACAACAGAAACGCTCACCGAATTATTGTCTACCAATTTCTTCCAAGTATCATTTTTCATATCATGCGCATATCTTAGCATTTCAGCCTGAGCGTCAACCTGTTGACGAACCAACGTCGTCTCTAAAGAATACTGAGCGATAGCCATCCCGCGGTTCATGGTTTCCAATGCAACAACGGCAACTAGGCTAAAAATAGTCACACCAAGAAGCACTTCAACGAGCGTGTCGCCTCTGTTAAACTTACGCATCAGCACAACCTCCCGTAGCATTACCCATAACTACAGCATCAGCAGAACCCGCATTTGAGCGCAGAAAAATAGATAACCTCTCGCCCGGTAGCCAGCCGTCATCATAAACACAAATTTCCCTCTGTTGACGCTGCTCGCCAGCAGATTGCACAACTCCAGCACTATTTTTATTATTGACGAAATCAGTTAAATTGTCACCGAATCGACTCGTGTCAGTTCTAACATCCAACTGCCCCGTCTCTGGGTGGCGGTACATCAAAATAGAAATATACGCACTATCCTTAGCCTGGTTAGAGAACCTAGTTTTTGCTTGCCAATTCACGATATATTTGTCAGACTCAGCGCCGCGTTTATAAGTCCACACGCTACCCTTATCTGATCTATAGGCATAAACTGGATAAGTTTTGTACAGATTGCCGTCCGTCGAACCCAAAGAACCTTCAGTGGTAATATAGCGACCGACAATCACGCAATCAGATTGACCACGTAAAGTTTCAGCTCGACCATCAGAACCTTCAATTGGACAAGTGCTCTTGGATCGCTCATTCTCAACATTAACCACCTTTGAGTACTCATTTCGCAAAAAACCAGCATAAGACTGCACCGAATCGCGATATTGCTGGCGATTAATTGACATACTTACGCCGACCATCAGCATAGAGGTCAGCAAACCAGAAATAGCCACAAACAAAATCACTTCAATTATAGTAAAACCTTTTTGTTTATTGCCCATCACTTCTCCATTATAGCATAAGCGCTTTTTACTTAGACAATAAGAAAGCCCCACTCTAAAATTTGTCGGCTAAAGAACCAAGCGAGTAAAAACCCTACGATAAGCAATGGACCGAAGCAGATCCGTGAAGTTGCTTGCAACTTTCCTCGCATCATTGATGGCAAGACAAGAAGCGTGCCGATAAGATTCGCAATAAACAACGCCGCAAACGCCAAAAGCCAGTTTCCTAAGAACAAACCCAATCCAAGTCCAAGCTTAACATCACCAAAACCGATCCAAGTTTTATTTTCCCCGTAACGATATTTCGAGAATAAATATAGCACCATATATATTCCGCTCAGAATCGCAATCGACCCAAATAACGTCATCAAGCTTTTTGAAAAATCGCCAGCTAGACATACTTTTATTCCCGCAAAAATAGCGCCAAGAATGATAAACGGAATATTAATTACATCTGGAAGAAGTAGCCATCTGAGGTCATAGACAAATAAAATCGCCAGCAACACCAAACTTGCCAACCACAATACCAGCAACGCGACTTGCCAGATATCCGTCAATGACCCAGGCCAAAAAACCACGGATGCAACGAATAATCCAGCCATCACTAGTTCTAGCAAGATTTCCGTCCAACCGATAAATGCTTTGCAATATCTGCACCGCCCCAATCCAGCGACCCAACTTACCACAGGAATCAAATCGTACCACTTAAGCTCATGACCGCAAGATAAACAGCGAGACCTATCTTTGGAAATTTTTTTTATCAATGGAGATAATTTCTTTAATTCCTTTTGGTTGACTTTTTCTCCAGCTTTTTTATCTTCCATCAATTGACGAGCCCGCAAGCGCCAAATTTGCGCTCCGGCGAAACTGCCTAAAATAGCCCCTAAAAATCCCACTAGTACAAACTTAATCATACTTCTTATGGTAACAAAAAACCATAAAAAAATCAGCCCCATACCGAGGCTGATTCGTAATTTATCTATGGATTATACGTCCTGGCAATACAATTGCTTTTGAGAACCGTTGTTCTCCAGCAGAACTACGACTGCTGCGTTGCGTGAAGATCCGTTTTGCAAAGTTATATTTGCTGGATCGCCAGCAGATGGAGCTGGCGTACTAGAAGGACATTTCTTACCACGCATAACCTTAATTTCATTACCGGCAACCGACATTGAAGCACCAGGTGTAGCAACCTTCAGCTCTGAATTTTTATCATATTGATCAAGCTTTTCTACATACTTGCGTAGAGAGTCTTCACTAAACGTACCACCGTTACGATTGGCTGAATTCCAATTGTTAATAGCTGAGGCAACTACTGAAGCGTCGTTCTTCCTTGACTGGTCACGCTGGCTACGTTTCAAAGCTGGCAATGCGATAAACACCATCGCAAAGATAAGTCCAGCAATAGCCAAGACTAGAACAACCTCGATGATTGTAAATCCTTTTTTATTATCTTTTTTTGTCATTAGATTTCCCACCTTTCTATGGTTTACCTATATTTACGCAAAAATGCTTAAGCTTATAATACACTAAAAATATAAGTCAGTCTAGCGGATATTAATATTACCGACCAAACTATAAATTGGAAGCAAGATAGCCGCCACCATTGTACCTGCAACTATAGCCAAAAAGACCATTAAAACCGGCTCTATCGCCGTCGACAAAGCGCGAATCTCCTCGTCAAGCTCATCTTCGTACACCTGAGCGGTCTTACCCATCATCTCATCAATTTTACCCGACTGCTCACCAATTTTAATCATCTGCGGCACCATTGCTAGGAAATAATCTTCATTAGATAAAGAAGCTGACAAGGCCTTACCGCCCTTCACCTTATCCGATGCGCGAAGTATACTTTCGCTAATAACTACATTATTGACAGCATCAGACGTAATTCGAAGCATATCAAGCATCGGCACACCAGTACTCAGAAGAACTTGACCAGTCCTGGCAAATCGAGCCATGTACATTTTCCTAAACATCCCTTTGAACATTGGGACATTAAGCTTAAAGGTGTCTTTAGTCCTAATTCCCTGTTCAGTTTTCAGATATTGTGCTAGGAAATAACCGCCGATAATCATTGCCAATATAACAAGCCACCAAAGACTACTAAAAAAGTTCGCCACTTTAATCATCGCAAGAGTTACAAATGGCAACCCCTTATTTAAGTCACGATACAACCCCTCAACTTGCGGAACAACTGTAAATAACATAAATCCGATAACTAAGATAATCACTACCAAAACAATTGACGGATACATCATAGCGCCTCTAATCTTACTCATCATAGCAGCCTCTTTTTCCTGCTGAGCAGCTAACCTCTTAAGCGAATCATCCATTGTACCTGACGTCTCGCCGGCCGAGATCAAAGCTACATAAACTTTATTAAAAGCTTCTGGATGCTTTGCGAACGAATCAGACAAGGATTTGCCGCCTTCAACGTCAGAGATAATCTCTTGAACAATTTCCTGCATGCGCTTATTCGTAGTCTGCTCTTGAACCGTTCGAAGACTTTGCGCCAAAGGTAGCCCTGCTCCAATAAGAGTTGCTAACTGACGAGTAAATACAACCCTATCCTTAGTGGTGATTCTACCAGAAAACCTCGCAAAGAAATTTGTTTTATCGTCTTGTAATTCAATTTTTAACGGCACAAAGCCCTGAGCCGTCAAGAGCTTTGCGGCAGCATTTTCACTATCAGCCTGAACAACTGATTTAACGATTTTGTTACTTGCACTATCTCTGGCTTCGTAATCGTATTTTTTCATTTATTACCCCCTCATCAGCCTCTCGAATTCCGTCAAATCAACAGCAAATTCACGAGCACTATCATACGTAATCGTACCGTTCTGTACCAAATTAACCAAAGTTCGATCCATCGTCTGCATTCCCTGATCAGCACCAGTCTGGATCACGGCATCCAATTGGTGAGATTTACCTTCGCGAATAATGTTGCGCACCGCTGGGTTAGCAATCAAAACCTCTGCCGCCACAACTCGTCCACCACCAATAGCTGGGACTAGTCGCTGTGAACAAATTGCCATCAAGATATTACTGAGCTGAGCGCGAATCTGTGGCTGCTGGTGTGGCGGGAACACGTCAATCATACGGTCAATTGATTGTGCTGCGGAGTTCGTGTGCAGTGTCGCAAACACCAAGTGTCCAGTTTCAGCAATTGTAATCGCTGCTGAAATCGTCTCAAGGTCGCGCATCTCACCAATCAACACAACATCCGGGTCTTGGCGAAGACTCGAACGCAAAGCTGCAGAGAACGAATAAGTATCGTAATGAACTTCACGCTGAACTACCACTGATTTTTTCGACTTGTGAGTAAACTCGATAGGGTCTTCAATGGTAATAATATGCTGTGAGCGCTCAGAATTAATTTTATCAACCAGCGCCGCCAAAGTTGTTGACTTACCAGAACCAGTTGGACCAGTAACCAACACCAAACCGCGAGGAAAATCCGCAAACGTATTAACAACTGGTGGCATACCCAGCTCAGACGCCGACTTAATTTCATTTGGAATCAAGCGTAGGGCTGCAGCCAAATTGCCACGCTCATGGAAGGCGTTAACTCGGAATCGTCCCAGTGTACCAAACGCAAACGAAAAGTCGAATTCCTTATCTTTTAGCAAAATCTGCCGCTGATCTTCATCAAGAATCTGAAATACTAATCTCTCAACCGCAGGCTCGTCCAATGGCTGAGTTCCGGCGGCCGGCATAAGCGCACCGTCAATTCGTAGCATTGGCGGCAAACCAACTTGAATATGAAGGTCTGAAGCTCGCTTCTTAACGACTTCTTCCAGCAAAATCTCAATTCGCAATTCTTGATTATTCATGTTTCCTCCTTTTACGCGGTATCCGCCGCTACCCTATTAACTTCTTCTATTGTCGTTATTCCGTTCAACGCCTTCAGATAACCATCTTGACGCATCGTAATCATACCTTGCTGAATTGCCATTCGCTGGATTTCCGCTGAGGTTGCGCGCTTAACAATCAAATTCTGAATCTCTTCAGTAATATCCATGACCTCATACAAACCAGCTCGCCCAGCATAACCGCGAGGAGTTTGCGGCGTATCTTTTCCTTTTGCCAAGGCAAACGACGTCTGTGTCGCTAGTGGCAAACTTTCATATCCCAGATCTTGCGCGTATTGAGCAACCTGCTCCCTTGTTTGTGGCAATAATCCACCAACCGCCTCGCGAATTGCCTGTGTTTCCAATGGTGACGATTGATAAATATCTCGACGGCGCGCCACTCGCCTCACCAAACGCTGACCAATGATTGTGTTAACCGTACTGGCGATAAGAAACGGCTCAATTCCCATATCCAATAAGCGCGGCAGCACGCCAGCAGCGGAATTTGTGTGAAGTGTTGAGAAAACCAAGTGTCCCGTTAAAGCCGCCTGAATAGCCAAATTTGCTGTTTCATTATCGCGAATCTCACCAACCATCACAATATCTGGGTCTTGACGCAAAATTGAGCGCAGCCCAGAAGCAAACGTCAAGCCAACTTCCGCGTTCACCTGAATCTGATTGACTCCATCCATCTTATATTCAACCGGATCTTCAAGCGTCACAATATTCACAGTGTCGTCTTTAATCTCTTTAATCAACGCGTACAAACTCGTTGACTTACCAGAACCAGTTGGACCCGACGTCAAAATCATTCCATTTGGTCGCTTAATTCCCTTACGAATCGTCCTTAACGCGCGCCCAGCATAGCCCATATCTTCCAGATTAAAAGAACTTCCACTCTTATCAAGCAGACGAATAACCACTTGTTCACCCCAGACAACTGGAGAGATAGCAATACGAAGATCAACCTCTTTACCTGCAACGTTAACCGCGAATTGACCATCCTGAGGAATGCGATGCTCGTCAATTTTTAGATTGGAAAGAATCTTAATACGACTAACTAGCGCCGGCTCAATGCTCTTTGGGAGCTGAATAATCTCACGCAAAACACCGTCAACACGACAACGAATCTTCAAAGCCTTCTCTAATGGCTCAATATGCACGTCGGACGCATGACTTTTTACCGCATACTCCAAAATTGTCGATAATGCTCGTGATATCGGCGAATCTTGGACAATCGTTTTAATATTGCCAGCCTCAGACAAAGACTCTTCCTGCGAAGCCTGTGCAGCCACATTAACAGATGACAAGTCAGTCTTATATTGATCCAAGACGTGGCGGACACTCTCTTCCGAAGCCATGAATACTTTTATCGGGCGCTGGATGCGATTCGACAAATAGTCCACCGCCTGAACATTATTCGCGTCGATCATCGCTACTGCTAGTCGGTTCTGAACTTCGGCCAGCGGCACAGCCATAAATCTCTCAGCAACATCGGACGGCAATAGCGATAAAATATCCTGACTAATAACGCTATTCGACAGATTGACATACGGCACGCCCGAAACTTGAGCCACGCCATGAACTAATAGCTCATTGTCAAGCAACCCCTCTTCACTAAGCAAACTAAACAGAGGTTTGCCACTCTCAGAGGCGCGCTTTAAGGCGTCATCAATGACAGACTTCTCAATAAGCCCCTCGTTTACGAGCAGCTCGATCAACTTATCTTGGATGTCGTCCGTCAGTAAAGCCATTTACGCCCCTTCTCTATTTGGCTGCATCTTGACCTACGAATATTTCAACAGTTGGATTTATCGCATTATTATTAAAAATCGCTGGGTTTGGTTTTTCGACGTCAGGTGATATTTCTCGAATAGTCTGTACTTTTGTGCCAGATTCTGGGACTTTTAAGAACGAGATATTAGAGGCGACAATATAGCCGATTGCCACACCCACACCCGCGATCAATATTACCATTGCTATGTCTGTTTTCTTCATGGCTTAACCACCTTATTCTCTAATTGTATTGTTTGTGCTGGCTCGTAATAAGCGACACCTCGAACCACCAAACTCAATCTATCCTCATTTCGCTGGATTTCCACGGTCTTTAGGTCAATGACTCGAATAGACGCCTCTAACTTAGTTAACAATTCTTTCAATTTTTCAGCTGGACCGCTCACTTCCATAGTAAATGATACGGCATTTTCAGATGTTGACTCAGAGCTTTCACTATCAGATCCAGATTGAGCAACGGTCAGATTTTGAATAGTCACACCGGTAGTCGTGTCAATAAATTTATTCTTCAATGAGGCGCCAAGAGCATCAGCATTCGCATTATCTGGCAACGCATCCAGTACCGTCTGAAGAGCATTACTTTCGCTGCTTGATTTTATAGAGTTAAGAGCAGTATTCGTGTCTAAAACTCGGATATTCTTCTTTAATTCATCAACTGATGACAAGTTTTTATCTAGACGAGAAATCGTATTTTGCTTCTCTAAAAGAATCTTCGAATGAAATACAATTTGTTGCACCAAAAATATACTCACAACAAGCGCAATTCCCGCCAAAAATGCCGCAGAAGCCACAAAAATAAACATAGTCTTTTTTGACGAATCAATCTGTTGACGCTTGCGTATTGCAACTTCTTTATTATCGGTCGCCATTATTTCTTCTCCTGTTTTTTCGAGTTACTCTTAAACAAGCTATCCGGAATTCCCTGACGTGAATCTGTCACATCAACCTTACCAGTCGGCGTCAATACGGAAACTGTGCCGTTATTTGCAGGCGCTAGTAATTCTTCCGCATATTCAAACGAGAACGAGAATTGCAACACTTTTTTACCTTCTGAGTTCTCTCCAAAACTAGTATCGCCATCTTTTATCTCCTTAGTCAGACTAACCTCGGAACTTTTATCGCCGTCAGTAGTCTGGACTTTTGTATTCAAGATAGTTTTCTTTAAGGTCTCTAACGCGCTATAACCATTAACCGCACTGCCCTCCAGGGTAATAGTTTTTGACTCAGGATTGACTTTTATATCCGAAAAACTAACATTATTTGGTGCAACCGGATTAACCGCCGTTACAACATCAAAGATCCTTGAATTAATCTTCTTTCCAGAATGTTGCTCATTAATCTTTGTTAATTGATGTTGAATCGTTACAACCTTATTAAGATCTTCGACCGCCATCAATTTATCGCTCCTATCTTTAATAACTCCGTTCTGGACCGCCTCGGCTGCAATCTGGCTACCCAAAATCAACGCTAAAACAACTACTGCCGCAATCGAAGCACCGCCCACCAAAAACGATATTGAAATAACCCGATTGCGCATAGCCCGAGTCTTCAATAGCTCGCGCTTAACGTTTGGGAGAAGATTTATCTCAATCATGATATATTACTCCTTTGTGCCAACCCTACAGCAATAGCGAATTCTGAAGCAATCGGCGCCAATTGCTGTTGATCCGACTGAGAAACTTGAACACGTTGCCACGGATCTGCGGTAATTGACTGGACTCCAGTTTTATTCATCACATATCCATCAAGCTGTGGAATAGCTGAGCCAAATCCTGATAATAGGATTCCAGAAACTGCTACGCTTGGATATCGAGTTTGGAAAAACTTTATAGATTTTACTAGCTCTGAAGAAAAATTATCGAGAGTTGAATCAATTGCCCTTAGTACTTGACCATCTAATTTATCCGGTGCCAAACCAAATTTCAAAATAAATTGACGCGCTTGATCTTCCTGGACACTGAGATTCTGAACCGCCGATCGAACCAAAGATGAAAGCCCGGTCGGAATCATACGAATAAGTCGCGGCGCTCCGTTATAAACAACCGCCAAATCCGTTGAATTTTCGCCCATATTGATAATTAAACGCGCATCCTGAGAATCGGTAGCTGACAAGGAACGAACCATAGCAATAGCGTTCGGTTCTTCGGCAATCACATTGAAGCCCAGATTTTCAACTAATTCCAGACGCTCTTCCGCATAAGACTTCGCTGTACTTGTCAGTAAAATCTCATATTGATTCTGTGCATGCAAGCTTTCACCCAAAAGCACCCAGTCAACTTCCGCCTCATCCAAAGACATTGGAATATATTGATCAACTTGATACTTCATCATCGCCTTTAGTTCTTGTTCAGGAACTTTCGGCACGTCAATAATAGTAGAAAACGTCTTATTTGACGGCAAGCCGACAGCTACATTGGACGTCTTAATCCCAGCTTGACCAACAGCAGTCATAATAGCCTCACCCAAGCGTCGCTTAGACTCTGGAGAATCGCCACTCGTTATCTTAGAATCAACTGGCGTATAACCGTAATGAGACAAACTCCATCCCGTGCCAGTACGAGACAATTGAACCACCCGCACCGCATTCGTATCGATGTCCAGTCCGAAGAATTCGCCCAACCCTTTTGCTAATTTCATAACTAATAATAATTATATACATTAGCGTTTTAATTTGCAAACTTTTAATATCTTGGCGGCAATTCGCGAACATTCATCGTGCTGATCGCGCCAGTGTTTCGATAATTATTGTAAGCCCAGATATAAGTGTCAGCTCTTAAGTTAATGATTTCTGCTGGAGTTCCAGGGTGCATATTCGGATCATTCTTTGCAGATGAAGCATGCTTTCCACCGTATGTTCGCCGCAAGAACAAGCGCCCAGTTTTAATTGGCCCGTTGATTTTCAATTGCTTGCCACAAGAAACATCAGAAACACCACTCAGCCAACTTCCGGCGCTAATTACCACGCCACAAGTACTAACATATCCGTCTTTCTGAGTAATCAACCAAGCATTCACTTCCCCAACCGAGAGCTCTATAATAATATTCTTCGCGTAGATAATTAGTTGTGGCAATTGGCGCACGTCATTCGTGTCTGTGTATAGCAAATCACCCGAAATCCTAACTACGCCCGAGGACTTTATGACTATACTCTTGCCTACGCTTAATTTTGACCCCGTTAAGGTTATATTTCCAGCGTTATATTCACCCGAAGCTAGACTATTCACATCTACATTGCCAGAGATATTACCCCTAGCTCCACGAACCGAAGGCAAAGTGAAGTTGTCTGGAACGGAATTAGTTGCGCTAAAATTGCCAAACTTAGGCGTGTTAGCAAAAGTTAATTTGTTATAATCGCGTGGATTTACACCCGAACGACCATTAAACGATGATGACAATCCAGCCCCTGAAGCTGATTCAGCATTACCATTAGCAATAATTCCATATTCGCCCCAAGAGCCATATACATTCTGATTCGTATAGGCCATCTTATACGCCAATGTTATATCCTCGATCAGTAGTCCCATATGTGACGGATTAGATTTTACATAAATATCGATGAAGTTATTATTCTCATATAAAACAGTACCTGGCTGTGTCTCGGCAGTAAATCGAGAATTTCCAGCATAACCCGGAAGACCCCAACCAGAGTACTGAGTCCCCTCAGGTCTTACGCCGTTTTCATTACCCAATACCCTCATTTCATGACCATTAATCTTCACTCTAACAAAGTTATCCACAGCTCCATTAAAACCAATTTCCAGCTTCTTAGCATCTTTTAGCGCCCCCAAGTTGACACCTTTCAATCTAAAGACGTACGTGTTTGAACACGAAATAATTTCTACTATAGGGCGAGTGTCATCCCGACAGTTTAAATTAGCCGGATCCGGTTTACTATTAGAATGCGTATGTCGACCAAAACTATTTATACTAATCCACTTCGCAGAGTCAGATGTTCTCCAAACACCCCTCTTGCAAAAATCAGGATTATAGACGAGCGATGCGTCACCAACTATATCGTGATACATAGAATCGGGTTTACATGTAATATAACCATCTTGCAGCACATCACCCCAGCCAGGATTATGCCACTGCGTCGTTACGACCGTTCTGGCTTGATAGTCGTCTTTTAGATTAGTTGCATCGCCACGACAACTAGGTAAATCAGCCACATTACCGCTCTTATCGTACGCCTTCTGATTTCCATTACCACCATACTGATCTTCGGCACAAACTATTGACCAATGCGGATCAGGTTCATCACCCCCTTTATATCCATATTCACCGGGACTAAACAACACTCCACGACCAAGCTTATTACCATGCCTATCTAGCCCTGTACCCCACAGCCCCTTTGCTCGTATAGAGGTCTTATCTAACTCAATGCGACTAAGATTCTCATCAGGAACGTTCACGCTGTTCGATGTCTTGCTAGTAATAACTTCTTTGTCAGTCTTAATATCACCGCCCCAAACCTGAACCTTTGGTCTTTTTGACGACCTAATACACTTAACTGCGTACCTAAAATCCGTAGAAGAAGCCGAACCATTATAATCGCTAACCATAACCACGTAACATAGACTGTCGTTAGCACTTAGCTTAACCCTGTCCAAATTATCTATCTGATTTGTAGCCACTGGAGTCTGACCGGTGTTTAATTGACTGCCAGTGTTTTGAACAATTTTTCTACACGCGCCACTATCAATATTTAAGCTATCTCTATATTGTCCTTTAATCAGTCGCACAATTGCGCACGGCCAATCATCATCAGCAGTACCCCCAGGAAGTGAAACTTCATTACTCTTTCCTGTAAGCTCCGATACTTCAGCTCCTCTGACAACAAATCGAGCAAGTGCATACGAAGAATTTTGAGTCTTTAAAGTCCCTTTGTTATTCAACCCAGCATTTATTCCCTCAATTTTCGTGACATTTTCTGCGTCAATATAATCCGAATTAACACTCACCGAAGGTTCTACATCATAATCATACGGAACTTCAACACAGGCATATGACGAATACACCCAGCCGGTTGGCGTCAAAGAATTACGCCTACTCCAATATATACGCTGACATATGCGCTTACCCATATCCTCTCTTTTAATGACTCGTGTATACATGAATTTATTATTTCCAAGATCGCCATGAAGATCCTCAAGCCGAGATTTACCATTCAACGCTTCCATAGAGGTAGTGTGATAATCCACTCCCTTTGGATTATTTGTTCGATTCCAAGCCCAACCCTTCCAGTTAGATTCAGGAATAGTCGTAAACGACCGAGGACCTTCATTATGCCAAGCTCCCCTATCATTCAGACTGACATCATTATCCATCGGCTGATTTGAGCTTAAATCGAACACATCCTGCTGAACGCCAGTTATAACATTATCAGTAGGCCCTCCGCTAACAAAAAGACTATGCCACCAGTCAACAGTATCACCAGGCTTTACATCCTTTAACCTCCCCGGAGCAATAGTCCAGTTAGATCCGAAGTTGGTAGTGTCTTCTGGATTAAATTGCTTAGTAACCCAGGATTTACCAGTTATCGTCCAATTTGGCGAGCTTGGCGCCGCATATGTATAGATAAAAAAAGCCGTTACCGAAATAGCCAGAGCCACTACTATTGCCAGCATGCCCACCTTAGGCAATGAGTATTTTCTTCTCATGCTTATAATTATATCAAAGATTACGCAGATGATATAATAAATATATGAGTTTATCTATTGGAATCGTTGGTTTACCAAATGTCGGCAAGTCGACACTTTTTAACGCTTTAACAAATAATGATATTTTGGCGGCTAATTATCCGTTTGCGACAATCGAGCCGAACACAGGAATTGTTCCCGTGCCAGATAATCGCCTGCAAATTTTAGCCGATCTTTATCATGCGCAAAAAATTATTCCAGCCACTGTAACTTTTGTTGATATTGCAGGGCTGGTTGCTGGCGCGTCTAAGGGCGAAGGTCTAGGCAATAAGTTTCTACACAATATCAGAGAGTGTGACGCGATTGTTCACGTTGTCCGTGCGTTCGAAAATTCAAAAATTTTGCGTCACGACGAAGCGCCAATCGACCCAAAAAAGGATATTGACATAATCAATACTGAGCTGATTCTGGCTGATTTGCAAACTCTTGAAAAACGCCTGCCTCAACTTCAAAAAGAAGCTAAAGCAAACCCAAAAGCTCGCCAAAAAGTTGAATATCTGCAGTCTTTAATCGACAATTTACAAAAAGGCGTACCAATTTCCGCCCTGGCAGATGTGGATTTTGAGGCAATTTCCGACCTGCACCTTCTTACCGCCAAGCCAGTCATTTATGCGTTTAATGTCGACGAAGAAGGATTGAACAATTCCGATCTACAGAGTCAATTGACCGAACTCGTAAGTCCTGCAAAAACCGTCTTTGTCTGCGCAAAACTGGAAGAAGAGTTGAAGGGCTTATCTGAAAATGACGCCAAAGAGTTATTAGAAAGCTACGGCGTCAAGGAAACTGGGCTCGCCAAACTTATTCATGCAGCCTACGATACTCTTGGATTGCAAAGCTACTTAACTGCGGGCGAAAAAGAAGTCCGAGCTTGGACAATTCACAAAGGCTGGACTGCCCCGCAAGCCGCGGGCGTTATTCACTCGGATTTTGAGCGCGGATTTATTGCCGCACAAATTGTCGATTTTAACGATTTAGTCGCTGCAGGATCGGAAGTTAAGGCTCGTGAAAACGGCAAAATTCGCACCGAAGGAAAAACCTACGTCATGCAGCCAAATGACGTCGTTGAATTTAGGTTTAACGTTTAGATAATTTCAATTTGTAAAATCGCTCGAGATTGCCCTTACTGCCAGCCACTTCACTATCTTTTTTATCTAAGATAACAAAATACTTCCTCGCCCAATCTTCAAAGTCAGACAAAATCTGTCGACGAACTTTATCGTTTTTAATAATTCCCTTATTAACCTGATGCCGCCCCGCCTCAAATTGAGGTTTCACCATAGCAATTAAAACAGTACTGCTATTCATCAAATTTTCTGCCACGTGCGGCAGAATTTCCCTCAGAGATATAAACGACACATCGCCCACAATAATATCAATTGCTTCATCAGCATAAAAATCACGAATATCGGTCTTTTCGTGAAGAGCAATTTTTGGATTCGGCCTCAAACTTGGATGGAGCTGATCCGTTCCAACATCAACAGCAAATACCTTTTTGGCGCCATGACGCAGCGAATAGTCAGTAAATCCGCCCGTACTCGAACCAATATCTAAGACAGTCTTATCCTGAAAATTAAGATGAAAATACTCCGCCACGCTAGCCAACTTTAAGCCAGCTCGCGAAACATAAGTTTCCTTCTTCTCGAGCTTTATCTCATCCGAATCAGACACCATAGTTCCTGATTTCTGGACAATTTTCTTATTCAAAAAAACATAGCCCAGACGAATAAAATTATCCGCCTGAGACCTTGTTGTCGCCAAACCACGCTCGACCAGAGCTTTATCTAATCGCTGTTTCATTAAATAGAACTATTTCTTTCGCTCGCGATATTCACCAGTCGATGTGTCAACACTAATGATGTCGCCCTGCTTGATAAATGCTGGAACTTTGACAACTAGCCCTGTCTCCAAAGTAGCGTCTTTTAGTACAGATGAAGTCGTATCACCCTTAACCACATCTTCTGTGTAGGTAACTTCCAGATATTTATTCTTTGGTAGTTCAACGTTAATCACTCGACCGTCGAAGAATTGAAGGCTTAATTCGTCGCCTTCTTTCAGGTATTTACTAGCATCGTCCACGATTTCCGCAGCCAGCTCAAATTGCTCAAAGCTAGTCGGATCCATGAAATAGAATTTGTCGCCGTCGTTATACAAATATTGCGCAGTTTTATTATTTACTTCCGCAGCTTCGATTCGCTCTTGCCCCTTGAAGGTCTTTGGAATAACACTTCCGTCAATTAGGTTTTTCAATTTCACGTTAACAATCGAACCGCCACGACCCATAACTTTTTGGCCGTATTCTACGACGCGATATGGCTTGCCATCAATTTGACAAACTACGCCTTTTTTCAAATCAGTTGGCTGATACATATTTTCTCCTTTCCAATAAAATATCTCGCTGCCAAATATGTAATAGCAACGAGATATTGCGCATTAAACGTTCCTAGTTGCTAGTAACAAATGGCAACAAAGCCAAGTGGCGAGCACGCTTAATTGCTACCGCCAAGCTTCGCTGTTGCTTTTCGCTCAAACCAGTCTTGCTGATTGGCTCGATTTGACCGTAAACATTGATGTAACGTTGCAAAGTTTTTACATCTTTATAGTCAAAAATAATCGGTGGATTTTTCTTCAATTGTGCCATTTTAATCTCCTTATTAGAATGGGATTTCGCTTAAGTCAATTGGCTTATCGTCAATTTCCGTTACGACTTCCTCTTTTTTAGTAGTCTTTGGTGCTGCAGAACCTGAATTGTCGCCGCTTGGACCGTCTAAGAACGTTACATCTGAAGCAGTAACTTCAATTCGACTCTGTCTTTTACCAGTATCCTTATCTTCCCAGCTATCCTGTCGCAGTCGTCCTTGGATCAAAACCCGACGACCTTTGCTTAGATATTGCATTACCAAATCACCAAGTTTATCCCAGGCTGTGATATTGAAAAAGTCAGCCTGATCGTCTTGAGATTGTCGATCAACAGCAATGCTAAAACTAACTACGTTCTTACCAGAAGCAGTTGTTCGCTGTTCTGGATCACGTGTCAATCTACCCAACAAAATCACTTGATTGATACTTCGTGCCATATTCTATCCCCTCTTTTACCTTACGGCAGTTAGGCTTATTTACTTGATTCGCTTGAATCAGACTCTTCGTTGCGTGCTTTTTGCTCGCTTAATGCTTGACGAGTTTTTTCATCAGTTTTTACCAATAGGTAACGCAAAACTTCATCAGTAATATTAAGCGTGTTTGAAATCTTCAATAAAGCTGGTGCTGGCAACTTAACCTCAAAACAAACGTAAACTGCAAAATCTTCACGCTTGATTGTGTAGGCCAATTTTTTCTTGCCCCAGTTATCTTCTTTGATAATTTCACCACCGTTAGTAGTGATTAAACCACGTACCTTATCCAACGCTGAATCTAGATTAGCCTCTAAATCCGGGTGAATAAGAACAGTTAGTTCGTATTCGTTCATGTTTCCTCCTCTGGAATCCATTTACGGATGCTTACGCTGTCTCACGTAAGCTTAGGTTAATATTCGCCTATATTATACCCCATTCTGCGATATCGTGTCAATGAGCTTATAGATAGTGTCTATATCGTCAGCACTGAGGGATTGAGCGTTGTTCCTTATGTCGGCGATTAATCTTCTGGCATCTTCAGGGTTTCTCAAATCCAGACTTTCTAAATCAAGATTACTTGGACTTATTCGTCGTCCGTCTACGGAATATTCGACCTTATATTCTCCCTCAAGAGATTTCCCTTTCCAACCTCTAATATTCCAGCTGTGCTCTATATGAAGTGGCGGTAAGCCACCCGAACGGCCCACCACCTCAGTAACGTATAGACCTAATTCAGCGGAACATTGCGTACAGTCTTCCAGCATAGATTCTGGTAAATAGATTATTTCGCACTCCTCCGCATGACCGTCCGAAGAAACGCAAATGGCTTCTAGTGGAATTGAAAAAATATGATGTACTATTTCTGGCGATAGCTTATATGTAAAAATGTTCGCAGCAACACTGCTATCGCCTATTTTATAGCGACCATTCTCTAGGTCTTCAGCACCCCTCTCCTCAAGAACTTTACCCGCCGCCTGTACTATAGCGACAAGAGTCTCCTGATCAAGAGCTAAGTCATAGTTATCAAGAAAATACTCGCTCATAATGTTTGGTCAATCTTTTCACGATTCCGCCAACAGTTCATCAAGCTCTTCTGGACTAGAAATCAAAACATCACGTGGCTTAGAGCCATTCTGCGGACCAATAATTCCCCGCTCTTCCATCTCTTCAATAATTCGCGCTGCTCGCTGATAACCAATTCCCAAGCGTGTCTGTAGCATGCTCGTTGAAGCCTTGCGACGCTCAACCACTACACGAACCGCATCCCTAAACTTATCATCACCACCTTCCGACAAGTCCATCACGACTCCACCCTTGCCATCCAATTGAACCGGCTGAGCCACCACTTCGTCGTTGTACTGCGGAGCCATCTGCATACGCAAATGATCGGCAATTTTATTCACCTCGTCATCTGTTACCCAGGCGCCCTGAATACGTTTTGGTTTGCTCATACTCGTTACATAAAATAGCATATCTCCTTGACCCAATAATTTCTCAGCGCCAGATTGGTCTAGAATCGTAATACTGTCAACCTGGCTAGCCACCGTAAAGGCAATTCGCGCCGGCACGTTCGCCTTAATTAAACCAGTAATCACGTTCACACTAGGGCGCTGCGTTGCCAATACCAAGTGAATACCAACCGCTCGCGATTTCTGCGCCAAACGAACAATTAATGTCTCAACGTCTTTCTTGGCCATCATCATGAGATCAGACATCTCGTCCACCACAATCACGATATATGGCATCGATCCATCTTCATGCTCCTGAACATTGCCATTTTCATCAGCAATCGCAATCTTCTTCGCGCGAGACTGCAGCCTCTTGTTATATTCCTTAATATTACGGATTTTCTCGCCCGCCAACAACTTATAGCGTCGCTCCATCTCATTCACCGCCCACTTCAAGGCTGAAATGGTCTTTTCCGGTTCGTTAATCACTGGCGTAAGAAGATGTGGAATATCGGCGTACGGCGCCATTTCGACTTGCTTCGGATCAACCAAAATCAACTTCATATCACTCGGACTATTACGATACAGCAAGCTACACAGCAAAGTATTAATCATAACAGACTTACCAGAACCCGTTTGTCCAGCAATCAACAAATGCGGCATTTTCCCCAGTTCACCCACAACAACTTGACCAGATATATCTTTACCAATTCCAAAACTCAAAGGATCACGAGCAGCAGCCCACTGTTTCGATGACAACGTACTTCGTAGGCGAACTTCAGCAGCCTTACGGTTAGGCACTTCAATACCAACCGCTCGCTGACCAGGAATTGGCGCCTCAATCCTTAAACTTTGTGCTGCCAAATTAAGCGCAATGTTAGTTTCCAGCGCCGTAATTCGCGTCAATTTAACCCCACTTGGCGGTCTTAAAGTGTATTGCGTAACTTTTGGACCAACATTAATGTCACCCATCGCTGCCTCAATATTAAATTCAGCCAACGTATCGTGAATTATTTGGGCGTTCTGGCGCGTATCTCCAGCATCAGCACCGCTTTCGTTCTTCTCTAATAGATCCAAGCTTGGCGCTTCCCAATTTGGATCACGAGTTGCCACCAAAGCCTGTTCTTCATTGGCCTTTTCTGGCTTCTCCACTTTCTTCAATAAACTCTTTTTCTCTTTGGCTGTATCAATTATTGGCACACCAGCGTTTAGCTTAATTTCTCCCAAGTCGGTCTTTTTCTCTTCTTCTGCCGGCTGAGCAATTGACGCCTTCTTCATAACAGAACGATTATTATCGTCCTCCTTAGTATTGCTCTTAATCATCTCCCAAAGTTTACTGAAAACCGTAAACGGTGACGTCTGGGTAATAAATAGAACCGTTATAAACGCCAAAACCAGATAAATAATCACAGCAATTGCCGAATCTACCATTTTCAAGGTTGCCGTGTTTAATATGTCGCCCACAAATCCACCAGAATTCGGATGCGAAGCCATCTTCATTAACCCAAACAATCCAGAGAACCACACAATTTCCAGAATTGCCGCAAATTTCACCACTGCGGGTAATTGATTCTCTTCTGCTCGGAAAGTCTCAACCGCCAAATAAATCAGCAATATTGGCAAGGCGTACGCGGTATAACCAATAGTTTTTACAGTCGCCATATCAATCCATTGTAAAACCGGACCACCGACGCCAAACCACGATACGACGAGTAGTAGCGACAAAAGAATAAGCATCACCGCGCCAACTTGCGACCAAAAACCCGCCGGCAAACTATGCTGCGGCTTGGCTGGTGCGGATTTTTTCGTGCTCTTTCGTTTTTTTGCCATAATCGTTTTTATTATACACTGATTTTATACTTATTAACAGATGTAAAAATCAATTTAATACGCTTAGTATTATAGCATAATTTACCAGTAAAATCAATCTAGAACCCTAGTACGGGCGAGCGTTCTGTCGCTCCCTGGCTTTTGTGTCATTTGCTTCAGTGTCTGGCACTTGGCGCTGCGGAAAACGGCGGCGTGGAGCAGTTGGAAGGGTCATCTTTGGCTCGTCTGAGGCGGGCTTTTTACCACGCGCTGGCGATTTCACGGCAGAATGCGTTGGCGTAGTTGCCGACTTAACAGATTTCAAGCCACCAACTTCGTTAATCACCGGAATGACAATCGGCGTTCGGCGAGTCTGATCGTACAATATGTGCGTAATCTCATCTTTAATTTCTTTTTTGATCACATCCAAATCATATTTGCCAGAAAAACTACGCGCCGCTTTTTGCTTCAAGTATTGACGAATCATATTCATCAACTCTTCAGAGTCACGCAAGTAAATAAATCCACGAGAAATAATATCTGGGCTGGTCAATAATCGTCCCGTGCCACGCTGTACGGTCAATACTACAACAAACATTCCCTCTTGCGACATGTGAATGCGGTCTTTCAGTACAACCTCAGAAACAACAGCACCAGTATCATCGTACATTACGCCACCAACGTGAATTCGCCCAGCCTTCTTTGCTTGCCTTTCAATATCAATTTCAATAATATCTCCAGCATCGCACACAAAAATATTCTTACGAGGAATTCCGCATTCTTTTTCCGCTAACCTGGCATTATGTACTAGCATATGGAACTCACCATGAATTGGCATGTAGTAAGTTGGGTTAAGCGCGTTGATCAATTTGACATGATCGTCATAATATCCATGACCCGACAAGTGTAATGGACCGATTCCCGTCAAGTGAGTTTTGCCGTTCTGAATGACGTCAGAACCTTCACGCATCAGACCATCAACCGTTCGCACCACGCTTTTTTCATTGCCAGGAATTGGATTTGAACTAAACACCACAACGTCCGAACCCTTAATTTTCATATATTTATGAGCGCCCGTCGCCATGCGATTTAAGACGGCGTTAAATTCACCTTGCGAGCCAGTACAAACTACGGCAATTTGATTATCTGGTAATTTAACAATATCTTCCATCTTCATGATGGTGTCTTTAGGAATCTTAATCGTCCCCGAACGCAGCGCCACCTCCAGGTTCTGAATCATCGAGAATCCAGCAAATGCCACCTTGCGTCCGTGCTTATGCGCTTCTTCCAAAATTAATTGCAAGCGATGCACCTGCGACGAGAAACAGCTTAAAATTACTCGACTATTACTAAACTTGTCCATCACCTGACCGATGGAATACTGAATATCAAACTCCGTATGTGTGTGCGTACCAGCCGACTCACAGTTGGTCGATTCATTCATAAACATCAAAATGCCTTCTTTTGAAGCCACTTCCGTAAGTCGCTCAAGGTCGAACTTCTGACCATCAACTGGACTTTTCTCGAATCGCCAGTCACCAGAATCGACAATTACGCCCATCGGAGTTCGAATAATCACTGCCGTAGAATCAGGAATTGAGTGGTTAACTCGCACCAACTCGATTGAAAAATGCTTAGAAACTTGAACAATTTCGTGACTCAGCGGATCCATCACTCGATAATCTGGCTTGAAATCCACTTCTGAATCGTCCATCGTTCGATCAAGCATGCCAATCGTAAACTTAGAGCCATAAACTGGCGCTGGAATACGATGAATGAAGTGACGGAATGAGCCGATGTGGTCAAGATGTCCGTGCGTAAAAACATGCGCCTTAATTTTATGCTTATTCTCTTCCAGCCAAGTAATATCCGGCGTGATGTAATTGATGCCTGGATAATCACTGCCCGGGAATAAAAAGCCCATATCTACGATGATAATCTCATCATCATATTCGATGGCGTTCATATTCTTACCAATTCCCATTTCGCCCACGCCGCCAATTGGGATAATCCGAAGTTTCGGCTGACCACCGCGAACAGGTTTTGGTTGCATTTTGGCACTAAATTGCTCACCGCCATATCCGTTATAAACCGACTTATTTACAGGAATATCAATCAAGTGCTGTGAAGCCCTGAGATTAACATTCTCACTCGTTCGTCGCTGAGCTCTAAAAACCTCACCCTTACGAGTAGTTGTGCTATTCAAAACTGCATTGTTGCTTTTCTTTGACTGCGGACGCTTGTTGGCGTCGTCTTTTTGCGGTGTTGCTAGTCGCCGCTGACCCATATTGTTATACTCCTTTTTTATTACAATATAATTCAAAAACCAGGTATAGAGGTGAACTGATGTAAATTCCTCTAGTTAGTACTCTTATATTAGCAAACCGCTCATTTTTTGTCAAAGAACAATGTTTTATAACAGAGGTCAATTAATCATCGCCATCCACCGACGTGTGTGCGAATTTACGCTTGCCACGATAAGCGAAGAAGCCGATTGTCAATAAATTAGCCACCAACAAGAACCCAGCCAAAACCCACATACTGCCGCCGTAAAATGCGTTATCTAGTCCACCCGAAATGGCCTGGCGCAATGCACGAATTGAGTAAGTCATCGGCACTAGCGGATTAATTGCTTGGAAGAATCCGTTGGCAGTTTGGATTGGGAATGTTCCTTCGCTGGAGCCCAATTGAAGCACCAAAAGAATCATCGCTAGGAATCGCCCTGGATTGTCCAAAACAATCACCAAAAGCGACACAATCGACATATACGCAAACGACGTCAGATAAATTGCCCCGATAAAATGCACTGGATGCTCTGGAGTTAGCCCTAAGAAAAACACCATCACCAACATCAAAATCGTTGCCTGCATAAACGCCGCCACGCCAGCCACCGAAGCTTTGGATAGCCACCAACGAATCGCACTTTCTTGCTCAGAAAAAGTTTTGCGGATCGGATAAATAACGTTCAGGACAATTGCTCCAACGAACAAACTTAGCGACAAAACATACGGCGACAAAGCGTAGCCATAATTCGGAACATTGCCCTTTTCGGTCATCTCCGACTTCACTGGATTTGCAATTTGCTGCTGAGTTGTAGTGCCAGTTGGTTGAATTTTTATGCGGTTAGAGGCGTCCGCCAATTTATTCGCCAGCGCATCCGCGCCGCTTGCTAGTTGCGAAGTTCCATCAATTAACGCGCCCGAGCGACTCTCTAACAAACTCGCGCCATTCGCCAATTTTTGACTGCCCGATTTCGCTTCGTTTAAGCCGTTTGTTAAGCTTGCCGAGCCCGCCAACAATTGATTATTCGCAAATCGCACGCTGTTGTAGCCGTTAAATGCGGTGATTGCGTTTGGTGTCAATTGATTCACGCCGTTATTCAATGCAGAAACTCCAGCCTGAAGTTGCGTTTGTTGCGCTGATAATTGCTGAGTTAGCGCTTGAAGATCTTCACGTAGCGTCTCCATCTGCGCGCTAATTGTCTGAATTTTCGTGAATGCCTGAGAAATATTGCTAATTTGCGGCAAACTTATCGTCGTCGTAGAATTGCCACCAGGAGCGGCTGCTTGCGCGCCCAAAGTCCGCAAAGTGACGCCTGCCGCCAACAAGTCGGATTCCGAATCTTCCACTGTTTTCTTCAAAGTTTGCGCGTCCGTGTTTACCTTGTTTTGTTGAGCCACGAGCGCTGGCGACGGATTGCTCACACTGGCATTTAACTGATTTATGCCCGATTGCAATTGTTTCATTCCGTTAGATAATTGTGACAATTGAGATTCTGTCGGCAAATTGTTCGACAATTGCCCCAATCCCGCCTGTAATTTACGAGAACCGTCGCTGAGTTGCGCCAGTCCGCCAGCCAAAGATTGCTGGTTTACTGCCAACTGTTTCACGCCGCCAACGTACGCTTGTGTGCCAGATTGCAATCGTCCTAATCCGTCGTGCAAAGTTGAGGCGCCGTTAGCTGCCGTGTCCAGCCCCATTCCAAGCTTGTCCAAATTCTCCAAAATTCCCTTAGCGTACGCCTGAGTGATTTGCTCAGACACCGAAGATTTGACCTTGGCGGCAGCTTGATTACTGACTAGCGAACCGATGTAGTTTTTCGCTGGCGTGGTCGTAAAATTAATAACCGCTTGCTGAGGTTCAGATTCGGTAATTGACGCCGCTTTCTGCGAAAAATCGGACGGAATAGTTACCACTGCATAAAAATGCCCGCTATTCACGCCTTCGTCTGCCTGCTGTTTACTAACAAACTCCCAGCCCAAATCGTGATTATCTTTCAGTTTTTTCTCGACAGATTCGCCAACATTCAGCGATTTGCCATTTAAGCTAGCGCCCTTGTCTTCGTTCACGAACGCCACCGGCAAGTTTTTTGTTTGTCCGTATGGATCCCAAATTGAGCCTAGGAAAAATCCACTATACAAAATCGGGATAAACGAAATTACAGCCATAGATATCAGCAATATTTTATTATTAAACAAATGTTTCCATTCGGCTTGTAACATCTTATTTTTAATCATGTGAGACCTCCTTTGCGACATCTTCCAGCGTCACAGTTTTCAAATATTCACGCCACTTTTCCTGCGCTTCAGAAAAAACCTTTTCTATCATATTCATGCCAATTTCCACCTGACGAGGACGCGATTCAAAAACTCTCTCAACAATTCCCTGAGGTTGGAAAAATGGCGACTCTCCCTCAATTGCAAGGACAACATCATGCAACGTAACTTCGTTCATTTTTCTCGCTAAAATAAATCCGCCGCCAGTTCCCTGCGTTGAAGTGATTAGCTTTGCTATTACCAATTTCCGACTGATTTTCTTCAAGTACGTCGGCGAAACCAGCATCTTTTCCGCCAGCGCATCATTAGTTACCGGCGTCGTCCTTTTCGGATCCGCCAGAATTGCCATAATGCAGCACGCCTGTTCAACAGCTCCCGATAATCTCATACAAATCCTTTCTCGACTTAGATATAATAGATATCGACTATCCACTATACTACGTCTGGGAAACTTTTGCAAGAAAATAATCTAATTAAGCGCCGCCATTCTTCTTCACAAATTCCACAGCCTGAATAAAATCGTCAATTAAAGTCTGACGCATGCCGCCGTTATAAAGTGCAGCGGCTGGATGATATAGAGGAATGACCACAAATTCTAGATCATGCAGACGCACTTTACGTGGACGACCGTGTTCTTTACTGATCTGCAATCCTAGAATAAATCCGCCGCCACTGTGCCGCCCTAAGGTCAGAATAGCCTTTGGCTGGATGATTTCTAATTGCCTGAGTAAATATGGCCAAAATTGACGCTTTTCCTCTGGTAGTGGGTCGCGATTATTTGGCGGTCGATATTTAACAATGTTGGTGATATACACATCCGAACGTTGCAGATCAGCAGACTTTAGCATCTCATCAAGGAATTTTCCCGCAGCACCAACAAACGGCTTGCCCTGCAAATCTTCATTCTTCCCTGGCGCTTCGCCAATAAAAACGATATCAGCATCAGGATTTCCATCGCCCATAACTAATTGAGTCGCCTGATCCGCCAGATCCGAGCAAACCTTCTCTTTTACAATTTCTTCCGCCAACGCGTCCAATTTAGCTTGCTTGTCCATATATTTATTCTATCAAAAAACGCCCCGCAAGAAACGAGGCGCTTCTGATATTTAGTAAAACTATTTATTTACCTTGTTTACCAGTATAGTTCCTAGGTTATTTAATTCATCGCGAATTTCACCCTCTTCTGCCAGCTTCTGTATTCCTGATGTCCATTCATTAATAGGCTTCTGAATCTCAGTAAGACTGTCATAAAATTCACTCATGTAATTGGAGTCATACTTTTTATAATCACTCTTCATTTCTACAACCTTCGGTAGCATCTCTTCGACTTTTTCTAGCTTGGAAGTGAAATCTCTAATAAACTTTTTATTAGTTTCGTTCTTAGCGTCAACATTCTTAAGATTCTGTCGAGCCTTCCTAATTGTGCTTTCTACGCTAGAAAAGTTAGAGCTATTTCTGCCGTCAGAAAATTCAATTATCACCGGCATAATCTTCTCGTATACTTCTTCAAAGGCATCTACGGCTGTATTGAACTTTTCTAGTTTGCTCTTCAGAGCCTCATACTTTTCGCGAACCTCTTTGTCACCAGTGACGGCCTTCATCTTACCTATCTCTGTCAATCTGTCATTAATTTCGCTCTTTGTTTTAGTGAGCTTATCACGATTGGATTTCAATGAAGTCTCAGTTTCTGAAGTGGAGATGTACGAAAGCGACGAGGCTGCCTTATTGTATATCTCGATTGTATCATTCACTTTGTCTACAGCAGCTTTATAATCCGCCTTGCTTGGACCACTTAGCAGTAAGACAGCCATGACTACACCAAGGATAATTACGACTAGTCCAATTATTCCGCCGATGATTCCCCACATGGCACCTTTGCTCATTTTCTTTTTTGGTGGCATTTGGTATGGAGTTCCCATGACTGGTTGTTGTGGGATTTGTTGTTGTGGCTGAGGCTGCTGAACCTGAGGTTGCTGTGGAGCCTGCTGGAATTGTGGCTGAGGCGGTGTTTGGGGCTGTGGTTTATTGTTGTTGTCGTCCATAAATAGTAGTCTCCTGACTTTTATACTTTTTGTCATTATATCGCTATAGCTTAGTTATAGTCAAATAAAAACACCCCGATTTCTCAGAGTGCTTTATTTTTAGCTACAGATTATTTATTAGCTTTTTCTTCCAAAACTTTCTCAAAATCATCAATAGCCTTTTTCCATTTTTCTACAGCGTCAGTATTGAAATCTGTCTTTGGAGTCTTTGGTGCTTTTGGTAGCGATGATCTTGATTTTGTATTTTTAGCATATTCTACAATTGCCACATAATACTGCTTCATTTCTGTGTAATAATTCTTCCAGTCCTTACCATATTTGGAGGCTAGCTTATTTTCAGACTTTGACATCTTATCCAAATAATCTATGCAGTCTTTTGTCTCGGAATCCAGACGCTTCTCAAAATTTTCTTTAGATTCTCGGAGGTATTTACTTACATCAGGAGATTTGCACTTTTCATAAGTCTTGTCTTCTGTAAGAATAACCAAAAAATCTAGATACTCTCTCGCGCCATTATTCCAACTATCCACATACCTATCATACGCCGCCTTCACATCCTTATCGCGAAGCGCTTTATGAGAGCTCATTTTCTTATTAAGATTATTGATTTTCTCGATGGCTTTATATATTTTATCTTTTGTGTTTTTAGTGCCAGCACTATTCTCACTTATAAAAGCATCTCCTACATCAAGACCGGTAAACTGTGAAAGCAGGTCTTTATAATCCGCCTTGCTTGGACCACTTAGCAACAAGACAGCTAGGACTACACCAAGGATAATTACGACTAGTCCAATTATTCCGCCGATGATTCCCCACATGGCACCTTTGCTCATTTTCTTTTTTGGTGGCATTTGGTATGGAGTTCCCATGACTGGTTGTTGTGGGATTTGTTGTTGTGGCTGAGGCTGCTGTGGAGCCTGCTGGAATTGCGGCTGAGGCGGTGTTTGAGGTTTGTTGTTATTGCTATTGTCCATAAAATTTCCTCCTAAAATTACGCTTTCGCTATTATATATTTACAAACCAATCATCGTCAAATTAATTTTACCGCGCTCGTCAATTCCAGTGATTTTCACGCGAACAGTTTGCCCTTCTTTCACGACATCAGTCACTTTTTCAACTCGACGTTCCGCCAATTTCGAAATATGAACCATTCCGTCAATTCCCGGCAATATATTCACAAACGCACCAAAATCTTTAATGCCGACAACTTTACCTTCGTAAATCTTGCCAACTTCTGGCTCTTCAACCAGACTTTTAATCCAGTTCATAGCCTTTTCAATTGACGCGCCGTCTGGGCTAGCCACAGTAATCAAACCATCTTCCTTAATATCAATCTCAGCGCCAGTTTCCGAAGTAATCTTATTGATCGTCTCACCACCCTTACCAATAATCACGCCAATCTTATCTGGGTCAATCTTAATCTTCTCAATTCGTGGCGCATACGGACTGAGCGACTCACGAGGCCCTGGAAGCACACTAAGCATATGATCCAAAATGTGCGCACGCCCTGCCTTACTCTGCTCAATCGCTTGACGCAATACCGCCACCGGCAAACCATGAACCTTCATATCCATTTGAAGAGCCGTAATACCCTTTGAAGTTCCAGTTACCTTAAAGTCCATATCACCAGCAAAGTCCTCAGCATCAGCAATATCGCTCAACACATACGGAGTATCGCCGTCCATCATTAGACCCATCGCAATTCCACTCACTGGAGCCGAAATTGGCACACCAGCGTCCATCAATGCCAAACAGCTAGAACAAGTTGCCGCCATCGAAGTCGAACCGTTTTGGCTCATAATTTCTGTAACTGAGCGAATAGCGTATGGAAAATCTTCTTCAGTTGGCAAAACTGGAAGCAAGGCGCGTTCCGCCAAGTATCCGTGACCAATTTCACGACGACCTGGACTACCCATTCGCTTGACCTCGCCAACCGTATAGCCCGGCGCATTGTAATGATGCATATAACGTCGCTCACCGTCGGTAATTTCCATAGTGTCAATCAATTGCGAATAACTCAGTGGCGCCAAAGTCACAATATTCATTCCCTGAGTTACGCCACGCGTAAACAAGCTGGAACCGTGAGCGCGCGGCAAGAATCCAACTTCCGAGCTAAGCGGACGAATCTCGGTCAATTGTCGACCGTCAGGACGAACTCGTTCAGCAACAATTCCCCGACGAACATCTTTATGTAAAGCCAAAGTAAACGCTTCGTCGTAATCGCCACGAACTTCGCTATATTCTTCCTCATCCAGCCCCAATTTTTCCGCCATCGCCTCATGGAACTCAGCGCGAATTTCGCTTATCATTTCATTGCGCTCTGGATATGGACGACGGATTTTCTCACCAAATTTCCCATCAGCCCACGCGTTAACCGTTTGCTGAATTGATTCGTCTGGCAAAATTAAATCGTATTCCTGCTGTACTGGCGCAACTTTTTCCGCCAATTCGCGTTGCAAGGCAATCGCTGGCTGCATCATCTGGTGAGCCCACGCCATCGCATCAACAATTACATCCTCCGAAACTTCTTTAGCGCCAGCCTCGACCATTGTTATACCGCTTTCAATACCAGCCACAACCAAATCAAGATCTGACTTTTCGCGCTCTTCCGGAGTCAAGAACGCCTTAAATTCGCCATTGACTCGACCCACGCGCAAACCAGCCACTGGACCGTCAAACGGCGTGCCAGTTAACATTAACGCACTAGACGCAGCGATCATCGCAATCACATCTGGGCGGAAACTCGGATCCATACTCAAAACAGTCGCGACGACTTGGATTTCCTGTCGATAACCCTTCGGGAAAAGCGGACGAATCGGACGATCAATCAATCGACCAATCAACACAGCTTCATCGCTCGGGCGACCTTCACGCTTGATAAATCGGCTGCCAGAAATCTTACCCGCTGCATAAAATTTTTCTTCATAATCAATCGACAATGGAAAATAATCCAATTGCACTGGACGTGAGCTAACCTGAGCACTGCCCAAAACTACAGTATCTCCATAGCGCACCAAAACACTACCAGTCGTCCTAAAGCCGACGCGATTCACTTCTAAGGTCAGCGGCTGGCCACAAAATTCAGTGGTAACACTAAAAATCTCCTTGCCGCTTGGATTGATAATACTCATAAAGAGCTCCTTTCTTGCGGTAGTAACAGGGATGAAATTACTTGGCAATTTAGTCGTCTCATCTCTATCACTTCCGCGTTACAAATTGCTCCTTATATTATACTAAAACCTCAACCCAAACGCCAGCCGCAAGCGCGCTTAACATAACCTTATTAATAGATGAGTGTGCTATAATTTATTCATGTCACTTCAGCTAGATTCAGTAAAAAATCGCCAGAAAAGCTGGAAAAGCTATATCTTAACTATAATCGCAATCTTGATGATTCTTGGCGGAGTTTATCTGCTTGCTATCATCAGCACGCCCCTCATTTTGTCACAAAACATCAACCCAAAAGACAACCAGACCACTCAGCTCATCACTAAAACTGAGAATAAAATTACCGAAAAACGCCTTTATATACCGAAAATCGACATAAATTTACCTTATAGTACTGGCGGCGCCGAAACAATGGAGCGTGGCGCGTGGTGGCGTAAACCAGAAAACGGCAACCCAAAAGATGGCGGCAATTTTGTCTTATCTGCACACCGTTTTATCATGGGTCTCACTCCTCAGCAGACGCTCAGAAAATCGCCTTTTTATAATATCGACAAATTAACTGTCGGCGATGAAATTATCATTGACTATAACGGCGTGCGTTACAATTACGTCATCAGCGAAAAACAAAGCGTTAAACCAGATGCCGTGGAAATCGAACAACGTACAGATCAGCCGCAATTAACTCTTTATTCCTGCACTTTGGGCGGCGCAAACGATGGACGAGATGTGATTATCGCCAAATTGAAAAAATAGCCATAACAACAAAAATCCCCTTCTCGTCAAAGGGGATTTAAGCAGTTTTTAACGTAAATTATTTACGCAAACCTAACTTGGCAACAACTGCTTTGTAACTCTCAAAATCAGTTCGCTCCAAATATTTCAGCAAACGCTTGCGCTTACCAACCATTTGGATCAAGCCGCGACGAGCCATGAAGTCGTGCTTATTCGCCTTCAAATGCTCTGTGACTTCTTTGATACGAGCCGTCAAAACTGACACCTGAGCCTGTGGGCTACCGACGTCGTTTTTATTGACCTGAGTCAAAGCAATTGCTTTCGCTTTATTCTCTTTGCTAATCATAGCTCTGTAATTATACCAAGCTTCTCTGTTTTTTGCAATTAGCTAGTAATTCCAAAGTCCGCCAGAGTCTTTGCGGCGTCAATAGAATAGTCGGCAATTTTCGTACGACGCAAATTCTCACAATACGCTCCCGTCCCTAATTTCTCGCCAATATCCACCGCCAATGTTCGAATATAAGTTCCGCTTGAAACGTGAGTTCTGATCTTTAATTTGGGATATTCGTATGCCAATAATTCCAATGAGTAAATTTCTATCACACGCTTAGGAATCTCAACTTGTTTACCTTCGCGCGCCAATTTATACGCTCTTTCACCGTTAATTTTTATTGCGCTAAAAATCGGCGGCGTCTGCTCAATTTTTCCCACAAATTGACTAATCACCCGCTGAACTTCTTCCAAACTCGGCTCATAATCAGACACATCGGTAATTTCACCTTCTGGATCACCCGTCGAACTATTCTTGCCCAGAATAATTTCCGCCTCGTACCACTTATCCAGCTTAGTAAAAGTTTCAGCTTCGCGGCATTTCTTTCCAGTCACAATAATCATTAGCCCCGTAGCGAACGGATCAAGCGTACCCGTGTGGCCAACCTTCACCTTCTTTCCCGCCTGATTAGATAGAACTCGTCGCAAGCGCGCCACCACCCCAAAGCTAGTCATTCCCTGAGGTTTGTCTATGAGAATCACTTCGTCCATCAACTATTGTCCTGGAATGTGGAATTGCGCTGGATTGAAGTCTGCATTTTGAGCTGGCTGAGTTGGCATCGCAGTGATCGGCGCAGGCGCTGGAGCTTGCGGAGCGGCTACTGGCTCAGGAGCTACCCCTAGCGGTGCGATCTGTGGCAATCCATTTACATCAACACCTGTAGGCGCTGGCGGCATTGATGGCAAAGCGCCGAAATCCGGCATTGCTGGTGGCATTGGCAAATCGAAACCTGGAATGCTATTTTCAGGATTTGTTATTGCTGGCTCAATTGGCGCAATCGGCTGGCTCGGAGCTGGCGCTACTGGATTATTCAATTGATTCGTGTCGTTAGTAATTGCCGAAATAATTGACTCTTCAGATTGCGGCGCAACAGGTATCGTCGACAATTTTTGCTCAGCGGCGTTAGTTGTAGCGAATGGATCAATCTTTGGTGGTTCATCAGACGCGCCCATAGCCGCATTTAACGGAGTATCGCCAAACGACGGCGTATTATCACCCACATATTTACCGTGCGTTAAGATGGTTTTATTTTGATCGCTAGCCAATTCCCTAATCTTATCCTCGGCAGCCTGTGTAGTAGTTGCGTTCAGAGTGCCACCCATCAGCGGAGTTTCCTCAAAAGAAAGCTCGCCCTTTGAAACTATTTTTTCACTAGGTTTTTCTTCCTCAACTTGTGACTCCTCTTTTATTGGCTCAATTTTAGCCAATTTTTCTTCAGCAATCCTAGCAGACTCTTCTTGTTTTTCCTTCGCCGTTTGTTCGGCTACTTCATCAACATCACCCTTCTTCTCGTGGCTAATCGACAAAGTTCCGTCCGCGTGTACAGTTTCCTCATCTTTCTCCGCTTCTTCAGTTTTATCCTCTGAAGCTTCTTCTTTTTCTGGAGATTTTTCTTCGATCTTTTCAATCTTCTGCGGCTCGTCCTCTACTTCGCTCTCTGCGATCTTTGAAACCACCAATTGCTGATTTGCACCGGCCGCCATAAGCTCTGCGGCTGTAGTCATAACCTTTGATGACGTATTTCTATTACTAAACCTATCAGTTACCGCCACAATTCCCGTAAGTAAAGCCGTCGCCATCTGCTCATCCAAGGTAACCTTCGGAGTCTTCAGATCATCAAGGAGCTCAACAACCATTTCACTCACGCCGCTAGCATTAGATTCGTGCCAATCAACAGAACCCAGACCACTCTTTACATCGCCCGCTGTTATAGCTACAACCGTAGCATCGTGCAGAATCTTACCGTGAGCCGTTAAGGCCGTATCAATACTTTCACTATTTTCAACATTTAGCGCCAAAACTAGCTCAACGTTATAATCACCCTGTGAAAATTCCAAGTCTTTATCGGTAATTGTCGTACGATATGGCGTAATAAAAATCTTCACCGCGTCATCAACAACTTTATAGCGTAAATGATCAGCCTTCTCTTTATCTAAAGCAATAATAAAATCACGTAAAGAATCTGCGGTCTGCTCAAACGTCTTATCAGGATTCAAGAACGTAATTGCTGGCGGAATGTCGCCGCTAAACACAGCCGTAGCGTGCTTCCCTAGTTTATTGAGGAAAATCGTCAATCCTAACGCTGCCGACAATTCGTCGACTGACGGGCTAGAACTCACCGTCACTAAAATATTAGTTACATCCTTGATGCTCTGGATTACTTTTTGCTTTGCTGATCCGTTTGACATGATTTTTCCTATGTTTGTTTTGTAATTACGCTTGGCATCACTATACCATAAGCAGTACTATAAAGTCAATATCTAAGCCACCTCTTTACAATTTATGCTATTTTCTGTATAATTCTTCCTGATTAGCGATACAAATCTATAGAGGTAAAGGAGAAACATGCCAATCATCAAATCCGCCATCAAGCGTGCTAAACAAACCCTAAAGCGCCGCGAGCGAAACATCAGCATTAAAAAAGACATTAAGACTGCCGTTAAAGCTTTCTCTGCAGAACCAAGCACAAAGACTCTTGCTGCAGCACAAAGCGAAATCGACACCGCTGTTAAAAAAGGCTTAATTAAGAAAAACACTGCCGCTCGCCGAAAGAGCGCATTGAGCAAAATTGCTAAAAAAGCAGGCGTTACATTAGAAGCTACTACTAAAAAACCAGCTGCAAAGCCAGCAGCTAAGAAAACTGCCGCTAAAAAAGCTCCAGCAAAGAAGCCAGCTGCTAAGAAAGCTGAAAAATAATCTGTAAAAATTGCTAGAAAATACCCCGGAATTAACTGGGGTATTTTTATTTAACATCAGTCGACTAATCGACTCGCCAATTTATATACCTGTTTGATTTCTCTGCTCTCTAATTTCCAGCTACTGAGTTCCATTTTAATCAACTCTGGAAATTTCTTACTAATATCCCTTAGAGCATTACCAACTGATTTTCTCACATATTCGCTTGCGTCTTCCTTCAAGCTGGCAATTCTTTCTATGGCTTCACTCGGATTTTCCTTGAAATATGGTCTGCTCGTCCATATTCTTAGTCCCTCCGTTACTGCTCTCCTCGTATTGGGATTATTGTTTTTTAACCATTCATCAATTATTGGAAGTGCTTTTCATATCCTTTTTTCTTGCAGAATTCATCAAATGCCTTTGCCAATACTTCCTGAACTCTCCAATTATCATCTTTGGAAACTTCATCTCTCATAAATGCTAAAATATCATCTTGTTCTGACAAGTATCCAAAAAGAAATACGCCGTACATTCTTACTTGATATGTGTGAGATTTATAAGCTAAAAACGCCAACTTCTTGATATGTTCATCATCATTAGATTTATAATCAGCAAAGGCTCTTTTTTCTTCCTCTTTGAAGCCATTTTCAATTAAAGAAAATTCCTTTTCTAAATTTGCGATATATTCTTTTACGCGAATATCATCCATAAAATCCAGCAGCCGCCCTATTTCTTAGTTTATTTTTCAATTCCAACCAGCGCCGCCTCCACAAGCAGCCACGGATTTACAGAAGTTGTTTTCATTTGCAAGTCCGCCCGAAGTAGCGCGTCATTTATCCTCTTCAATTTTTCCTTATCGACGCCTTTTGCTGAAGACGCCAATTTTCGTAAAACATACGGACTAGCCGAAAAATCCGAAGCCACCAGCTTACTGTCGCCGTCAGCCAAAACCAACGCCGTCAAGTTAGTCGCCTGCGAGGCAAGCAATCCCATTGTCTGGTAAGCGCCATCAACGCCACTTTCCGACTCCAAATAGCTAATTATATCGTGAACCTTATCATAATCACCCGCCAGCGCCGAAATAAACAAATCAAACACATTTTCCGTCCTCGCTAGAGGTATGAAGTTGTCAATTAAATCATCCGTCACTTTTTCCGCCAGCGCTAATTGATCCAAAAAATTACTCAGTCGCAACTGATCAAATCCCAAACGATCGACAATTATCTCTGCTTGACGATTCGTTAATTCACACCCACGAGTCTTCGCCTCCGCCACGCACCACCTTAAAAGCTGCGGTTTTTGACGATCACTAAGCAGTGAAAACTCCTGAACTTTGGCATTTTTCTGCAGCCACTTATACGTTTTTGTTCGCTTATCAATTTTATCCTCCACCAGAATAATCGTCCTGTCATCATCAAACTTCATATCTGGAAGTTGCGACCAAATCTCAGAATTTTCGCCTAGTTTTGAAATCAAATACACCGACGAGTTCATAAACAGCGTCTGCCCAATTGCTATTTCCTGCATTCCAGCCAACGTCAAATCTTCACCATCATGTCGCGCCGCTTTTTCGTCGCCGATCAGCTTAGTAATCGCTTGCCGTTTCTCGAATTCATTTTCGCCGTAAAAAAGGTAAATCATTTGATTTCCACCTGACAGACTGGACAAATATGCGTACCGCGTCCAGAAACTTTCATCTTTACAATCTCTTGGTCAGGATGTCGATGGCACGGCTGACCTTCCCGACGAAATACATGCGCAAATGATAGATAATTACCTTTTCTGCCTTCAGCGTCAACATAATTTTTATCCGTCGAACCGCCCTGATCAATGCTCAATTGCAAAATCTGACGCAGTTCGTTAAACAAATCTTCCAATTGGTTATCACTAATATTTTTGACGCGCGTCTGAGGGTGAATTTTCGCAGCCCACAGAGCTTCATCGGCATAAATATTACCAACTCCCGCAATCACCGACTGATCAAGAAACGCCGGCTTTATCATCGAATTTTGCCGACGACGAATTCGCTTAATAAAATCTATCGCCTCAGTTTTTTTATCGAGCGGTTCCGGACCAACTTTCTGCATAAATGGCAAATTTTCTATCTCATCAGTCGGCATTAATTTCATCCAACCAAACTTACGCTGATCATTAAAAAACAGACGCGAACCATCCGTAAAGTCAATTTGCACTCGTGTCGATCTATCAGGCAATTCACCAATCAAACTATCATTCGGATGACCACCAGCAAAACTATTAGCCCCACGAAAAATCAATTGCCCAGTCATCTTAAGATGTATCACCAGCGAATAACGCGTATCAAGATCAATCATCAACACTTTTGCGCGACGTCGCACCGCCGTTACGTGCGCACCGTATAAAAATTGCTGAACGTCAGTGGGTGAATTCGGAAAACTCTTTGGCGAATCAAATACCGTCGCTCGCACAACAGCCTGACCTGGCAATAAATCCGCCAAACCGCGACGAACTGTCTCAACTTCGGGTAACTCGGGCATTCGGCAAGTCCTACAGCTTAAATAAAGCTTCTTCTTGACTTAGACCAATTCCAGCCGCCATTTTCTTGCCGTCAGGAATTTGCTTCAAAAACATATCCAAAATCTCGTTTACATTAGCTTGCGCCGAACCCTTAGAACCGCTACAATCCGACGTCCACAAACTTTTCACAACAGAATTGTCCTTCAAAGTTTCGAATTTGTAAATTTTACCGCTAGCACAAATTCCCCGCAAATCGTTTTGCTGCTCAGTTAACGGCGTACCTTCCATCATTTTTCGCTTATCAAGCGCATAAACCAGCTCCGTATAAGCCTTGCTGTTATTGTCCAATTTTTTCTCTGCAATCGGCTTATCCAAATATCCCTCGTACGTTGTCATTTCGCGAGATTCTGGCGAAATAGTGATGCTATATGAGCGGAAATTCTCGTTCGCTACAATCGGTCCACGCACTGTCAATCGAACCGCGCTTCCCACGTCCGTCGACAACAAAGCAACTTGCCCTACGTTAACATTCTGATCTGTTGTTTGACCTGAATCGTTTTTGCCAAATAATGCTCGACCAATCGCAATAACCGCTGCTACCGCCACAACCGTGATAACAATAACCAGCAAAATTGGTACAAATCGAGAAAATGAATTTCGTCGTTGAGTGTATTTCATGGCGTAATTATACCATATTTTCTACACTTCACCCCAATTTACGCCCGTACCGACATCTACTTTCAATTTAATTGGCAATTCTGGACAAACGCCTTCCATTTCCGCTTTCATAATTTCGCTGACTTTCTGGACGTCTTCAGGTTTGCATTCCACCAAAATCGAATCATGAACTTGTAGAATTGCGTCAGCCAAGCCCGACAATTTGTCCTCCAGCCGAATCATTGCCAATTTCATCAAATCCGCTTCCGTGCCTTGAATTGGCATATTCATCGCAGCCCTTTCCGCCGAAGATCGCACCATAAAATTGCTCGATTTTACATCAGGCGTTGGTCGTCGCCTGCCAAAATACGTTTCAACAAATCCCTGTTCTCGCGCTTGAGTTAAAATTTTATCCAAATACTGACGAATCGGTTTTCGCACCTCAAAATAATGATCAATAAACTTTTTCGCCTCTGTAAATGACATTCCTGTAGCCGCCGCCAAACCATGCGGACTCATTCCGTAAAGTACACCAAAATTGATCACTTTCGCTGCTCGACGCTGAGATTTGCTCACTTCATCAATTGATATTCCATATGTTTCCGCCGCTGTTTTTGCGTGAATATCAACATCGCTATTAAAGTCTTCAATCAACTTCTCGTCGCCCGCCAACACAGCCGCCAGCCTCAACTCAAATTGCGAATAATCCGCGCCGACAAAAACTTTGCCATCACTCGGAACAAACGCCTGACGAATTTTCCTGCCCAGTTCAGTCCGCACCGGAATATTCTGTAAATTCGGATTCGTACTACTTAGCCGCCCCGTGCTGGTTACATCCTGATTAAACGTGGTGTGAATTCGCCCATCAGTCGCCATCAATTTTGGCAACGCCTCAATGTATGTGCTGATCAATTTGGTCAATTCTCGATATCGCTCAATCAATTCGATAATCGGATGTTGTCCACGTAATTTGTCCAACTCTTTCTGACCTGTTGAATATCCAGTTTTTCCCTTTTTTATGCCCGCAATTGGTAATTGCAATTTGGTAAACAAAACCTCAGAAAGTTGCGCTGGACTAGACGCGTTAAACTCGTATCCAGCCATGGAATACATTTGTTGTTCAAGCTCGCTGACTTCCGCTGCCAGCTCATCTCCCATCTGTTTTAATAGTGTATCATCCAACTTCATCCCGCGTTTTTCCATCTGGAATAGCGCCCAAATTACTGGAAAATCAAACTCGTAAGCCACACGCGCAATTTGCGAATTGTTCGACATGTAAACTTTTTGTTCACGATAAATTTTATGCAGGCGAGCCAATTGATAAGGCGCGGAATTGTCGTCAGAAAAATCACCAGACAGCGTGTTCAAACTACGGTCGCGTTTCAGCGGATCAATTAAGAACGCCGCTTGTCCAACATCCCAAACTTCATGAAAACGCACCGCTACGCCATAATTATCCAACACGTGATACAACTGCTTAACATCCGCCGCGATCACAATTCCCTGCGCCAGTAATTGCCACATAGATTGACTAATTTCGCTAATTTTCGCCATCCACGCTGACTCAGGATTCGAGCTTATGTAAATTACGTCAGGCTCCGACGAATCGATATATATTATATTTTCCGCCTCAAACATCGGCATATCGGACAATTTTTCAATTCGCGGAATATCCAACTTCGGTTCTTCTTTTTTCTCATTTTCCGCCACTTGCATCGTTCGCGGCAATCGTCCAATTAGCGAATTAAACTCCAACTTCTGCAGAATTTCCGTTACTCGCGCAAAGTCGCAATCATTAACATCCGCCACATCCCAGTCCAGCTCAATCGGCGCGTCCGTCCAAATTTCCGCCACTTGTTTGGTCAAATATGCCGATTCACGACCATTTTCCAGCTTCGTTCGCAAAGCGCCTTTTTGCTCGTCCAGATGTTCATAAACTCCGTCCAGAGTTTCGTATTCTTGCAATAATTTCACCGCAGTTTTCTCGCCAATTCCTGGCACTCCCGGTAAATTGTCACTCGAATCACCCTTTAGCGCTTTCAAATCTAAGAATTGTTCTGTCCGAATTCCGTATTTTTGTTCAAAATATTCCGCCGTGAATTCTTCGATATTCCTTAAACCATTTTTCATGGCGTAAACTTTGGTCATCGGTGATATCAATTGCAACGCGTCCAAATCCGACGTTATCAAGCACGTTTCAATTCCGCGAGATTCCGCCTGCCTGGCAAACGCGCCCATAATATCGTCCGCCTCATAATCATCAATTTCATAAAGCGGCCAGCCAAACGCATCAAGCAGCTCGTGTAAAATCGGAATTTGCTGGTAAAAGTCATCTGGCGCTGGCTTGCGACCAGCTTTATATTCTGGATATAATTCCCGTCGCTTGCGAATGTTCGTGCCTCGTTTATCCCAAGCTACCGCCACATAATCCGGCTCTAATTTCTTAATCAGCTCAATTGCCAAACTGACAAATCCATACACACCACCAGTCGGAGTTCCGTCAGCCATCGACAATCCCGGCATAGCATAATAACCTCGGTAAAACACCGACTTTCCATCAATAACCACTAGACGCTTCATACTTCTATTGTAGCATTTAAGCGATTGTCGTTAGAGAGTTGATTAAGAGAGTTGATTATTGACGCTTCGGCAAGTTTTTGTAGTATTCTCCCATAATTATCATAAATCTCCCCAAATATTTTTTCAGCATTGAAAGAATCATTGCCCTGTTTTTTCAGCCATTTCTCGTATCTCTTATAGATTTCTCTAAGTTCTTCCATAGAATCGTAGGAGCCATTATCGTGTTCCATCCTACGCCTATGAATCTCCCACTTTTCCCTTTCGTAATTGAAGAGGTGACAGTATTCACTTGTCTTATTTATATCTGTCTTATCGCTCGTTATTATATGCAATAATTCTGCCTCACCAAAATTATCAAATCCGACAGAAAATTTATAAATCGATCCCTGTAATATAGAAATAGAAGTAGGCACAAAATCAACTATAGAAAGATCATCTATAAAAACATAATCAAACTTATCTTTATCGTCTGGCATCTTATATATCTGATATCGATCTTTCGGATTAGGTGACGAAGTGTCAGGATTCTTCCAAATCATCCATACCTGACCATACTGATCAACAACAGGTTCTTTAACAAATCTTTTCCATGCTTTATTACGATCAAAATTTGATTCTAGCTCCTTAACTTGTTTTAATATATTACCCCATTGAACTTTTTTACGATATTCTATAAAACGGCGCCAGATACTAAAATCAGAAAGTGGATCCTGAGGTAACTTTTCAGCACATCCATGAACTGTTTCCATAATACTTATCACAAACATACTCTCTATTTGGAAGAATGTCAACAAATTGTTAAAATTAGTACATGACACAACCATACCCGCCACCCACCTTGTCCGCCCTGATAGCATATTATGCTACTGACCAGTATCGCAAAGAGCCCAAGCCGGCCACATTATAATGCTATAATGAAGATATCGCGCGAGCTACTAAAAGACAGTGCGGGCCGATAAATCACGGGGGGTAAAAGTATGTTTGAAGGCAAGACATTTGAATACGATCCGGGTTATGATCCGGAACGGCTTGACGGTGGTGGTGATAACACCGAATCTACACCAGAGCGCAACCGCGAAGTGACACCGCTCATCATTAACGTTGATTGCCCAGAATATAGCGTCACGTCCGAAAATCCATATCGCTACGATGCCAACCCACCCCGCCCGCTTGATACCATAGCCGCTACAATTGAAGCACCAATTCGCCAATATTTTATGGGTCGGAATATACTGCTGCGCGGTATCCAGTCGGCACACTTTGGCGTAAGCGATCGCCAGCAACTCATCAAGGAAATAGTCGCCAGAGGAGGCGATAGCTTCACGGTGCAATCTGCTGACCCAACCTATGACATGCATGCTCGACGATGCGACAACTATAGCGGCGAGGAAATTTTCGCCCTGCTACAGGCGTTTCATACTTACAAACCCAAGTGCGATGAGCTACCGCTCGCTCCTGTTGATATCTGGCAGGTGTTCGACGGCGAGAGTTACGAAGAAATCGAGTATCTCCATCCCCGGCACAAGATACCTACGCGCGACCGCTATAAACTGCGGCCCGGCTTCAGCCCTCAGGATGCCCTGCTGGCGATCGTCGTGGTAAATTAACCATTCTAACCGGGGCCGACTGTTTCATATCAAAGTCAAGAGCTCCAGAACAAACTACTCGCAGGAATCAACACAACCAACCGGCAGCCACACCTGTTTGCCACCCAGCTGAAGAGCTGTTACAATAATCCCCATGAGTACAAGCGAGCATAGCTGCAAAATTATCGCCCTTGTCGGTCTGGCCGGTAGCGGCAAAAGTTCGGCGGTCGAATATTTGACAGAAAAAGGATTTCCAAAAATTTACTTCGGTGGCGTTATTTATAAAGCCATGGACGAGGCTGGAATTGAAAAAACTTGGGACAATCAACAACAATTTCGCGAAGAGATTCGTCGCCGCGAAGGCAAAGATTTCGTAATCAAACGCGTCATAAAAAACATCCACGACTTAATAAATGCTGGGCAAAATAAAATCGTTTTGGACGGATTATACACTTGGAGTGAATATAAACTCCTTAAGCACGAATTTCCTGGCCAGGTCGTTGTTATTGCTATTGTTACACCGAAATACCTCCGTTATCAACGAATGGCTAAGCGCATAGAACGCCCAATGCAACCACACGAAGTTGATCAGCGCGACTGGTCAGAAATCGAGAATTTGGAAAAAGGTGGACCAATTGCTATTGCTGATTATTTCATCATTAACGACGGCAGCCTCGAGCAATTACATCAAAAAATAGACGCCGCAACTCACGACGCCCATTTTTGTAAATCGCCCGAACAGTGTTAATTAATCCAGATACTCGTAAAGTTTTTTCGCATCTTTGTGCTTGCGAAGTTTTGCTAGCGCCTTAGCTTCAATCTGACGAATTCGCTCACGCGTAACCGCAAATTCCTGACCAACTTCTTCCAAAGTGTGGTTTTTTCCATTGTCCAAACCAAAACGCATTCGAACAATTTTTTGCTCGCGATCACTCAAACTTGATAGAATTTCCTGAACTTGCTCTTTTAACAATTGATTTGAAGCGGAATCTTCTGGTGAAACCGTATCTTCGTCAACGATAAAATCTTGCAACACAGAATCATCATCTTCACCGTCACGACCAACACCGGCATCCAGAGAAGAAATATCCTGCTTGATCTTAATGACATATTCAATTTTCTCTGGTTCCATGTCCAATTCTTTAGACAATTCTTCAATTGTCGGCTCACGGTTCAATTCCTGTGTCATTCGTCGCTGAGTACGCAGCAATTTATTGATCGTTTCCACCATGTGAACTGGAATACGAATCGTTCGCGCCTGATCAGCAATCGCACGCGTAATTGCCTGACGAATCCACCAAGTTGCATAAGTCGAAAACTTAAATCCCTTATCTGGATCAAACTTCTCAACCGCACGCAAAAGTCCAGTATTTCCCTCTTGGATCAAATCTAAAAAGTCCAAACCACGACCAGAATAACGCTTAGCAATTGACACCACCAAGCGCATATTCGCCTCAGCCATCTTATCCTTAGCCTTCTTGTCGCCTTCGACAATTCGGCGCGCCAAGTCCATTTCTTCTTCAGCACTAAGTAGTGGAATTTTACCAATTTCGCGCAAGTACAGCCTGACCGAGTCGTCCGACACGTCGTCCAAATATTGCCCAGTTGTCAACGAATCCAAATCTTCCGATTCTTCTTCGTCTATAAGCGTTGGATCAAAATCATCATCTTCGTTTAAGTTTACTGGCTTCGTCGTGATATCGTCGCTCACATTTTCTCCTTAATCAGATTATTTAAGCTCTGGCGCAAATTCTGAGACAAAACCTCATCGCCCGACGCCTCGGCCTCTCTAAGCTGCGTTAATAGTTGATTCTTTTTGTTTTCGCGATGTTTGATTGTTATCTGTCTGACTAGCCGAGCCATCTCTTCGTCTAAGCTTTTTTGCTCCCAATTGGCGTAACGACTTTCACTTTTCAACTGTACTATTTTCACATACTGTTCGATTTTTTGCAAGTCCAGCGGAACTTCACCCAAATCCGCGTCTGGATTCTTTCGCAAATAGCCAATCAATTGCCGCGCGTTGTCATCATCCAACATTTCGCCAGAAACCGCCGCCAACCAGCGCCGCACGGATTTTTCACTCGCCGCCAACCCCGCCAGCATATCCTCAGTTTCATCCTGAACCGGAGTCGGTTTTTCTTTCTCAATTTTTGCCTTTTTCAATTGATGTTCAGTGACTTTTTCATTCGACAATTTTGCCTTCAGTGCAGTAATTGACGCGCCAGTTTTTTCAGAAATCACCGACAAATAATGCTCTTGCTCCACCGGATCTTTCAAACCTCGGACAATCTTCAGTGCAATAGTCGAGAATCTTCGCTTGCCTTCCGCCGACTTCAAATTCTCCATTTCCGCGTATCTGGCAATCACCCAATCCACCGCTGGCTGAGATTGGTCAATCGCCGCTTGCCAAAGCGCTGGATCTTTTTGGATCAATTCGTCTGGATCTTTGACGCCATCAGGCAAACTCACAACTTCCAACTCCACACCGACTTCCTGCGCCAAATTGATTGCCCGCTCCGTTGCGTTAACTCCCGCTCGATCGCCATCAAACGCCAAGCGAATCCGCCCTGCTAATCGACTAAGCGACTTCAAATGTTGCGTCGTCATCGCCGTTCCGGAGGTCGCAACCACGTTTTTGACGCCCGCTTGATGACTGCTAATCACATCCAAATTGCCCTCAACAATCACCGCCACATCGCTTTTTCGAATCGCTTCCTTGGCCTGATGCAAACCAAAAATATGTCGCGATTTATCAAATAACAGTGTTTGCGGCGTGTTCAAGTATTTTGGTGCGCGCGGATCGTCACGAATAATTCTGCCAGTAAATCCCACAACCTCTCCATTGCCGTCACTCAACGCCACCATCATTCGCCCACGAAATAAATCACCGCCAAACCTATTCGACAAGCCAGCGTCCGCCAATTCCTGTCTAGAAAATCCTCTTTTTTCCAACGCTTTCGTCAGCGTGTCGCCATTCTCCGGCGCATAGCCAATCAAAAAATCACCAATTGTTTGACGATTTAATCGCCGTTTTTTAACCACATAATCCAGAGCTAATGAATTTTTTACCAAATTCTGCTGATAGAAATTAGCTGCTAATTTAAGCGCTTCTCTGGCCCTAGCACGGCGCTTGGCTGTTCGTCCGTCGCCGCTAGAAAACAAAGTCAGATCAACGCCCGCCTTCCGAGCCAAATGCTCCAGCGATTGACGAAAATCCATTCCTTCCACCATCATCACAAACGTAAAAATATCGCCACCTTTTCCAGAAGAAAAATCATGCCAAATCTGCTTTTCTGGACTGACCACAAAGCTCGGAGTTCGCTCGTCGGTAAACGGACTTAAACCCTTCAAATTGCGCCCCGCTCGCTTCAACTGAACATACTCACCAATCACATCCTCGATGTTCAGTCGCGCCCGCACTTCTTCTTTGGCATCATTCATATTTTTATTATATCACTCTTTACCTCTGTTATTGTTTGTGGTTAAATAGAAATATGTATCCTGACAATTTGAATAACCAACCTCAAGGTATCGATTATCTGAATCAAATTGCCACACCTCCGCCAGCGGAAGGTTTTGATAAAAAAACCAAAATCATCATCGCTATTTTGAGTTTTATCGGATTGATAACTCTGATTGCGATATTCGTTTTTTCACAAGATTCTATGCCAAGCGCTAGTCCGTCACAAGTTGCGGCGCGCGTTAATAAGCTACTCACTATTTCCAAAAAATACAATAATAAATTCCGCTCAACTAGTTTACAAACCACTAATAGTTCCCTAGTTGCAGTGCTGACCACCGCAGACGCCTCAATGGGCGAAGCGCTTCAGGCAACCGGCATCAATTATAAGGAAAAACAAAAGGACATCCTCGCCTTAGATCCGTCAGAAAAATTAGAGAAAAAATTGGACGAAGCTCTTCTGAACACGCAATTGGATATTACCTATGCCCATGAGATGAATGTGCAAATAACAGATACAATCAACATGATGAAAAAGGTGTACAAGTCCACCAAGTCAAAAAAGATGCGCGAATGGCTAGTAAAAACTGCTGGCGACTTAGAGAATATTCAGAAGCAGATCAATCAAATTATTAAAGCAGATTAGGCTTCCGAGACTAATCGATAGCTCAACCTCGCCAAATCAAAGACCTCTTCGTCAGTCAATTGACCTGAACAAATAATTGTATTCCAATGTTTCTTGTTTAAGTGATAGCCCGGTAAAACCGTTTCGTATTTTTCTCGTAAATTCTGCGCCAACAACGGATCGCATTTTAGGCTTACTCTGAGCGGCTTTGAACCTTCCGTCACCAATGCCACCATTTTCCCAGCACCGTCATTATCTCTACCAAATTTATATACCGCAACATCCTCGCCAAATGGATAATCCAGCCATACGCCCGGCAAACTTAAAATAAATTCTTCAAATTGTTTATGTGTCATACCTTTACCTTTTTCAAATAATATTCAAGTTCCATAATGCTGCCGCGGATGTCTTCCAGCGCTCGATGATCTTCCGGCTTGGCGAATTTCTTACCGTATTTGCCTTCAAACACAACCTTCCAAGCACTCACATCCAATACACGATAATGTAGTTTTTTTGACAACGTCGGCCACCATTGGTCAATGAATCGACGATCTTGATGAATTGAATTGCCTGCTAACAAAATCTTCGTTTCACCCGCAAAATGCTCATCACAAAACGCCAACAATTCGCGTTCTATTTCCGCCAAAGGTTTGCCCGATTCATTCTGCTCTTCCAGCCCGCGTCGCGCTTCCGGATGCTCATTCCAGAAGCCAGCATTTCGATCTAACAACTTAGCCAGCTTTTCCGAATCGTGACGCACAATTCCTTCGTACGTCGCAATTTCCTTAAAATTCCAATCCGTCGCAATTGCCGCCACTTCCAAAATTTCATCACGAACCGGATCCAAACCGGTCATCTCCAAATCCACCCACAAAATCTTTTTCGGCTTAAAACTTGCTTTCATATTTCTATTTTACCACTTCCATAAGGCGTGCTAAACTAAAATCATGACAAAACGCATCCTACTCAAATTATCAGGTGAACAACTTCAGGGCGATTTCGCCAGCGGCTTTGACCCAAAACGCGCTCGCTGGATTGCCGAACAAATTCGACCAGCGCTGGACGACGGCGCTGAAATTGTAATTATGGTTGGTGGTGGCAATTACGTTCGCGGCAATCAAATCATCGGTCAAGGAATTCAACCTGTTTCCGCACATAATATCGGCATGCTTTCTACACTTATGAATGCAATTGCTCTAGCTGACGTATTAAATGACGCGGGGCTGCCAACTCGCGCATTATCTACGGTTGAAGTCAATCAATTTATTGACCACTATACTTTCCGACGCGCCATTAGCCATATTAAGAAAAACCGCATCGTAATCGTAGCGTGCGGCACCGGCAGACCGTTTCTGACTACTGATACTGCAGCGTTAAACCTAGCACTAGAAATGCAGTGTGACGCCGTGGTTAAAACAACGAAAGTCGACGGAGTTTACGATAAAGATCCTATGAAATTCCCTGACGCCGTAAAAATTGATCATTTATCTTATCAAGAAGCTCTAACAAATCCTAACATTGCTGTCATGGACAAGGCGGCAATTGGACTAGCTATGGACGAGCACATTCCAGTTGTAATTTGTGATTTGCTTACAGACGGAAATATTCTCCGCGCAACCCGCGGAGAATCAGTAGGCACACTTATTAGTTAAGGTTTTAATCTTTTTTCTTATCTAATTTATCGAGTTTCAAGAAGTGAATGATTGCATATACAACAAATGCAACGGCTATCAACGTAATTAACGAGCTAACGAATGCGCCGTATAAAAACTCGCCTTTACGTCCAGCAATTTCAACCGTAAATGAAGCTGATTGCAATCCTTGTTGAGAGCCAACGATCAACTGCACTAACGGGTCAACAAATGCCGTCACCAACTTTTTAACCGTATCGCCAGCTGCGGTACCGATTGCCAAACCAACCGCCATACCGACAACACCCTGTTCACGGATAAAGTTTATAAACCCACCCATATGAGTGTCTTTTATAGCTGCACTTACAATTTTCTTCTCCTTAAGAGCGGCAACTTTCGCCGCGGCTTTTACACTCTTCGAAGCTAATTTCTTAGCTGATACTTTTGAACCTTTAGTTGATTCTGAAGATTTCATAACTATAAAACTCCTTTTATTATATATTTATTCACTAATTTTATCACAGGTAGCATCGCGTACTATCACACCAGCAGCCCTCATAGACCTCAGCAACTTTTCGGCAGCCCTTAACTTCCCCACAGCCAAGCTATCATACTTAGGTTTACTATTGATAATTTCCTTGTACAACATAATTGCCTCATTTAATAAGTTAATATCCCTATCATGTTTAGCTACTTTACGTATAACATCAGGCAGAAACAGCCTGTTCTTTGAAGAATCTCCCGACAACAAACTATCATTTACCACGGACGCTACTTGAATAGCCAAATCACTACTGCCTTGTTTTATTAATTCTCTACATAATTTATCCGCTTCTTTCAAATCATTCCGAGAATCAACATCCAAATATATACCAGACAAGTCTACTATTTTATCCGCAGCCTCTTTATATCGCCCATTCAACTGATCAATTCGAGCATTATATTCATCTAGCAATAATAATCTACCTGGAATGGACGGCAGAGTAAGCATCTGTAGTCGTGCATTTCTTCCGTAGCCATCTCGATATTTCATACCATCCGAGAATATCAACCATTCTCGTCGAGCTACAAAATCACTTCTATTAACGGACGAAGGCAATTTCTGCAATAATAAATCTGTATATAAAGTACTATTAGCTCTGAGTTCACCATAATACAACTGCTCAGCTGGATCTATTCCATCAAAGCCAATGGCGTCAGTCATTTCACAGCGCAACTCCTCTGTCAAAACATCTATTATAAACGACCTATTGCTACTACGGCCAAATAGCGTGATGAATGTATGCTGATTTGCGTAACTAATGAAATGTTCAATTCCTAATTTTTCTAAACATTCTGACGCAACGATTGTATGTCCATAACAATTAGCAGCTTCGTCTTTGGCAATATTTACCGCTTCAAGCGGACTTGAAAAATTACCCGTTGACCTAAAATTAAGCGTTTCGCAAACAAGCTCTGCAACAGATTTAGCGGCCTCTGCTATATCATCAAACGTCTTATCTGACTTTTCGTACACATTTTTTATGTCACAAAGCTTCTCTGACTCTAACAAGAGTTCTCGCTTAACGCCTCTTTTCTCTGCTATATCACTTCTCGGAGTTAATAATTGAGCAGATAAATATCGATCATCAAATGATGTATATGGTTGCTCATCTAATTGTTTACTCGGTCGTTCATTCACGAATTTATATTATATACTAATATAGTATATTTTACAAGCGATCTGGCGCCACGATTCCCAAAATAGCCAGTCCAGCCTTAAGAATGTCGGCGTAAATTGCCACGATTCCTACGCGATGTGCCTCTTTGTCACTACCAATAACCTGATTTTTCTCGTAATATCGATTAAATTCTTGCGCCAATTCAAACAAATATGTACAGATGTGATGAGGCTCCAGACTTTCCTTAGCGCGATCAACCACGTCCACGTACTCACTCAATTTTCTGACCAGCATTTTATCCTCGTCAAACAACTCTGTCGGAAAAGCAATTTCTTTATCGGATTTAGCTAAAATACCTCGCGCTCGAGCGTGAGCATATTGCAGGTAGCTTCCCGTATTTCCTGTCAAACTTACCGCGTCGTTAATATCAAATATGACGTCGCTGCCGATCTTCACTTTCAAGAATTGATAACGAAGTGCACCAGCAATCACGTCGTCAGTTGGCTCGCCGCCAGCATTTTCAATTGCCTTCTTAAACTCATCGAACAGCCAGCCAATTGTAACAACCTCACCTGTTCGTGAACTCATTTTCCCAGTTGTCAATTTAACCAAGCCAGTCGCGTAATTGAACAATTTTCCCTTCAAGGCTGGAATCGACAATTCACTAGCCGCAATCACGCCACGGAAGTATGCTGCCTGCTCCTCACCATTTACTGTAATTGACAAGTCCAAATTCGGATAGTCCTTATACTTCAACTGAATCAATCCCATATCATGCGCCCCGTAAAGACCATTGCCATGAGATCCGATGAATACATTGTCGAACGCGCCGTATTTGCTACCCTTAAAGACGTATGCGCCGTCAGATTTGGTAAACACCTCTGGAGTTTTCTCTTTAATTAAAGATTTTCCCAATTCTTCAGTTTCGCTCTCAACATAACGTCGCTCAATCGGCACGTTTCCAAGTCGCCCAACGTTAGAGTCAATTTCGTCAAAACTCCAACTTTTACAGATTTCGTAAACTTGTTTATATAGCGGATCATCCAGGACGAATGATTGCTTGGCTAGTTCATCAATTTCCGCCTTCGCCTCTGGAGATTCTTTCGCCGCACGCGCACCTTCAACGTACATGCGACTCATAAATTCATTTCGCTTATCAGCTGGGATTTCGTTCAATTTATTCACATCGCCGTCAATCTCACGTAAAATCGCCCACATACTTTTACCAACATGTGTTCCAACATCACCGTGATAACTCACTCGATGCACAATTGCGCCATCAACCGCCAACAGATTAGCCATCGTGTCCGCCAAAATCGCATTCAAAGCGTGTCCGATATGCATAGCCTTAAATGGATTCGGGCAATTGGTTTCAATTACAACCGTCTGACCGGCGCGCTTCGTCGTTGGCTCTTTTTTCAAAGAATTTAGAACGGATTGATCGCTCAGTTTTACATTGATAAAACCTGGACCAGCCACGCTTACTTCACTAAACTCCTCTTCCTTGCGCAGATTTTCAGCAATCATCTCCGCAATTTCACGCGGATTCTTCCCTAGCGGCTTAGCCAATTGCAACGCCACATTTGTAGCAAAGTCACCAAACTTCGGATCAGGACGCGTCAATTGTACCGATATATCTTGATCAAAAAGTTGCTTCACTACTTGAGAAATAATCTGTTCCATACTGTCCAGTATACAACAGAGGTGGATTATTATCTAGCTAAATCTCTACGCAGTTTCGTCAAGCTCTTCCAGTTCCAGGCTTAATTTCGTCGCCGAACTTGGGCTAGATCCTTTCACGTGTTGCAATACGTAAGTCAATGCCGACATATCGTCTCGACTCAATACGCCTTCGGTAAGTCCGTGAATATCTTTTTCTTCAGCCATTTTATTCCTTTTTGTTTTAATTTTTTATACAGTGAAATGATATCACATTATTTTTATTTTGTCAATAACTAAGACTTCTGTGCTGCTCGCTAGACTTTGTTTTTGTCTGATCGGCGCTTATATTCTTCTGCTATAACCCTACCTATTTCGCTGTCTTTTAAGTACTCTTTACATGATGACAATAAACGCTTGGATGCATCAGAATCCTTCATCTTTAGCGCCTTTCTATATGAGTTACTAAACGCTGCAAACATACCATCCTCATCTTCCATGACCCTAATAGTAAGTTTCTTGTCCTCTGACGATACGTAAACAAATATCAAGTCTGCGCCAGATTTCAATGCCGTATGAATCGCTGCAGAGCCCATTTCACTGCGAGGCTTTCGACCTACTGAGTCATCCGCTGAATATCCAGCCAAAACCAAAGACCCACCATCCTCAACAAATTTAACCGCTTCTTCGTAATGGTCTGTTGAAAAGTGAACCGGTTTTTTACTCTTTTTATCTACCCATTCATATGGCACCCCAAAAAAGTTTTTAGTGCCAAACGCAAGATACTGTATAGCCTCTAGGTTGATTCCGCCAACGCCCTTCTTAATCCAATCTCTATTAGTCGACGCTACGCCGATATTAATTTTGTTCAACAAAGACGCCAAATAACTAGCCGTAGGAACATCCTCTCCATTGAAATGTGTTGGCGCTATAACACTTCCCTTGCCTTCTTCTTTGGCCTTTTTGGCGGCTTCAATCAAGATATCTTCGCCAATTATTTCAACTTCCTTTTTGCCATGCATTAAGCCCATCAACAGCCTAAGTCCAGAGGAAAGACGAACGTCTGTTTCTGGCAATCCCAATTCTTCTCCGGCTGCCTCAAGTTTTTCTACCGCCGAATTGTTAGTTAGCCCAAAAGGTTTGCTATGCTTTTCTCGTTTACCACACATCCATTTCTTAAGAGAATCAAGCGCAACCTGCAGAGAAAAACCCTCTCTCTGTGGCTCAATTTCTTTTACGTCAATATCAGACTCTTCAGTGATTTCTGGATAGAAAACTTTATTGAACAATCCTTGCTCTTCTGGGGTTGGAGTAAATTTATCTATTCCTGCAGTCATTTTAACTATCTCTCCTTATTACGCAGCCAATACCAGATCATATTTATCACGCATATACCCCAATATCGCCTTCCCACCAAACGCCTCCAATATGCGACACTGCTCTTCACGAGCCGCCTTTGAGTAAGACGCTTCATGCGAAACATTGGCATAAGCTTCAACTTCATCAGGACTAGGCTTAATAGTCTCACCAAATACCAGTCGCACAACTTTTTTACCCAAAAGCCACTTTAGATGTATCGCATTGTCATTGAGTTGATTAGGATTTCTCTTCTGACCCTCAACCTGCATAAGTACAGGAATTATGGTGGCACCCGTCGCCAGGCTTAGATGAGGAGCTAATTTACCCGCCTTTTCTGGCAGTTCACCGTCATTTTTTATCCCAATATTGCTCATCGGGTTATGCGCTGCAGTAATAACAGAAAGTCCACTATCTGTTATTTTTTCTTGCAGACCTAAGTAATCGTCACCATTAAACGGCAACGCGTACTTATTATCAATAGCATCTTTTCCCACAGACAGATCTCTTCCATACGGAACCTGAAAAAAGTTATCCATCCCAACAAGTTTATATGGTATCCTCTGATGCCAAAGACCCATATTAGTGGAGGCTACTGTCACGCCTATATCTCTAAACTTAGAAACTACGCTAGCAACAGTCGAAACATCAACGTCCGTTAGGTGACTCGTAGCAAATATAACACCCTTGTTTTCCTCGGTTTTCTTAGTTGCCTTAAAAAGATTATCAGCCCCCTCAACGACAACATCCCCCACATTACCAAAAAGCAAATCAGTAACCAATTCAAGAGGAACGCGCAGTCTTCTTGGGCTCGGATCATATAGACCTTCAGATGCGCCCTTTTTAGCGCACTGTTTAATCTCTTTTATAGCCTCAGATCCTGAAAAAGTCTCAATTTTTTTCACGATGCTCTTAATTATACAACATAATTGGCTATGCTGTCAATAGTAAAACGCTGCTCGAAACTCTATTCGCAACCGTCACAAATAGTCAAACTTGCTGGGTCAACTGGTGCCGCAACAGTGCCGTTCGACTTTGCTTGATCATCAGCCGCTTCTTGCGCTGCTTTAAGAGCTGCGTCAATGGCACTCAATTTTTCTTCCAAAGTCATGTCATCAGTAATAATCTGATTTGCGTTCATTTTCATTTTCCCCTATATTTAGTAGTTACTTAACTAATTTTACGCTAGATATAGTGCTTATGCAATAAAATGCAGCCAATTGCCCGTTGTAGTTTTTTCATCAAGTTCACCAATTGGTGCAACGTATATTTGCGGATTTTGACAACGTGGCATAAAATCAGCCAACTTCTCTTTATAAGCCGCCATTGCCGCCTCTTTCTCAGATTCTGGAAGTTCAGTCACGTTAGTTTTTAAGAAAACTGCTCGCTTTTTATCATCCCAAACCACAAATTCCGCCTTACCGTTTCGAAACGCATTTTCTGAATGGCGCGCAGTCGGCTCTGATATCCAAATTATAGAATTGCCAAAACACGCAAAGTGCAGCGGCGTTACCAGAGGCGTTCTATCAACATTCACCGTTGCCAACGCACCAACTTCGACTGTATCTAATATTTCTTTCGCTAATTCATTCATGTCATCAACTCCCATTACTTCGTAGTATTAACCTCGTAACTAGTGTTTGTGCTTTCAAAGAAATTCACCAATTCCAGTGTGTCGTTAGCAGCCGCCATCCATTTGGCTGGGTTCGGAACGTTATATTCAGGCTCAAAACCCAACTCCTGCAAGCGTCGGTCGGTCATATGCATAACATACTGGTTGACATAATCAGCATTCAATCCCAAAATTCCCTTCGGTAGCATGTCTTTGTTATAAGCCTTCTCAAGTTCTACCGCTTGCAAAATCAAGTTACGGATTTCTTCTGCGAATTCCTGTGTTTGCAATTCTGGATTCTCGTCCAAAATTGTCAAAAGCAAATTGATACCAAACGTCAAATGAAGATTTTCATCGCGAGTAATCCAGTCCAGCAGCGAGCCGACATTGCGCAACAAATTACGTTGACGGAAACTCATACCAACCATAAAGCCTGAATAGAACCAAATTCCCTCAAGCACGATGTTATACGCCACCAAAGACCTAACAAAGTCCTTCTTACCTTCTAGCGAATAAATATCCAAATTCGGATCAAGCATCACGTCCAAATGCTTATTCTGGAAGTCAGCCTTATCAGCCAATGATTTTTTACCAAATCCCGCAGCGTAAATTTCCTCACGATCAAACGGAAATGTCTCAATAATGTATTCAAACGTCATGAAGTGATTAGCTTCTTCCCACATCTGTTTTGACAAATATAGTTGAGCTTCCGCCGCGTTCACGTATGGATAAATACCAAACGCCAATGATTTATTGATCAATAACTCGTTTGGGTTCAAATAGCTAATAACCGTTTTCAATGCGTGCTTTTCATCGTCTGACAATTTTTCAAAATCTGCCAAATCTTGCACTAATTGAACTTCGTTTGGAAACCACGTGTTAGCCACTGCTTGATTATAAAGATCATACGCCCAAGGGTAACGAATTGGGTGAAGTGACAATCCATCGCGTAATCCTGAACCTAAAATTCCCATCTTAATTTCCTCCTTATTTATTAATTTTCGCAAATCCAAATCCGCGCACTTTACTATTTGTGCGGACTTTTTGTTCTGCAATTTTATCAACTGAAACAGTCGTTTGCTCCGACTGATGACGCGGCTTAACGTGTAGATAATATGTCGTTTTCAAGCCACGTTTCCACGCTTCCGAATAAATCTTCACATATTCATCAATATCTCGCGTCTCCAGGTACATATTTCGAGAAATCGCTTGATCGACCCACTTCTGAGCCCTAGCCGCCACCTCAATAAACGCATACGGACTGAGCTGGAAACTTGTTTTATAAACATCCTTGATATTCTGAGGAATGCCGTCAATATCTTGAATATCGCCTTGCGCCGCAAAAATCTCATCTTTCAAATCGTCCCACAATCCAAGTTTCTTCAAATCGCGAACTAAATTATGGTTCACTTCCAAAAACTTTCCATTCAAAGTCGAGCGACTGAAAATCTGTGCAAATTGCGGATCAATTCCAGGAGTCGTTCCCGCCACGTGACCAATGTTAGCCGTCGGCGCAATTGCCATAAGAGTCGCATTTCGCATTCCCTTCTTCACTTTCTTTCGCAAACCATCCCAGTCCAGTCGCGTCTTTTGGTCTATTTTCACCTTCACGCCGCGATCTTTCGACAATTTATCGACCGTATCAATCGGAAGAAGACCCTTGCTCCAACCGCTGCCTGCGAATGTTGGATAGCTGCCCAATTCCTTCGCCAGGTCAGCCGATTGATCAATGGCGTGATAACTGATAAACTCCGTCAATTGATCAACCAAATCATACGCTTCTTTCGATTCGTAACAATAGCCCAACTTTTCCAGCACGTCAGAAAGACCCATAATCCCGAGGCCAATCGCTCGAGTTTGCTGATTCGAATGCATCGCTTCTGGAATTGGCGTTTGAGTGATGTCGCACAAATTGTCCAATTGTCGCACCGCCGCACGAGCCGCTTCTTTCAATCTATCCCAATCCCAAGTCTTATCTTCGCTAAGAAACGCTGACAAATTGATACTCACCAGATTACACGTCGCAATATTATTTTTATCCTGCGGCAATGTAATTTCCGTACACAAGTTACTGAGGTGAATTGTGCCCGTATTGTTATTCAATGCTCGCACGTTAATCGTGTCTTTCCAAGTCAGCCACGGATGTGATGTCGCCTGCAAACTGGTCAAAATACGCTTAAACTGCTGACGAGCTGGAACTTTATCAAACGTACGCAATTTACCAGCTTCCGCCATCTTTACATATTCTTTATATCGTGCCGAAAAATTTTCACCATATAACTCTGTCAAATCTGGAGTTTCCGCAGGATCAAACAAATACCAATCTTGATCTTTTTCTACTCGCTTCATAAATTCGTCAGAGATAAATACCGCGGTATTTGCAAATCTGGTTCGTAAATATGGGTCGCCAGAGTTTTGACGAAGATCAACAAATTGATCAAAATTCAGGTGCCAGTTTTCCATGTAAATTGCAGCCGCACCAGCCTTTTTTCCCTTACGAGAAACCGCAAAAAGTGCCGTATCAATCATCTTCATGAATGGAATTGGGCCAGTCGATTCAGTATTGGTGGTTTTAACTGGACTGCCCGCTGCACGTAGCTTCGTAAAGCCAATGCCAATTCCGCCCGTTCCTTTAGCAATCCACATTGTGTCGCGAACAGCCTTAGCAATTGATTCCATATCATCATCGACATTAAGCAAGAAACAGTTACTGAGCTGCGGAAAAGAACCGCCAGCGTTAACTCGCGTTGAGCCGCCTGGGACGTACTCCAAATTGCTCATGTGATTATAAAACTCAATCGCCGCAGTTGTTGGGTCAGATTCGTTATAGCTAAGTCCCATAGCAATTCGCATGTGCGTAAACTGAGGTGTTTCAATTGGTGAGCCGTTTTGCTTGCGAAGAGCGTAACGATTTTTATTAGTCACCACGCCCAAATATTTACTCAAATCATCACGCGCTGGATCAAGTTCCGCCGCCAGCTTTTTCAAGTCAAATCGACCGTCAGCCATACGCTTATCCAACAATCCTTCTTTTACCGCCGCCTTAACGAACTTCGGAAATTCGCGCGCATGAAGCTTTTTCAATTCTTCCGCCGTCTCGTAATCGCCCAAAATCTGCTTATAGACAGTTTTCAGTAGCAATCGTGCCGCAATTTTATCATAGTCTGGATCGTCTTTAACATTTTGGAGTACCGTTTGAATAACCGCCTCATCCAATTGCTCGGTTGTAATTCCATCAAATAATGTCAGTTGCAATTCAGTCGCCACCTGAACGACTTTAGAGATTTGGTCCGGCAAACCTTCGCATGCTTTTAAAATAGCCGTGTTAATTTTATTTGCATCAAACGGCTCTTTCGTTCCATCTCGCTTAATTACGTTAATTTCTTTCACATACCCTCCTTAATTTCCCCTCTCAAAAACAAACCACCAACACCTCATCTGGTGGCTTGTCTTCGTAGCTTGTGTTTTTGTTTATTTATGGGCTCGCTATATATATAGCGTACAATAATAACTATAGCCGCTATATCTAGTGTTTTGCAAGCTATTTAGTAAAAATTACAACCTATTTTTGTTATAATCAGATACGGTATGAAATCTGCAGTCGAGATTGAATACAATCCAGACAGAGCTCTCACAAAAGCCATCGAGAAAGCCCAGCAGCTTGATACGTACGTCGTTGTTGCTAGGTCGTTTTATTTGGTGAGTGAATTTGCGGCAAGGTAGATCATTATAATGTTCGGAAGAATTTAACAAAAATATCTTCTAGCTTTCCCTGCTGAGCCACACCGCTTGCCATAAATTGTTTGACACCAGGCGTTGCGTTTACCTCTATTACGCCGTATTCGCTATCTGATTGCGTAATATCCTTACATGCCAAATCAACCCCACATATTCGTAAATCAAAGATTCTTGCCACCCTGACAGCTAGATCTCGCCACCGCTGATGCATAACTTCACCGATATCAACTGGCGTTCCTCCTGCTGATAAATTTGATATATCCATCAACTGAACATCTGCGCCTTCCGGTATAATATCGGTCATAGACAGACCCATTTTCCTTAATTTATTCATAATTATAGGTAGCTGCCTTTCAAAATGTATATCTCTACCAGAATCTACCAAGGTCTTATGTTTCAAATCAATTAGCTGTTCTAAATTGCTTACTCCATCACCCTTAACAGAAAAAGGTCGTCTCTCATAGGCATTAACTACCTCACCATCAAAAACCAATATGCGATAGTCAGGCATTTTTAATTCTTCTTCAATGACAGCTACTTTAACACGCTCCTCGTTATACTGATTAAGAAGCTTATCAAGTTCTTCAGCGGTTTCAACTCTAGCTACACCAATTCCTTGAGAACCTCTGCTAGGTTTAACATAGACAGGAAATCCTAAAGATTTATCAATATAGCCAAGGGCTTCTTTTGTGTCACGCATAGAGTGATTAAACTGCTGACGGTCTGATTGACGCAGCATATCCGCCCACCAAGGTAAAAGAAATTCAGAACCTCTTGCACAATCTATGCCATTTTCTCTAAGCAAAAACTTTGTATACCCCTTATCATTAGCTAATTGCTCTGCACTTCCTGAATTAAACCCAGGATCATGTCCATATAAAACTCTGTGTTCTCCAGAATTATACTCAATTGACGCCACATACCCATATTCAGGTTCGACAATAATATCTTTTATCTCTGGTAGCTTACCAGCATTATATGCGTCTATCAAAATATTGATTAAGTACGTATAATGTTTTCTTGTTTCTATAATACCCTCTAAAATATCTCTTGGCGGAAGGAGAGGGATTCGAACCCTCGAACAGATTGCTCCGTTACACGCGTTCCAGGCGTGCCAGTTCAACCACTCCTGCACCCTTCCTTGTTGATAATTATACCACAACTTTATTGCCCCTTATGGTTGCACTTACTGACGTTCATTCTCTATAATAAGTCAAAGATGAAAGAAACTATTCCACCACGCATTAGGCTTGTTAATGTCACCAAAAAATTTGGCTTTGGTGATGCTGAGATTCGCGCCTTAGATAACGTCGATTTAACTGTTAAAAAGGGCGAGTTTATCGCTATTATGGGTCCAAGTGGCTGCGGAAAAACTACTTTATTAAACACCCTTGGACTATTAGACCAGCCATCAGAGGGCGAATACTATCTGGACGATGTCGCTGTCGATAATCTCAGCTCACGACGACGCGCCAAAATTCGCTCCAAGCACATAGGCTTCGTTTTCCAGAATTTCAATCTTATCCCTCGCCTGACTGTAATTGAAAACGTAGCGTTGCCGCTAACGTATAAAGGACTTGGAAAAGTCAAACGACTCCAAGAAGCTAGCCGCATTCTGAAAACTTTCCATCTGGGACAGCGTGAATATTATATGCCGCATCAATTATCTGGCGGTCAGGTTCAGCGCGTAGCAATTGCCAGAGCGTTGGTTAATAGTCCGTCAATTATCTTAGCCGACGAGCCAACAGGAAATTTGGACAGCAAATCGAGTCATCTTATCATGGAAGAATTGTCCGACCTACATCGTCGCGGCAACACTATAATTATGGTTACTCACAACCCAGAATTGACTCATTATGCCAGTCGCGTCATCACTATGTTGGACGGAAAAATCGACACTGACGAACACAAGGAAAAGCGCAAGTTCACTAAGAAGTTAATTGTAGACGACGAAAAAGAAGAAAAACCTAAGAAGCAAAAATCTTCAAAGAAATCGAGGGCGAAAAAATCGTGAAAATATTAGTAAAAAATCATTTTGAAAACGCTACTCAGGCGCTACGAGCTAATCGTGGACGAACATTTTTGACAATTGTAGGCGTAGCTATTGGTATTGCCAGCATCACCATGGTTCTATCTCTAACTGGCGGATTTAATCACCTATTCGGCGACAATTCCAACCAATCATCCACTCCTGTCGCCATTGTTAAGTCTGGCAATCAAAAAGCCGTCCCGAATCTACTGACCGAATCCGACAACACGACGACAGTCAACACATTGACCGAAACGGACGCCAGGGATATAGGAAAAATTGCCAATACGAAAGCCGCGCCAATTGCTTTCCTGCACGCCGAACTGCGCGCCCGCGAAGGTAAAGTCGATATCCAAAACGCCGCGTTAATCGGTAGTACGGAATCGCTAAAAGACGTCGCTAATTTGCAAATTGCTACTGGACAATTTATCAACGACATCGGCGGAGTTGTCGTCGGTCAGCAATTGTCGGTCGATTTGTTCGGCACAGAAAGATCCATCGGAAACGTTATTTACATCCGAAATCAACCATTGACTGTTGTTGGCGTGTTGAAGAATATTGAAAATCAAGCCAGTTATTTGGACGTGAATTTTAATAACGCCGCCATTATTCCATTGTCCGTGATTAAAAAATTCACTCAAGGAACGCCGCAAATTCAGCAAATCATCGTAACTACCAAAGATCATAAAAATCTCAATTCAGTCATAAAATCGGCTGACGATATTTTGAAGAAGAATCATGATAGCGATAAGAATTATCGAATCGTTTCTGGCGAAGAGATAAACGAAAAGAAGTCTAATGTCGCGAGGTTTCTCTCGATAATCTTAACTGTCATCGGCATTATTTCTCTGTTAATCGGTGGAATAGGCGTTATGAACGTGATGCTTGTCAATGTCGCCGAGCGCCAGCGTGAAGTCGGCGTCAGACGAGCCGTCGGCGCCACGGGCTGGGACATCGTCAATCAATTCCTAATCGAGGCAGCAATTATCGGATTCCTCGGCGGAATATTGGGCTATGGACTAGGCTTGGCGGGAGCTTATATTGCCAGCTTATACTTACCTCTCACACCTTATATTTATTGGCAAACAGCCGTCTTGTCAATTGGATTATCGATAATCATCGGCGTAATTTCTGGCGTATATCCAGCAGCTCGCGCCACCAGACGCGACCCAATCGAATCTCTACGATATTAAATTAACTAAGTTCCGCTTTCAATTTTTCAACCAACTGAACTGGACCAGGATTGACTCCATTAAGAATAGCTGTGTAAATACTAGCCGCGTCAGCCAGCACCAAGCCCCACAGTAACTGCTCCATAAGAGTCTTTCCTCGAAGTTCCAGTACGTGTGCCTTTGGTCGCTTGCCGCTCAATAAACGATCGCTAAGCTCCATTCGCTCGCGGATTCTGTCCCGCTCCAAATTGCTACGAATATCAAAAACCGTAAACGGCTTCTCTACTGGATGAGACGACCAACCAATGAACTCGTTATGATTAAATTCTGGATATTGATTCGAGAACGCCAAATTCTTCGCCGATTCATTCCAGCTAATTTTCCACTTATACGCCAGCGGCCAAGTCAATTCACCACCAAAAACAACCAACGTCTTGCCAATTGTTAATTTCGCAATTTGCTTCGCCAAATTATCAGCTTCTGGCATTTTAGCTGTCCAATTAGATATTTCGCTCGCCAACCAATCAGCACTATTTTTCACCTGATCATACAAATCATTATCAATCACCCAAAAATGTTGCAATAGTTTCAACAATCCTCGCAGATGATAGACCGTCGACATTCGCGGCTGCGCGCCAGCTGGAACTTGAGCGTAAGTTACGTTGTCATTCTTCGCTCGCTCAATCAACGCTCCGCCAGTCGACATAGCTGCCAAACACGCCTTCTTTTCCAATGCTTGCTGATAGCAACTCAGAGTTTCCTCAGTATTGCCCGAATGACTAACCGCAATAACCAATGTTTCCTCGCTCACAAATCCCGGCAAATCATAGCCCTTCACCACTTCAAGCGGAATATGCAACCAGCCCGCGGTCAAAACTCGAACCATATCAGCCGCTAAAGCCGAACCGCCCATTCCCGCGATCACAATATTCTTAAAATCTCGACGCTGATTCGCACCTTCGTGAATCGACACTTCATATCGAGCTTGTTCTGGAATATTCAAAACGCCGCTTAAAACGTCGCCTGGATCATATTGTTTTATCACATTCATATCATCTAACATCTTGCGCTCCTTGATTAACTCATGTTATAGTGTAACATATATAAGCTTAAACAATTTAATATATAAGGTGGGTTATAATGGATTCTCAAGCTAATCAATCATTCAGTGACGACCAAGAACTGGCTAAGGTATTAGCTGGCGTGTCACAAGGTACAGACAATAATTTACAATTCGAAGAGACAAATGCTACAGCTTCACCTGTAATTAATCCTGCAACCATCTCACCGGATCCTGTCGCTACAGATCAGAACGATGAGCCTGCTATTGATATAGCGAAGACTGCCGCTCCGGAGCCAGTTACGCCAACTCCAACAATCAGCACACCAGCTCCAGCTGCAGCCGCAGATCCTGCGCTCGATACGATTAAGCAAACTGCCTTGAACGAATTGCGTCCATTAGTCGACAAGCTAGATGTTTCTCCAGAGGAAAAGTTTGACACTTACCTATTACTTCTTCGTTCTACGGACGATAAAACTCTGATCGCACCAGCACACGACGCTGCCGTAGCTATTGTTGACGAAGCTCGCCGCGCTCAGGCTCTACTGGATATCATTAAAGAAATCGACTATTTCTCAAATCCTCGTTAAGCCATTTCTCCAAAATAAAAACCCGCCATTTTCGGCGGGATTTTTATTGCTCGGGGCAGATTTACATCATACCCATTCCCGGCATACCGCCAGGAGCAGCTGCAACTTCAGCCTCTGGAATATCAACCACCAAAGCACCCATAGTTGCCGCAGTTGACGCAATTGACACTGCATTTTGAACAGCTTCTTTAGTCACACGAGCTGGGTCGATGACGCCAGCCTTCTTCACGTCAATTAGACCATCTTCTGGCTTCATAACGTTAACACCGAATCCAGGTTTGCCAGATTCAACTTGAGCAAGCAGCGCGTCGGCATTCAACCCAGCATTTTTCATAATCTGCAAGAACGGCTGCTTCAGGGCATCCTTCAAGATTTGTCGACCGACCGACAAACTATCCGCGCCGCTAACTTTTAGATTACCAGCTAAATTGACCAAAGTTACGCCGCCACCAGCGACAATTCCCTCAGCCAAAGCCGCCTTAGTAGCCGCCACAGCGTCATCAACGCGGAATTTCTTCTCGTCAATTTCCGTCTCAGTCGCGCCGCCAACCTTAATAACCGCAACCTTGCCAGACAATGCCGCAGCGCGCTTGTCGAATTGCTCTTTTTCATACTCACTTGAAGCATTTTCTGAAAGCGACTTAATCTCAGCAATTCGCTCCTTCACGCCTGAAGGTTTGCCCGCGCCTTCGATAATTGTCGTTTCGTCTTTACCGACAATTACCTTACGCGCCGAACCCAAAACTTCCAAGCCAGCGTTTTCGAATGTCAATCCGTGATCTTCAGAAATCACAGTCGCGCCAGTTAGCACAGCGATATCACGAAGAACGTCTTTACGGCGATCACCGAAACTTGGCGCCTTAACAGCTACGGTATTGAATACGCCCTTCAGCTTGTTCAGCACCAAAATACTCAATGCCTCGCCCTCAACTTCGTCAGCAATCAGAACAACGTCCTTTTTACCGCTTTGTGCCAATTTTTCCAACATTGGCAAGAATTCCTGTACACTAGAAATCTTCTTATCAGTAATCAAAATTGCTGGCTTTTCGTACACAGCCTCCTGGCGACCCGCGTCAGTAACAAAGAACGGACTCACCCAACCCTTGTCCAAGCTAAAACCTTCGACAACTTCAGCCTCCAACTCCAAGCCTTGACCAGCCTCAACAGTAACCACGCCGTCTTTACCGACTTTCTCGATTACGCCAGCAATCAATTTACCGATTTCCGCATCTCCCGCCGAAATCGTAGCAACTTCAGCCACGCGGTCAGACTTGCCTTCAATCGGCTCAGCCAATTTGTTCAATTCTTTAACAATTTCCGCGCCAGCTTGCTCGATGCCTTTCCTAAGTTCCATCGGATTATGTCCAGCCGCAATCAATCGATTCGCCTCTTTCAAAATCGAATATGTCAACACCGTTACAGTCGTTGTGCCGTCGCCTGCTTGCTTGTTCAAATTCTTAGCAGCCTGCTTGATTAAATCGGCACCGACTTTATAGCCTAGCGTTTCGTCATCGTTTTCTGGCAATTCAATTCCTTCGGCCACGGTTACGCCGTCGTGAGTAACAGTTGGACCTCCAAAACCCTTCGCAATCACAACATTGCGACCCTTTGGACCGTAAGTTACCTTAACTGCATCGTATAGCGATTTAGCCCCGCCAAGCACGCGATTTCGCGCATCATCATCATAAAAAACTTTTTTTGCCATAATTAAACTCCCCTTTTTATCCAACAACCGTTGCTAAAATATCTTCTTCGCGAACAACCAAATATTCCGTGCCGTCAATTTTCAAATCCGTAGTCGAATATTCCTTATAGACAATTCGATCACCGACTTTGACGCTCTTCACATCGCCGCCAACTGCTTTAACTTCCGCAACTACTGGCTTTTCTTTAGCGTTATCAGGCAAGTAAATTCCGCTCGCTGTCTGAGTCTTTGCTTCTTCACGCACCGCTACAACACGGTCGCCAAGAGGCTTAATAGGTGTACTCACGTTATCCTCCATTTCGTTAACAACGTATCTATTGTAACGCACTAATTTAGCACTCGTCAAGTGTGAGTGCTAATTATCTAGATATTATTCAGTATTATACGATTAGTAGCTCAGGGAAATTATCATCACCATCATCACCTTCTTCCGATGCATAGATTCTTCCCGTAAAAACATCATTCTTAATAGCAACTTCCCCCATTATCATAATAATTCTGGTATTTTCACTGCTCTTCCCAACATCAATAGAAGTAGGTGAAAAGATAACTTCCTTTTTCTCAGGAACAATACCTCTTCTTTTTGCAATAGCATTACCACCAAAGTCCTCCTCAATCGTCATTGTAAATCCTGAGCCAAACGGATTAGCACGCAATTTAGCATCAAGCTTCGGAAGAGTATCTGGGTCAATAACTTTATAAGCTTTCATACCCTACCTAGACTGCCCTTCCCAGCGTTCTTTGAGCTTTGCTACGCCTTTGCCTTTCAGCGGCAACTATTTCCTTAATTTTTTTCTCATAGTAAGAACATTTACTCTTGATAGTTCTGTCTTCAGGAAGCACTCTACCACAAAAATCATCATCATCAAATCCCGACCAGCTTACATAATAACCCGGCCTACGATTCCTTTCATTTGCCTTATAGGCAGAAATTTTAGTCGCTTTTATATCAATGTAAAATTCAAACCTTTCGCCTTGATCATCAACATAGTAAACATGAATATCTCCTCCATTAAGATCATCTTCAGTACTAGTCATTTCAGCAAGTTCAACTCCCGGAGTCCAGTTTAAGGCACTTTCAGCAGCAATTTCATGGCGCATTCCCTGAATCACAGCATAAAACGACTGTCTAGCGTACTCAATCTCCGAGCGAGTATAATTAAGCATTAACATAACCTTATTGATAGAATCCATAGTTTCCTTCATACTACTACACTGCTCTTCATCTATCATAGTACGTATGATTTTATTGAATCTCGTAACTGTTTCTTTACACTCTTTTATCTCTTTGTGAGACATATCACTCTTATGATTATTAAGCTTTACCTGAGCATCAAGCCAATACGGCATAATTTGTATTAATTTCAGAGCTCTATCTTCGTCTGTTTCATATTGACTTTCTTGTTTACTACGCTGAATATCTATAGCTTTAGACACAACATACCGTTTTGCCCCTACCATTTTTAATGCCGTCCCACCTAGCTTTGAGCATATTTCCATATACTCAGAAGATCTCGTGACCTCAGCAGCAACCTCACTCAATCTCATTCGCTCTCTATTGGATCTGCTTGTATTCATAACTGCTATAATACCATAAAATCATTAAAAAAGCAACCCCACGCCCTTCTCCCTACTGTTCCTCAATCTGTTATAATAACTCCATGCAATTATTCAAACATCTCTTAGAAACAATTCTCGGCTCTTACGTTAAGAAATATCTTAAATCTCATCCCAATGTTAAGCTAATTGCCGTAGTCGGCAGCGTTGGTAAAACTAGCGTAAAATCAGCAACCGCCACTGTTCTATCAGAAAAATTCACCGTGCGCCATAGCCGTGGCAATTTGAATACGACCTTAAGTGCGCCGCTGGAAATCTTAGGCGTAGACGGGCCAAAAAACGCCAAATCTCCCCTAGCCTGGCTAAAAGTCTTCTTCGCAGCACACGCCAGCGTAAAAAACCCCGAATCGCCAGATGTAATTATTCAAGAATGCGGTATTGATTGCCCTGGTGAAATGGCTACTTTTATGCGCTATATTCAGCCCGACATTGCCATAATTACCTCTGTTGCTCCTGAACATATGGAGTTTTTCAAAAATATGGATACGGTAGCTCATGAGGAATTGTCAATTAGTCAAGTCGCTAAAAAAACCATCTTCAACCTTCACGATATCGATGAAAAATATCATAATCTCATAGTTGGAAATCGCGTAAGTTACGGCGATGAATCTGCCGACGTTTTCCTGGAAATTAAAAAGACTACAGACACTGGTTGTATTGTCAATCTGAAACACTCCGAGGGAACTTCTCAGGACATCAATATTTCTGTATTAGGTAAACATAATATTCGCTCAATCACTGGCGCAGCGGCGGCGGGGTTAGCTTGCGGAATGAATATTGAAGAAGTTGCGGCAGCTTTAACAAAAATCAGACCAGTTTCAGGAAGAATGAATATTTTACGCGGCATACGCGGCTGTACGTTACTGGACGACACTTACAACGCCAGTCCTATTGCCATGGAAAATTCGCTAAAAACACTCTATTCCATCTCTGCCGATCATAAAATTGCCGTATTGGGCGATATGAATGAATTGGGCGAGACATCCGAATCGGAGCATAAAAAAATCGGTGAAATTTGCGACCCTAAACAGTTAGAATTACTCGTCACCGTCGGTAAAATGACCAAGAAACACCTTGCACCAATCGCTGAAAAAAATGGCTGTAAAGTAATTTCTTTTGACACAGCGCTTGAAGTTGGAGAATTCCTGAAAAATAGCGACATTAAAGATACGACAACTCTATTCAAAGGCTCGCAGGGCGGCATTTACCTTGAAGACGCCGTGGAAGAATTGCTACTCAACCCAAATGATGCAGAAAAATTAGTTCGCCAATCACAAAGCTGGAAACAGATTAAAGCGAAATTTTACGACTCTTTTTCTCAATCTCAGAAATAATTTCCTGAACGACCTTCTTGTCATTCCACGGAATTCGCTTGCCATTCACAATTCGGTACTGCTCATGACCCATACCCGTAATCAGAACCGTATCGCCACGAACAGCCGACCTCAGAGCTTGATAAATCGCCTGTTTTCGATCAGCAATTTCCGTCATTTTATGAGCCTTTTTCGTTTTCTCAATTCCCTGACGAATCATAGCCCGAATTTCATCTGGATTTTCGTTGTAGCTTTCCTCGTCAGTCAGGAAAATCCTATCCGCCAAATTAGCCGCCAGCTCGCCCATAATTGGACGCTTTGTCTTATCTCTGTCGCCGCACGCACCAAACACCAAAGTTAATCGCCCCTTGGTAATTTTATGAGTGGTTTTTAGCAATTTTTCCAACGCGTCTGGCGTGTGCGCATAATCCACAATAATATCAATTCCAAGCTTATTTTCTACTCGCTCGAATCGTCCAGGAATCGCTTCCAAATTCGCCACGCCCTCTTGAATATCTTCCAACTTTATCCCCAACAAATATGCCAACGACACCGCAGCCGACATATTCATCACGTTAAATTCGCCAGGCAAATTAGTCGCCAACTCCAAATGAGTTTGATGATCAATCAGTAAACTCGCCTCTGTTCCCTTTTTATATAACTTAACGTGCGTTAAGTGAGCTTCAGCTTCCGGATTCGTCCCGTAAGTCATTTTCTCGCCAGAAGCCGTAAACTTGTCAAAATATTCAAACCACTCGTCATCACGATTCAGCACGATATATTTTGGCTTTTTCTCAAATAATTTAGCCTTAGCTGCCGCGTAAGCTTCCATCGTTTTGTGATAATCCAAATGGTCTTGGGTCAAATTAGTCATCACCGCCGCCTCAATTGGCACGCCGTCAAATTTATGCTGCGATAAAGCGTGACTTGTCGCCTCTAAAATCACATATTCCACACCTTCACGCTGAGCTGTCTGAAAAAAGCTAAACAGCCTTGCTACAGTCGGAACTGTCGCATTCAAATCATTTATCTTTTCCTTACCAGCAATTTCAATCACCGCCGTCGTAAATAACGCGGTCTTAAAGCCAGCCTCTTTCAAGATCTCATTGATATAACAAGCGGTCGTAGTTTTCCCGTTCGTCCCTGTTACTGCGATAATTCTCAAGCCACGAGCTGGATTGCCATACCTTAAGCTAATCATCTTCGTGCGCGCAACTCTATAGGCGTTTTCGGTTTTCTCCAAAGCTCCTTGAGGTAGCGTTTTTCTAGCAATTTTTACCAACTCGTTTTTCATAATACCCATTTTACCACTTATATTTGCTATAATAAAAACAAATGAGGATTTTGGGAATTGAATCCAGTTGCGACGAAACAGCGGCGTCAATAGTTGAAGATGGCGAACGCTTGCTTTCGAATGTCGTCAATTCTCAAATTGATATTCATGCAGAATACGGCGGAGTTATTCCAGAAATTGCCGCTCGTAGTCATTTGGAAGTTGTAAATCCCGTCATTAAAAAAGCTTTGTCTGACGCAAATTGCACTTGGGATGATATCGACGCCATCGCTGTTACTTACGCGCCGGGGCTTATTGGCTCGCTATTAATCGGCACTCTCGCCGCTAGAACTCTCGCTATTATCCATAATAAGCCGCTCTTTAAGATTCATCACGTAGAAGCTCACGTGTACGCCAATTTTATCAATAAGCAATCTGACAATTTATCTCTAACATTGCCGAAACAGCAGCCGTCATTCCCTATGCTTTCGTTGATCGTTTCAGGCGGGCATTCACAACTTGTCCTATTCAAAAATCACGGTGATTATCAGCTTATTGGACAAACTCAAGACGACGCAGTTGGCGAAGCATTCGATAAAGTTGCTAAAATCATCGGTTTGCCGTATCCTGGCGGCCCAGCCATCGCCAAAGCCGCTGAACTTGGCGATCCACACGCATTCCACTTGCCTATCGCCAAATTATCCGGCGAATACGATTTTTCCTTCTCTGGGCTTAAGACAGCCGTTTTGAGAGCCGTTCAGCACGAAGTCGGTAAAGACTTCACTTTTCCCTCTCATGAGCTTCCAGCGCTCGTAGATGACGAATTACGACGTAATATGGCAGCGAGTTTCCAGTATACAGCCATAAAAACTCTCGTAAATAAAACCAAAAAGGCGTTTGACAACTTCCAGCCAGCTTCCGTCGTGATCGCTGGCGGAGTCGCAGCTAACCAAGAATTGCGCCGTCAATTACGCGAAGCTTTGCCAATTGACATCGAATACGCCCCTATTCAACTCTGTACAGATAACGCCGCGATGATTGCCACTCTCGGTTATTTCAGATCTCAAATTGACGAGCCTACAGATCCATACGATATGGAAGTTCAGCCAAGCTTATCAATGACAGCAATATAACGTTGTGAGGATTACAACATGAATCAACATTTTCTACAATCATTAGCCTGGGAAAAATTCCAACAATCTCTCGGTCGAAAAGTCTTTCACAACAGAGGTGGAGGATGGGAATATTTCGCAATATTAGAGCACGGCACGGGCAATTCTCGCCTATATTGCCCCTTCGGTCCAACCGCTATTAACGAAGAAGCATTACGATTGGCGCTAAAAGACTTAGCAGAACTCGGCAAAAAACTAGACGTAACTTTCCTCAGAGTCGGACCAATTAAACCCACCTTCTCTAAGGTATTATCTGATGAGCATTGGAAAAAAGCCACTTATGTCCATTTGCAGCCAGAACATACACACGTTATCAATCTCCAGCAACCAGAGGAAGAGATTATAGCAAGTATGGCGCAACCTGTAAGGAATTGTTATAGGAATTATCACAAAAAAGGCGTAACTGTTCATCAATCTCAAAACCCAGACGATATTAAATATTTCCTAGAATTGATACACGAAGTTGCCAAACGAACCGGCATGTCGCCGCACCCAGATTCATATTTTCATAAGCAAGCTGGTTCCCTACTTCCATCCAAAGATGCTTCATTTTGGTACGCAACATATGATAATAAAGTAATTGCTACTGCCCTATTTTTCGACTCAAAAACAACTCGAATTTACGCACATGCAGCAGCAAATTCTACGCCAGAATATCGCAAACTTAACGCTGGAACTGCCCTGCTCACCGAAGCGATAATCGATGCAAAACATCGTCAAATGGAGAAAGTCGATTTATACGGAATTGCTCCTGAAAATGCACCAAAAAATCACCCGTGGGCTGGCTTTACGAAATTCAAGCGATCGTTCGGCGGCGAAGATGTCTATTCTGGAGCGACTTGGGAGCTGCCACTGAAGCCGCTTCAATATTGGCTATATCGAGCGTATCAAACGATTAGAAAATAACCTTAATTTCATCCATAGCACCACATAAATTTGTGGTATAATTAAAATGTAATATAAACATGTGGAGAAATTAGAGGATTACGTAAATAAGGGCTTTTGCACGTGAAAAGCTACTTTGTTTTCTTTTGTCTTTTTTCACATGAAAAAACCATGGAATAACTTATGCAGCTAGCTAAACAATACATACCAAACGATTACGAACCAAATATTTATGCCCTGTGGGAAACCAGTGGTGCATTAGAGCCAACAGGGGTAGGTAAGCCATATTCAATCATTATGCCGCCACCTAACGCTAACGGCAATCTTCACATTGGGCACGCACTCGATATGAACCTGAAGGATATTCTGATTCGCTATCACCGAATGAAGGGTGACGACGCCGTATTTATTCCAGGCGCTGACCATGCTGGGTTTGAAACTTGGGTTGTGTATGAAAGAGAATTGACGAAGCAAGGGAAGAGTCGCTTCGATTTTTCACGTGACCAATTGTATAGTCAAGTTTGGAATTTTGTACAAGAAAAACGCGGCAATATGGAGCTGCAATTGCGCGCGTTAGGTGTTAGTGCGTCATGGAAGCATTTGACATTCACTCTGGACGACAAAGTTATCAACACCGTATACGACACATTTAAGAAAATGTGGGATGACAACTTGGTTTACAGAGGTGAGCGAATTGTTAATTATTGTACCGAACATCAAACCAGCTTTGCCGACATCGAGGTAGAACATAAGAACGAAAAAGGGAAGTTGTGGAAAATAGCTTACCCGACGCTAGATAAAATTGGCGAGATTATCGTAGCTACTACGCGCCCAGAAACTATGCTCGGCGACGTTGCCGTGGCGGTTCATCCAGATGACGAGCGATACAAAAAATTGGTTGGAACTCGCATTTTACTGCCGATTATCGATAAGGAAATTCCTATCATCGCGGACGAATATGTCGACATGAGTTACGGCACCGGTGCGGTTAAGATTACGCCAGCACACGACCCGAACGACTTTGAAATTGCAAAACGCCATGATTTACCGCTAGAGTCAATTATCAGCCCAGAAGGGAAGATGATAAATGTACCAGCGCAGTTCTTAGGATTAACACCAGTAGAAGCTCGCGCTCGAGTTTTGGAAGCACTGGAAGCATTAGAGCTACGCCGCGGTGAGACTGAAATTGAACACGCAGTTGGACATTGTTATAAGTGTGGCAGCATAATTGAGCCAATGATTAAAGAGCAGTGGTTTATTAAAACACAATCACTCGCACAGCCAGCAATTGACGCGCTTAAAAAAGAAGAAATTACTTTTTATCCAGCATCCAAGCGCAAAGAACTTATCGCATATCTTGAGCAATTGAAAGACTGGAATATTTCACGACAGATTCCATGGGGAATACCAATTCCTGCGTTTGTAAATGAAAACGACCCTAAGGATTGGATATTTGATACTCACACCAACGAGCAGAGCATTGTTGTAAATGGCACAACATATATCAGGGAAGAGGATACCTTTGACACCTGGTTCTCATCTGGTCAATGGCCATACATCGTAACAGATTATCTGACCGACGGCGATTTAGCTAATTATTTCCCAACTGACATGATGGAAACTGGTATGGATATTATGCGCGCATGGGTTTCTCGAATGATCATGCTTAGCCTATACCGAACAGGGAAGATACCGTTCAAAGAAGTTTATCTGCACGGAATGGTTAATGATGAGCACAACCAAAAAATGTCCAAATCTAAAGGTAACGTTATCAATCCAATGGAATTGGTTGCGGAATTTGGATCTGACGCCACACGCATGGGACTTATTTCTGGGCGAGCGCCAGCTCAAAGTCAGGCCTTTAACCGCGGCTCTGTTATCGCTGCTCGCAACTTCTGTAATAAGCTATGGAATATTGCCCGATTTGTTGAAGCTCAGATTGGCGATAATCACCAAGTTGTCGACTTAGAGCCGCAAACTCCGGCCGATCACTGGATTATTCGCCAATTGAACGACGCCGCCAACAACATCGCTGTTCGATTAGAGCAATATCGCTTCTCAGAGGCATCAGAAACTGTTTATCACACCATCTGGGATGACGTGGCTGACTGGTACATTGAATCATCTAAAACGGCGATCAATCGTCCGTTATTATCTTGGGTTTTGGCAACTTCTTTGAAAATCGCTCATCCGTTTGCACCGTTCGTTACGGAAACTATTTGGCAAACTCTTAATTACACCGACGGCATTTTGATGCGTGAAGCTTGGCCGACTCCAGAAAAGTTTGATCCGATTGCCGCCGAACAATTCGAGCAACTTAAGCTTCTGGTCGCTGAAGGTCGTTGGGTGATTGCTGAACTGCCAGGGAATAAGAAATATCGATTGCTATACGGCAACGACAGTCTTATCGCCGACAATCAAGATACAATTAAGCATCTGATGCGGCTTGAGGCAATTGAACACACAGATCAGCCTCGCGGTCTACGTTTGGCGGCTGCAAACAGGGAAGCGTGGCTAGATATTGATAGCGAAACTCTGTATCAACATCAGGAAAATCTGGAAATGCGCCTAGCCGAAGCACGTCAGAAATTGGCGGGATTAAAGAAGCGCCTGGAAAATCCGACTTACGTTGAAAAGGCGCCAGCCCACCTTGTCGAGGAAACTCGCGAGCAATTAGCCGAGCAAGAAAAAATCATTACTCGGCTTGTTTCGGAACTGGAAGTAATTAGCTTAAAATAGCCTAGCTCACACCTTCAAAATCAAGGTGATATCCGTCAAAAGTATGTTGACCACGAGCAGCATATTTTTGGCGTAATCGCTTCTTATCGTTGTTACGAGGTGTAGTTCGCGGTCGCGCTGAACCTTCTTTCAACACATTTGACAATTGAGCATGTTCTGGATGAGTATGGGGCTTTGTTTCTGGCATTTTTATTTCACCCTCAACGTCACTTTGAACGCTATATGTTTTCCAAGATGATAAAAACGCTTTATCGACGTTGGTATCGTGCAGCAGCACACCAAACGCTACATTCAAACTGACAAACATAGTTGTAACGGTGAAAAACTGTTGTACTAAATTCATTTTTATTCTTTCTTTTTTGTATCTATTTTTAGAATACTGATTACAATGTTAGCATAAGCTTTGTTTTTTGTCAAGTATATTTCCCAGCATAGAAATAGTCATCCTTAATTTTACAGAGAAAATGTTTAGTATAATGGAGTTTATGGGATACCTAATTTCCATTAAGGTCGCACTAATTCTTTTTCCAATTTTGGCTTTTCTTATCACGTTGCCGTATATGATTGCGAACTATCGAAAATATGGCTCCGTCAATAAGCTGCGGACTTTGATTTTCTATTCCTTTATTCTGTATTTATTAACCGTATATTTCTTAGTTATTTTACCGTTGCCAAATCCAGAATCCGTTCACACAACTTACGCAGAAAATCTGAATTTAATTCCGTTTTCATTCGTCGCAGATTTTATAAAGAATAGTCCACTTGTATTAACAGATAGTTCAACTTGGATTATGGCGATAAAACATCCCACTTTTTACGTTCCCGCTTTCAATGTTTTAATGCTCATTCCGTTCGGAATTTACCTGCGCTACTATTTCAAATGTAACCTTAAAAAGACGTTGTTATTGACAGCTATTTTAAGTTTATTCTTTGAGTTAACGCAACTGTCTGGACTTTATTTCATCTATTCAGGACCTTACCGATTAGCCGACGTCGATGATATCATCCAGAACACGATAGGCGGATGCATCGGTTACTTTCTGGGCTGGTTTGCAATGTGGCTACTTCCGTCCAGGGAGGAAATAGATGAAAAATCCCTTGAGGCTGGCTCACGAGTTTCTGGAATTCGCATTAGTTTGTCCCTAATAATCGACGCTGTTATCGTCCGTATTCCTTACACCTTATCAAAAACCCAACTTCCGTTTTCGCTATTTTTAGCCCTCTATTTTAGCCTAATTCCTCTACTGAACGGTAAAACTTTTGGTAGCGCATTATTAAAGTTTGGGCTAACATTTGAAAATAAAAAATGGGTTCGCACAATTTTCAGAGGAATCTTACTCACGATATATTTTCACATCATTCCCGCAGGCTTGTTTTACCTCGCGAATGAATTTAATAAGGAAGCGAATTCGCTATTGTTTCTCTGTCTATTCGCAATTGCGTTCTTAGTGTTCATATTATTCGTATTAATTACAATTGTCGTAGCGTTATTTAACCGACGTTTTATGTTCGATCGCCTTTCTGGCGCAAGTTACGAAAGTACGATTCAAGCCAAACAAGAGAAATAAAAAAATAGGAAACTCGCACGAATCTCCTATTTTTCGACTTCAATAGTACTGTTTTGGCGGAAGGGGAGGGATTCGAACCCTCGGTACGTTTTACCGCACGCCGGTTTTCAAGACCGGTACCTTCAACCACTCGGTCACCCTTCCGTACTATCTATGAATTTTGGCGGAGGAGGGGGGATTCGAACCCCCGCTACAGATCTCTCCATACTAACGATTTAGCAAACCGTCCCCTTCAGCCACTTGGGTACTCCTCCAAATTCACTATTTAGTGTACCATATAAGTGTAATTATTAATAGCTTTATCGTAAATAGGGTATAATAGAATTATGATAAAAGAATACGTCTCTAAAATTACAATAGGATTACTTACAATTGGGTTCGGTATAGTTTTGGCAACCGCTCCAGTTTCCGCATTAGGTGAGGGCGGTGCGCCAGCCGGAATTAACGCAGCACGCGGCGACAATACGCCAGCCAACTTAGCTAACGGTGATTCATCAATCGTAAGACGAGCTATCAACATTATGCTATTCGGCGTCGGCGTCTTAAGTGTTGTTATGCTAATCTTCGGCGGTTTCCGCTACGTAATATCTGGCGGTAAAAAAGAATCCGTCACAAACGCCAAAAACACAATTTTATATGCAATCATCGGTCTACTAATCGCAGTCTTTGCTTACGCCATAATCAACTTCATCCTTGGCGCAGCTTTAAGCGGCGGATCAACCACTAACGTTTAATTGTTCACTAATTCTCATCGTGATATACTAACGTCATGAACGATAGTCCAGAAAACCAAGACTTTGAAACGCCATCACCCGACAGGCTTGATTTAACCGAGCCAATAGCCTGGAACGCGCCAGAAGGCGTGCAAGTCCAACGCGGTAAATTGTGGTACGTGTTTTTCGTCATCGTGTTGATAGGACTAATGGCTTTGGCGATTTTAGTGTTTAAGAACTGGACTTTCGCAGTTTTACTACCAATTATGGCTGTAGCCTTGTTTGTATTATCAAACAAAACCCCACAAGTAATAAACTACGCGATTAGCCCCAAAGGTATTTACATCGCCGACGTTTTACACGATTTTAGCGAATTTCGCGCATTTGGATTAATTCACGAAAACAACCAACATTCGATTCTATTATTGCCAGTAAAGCGATTCTCACCAGGTTTAACTATTTATTTTTCCGAAGCAGAAGGCGAGAGAATTGTTGATATGCTCGGAGCGCGCCTACCAATGCAAGAAATTAAGCCAGACGCCTTAGAGAAGTTTATTCGGCTGATAAAGCTATAGCTTGATTGACTATATTTTATGTGGTAGAATACAAAAGTTCAGTGCTTTATAGCAATGAAGGTACCTTATATTTTTTGTTGCGGCCAATCGTTTTTTTCGAAAGGCTGTATGCACCCGTAGCTCAGCTGGATAGAGCGCTGGCTTGCGGAGCCAGAGGTCGTAAGTTCGAATCTTGCCGGGTGTACCAATTAACCTAAGGAGGGGTATGAATTTTATTAAGTACGTAAAATATTCAGGATTAGGAATTGTTGCAATCTGTTCAACTGCTATAGCAATTTTAGCTGGCGCAGAGTTTTTTGAATTGATAACTTGGAATGAAGCCAGTAAGTGGATGATTAAGTTTTGTCAATTAGGCGGCGTTGGTCTAGCTCTATGTATCGTCTGGAGTATTATCGGCACTATAGTGGCCAAAGACTCAAAGAAGACTGATAAAAAATAATTTCCCGAATTAGTTAGATATGGAGAGGTGCAGGAGTGGTTGAACTGGCCGCTCTCGAAAAGCGGTATGGGGCAACTCATCGAGGGTTCGAATCCCTCTCTCTCCGCCATAGATATTATGAAAATCACCATTATAACGATCGGAAAAAAGAATGAAGCCTGGGTCCAACCAGGCGTTTCTCGTTTTTTAGAGCGTCTACGAGCACCTTTTGCTGCGGAAATGATTATTCTACCGCATTCAAGCTTTGAAGGCGACAGGGCGCGCCAGGAAGAGTCTGAGCGTATTTTTTCACGCCTCAATTCGGACGACTTTGTTATTTTGCTCGATGAGCGCGGTAAAAACCTATCATCGCCAGAATTATCCGACCTAGTAACCAAACATATTGACAAGCACATCGTCTTCATCATCGGTGGTGCTTACGGAGTTACCAGCGACTTGCGCCAAAAATCCAACGTCGTTTGGTCATTATCTAACTTAGTGTTTCCACACCAATTAGTTCGGCTTATTTTAGCCGAGCAATTATACCGCGCCCAAGAAATCCATCGCGGCAGTCATTACCATCACTCATAGCTTCGGGCGCCCGTGTCTGGCAATAACCGCAATGTCCACGTGTTTGGCGCCATTTTTCTTCAAACATTCCGCCGCCGCCAACACAGTTGAGCCAGTCGTAAATATATCATCAATAATGATATATCGCTTATTTTTATCAATTTTACCCGCAATTTCAAAAAACTCCTTTGCTTGACGTTTTCTCTGGACAGAAGACTTCGTAAAATGCTGGGTGACGTTATTTCTGCGCCGGAGCAGGGAGCGACATTCTATTTTTCTTCGTCGAGATAATTTAATAGCAATTTTTCGAATATGATCAAATCCACGACGCCGGATGTTCTTAGAAATTGTAGGAATTGGAACAATTACTGTCTCTGACGGCAATTCAGACAGAGCTTCGTCCAAGAATTCGCTTAATAGATCGGCCGCCGCCTGAACACGGTTAAACTTATAATCATCAATAATCTTTGCGACAACACCTGTACGCTGCGAAAAACACCAGATCATATCACAGGGAAGATTATGCTTTTTACATAAATTGCCATTCTCCAATAAATCGCCACATAGAACACACATATCATACTTCCGACTCATGATGTATTTTTTACAATTTAAGCATAAAATACCACCCGTTTTACCACACTTATAACAGTGGTGAGGAGCGATAATTGATAATAGCGTGTCAAACATTGTAATTTTTACGTTTTAAGCCTTTCTCTGTTGATTATAACGCACATTACAGTTATACTAATAGAGACTTTGTCAATGAGCCTATTATAAAAGTGGAGGAAATTATGGCCCGAAAGCAAGATGATACATTACTAACAGAACAGGAATTGGCAGCGGCGTTTATTGATGATGATAACGACGATCTGCTACCTGGTTTTAACGACGACAACAGTAGAAGCAACAGTACGCAAACAACACGATCCGACGACAATTGGGAAGATGAAGCTGATGATGCAATGGGTCAATTGGCTGTTGACGTTTTTGAGACAGAAAATAACCTAGTTATCAAAGCTCGTACTGCCGGCGTAGATCGAAACGACCTAGACGTAAGCATTTCTGACGGTATTTTAACAATTAGCGGCACACTGTCTAGCGGTGACGAAGCAGATGTTCGCCAATGGCACATCCAAGAGTGCTACTGGGGCGAATTCAGTCGTACATTAGCATTGCCAACCGCTGTAAATGAAGAAGGCGTTAAGGCAGAATTAAAAGATGGCGTTTTGACAATTACTTTTGAAAAGATAAAGCAAGAAAAAGCAAAGAAGATTCAAGTTCTGTAAAAACCATTTCACAGAAAATACCGTCACAAGTTGGCGGTATTTTTTTAGCCACAAAAAAAGAACCTCATCAGCGAGGCTCTTTTTTATTAATAGGAAAGATTATGATCCTGATGCAATCTTACTGATAACCATATTGACGATTGCGTATGCCAAAATTGCAACTACCAAACCGACAATTGCATACAAAACTGTGTTCTTAGCCGCCTGGACCTTATTGCTATCACCGGCTGAAGTAGTGTAGCGGATACCACCCCAGATAAGCATAATAACGCTCAATGCACCGACGGCAAACAAGAATATGTTTACAAATTTCTTAACTAAAGATTCAGGATCTGTAGATACCTGACCAACACCATCTCCTTGCGCGCTGCTAACGCCGCCATTTAGAGTAAAGTCTCCTTCAGCGCTTGCAGCTGGAGCTACAGCCAAAGCAACAGTTGGTACTACCAGTAGTCCCGCCAAGATTAATTTTAATTTATTCATTGTTATTTTCTCCTTGTTTAATGATATTACTATTATACATTTTTATCTGTTATTTGCAAAACTAATTAGAGGATACAGACGAGTTCGTAGAGTTAGACGACGTCTTAACTCCAATCCGATCCAGTACTATGTTGACAATAGCCCAAGCAAAAACAGCCACAATTAGACCAACTATCGAATAAGTGAGGGCAGTTTGAGCAGACTTCGTTTTTGAGGCATCTCCAGCTGAAGTGATATAGCGAAATCCGCTAAAGATAATCATAACAACAGATAAAACTCCAACAGTCCACAGTAGAAAATTAATCAATATATTTATTAGTCCACCTTCACCTGCAATGCTTTTATTTTCCATATCCGCCGTAGTGGCAGTTTTTATACCTTTCTTTACGACGCTATTAGCAGCTTGCGCGGAAACGTTTGTCGGAAGAGAAGCTACTGATATGGCTGAAAATCCAAACACCGAACAAACTACAATTAATGCCGATAATATCATTTTTTTCATTTTTACTCCTTATTATGATTACTAGATTCATCATGTTTGACAGGCTTATTAAACCCGTCAAACACAAAATTGACAATCGCCGAAGCGAATACAGAAACTATTAATCCAACGACAGCATATAAAATAGTACTCCTGGCTTTTGCAGCCTTCTGAGCATCACCGCTGGAAAGTGCAAATAAAATACCGCCAATAACTATCATAATAATCGAAATAGCACCAACGGCCGTAAGTAGAACTTCAACGATAGTTTTTATAATACCGTTCACTTGACCTTCACCTTTATCTTTATTTTGGCAATAGACAGAGTTGTTGCTTCCATTTTCCTCTGAGCAAATATTAATACCGTTAGCCGCAGACACCACTGGAGTGAACACTCCAAGAAGCCCAATCATTAGTATTCCAGCCGTCAGGATTTTTGTAAAAATCTTCATCTTAAACCTTTCCTATAATATAACCTGTTATAGCAATAGCGTTAGCAATAATTACCAAACCGATGACTGCATATAGAATAGCATTCTTTGCGCTAGCCGTCTTAGCTGGATCGCCAGAGGACAGGGAATAGTTTATTCCAGCAATAATCACAATAATAACAGCTACGACACCAGCCACCCAAAATGCCAAATTAACAAACTTCATAATATCTACATCATTATTCTGCGGCACGCCAAGACTATCAGCACTCCCCAACAATCCAGCAAAAAATTCCATATATCTCATTCTATACCCCTATATTTGATGATATAAAGTTAACCAACGCAACAGAAGCTAGGGCAATAACCAGACCGATCGCGGCACTCATAATAGTCTTTCGCCCATGTGCGGCCTTATCTGGAGCACCGTTACTGGTCATCATCAAGAATCCGCCGTATATAATATATCCAACGGTCGTATAACCAATAAGTTGCAGCAAATCATCAACGATATTAAGCGCGATTTTCCAGATAAATTTTGCCTGTGAATCAGCGTCTGAACCAATATCTTTAATAGAACAGTCACCTTTCGTCAATCCATAATACCACGGCTTTAATGTTAAAATTTTACCTTTTTTATCACATTCATTAATTTCACCTTCCGCAAAAGAAGTATTCGGGAAAGTTACGCTCGCCCCAAACGACCCTATAATCATTAAAGACATCGCTATTATAATCTTCTTCATTAATCGAAAACTCCTCCTGGAATAATAAAGTTAGTAATTGCCACCATAAACGCAAACATTATTATCCCAATGACAGTATTCGTCCAGACTTCACGTGCTTTTTTTATCTTATCAGGACTACCTTCAGAAGTGGTATATAAGAATGCGCCGTATATAACAGCACCAACTGCCGCAACCAAAACTCCAGCGGTTAAGATTTTAATAACTTGCTTGATTATGTTGATAATTGCCGTACTGCCTTCGCCGTCACAAGAAATAACAGAGGTTTCCGCGCCACCGCAACTGGCGGCCAAAGCTATTCTGGGTATAAAAACGCTCCCTGCGATTACTGTTGCGATAAATATACTGATTACAATATTTCTTTTTGTCATAAAATTTTCTCTTATACCTAAATTGTAAAATAGTCAAGCGAAAAAAGCAAACATTTTCCTTGAAAAGACAGAAGTAATCTGATAATATAAGGGATATTGATATGCGCTCGTAGTGAAGTTGGCCTATCACGCCTCCCTGTCACGGAGGAGATCGCCGGTTCGAATCCGGTCGAGCGCGCCACAGATATTTTCACCCTGATAGGGTGTTTTTTTATGGAAAATATACCATATTTATTGCATTTTTGTACAATTTGTGTTATGATATCACCAATTGGACTGGAAGGTCTAAGGAGTTTTTATAATAAAATATCTGACAATGTCAGAGGAAGGATCCCAAGCGTTATGGTTCGAAATCGTGAACAATTTAACCCAAGCGATTCAAAAGAAACAAACCCTCTACTAAGAAAAGCTATAGCTACGCTCACTATTGCTGCTACCAGCATATTACCAATGTCAGCCTGCGGTGAGACTCACAGTGAGCCAACTCCAGACACTACAACATCCACAGCGCAGGAAGTTCAGAGTCCAACGCCAGAGACAACTACTCCACCACTATTAAACCCAGAGCAGGTACGACAAGAATACAGAGAAGTTATGCCTCAAAAACCCGTAGATGTTGACGAAACGGCAGATAAGCTAAATAGAGGTGAAGAACCGTTAGAAACATTAACAGAATTTATTAAAAAACAAGGCTTTTCATTTCCGCATATAGACGAAAAAATCCCTACACTTCAGAATTGTATTTCAGTTGAAAAAAAAGATGCTGCAGATAAATTAGGCTCTCAAGTAGGGTCAGTAATTGCTGTGACAAGTATGTTGCAAAACCCAGAATATGGTCTTGACAAAACATCAGTAGATACTATTACCAATTCTATGGCAGAAACTTTTGTATACGAGGATTATCGTCAAGGTTTTAAGGATTACATGAATCACCTTGGACTATCTATAGGAGCTAACCTAGATGATCCAAAGGACTTTTATCCCATTTCTGTTCCAGGAACTCAAGCTTCTGCCGTTTTACAGGCAAAAGCTAGTGAAGAAGGGTGCTACGGAGCATGGTATCACGGCAAAGACTTGAGGAATCCCTATGGGACCGGTGCTGGAGATGTGCAAATCGATAGGTACGGACTTTTTGGTACTAATTTTTATAGGACTGATGGGCTCAACAATGATTCAGGAGATATTGAATCAAATAGCGTACTTAAGGCACTGGTTACTCACCACAAACGAGGCGATAGTCTATATGGCGACAATAACCATAGCAACGACGCAAATCTAGGCACAGGCGCATGGATAATACACATGGAACTAAGCTACAAAGGATTCAACTACAAGGAAGACGGCAAAGAGACGACAATAAAAACCCAAGATCAATAAAGTACTTATTTTGTATAATTATTTGCATAATCACCTTCATATATGATTAAATGAAGGTGATTATGTTTATGAGTGGGTACGATCGTAGAAACGTCTTTAAGAATATAGTTTTATATTTGTGCGTGAGCGCTTTATTTATATTACCAATTTCTACATTATTAACCTCTTTACCTACATTTGCTGCCGGATATTTTGACAGTCTCAATACTCAAGGAAAATATAAGTTCTATGTTTATGCACGCGTCATGAACGCCTGCTTTATGGAAGCAAAAAAACATGACAAATTTATTCACGGCATAGATAAGGTAAAAAAGGGTGATATTTGGGAAAATGAACCTTCAGTATATGTGGGAACTTTTCCGGGATTCGCTGGATATAATAGCTCTGGTGGGTATTTTGAATGTAATTCGGAATTAATAAATGCCGCTATTAGTCAGTTCAACATACAACCAAAGGGAAGATCATCTGCTGCAGAGGTGCTCCTTTGTGAAATAGGCTATAGAAGATCGGGAGGAGGCAAAGATAGCTTAGATTCATGCATAAATGATACTGGACCACTTCTTGATCCCGTTGACCTAGGATATACTAGAGCGGGATCAGTATATCCAGAAAATAAAATATTTGGTGTATTAGCAAGTCTTTCTGGATATAAAAAAGACTCAGAGAACTCCGATCCTAGCATAAAATATCTGGTTTCGAGGTCCATGATAAAAGGTTGCGTAAAAGACGGCAATCCTCAACCTCAACGACACGACTCGAAAGATTGGGAAATACCAGATGTAGATGGTAACGGAAATTTAACTAACTCATATTACCTACCTGGCATCGGGCAGGGTTATAATGTGGGCGGATCAAATAACCGTGAATGGCCACAGGATCATTATGACGCAAAAATTCCTGAATGGCAGTGTATGAATATATACCAGCGCCTAGTGGAGTCAGCGCCAAAGTATCAAGAAGCTCTAAAACAGTCAGCCACAGACACTGCATGCGCGGGGCTGGCGGGGAAAGAGCTAGAGGCCTGTAAAGACGGAGCTTCTCACAAAGACGACGCAAATTATTGCCAAACGACATATGCAGATCCCAACTCAATTGCCGCCTGCCAAAAAGGCCAGTCTGCAAAGGTGGAGAATCCTGACGCGTCAGACAAAGAAGATAAAAAGGACTGCGGAGATGTGCTGGATAGCGGACTATTGGGGTGGTTTATATGTCCAGCGATAAACGTCGCTATTGGTTTTGCAGATGGGGCTTGGTCTATTTTTGAATTTCTTCTAATCAACAACCCCCTTGATAGAAGTGGAGCCTATTACGACTCGTGGACAAAGGTGCGCGATTTAGCTAACGCTATATTAGTCGTTATATTTTTAGGAATTGTTATATCTCAGGTATCAAACATTGGAATATCCAATTACGGTATCAAAAAAATGCTACCAAGACTTGTTATTGTGGCGGTAGCTATTAATATATCTTACTATCTCATGCAGGTGATAATTGATATTGCTAATATCACCGGTAAAAGTATAGACGGTATATTTAGTGGATTTGAATCATACTCTGGGCTTAAAGCAGCAAATGGATGGTCTGTATTATTAGATTCTATACTTCTTTCTGCTACTGTTGTTGGTAGTGTTGGAGTCACCTTAGCGGCTGGTGCAGTATTGGGTTGGCCTGCCATAATATTGTTCTTGGGCGCCATGATCATCCCAGCAATTATTGGAATTATAGCGGGCCTGTTAGCACTACAAGTAAGATCTATGCTTATTCCTATATTGGCTATTTTTTCTCCTGTAGCTTTAGTGGCTTGGGTATTGCCAAATACTCAAAAACTATTTGACAAATGGAAAAGCATGTTTACTGGATTGGTTTTTCTTTATCCTCTAGCATCCATATATTATGGCGGACTAAAGTTTGCAGCTTCACTCACGCTAGGATCAGGGGAGTCTAGTAGTATACAGAGACTCATGGCTTTAGCTGCACTATTTATTGGAACATTTATGGTAGCTGTTATAGCTATAAAATCCAACTCAATCATGGGCAAAATCATAGGTGGCATTGGTGGCTTTGCTAATAAATTGGGTGCTTCACGGCTTGGCGGATTAGTGTCAAATACAGCTTCAGGCATGATGTCATCTAGGAAGGCAGAGTTTTTAAGTAAGGGTATAGGTGGACGAAAAAATCCATTCACTATCGGCGCCCATAAAGCCATGAAGCGGTTCAATGACAATAAAAAACTTCGTCAAATTGATCAAGCAAACTATGAAGCATACGCAGATAAAGGGTTCAAAGAATCTCTTGCCTCTGGAAAATATGATAGCAGACTGCGTAGCTTAGAATTGCCTGGATCAAAGGCGCGAATTCAAGAGATGACTCATTCATTAATTTCTACAGAAGTTAAAAACGCACAAATAAGTTTCGGAAATGCTTCCATACAAGAATTGAAATCTGCCTTATCTGATGCCATCAAAAACGGAGACGATGTAAAAGCTCGAGCCGCACAAAACATACTCTTGTCTGGTCGAGGTCCAGGGGGTATTGACGCACATAATCAGGCGATTAGTGAAAGTGAATCTAAACGCTACATGAGCGACGACATGAGTGCGAAACTTAGAAGCAATATTCAAGAGTCTAATAGCAGTGTATTCGATAAGGACCCTGGATTACTAAAGTGGGCAAGCGGACAAGGCTCAACTATAGATGGTGCTCATAATGCGGCAGCGAAAGAGTCTATTTCCCTAGATAAATTTACTGGTATGACAAAAAGTTCCCAGCTTGCTAGGATTAACGGTGGCGGCATAAGCAGTGACCAAGCGACAAGTGCAATAAACCCATCAGGATCAACTTTTGCTAAGCTTGACCCAGAAGTCGTTCAAGCATTAAATAAAATTGCTAATAATAAGAATAATAATAATAATAATGAGAATAATAATGAGAATAATAGTAGTTCTGGGGGATAATTATTCCTACTACAGAAGAGGTCAATAAATACGGCAAATAAATACAGCATAAGGCATTAAGCAAGAAAAAATCATACACAGCTTCTTCTCTTGACTTTTTCCATCAAAAATGCTAATATAACCTCAGATGGAGTGGTTAATTTCCCGTAAGCAGCTTCTTAACAAGTGGCTGCAGTGGTTTATATTGCTGATAGCAGGGATGCTGGTGGGCATTTTTCTTAATACCTTAACACACTCAATCTCTGTTTACGCCGTAGACGCAGAATGGAGCGGTCATAATTTAACCTATAATAAAGAAAAATATACAAAAATAAGTGATGATAAAAAGATCAAACAATTTAACCTACCTGATAATTCGCTTGTTTATGTTAATGAAGATAAGAATAAAAAAGAAACCAAGGTTATTTATTTCCCATCAAGCGAAATATCTTCACTAAGTTCCGCGACTTACGCGGTTTATTCATTTACGCCACCGAACACCTACGAACAAACCAGCACTTCAACTATTTCAATTGAATCGCCATCTGAAAATTCAACCAGCACTTCTTGTGACGTGCAGGGAATAGGATGGTTTATATGTCCAGTTTCTAACTGGCTGGCTGATGGTATTGATCTTATGTACAGTGCACTTCAGGAATTCTTAAAAACTAAGCCTTTAGAAACAACCAACCAAAACAGCGGAATTTATCTGGCGTGGGTCATTATGCGAAACATTAGCAACGTGGCGTTTATCGTGGCGTTTCTGGTGATTATCTACTCACAATTGACCTCTGTAGGAATTAGCAATTACGGCGTTAAAAAAATGCTCCCTAGGTTAGTAATTGCGGCGGTGTTGGTCAATTTATCGTTCACGTTTTGTGCTGTATTGCTAGACTTGTCAAACGTAACTGGTTACGCTTTCCAAGACGCTTTCATGGGGATTAAAAACACAATATCCACCGTAGGAGAAAATACGGGCGTAGGTTGGACATGGTCAGAACTTATTGTGATGATATTATCCAACGGAGCTTTAGCTGGTGGGGTGGTCGCAACAGTGGCTATGGGAGCAGAACTACTACCATTGGCACTATCAGCATTAGTAGGAATAGGTCTAGTGCTTCTCTTAGTGCTTCTAATTATGGCAGCACGTCAAGCTTTAATTGTAATCCTAATTATCATTTCACCTTTAGCCTTCGTTTGCTATTTACTTCCTGGCACAGAAAAATGGTTTAAGAAATGGCGAGACTTATTCTTTACAATGTTAGTATTTTTCCCGGCATTCGCTGTAATATTCGGTGGGGCACAATTGGCTGGAATAATAATTATCCAAAACGCCACTGGAGCAAATGGTGGAATAATGCAAATCTTAGGAATGGCAGTTCAAGTTATACCATTAGCCTTAACTCCTATCGTCTTGAAACTTAGCGGCGGAGTATTGGGTAAATTCGCTGGGTTTGTTAATGACAAGAATAAGGGATTATACGACAGGTCTAAGAACTGGTCTAAAGATCGTCGTGAGACCATTAAAAACAAGAAACTGGCTAACCCCAATATGGCGCGATTCAACCCAAATCGTTTACGCCGTTGGGCAGATCATAAAGGTAGAGCACTCAAAAAAGATCTGGAAACTTCACAGAAAAATGCCGAGAATTCATTTAGAGATACAGCCAGGTATAAGAAGTTAGACTTAGAGGCCAGGCAGGCTTCCAGGCGTGCAGATCTGTTATCCGCACAAGATGACAATCGCTACACCGAAGCTACGCTGGGTCACGCACCAACTGATACGTATGGGAAGAGACCTCTGTACGATCGCGCTCTACGAGCCGTGTCAGCTACCTATGCAACTCGACAAGATTTGAAAGCTCATCAGCAGCAAACTGCATTCATGAATGATATTAAAGACCTAGAAACCGAAATTGCAGTGTCTGGACTAATTAAGAATAACGCTCAACGCCAGCAGCATAGTGAATTTGCAGAGCAATTGATAAACAGCAAGGAACTTCGGGAGAGGGCTGGCGGCAATGTATTCAAAGATGCAAATGGCAATTTGATTGGTGCAAATGCAGCCTTAGCTTCAGCCATAGCAACCAGCCGTAGCGAATATGCCAAGTCAATTGATGAGGCTCGCCAAATTATAAAGCACTACAAATTGGATGCAAAACAGAGGCAGGGATTAGCCCTAGATAAAGTATCTATAAGTCTTCCTGGTGGAGTTAATTTATCTGGAGATAGTATATTTGTACGTGAAGCTGCAATTGAAGAGCAGATTAAATACGGTACCGCAGCGGAAGTTGCCGAACTTCTTAGTGAATTGCCGCCAGAATTCTACTCTTCCGCAGCTTCAGCATTAGCAGAATCTGGTGTAAAGAATAAGGCGTCATTCTTGGGCGGTAAGCTTATTGACGATATGCTAAAGGGTGATATTAATAACAGGGACGACCTCATGAATTACTTCGCTGACTGGCTACAAGGCGGTAAATATAAACCAGAAACTTTAGCGACTACGGATGCTGATGCTGTTAAGTTATTAATGGAAGCTGTAAATACTACATCTGTTCTTACTAATGAGGGACGCCAAGATCTTAAGGAAGCTATCGACACAATTCTTACCGACAAGAGACTATCGGCCAATGCAACTAAAGCAACTAAAGAACAATTTAAGATTTTCCGCAACATGTTATAATCCCCATATTTTGATATAATATAAGCAGTATGTCGGTGTATAAAGTTCCTCAAGATGTCGAGGCGGAGGACAAACTGCTCGGGCCGTTTAGTTTCCGACAGTTTGTGTTCTTAATTATAGCTGTTATCGGAATCGCTATTGCGTACGGTTTGAGTACAATTTTTCTACCCTTGGCAATAATTCCTGTGCCGATAATTTTATTCTTTGGAGCCCTGGCTTTACCTCTTAAAAAAGACCAGCCAATGGAAGTTTATTTGGCGGCAGTTATTTCTTTTATGCTAAAACCAAAAAAGCGACTATGGCAGCCTGATGGAATTGAAAGATTAGTCGAAGTTATCGCGCCAAAAGTCGAGGAAAAGACTTACGGTAATAATTATGATCAAGCCGAAGTCCAGCGAAGATTGTCATATTTGGCGAATTTGGTAGACAGTCAAGGTTGGTCAATTCGTGGCGTCAATAATCCGAATAGCTCGATGCGTGCCGATTTATTCAACGAAGGACAGGCAGCCAACGACATATTGGATGAAAATAGTGCTACGGCGCAAAATATCAATCATTTAATAAATCAGTCAGATGTTCGTAGGCGACAAGAAGTTATCCAAAAGATGCAAACAGGGCAATCTGCTACGCCGCCTCCCGCGCAACCACCTCAATCATCTCAGCCAGATAATCCTGCTCCAGCCACACCACTACAAATGAATCCGTACCCAACGATGCGTCAATCTGTATTAAATCCAGCGTCCGAACGGCCTGCCGCGAGCGCTCCAGCTCAAACTCGACCGACAACTACGCCGCAAACTAGCGTAAATGAGGTGTCACCTGCTATAATAGAACTGGCAAATAACCGCGACCTCTCGATTGAAACAATTGCGCGTGAGGCAAATCGAATTCAGCAAGAAAATAAATTATCAGATGAGGAAGTGGTGATTTCACTACGTTAGGTGGGGTTTATGCAACCAGAGTTACAAAATCAACAATCTTATCAGCAGGTTCCGCAAACCAATGCGGCTCTTCCTGGTGTCTCTCAGCAGCCATCAGGGGCAATTGGTTCGGGACCAAGTCCAACCGCGCCATCTCCAGATAAAACCCCTGAAAATAAGAAGCAAAAAGGACCGATTAGCACTCAGAATACGCTGCTTTTTTCTGAGATGCGCGAAAATATGATCATCATGAGCGATGGCAGTTTTCGGGCGGTAGTGGAATGTGAATCAATCAACTTTGATCTGATGAGTTCACGCGAAAGAGAGGGAATTGAGTTCAGCTATCAAAACTTCATCAACTCTCTATATTTCCCAATTCAGGTTCTTATCCGTTCACGCCGCGTGGACATTGGTCCGTATCTGGACAGATTGGCTGAAATTCGACGCAATCAAGACAATATGCTCCTCAACGTCCTAATGGACGATTATATGGATTTCATTGATATTCTGGCGCAAGAAGCAAACATTATGGATAAGAGTTTTTATGTTGTCGTCCCATATTATCCAGCTGGCGAGGAAAATGCCTTCAAACAACAGACTAAGGGATTGTTCAATAGCTTCTTCAGTGGGAAAAAAGAGGCAACCGTAACAAAAATTGACCAAATTACTTACACCAAAGCCAAAGATGAAATTAAAAACCGCGTTGATTCGGTTATGAACGGACTATTCCAAATGGGCGTAAAAAGTTGGCAATTGAATACTCGACAATTGGGCGAGTTGTTCTACACTTCATATAATCCCGACACGTCGTCACGTGAATCACTAGAAGAAATTGACCCAAGCGAACTTACGACCACTTACGTAACTAAGGGAACTGGTCCATCACCGAGAGGAGGAAGGTCATAATGGCAAAGAAGAAATTAGATGCCGTTGATATTGCTGCTCAGCAACGAGCAAGGGAGCAAGCCGAAGTCGAGCAAGCCTTCTTAACTGGTGTTAGAACTTTGCGTGATTTTATCGCGCCAAGTAGTATTGAACTTCATTCTGACCATTTTCGACTTGGCTCAAAATATGGCCGCACGATGTATGTTTATGGCTATCCTCGCCAAATCTACACCGGCTGGCTTAGCTCAATCATTAACATCGATGAAGTGCTGGATATCAGTATGTTCATTTATCCAGTCGATACGCAAATTGTTCTGAATAACCTGCGCAAAAAAGTTACTCAGCTGGAAGCAACCATGAATATAAACATGGAAAAGGGAAAGGTGCGCGATCCAGGCTTGGAAGCGGCTTTGCAAGACGCTGAAGAATTGCGCGATCAATTGCAGATTGGCGCCGAAAAGTTCTTCCGCTATGGCTTATATATCACGCTTTACGCCGACAGCTTGGACGAACTAAACTTCATCCAACATAAAATTGAAACTATTTTTGGTCAGCAATTGGTGTTCTCAAAAGTGGCTTCCAGCCAGCAGGAGCAGGGATTGAATAGTTCTATTCCACAATTGACTGATGAACTACAGATTCGCCGCAACATGAATACTGGTGCAATTTCAACCAGCTTCCCATTCACTTCAGCCGATTTGACGGACAATAAGGGCGTGCTTTACGGAATTAATATGCATAATAATGGATTGGTGATTTTTGACAGATTCTCTCTGGAAAACGCCAATATGGTCGTGTTTGCTAAATCTGGTGCTGGTAAATCATTTACCGTTAAGTTGGAAGCTTTAAGAAGCATGATGGTCGGGGCTGATATTGTGATTATTGACCCAGAAAATGAGTACCAAAAACTATGCGACGCAGTTGGTGGCAGCTATATTCGATTGAGCTTAAGTAGTGACACGAGAATCAATCCGTTTGATTTGCCGCGTGTTATTGATACTGATGAAGCAGATGACGCACTGCGAGCTAATTTAGTGACATTACACGGGCTACTCAGGCAAATGCTGGGTGGTGCAGGAACAGGAGCTGGTGGACAAGTTGTAGCAGGACTATCACCAGCGGAAGAAGCTGATATTGATCAAGCATTAATCGACACTTACGCGCGCGTCGGCATTACTTCGGATCCATTGACGCACAATTCTACGCCACCGACGATTTCCGACCTATACGACACCTTGCTTCACATGGGCGGAACTGGTCCAAGCCTGGCTCAGCGACTTCGCAAATTTACCTCTGGAACGTTTGCTGGAATATTCTCGCAACAGAGTAATATTGATATTAATAATAATATGGTTGTCTTTAACATTCGCGACTTGGAAGATGAACTGCGACCAACGGCGATGTATATTGTTCTGAATCACATCTGGAATATTACGCGTACCGACCAGAGGAAACGTATGTTGATTGTTGACGAGGCTTGGCAACTGATGAAATATGACGATTCTGCCAACTTCTTATTCTCATTAGCCAAGCGCGCCCGCAAATATCAATTAGGCTTAACGACTATCACGCAGGATGTGGAAGACTTCGTCGGAAGTAAAATGGGGCGAGCAATCGTTTCCAACTCCTCGATGCAGCTACTTTTGAAACAGTCTGCCAGCGCCGTTGACGTTTTGGCGCAAGTGTTTAAATTGACAGACGAAGAGCAGAAACGACTGGCCAATTTCCCAGTTGGGCAAGGATTATTCTTTGCTGGACAAAATCACGTTCACATTCAAATTCAGGCTAGTGACACCGAATATAATTTGATCAATACAAATCCTGTATCACAACAAATAAAACCGTCAGATTCACCAGTCGGCGGCTACGGAGCGGTGTAGAAAAATAGCGAGAAAATATGGCACGAGTTGATTATACGACAGATTCCGAAACTGACAGCAGATTAAATCCTGCTGAACAGGCTAAGTTTGATCAAATCTCGGCTGACTACGACAGCGGGTCAGAGCTAAGTGATCGCGAAAAAGATGCCATAAATGACCTTGAATCTCAGTTTGATAATAAAGATTCGGATTTGAATTCTAATCAAAACGATTCCGCCAGCGCTGCCGTTAATAACCAAGAATCTTCTGTTCCAGGCAACGGTTTTTATCAGCCATCTGCGGGAAAAAAGAAAAGTCCAGTGACATTCAAGTCTTTACTGAAAAAACGCGGACCAATTGCAGCTATTGCCGGAATATTAGGACTGGGCGGTGGAATTATGGGAATATTTCTTAGCCCAGCGACAATGCTACAAAATATTATGGAGAATTTCACCTGGAAAAATGACTCCGCTACACCCTCTAAAATATCCAGAAGTAAACAGGTTATGAACGGATTCCTGGATTCTAAAGATGGCCCAGGAATCTGTGCTAATAGCAGTAAGAAGATACGATGTAGAACAGGAAAATTGTCCTATAAAGCACTAACGAAATTCAAGAAATCGGGAATTATTCCAGTCGATGCTGATGGCAATGAAATGAAGCTGAAGAAAACTGGTTATCCAGAAAAAAAACCAACACACTGGAAGGTGGAAGGACTAAACGATGGGAAACCTATTGAGTCGTCGAAATTAAAAGACGAATTGCTGAAGAAAGAGAATCGTAAAATTGCCAGTAAAGTCTATGGCAGAACCGGCTTATTTAAAATGCGTTTCCGCGCCTGGACAGGAAAACATATAAGTAGGCTTTACAAGAAATTTGGTCTTAAAAGAAATAGTGCAATTTCAAAAATTGACAAAAAACTCGGAGTAAAAGAAAAGGCAAATAAACTTAAAGAAAAATTACCAGGCTTTAACGACGACAAGGCTATCGGTGGAATCAATGAAAGAGTTACAAAATCAACAGAGAAACTAAAAAAAGGCGGGCTAGTATACGTCGCGGCAGCAGGAATATGCCTTGCGCTAAAACTTCCCAACATCATCGCATCAGGAGTAGCAGCGATTCAGTTAGTACCTTTATTAGGGCTAGTTATGGATGTAATATTATCTCCTGGTTCACAAGCTAAGGCTTCTGGACTCGACTCTAGTGGCAGTGGATTCTCTCAGGAAACGATGGAAACCATCGGCACTATGCTAACCGAAAGAGGAAAGATGAAGGGGTCCGATAACGCCGAAGGATCGGCATTGGATTCTCCGTATTTACTATCAGCAATGGGCGTAAATAACAACAAGCCTGGAATTGCAAAAAACTACATTCCTGGATATTCAGTAGCTACAAATCCTATAGTTCGCACTCTCAATTCCGCCGAAGAGGCTAGCGAACCAGTGTGCAATTATATACTAAGTCCAGTTGCTATGTACACTTCTCAAATAGTAGATCTAACAATAGACGCTGCCGGGGCAGCCACTTTTGGATTAACATCATTAGCAAAGTGGATTGCAAAAAAGACATTAGCCACAGTAACCACAGAACTACTTAAGTATGCCGTTGGCGATACCGTAAAGAGAGTCCTCAAAGAATTGGCAGTAAGTATGCTTACATCAAATAATGCTCAGTATAAGGATTTGGGTGATGCACTTGGCGTCGGAGCGGCAGCATTCTTTGCAAGCGGATCTATGGGGCAGATGTTACCAGGGCTTAAAATGAGCCAATTAGCAGAATTCAACGGAATCCAAATAGCCAACGAAGAATTCCAAAAAGAAATGGATATCGCCTCATTAAGTCCATTTGATACATCCAGTAGATATACATTCTTAGGTAGTATATTCCATAATATGGGCAATATGATGATGGCTAATGGAACTTATAGTAAAACTCCAGTAGCAATGCTATCTAATATTCTCAGGCTACCTTCTATGGCACTATCTTATTCGTCCACTGCAAAAGCAGCAAGCGGTATGTATTCTGATAAATATTGCGGATATGCAAAAGACTTTTCTATGGGCAGTGGGTCATCGGAAGATCCAGCCGTGAATATGGCAGGATTACCGTGTACTGGTATAACCAACAGCCAAGCAAACATGTCAGTAGAGGAAGCTATTCAAATTGCCGAAGATGAAGGATGGATACAGAAAGATATGGACATTCCAGATGGCGCAGATATATCCGATCTCATGAATAATGGATATATAGTTAAAGACACTCCTCTTCATGACTTTGTAGAAGACTGTGGAGATGCTAGCACCGGAAGCTATTGGTTTAGTAATGGCGGGTGTACAGCGCCATCAGATTCAACACGTGTCGCAAAAATTACTGAAAAAACATATAAAGATGAAGAAGGGAAAGATATTACAAATGAGTCATTTGGAACTGAAAATTCCGCTAAGCAATACGACGATAGAAAGCTTTCCGCAATGTCAGTATTGCTAATTGATTTCCAAATTGCCCAATCAATCAATGGTGAAGATGACGAAGAAGACGCTCCTTCAACCACGACTAAAGCCCCAGATAATGGCGAGGCAGTTGGTGAGCCGCAATTAGAAGAAGCACAACAAGACGGATGGGGAGGCCATAGCAACGGAGAAATTCCAGATTCAGATTTACAAGCTCTATCTTTTTCATCAGAAAATAAGATGCACAAAAAAGCAGCTACAGCTATGGAAGAAATGAATAAAGCATACAAAGCCGATAACGGATCAGACTTAACCATTAATGAAGCATATCGAGATTGCGCAACACAAATTAGATACAGTAAAGAACTAGGATCAAGAGCGGCTCCAGCCCCTCCATGCATATCAAAACACGGTTGGGGTCTTGCTGCAGACATTAATGTTGGAGGTTTTGATTCTCCCGCATATAAATGGCTCGAGGCGAACGCACATAAATACGGCTACGTTAATCCGCCTTGGGCAAAGCCTGGCGGTAGTAAGCCTGAGCCGTGGCACTGGGAGTATGCAAGGAAGGTTTAAAATGAGTCATAATATTAGATACAAGGTAAACTATTTCACGCGCAAGAAATTATCTATTCTCATATATTTCATTGCATCCGTCTCTATTGCGACACAGCCAATAGCAATAGCTACAGGATATCCAGACTCATATGTTACAAATGATATTCTCTGGTATAAAAGTGGAGAGGCTGATTGCGCTAACGCTGCAGGATCTGTGTCAGCCGAATTATCTAAAAATATCCCGTCGGACTGGGGGAAAATTTTTTCCGCAGCAGCAGAAAAGCACGGCGTTAATCCTAACTTTCTAGCAGCATTATACTTAACAGAACAGGGAAACACTTGGAAACCACTAAACTCTCAATGGGCATCTTCACCGGTTGGCGCTAGTGGTCCTATGCAATTTATGCCGGGAACGTGGAGTGGTCACGCCGAAGACGGAGACGGCGACGGCAAGGCTGATATTATGAACCCTTATGACGCAGTTTTCGCAGCTGCAGATCTAATTAAAGATATGGGTACCGACAAGAACACTCCCCTAGGGGATATTGGCAGCCCATGGAAGCGGGAACCTATGACAATTCTATATGCAGCGGGTGCTTACAACTGGGGCGGAGGTAATATTCAAAACCACACGTCTGACTCCAGCCCCTTAACTGATGCTCCAACAGAAACTCAAAACTATCTTAAAAATATCTACGAACTATTTAACAGCGACTTTACAAAATCAGGTCACCCGAACTACAAGGATCCAACATCTACAGGAGAAGGTGGTAGTGAAAATAGCTCAGCTAATGTATCAAATTGCGCAAATAGTGGCGGCGTTCATTCTGGAAATATAGTAGAAACAGCAAAAGGGCTTATAAATAAAGACAATCCAGGTACATCCTCGCAGGCATACGAAGACGCTCGTGCCAAATATAACCCAGAAGCGGGTGGCGATATGACAGACTGTGGAAAATATGTCGCTACCGTTATGCGTGCCAGTGGAGCTGACCCAGACTACCCACCAGCAGGCACCAGCATCCAAAGAGATTATGTAATGAATTCATCAAAATATACCATCATAAATACTAAATCTCCTAGCGACCTTCAGCCTGGTGATATATTAGTCCATAGTGGTACAGGATCATACGGACACACAATGATATATATCGGAGATCAAGGAGATGGTAACGTTGCGGTAGAAGCATCTCTTGGAGATCATCCTCCTAGATACGCAAATATTGGTCGTGTACAAACTCAATTGGGATATTCAACTAACGTAGTAGCGAGGTTAAATAAATAATTATGTTCAATACTTTTATGCAATTAGATCGCAAAGTTAAGATTGCTATTATTTCATTCGTAGGATTATCCATCTCGCTTATAATCTACGCAATTTATCTATTACAATTCGACGCTACTATATACGTATATTCCATACCCGACAACTTGACGATGTCTTATGGTGACGTAAAAAACCAGCGAATTTCATCAAGGAAAGATATTAAAGTAAAGCACGGCAACCATAAATTTACTTTCTCAGCCAACGGATTTGAAAGTTATACTACAGAAATAAATATTAACAAAAACGAGAAGAAAAACATAATATTCGCCTTAGAACCTATTACAGATGAAGCTAAAAAAGAATACGCAAAAGACAAGTACACCGATATCAAGGAGGGTATAGCTGGTAAAAAAGGTAAAGAAGCTACTCGTCAATTGGAAAATAAAAATCCCGCTATCAAATCTTTACCTATCCACGGCAGAGATTTCTATATATTTCCATGCGACAGATATCGATCTGGAGGAGATAAGACTATAGGAATATGTATAACAGTAACGGACTATTTTAATCGCTCTCAAATTGACGAGGCGTTTGCCAAGCTAAAAGAAAAGGGGATAAACCAAGAAGACTATGACATCAAAGTCAATAATCACATCTGGCCAACAGAGAAAGAGAAATCTACAGGAGCTGCAGTTCAATGTAGAGGATCAAATCCCGACTGGTGCTACACCTACAGAGATATTTAGCTCTTAAGCGGCATAATAATGTGTGTATAATCAGGATTTTTTATCTGCTCTCGAATTACACACGGCGATAATTTACCATTGAACGAAAATACGATTTCATCTGCGTCAATAATATTCAAAACCTCCGTTAGGTAACGTGAATTAAGCGTTACTTGACCGTCTGCGGATATTTTGGCTGTTGCCTCTGAAGTATTCTCGCCAAGCTCAGACGCAATCGAATGGATAGAAAGCAGAGAATTTTCCTCTGACGCGGTAATTGTAATTCCACCACCAGATTCACGCGCGAATAACGCCGCAATTTTCGTAACTCGACTAAAATCAGACTTCTTAATAACAATCTCAGTTTCAGCAGTTGATGGAATTAATTGACGATAATCAGGGAATTTTCCGTCAATCAATCGGCTAACAATTTCCATATCTCCCGTCTTAAAACAAACTTGAGAATCGTCAAAAAGAACCGTAATTTTCTTCTCATCGCCGACGCTTTTACTGACTTCCGTCAGAGTAGAAGCGGGAATAATAGCTGAAACTTCATTATCCGACTTTATCAGACGCTTTTCTGCTAACCTGTAGCCATCAGTAGCAGCCAGATACAATGACCCTTCATAATTATGCCAATAAACTCCCGTGAGCACCGCTCGCGTAACGTCAGAGCTGACAGCCAACTTTGTTTGGACTATGGCTTTCTTAAGATCCTCAACGTCAATTTCATATTGCATAGCGGTCTTTTCATCAATTGTAGGCAGCTCAGGATATTCATCAGCCACCACACCATTGATAACTGATGAGAATTTTCCTGAAGTTATATGCAAATGTTCGTTTTTAGTTTCAAGTTGCACCGGACCGCTTGGTAAGTTTGTAATGAATTCTGACACTAATCGGGCAGGGATTGTAATAGATCCATGATCTTCAATTTTCGCACCAATGTATTGAGTGGAAGCAATTTCCAAATTTGTTCCAGCAATCAATAATCTTCCTCCATCAGTACGAAGTAAAATATTGTTCAATATCGGCAGTTCATTGCGACTTGATGCGATATCTTTGATTAGATTAAGTGCTTTTGCAAGTTTTTCTTGGGTGACTGATACTTTCATTATACTTTCCTTAATTTTTAATTAGTCTTAATAGTAATAGGCGTTGTGGAAACTGGGTAAAAAATGTGTTCAAACAGGGGTGAAGTGGCGATAAAATAGGTGGAAAACTCTGTGTGTTATTTGTGGACTTTATAGTGGATATTTGTGTATTATTCCACTGCCTGCCGACTCGTCGTTTTCTTTCCACAGATCTGTGTGTTGGTAAGTCACCGCGAAAACACAACATCTGCACAGCTTTTCCACAATTAATGAACATATAATTTATCCTTGATGTCGTTAATTTGCTCGCGAATACTGACGTTGGTAAGACTTTCCTTAGTAATTTTTTCAATTGAATGCATAGCGGTCGTGTGGTCTTTTCGTCCAAGCTCTTGGGCAATTTTCGGAAAACTCATTTTCAGCTCACTACGCAGAAGAAACATCGCAATTTGTCTTGGCATTGCGATAAATTTGTCTCGTCTGGATGAGCACATATCTTTTACGTCAATATTATAATAACGAGCCGTCTTATCAAGTATCTGTTTGGCGGTTATGTGTTGTGGTCTATTGCGTTTAATATCTCCCAAAATTCCTTCAGCCGCCGCCAAATCAGGCGTGAAATTCTGCATTTCCGCATAAGCAAGCAGTCGATTCAAAGCGCCTTCCAGTTCGCGAATGTTTGTCTTAAAGTTGGTCGCCAGATATTCTACGACATCGGAATCTAGTTCGGTGTTGCTGAGTTCGGCTTTCGCTTTAACAATAGCGCAACGAGTTTCATAATCGGGCATCTGAATATCAATTGCCATACCCCATTCAAATCGACTACGCAAACGATCGGTTAGAGTAGGAATACTTTTTGGCGGTTTATCTGAGCTAATGATAATTTGCTTATTGTTCTGATGAAGATCGTTAAATGTATGGAAAAATTCGTCCTGAGTTTTTTCTTTCCCGGCGATAAATTGCATATCATCGACAATTAAGACATCGACATTGCGATATTTATCAGAAAAACCTTTTTTCTTGAAACGAATAGAATCCAGAAACTCATTAACAAACGTTTCCGTAGTGATGTAAAGCACTCGCGCCGAAGGTTGTTTTTTAACTATCTCGTTACCAACAGCTTGCATTAAGTGAGTTTTACCAAGTCCAGAACCTCCATAAAGATAGAGCGGATTATATTTTTCTCCTGGATGTGCGGCGACCGCTTGGCAAGCAGCATAGGCCAAATCGTTACTTGAGCCAACGATGAAGTTGTCAAAGGTATACCTGGGATTAAGATTGCTAGAATGAGATTTCCTCGACGGTAGAATCAGCGGCTTCGCTGGTTCTTTTTGTCCGCTTTTATCAACTTCACGATTAACGCGCGGTTTTTTATTGCTAGATTCGACGTTATAAGAAATAGACGGGGCATTGATGCCGTTGTGAGCCAAGGCCTCTAATATTTGTGGATGAAATCGCTTTTCAAGTTGAGTTCTAGCAAAAATATTCGGCGCAATTATAAGAACTTCTTTGTCGGAGATTATTTCCAATTTGGTATTTTTGAACCACGCAGTAAACGACGAAGACGATACAGTTACTTCAATCTCACCTAAAACACCCTGCCAAACCGCATGACTATCCACGAAAATTACTCCCTCAAATTCTGTTAACTATCCTTACTATAGCAAATATGGGGAGTTTTCCACAAGTATGAACGGAGTAGAAATGTTATCATCCAAAACAGGGGTAGAGTTTTCCACAATTAAAATTCTCATCTGTTAAAACTGTGGAAAAATATACGTCGATAGTGGAAAAGTCATTGTCGACTTGCAAAAAGTATTGAAAGAATATATACTATTTGTTGATATGCCAAAGCGAACATTTCAACCACACACCCGACACCGTGCAAAGACGCATGGTTTTAGGGCACGAGTTTCTACCAAGGCTGGTAGGCTGGTTTTGAAGCGCCGCCGCCTAAAGGGTCGCGCTAAAATTGCTATTTAATTGATAGCTAAAAATTATCCCGTCGATGAAGGCGGGATTTTTTGATATAATTGTAAAATATGTTACAACAATGTAATCGGTTTCATGGTCATGGCAGTCTTAAGTTTGTCTATAAAAATGGACAGGCGGTTCGTTCGTCTATAGCCACGATAAAATACGTAAAAAATCCGTATCGAAGTCATAGCAGGTTTGCGGTTGTTGTTAGTAAAAAAGTTCTAAAATCAGCGGTACGTCGGAATCGTATACGTCGACGTGTTTATGAAATTATTCGTTTGGAACTTCCTAATATGAAAAATGACCAAGATGTGGCTGTTATTATATTTTCGGCGGAAGTTTTATCGATGTCACATAAAGATTTGAAACAGACGATAAAGAATCTTTTCTCTCAAGCTCAACTGTATAAATAGGCGCTTTTTTGTTATAATTAAGACATGAGTTTTTTTGATGAGTTTATTGTTCGACCGATTTTAAATTTGCTAATGGCTATTTATAGTCTGATTCCGGATTTTGGTGTTAGCGTTATTATCTTTACGATCATTGTAAGACTTTTACTTTGGCCGCTGATTAAAAAGCAACTTCATCAAGCAAAGGCCATGCGTAAAATGCAGCCAGAGTTGGTGAAGATCAAAAAACAGTACGCAAAAAATCCACAAATGCGCAACTTAGCGATGGTGGAGCTTTATAAAAAACACAACGTCAGCGCTTTTGGCTCAATTGGCGTTATGATTATTCAGCTGCCAATTTTGATTGCAATGTATCGAGTGGTGCAGATTTTCGTTTCTAGCCGCGCCGACTTAGGAAAATATGTTTATGATTTTATGAAAAATCTGCCGGTTGCTAATAATCTAGTAAATAATCCAGATCAATTTAATCAGAATTTCCTGGGAATTATAGATTTGACACAACACGCGATATCAAAGAATGGTATTGTTGTTGGCTTGGTTATTTTGGCAGCAGTTGCGGCATATTTGCAATATTTAACTTCAAAACAATTGTCGCCTCAATCTGACAGCAATCGTAAATTGCGTGACATTTTAGCTGAGGCTGGCGATGGAAAAGAAGCAGATCAGGCAGAAGTAAATGCTATTATGACGCGAAAAATGATGAAATTTATGCCAGTAATGATGTTCTTCGTGATTGTGTATTTGCCAGCGGCTTTGGCGCTTTATTTGACAACAGCCAGCGCCGTGGGATATCTCCAGAACTATATCATCTTCAAGCAAGACTCTAAAGAAATGCAAGAAATTGCAGATAAAAAATCTAAAGCATCGACAAAAATTGACAAACGTGTTAAAAAGGCTACAGAGGCCAGGATAACTCGGATCAAGGCTAAGGATTAAGGAGGATTTATGGACCAAATTGAAACGGTTGAATTTGTAAAAAAATATTTAGAGGATTTGCTAACATTCTTTGACTTGAATCTGGAAGTTTCGGTAAAAATCGAAGATGGAATTGTTGTAGCTTCAATTCCACATAGTGAGCGAAGTAGTATTTTAATTGGTAGAAATGCGGAAACATTGCGTAGTATTCAGAATCTTTTGTCGACAGCGCTTCATCATAAAGAAGCGTCAACTGTTCGGGTGAATTTGGATATTGCGGACTATAAAAAGCAGCACGCTGAAAAAATTGCCGAAAAGGCGCGTGGCTGGATTGAGGAAGTTCGACGAACTGGCGAGTCAAAGGTGGTGGATTTGAATGCTGCTGATCGTTGGACGGTGCATCACTTGGCTGGTGAATATAGCGATATTGATACGCATTCTGAAGGTGAAGGTCGCGAACGACGGCTAATTATTAGTCAGAAGAGTTCTTAGTGTCTTTAAAGACTATTCTGGAGTATAGAACGTAATTCCAGACGAGGCTGACTACTGTGGCGGCTAGCTTGCTAATTAATAGAGCAAGTGATTTATTTAATCCGAAGTTTATGAATATCGGTGTAATAATAGCAATAATAATTGTCTGAATTACCCATAAACCAAATAGTGTAACTGCAGCGAATAAAAGAAATTGTTTTTTCAAGTTTTGGGATGTTGACTTGAAAGTGTATTTTTTATTTGCAAAAAATGAGAACAAAAAGGCAACGAATGTTGATATAAAATTAGCAAACTCTTTTGGGATATTTAAGAAGATTGTTAGGCTAAAAAGTATGCCAAAATCTAGTACTGTATTAGTACTGCCAACGATAAGAAACCTGAATTTATCGGCGTGTTTTTTTAATATTTCCTGCATGATACTCCTCTATTAAATATAATGGTCTGTTTTTTGTTTCAATAAATATCCGTCCCACGTATTCGCCAATTATACCCAGAGATAATAACTGAACTCCGCCGAGAAACAGGATGACTGCCATTAAGGAAGAATAGCCAGCTCCAGTAGAAACTCCGAACAAAGGGCGAACTAAAAGATATATAATCCAAATGAAAGCAATAAGCGAAATAATGAAGCCGAAAATAGTTGCCATTCGTAGCGGCGCGGTAGTAAAGCTGGTAATTCCGTCGATTGCCAAATTGAGTAGTTTTCGGTAATTCCACTTGGTTTGACCAGCTAATCTGGGATCACGATTATAAAATATCTCTTTTTTCTTATATCCAATCCAGCTGAAAATTGCTTTTGTGTTGCGCTGAGATTCGCGGAATTTTTGCAAAGCCTCAATGCATCGGCGATCCAACAAGCGAAAATCTCCAGTATCGACTTGAATGGGAATATTGGTTGATTTTTGCAATATTCTGTAATACCATTGGCTAGTTTTTTTCTTCAGCCAGGTTTCGCCTTGTCGATTGTTGCGGCGAGCATAGACGTCATCGTAACCATTTTCCCAATACGAAATCATTTCCTGGATGAGCTCTGGCGGGTCTTGTAAATCTGCATCGATAATCACCAGAGCGTCACTTTTTACGTGGTCAATTCCAGCTATCATGGCAATTTCCTTGCCGAAGTTTCGTGATAGATTTATGTAGCTAATTCGAGAATCTTTTTTCGATTGCTCGGTTATGATTGAAAAAGATTTATCGGTGCTGCCGTCGTTTATGAAGAGAAATTCGAATTGATAATTGGGTGTGTTTTTTGTAAATTCGTCCAAGCGCTTAAATAATTTCGGCAAAACGGATTCTTCGTTGTAGACTGGGACGAGAAGGGTGATGGTTTTCATAATTATTTCAAAGCTTCTTCAAATGATTTCATTAAGGTGTCTACATTCTTTTCCCATGAAATTCTTTGCACCTGTGCTTGCATACGATCACTCATTTCTTTACGGCTATTCGGATTGGATAATATAGATAAAATCTTTTCAGCAAAATCTTCAGGATTTTTGGGTTGAGCGTACAAAATAGCATCGCCTCCAGCTTCACGCAATACTGGAATGTCTGAGGCGACAACAGGAGTTCCGCTCGTTAAGGCTTCGACGATAGGCATTCCAAAACCTTCATAGATAGAGCTCATACAGAAAAGGTCAGCTTGTTGATAGAATGCAGGAACGTCTTCTTGAGGTATGTATCCTGGACGTATAACATTTTCTCCTGCAGCTTGAGCTTCCTTTATGGCGCGTTCAGTGGATTCCGTTTTCCATCCTTTTCCGCCCGCTAGAACTAGGGAATATTTCTCGCGAATTTCCTTCGGTAGTGATCGAAAAGCGGATATCATTGTCGGTAAGTCTTTGCGCGGCTCTAAATTGCCGATTGAAAAAATATATCGTTTGGTTGGTAATTTGTATTTGGTCGCGACGTCTATTGTGCTAGGTTGGCGATAGATTGGGTCTGCTGGTATAGGCGTTACAACAATTTTTGATGCGGGGACTTTGTACTCGGCGATAATCTCTGATTTGATTGACTCTGAAACTGTAATGATTATATCGGCTTTTTTGGCAGAGCGAGGAACGCATCTCCTAAGATGCGCCAAGTTGCGTTGCTCGATAGTCTCAGGAAAATATAAATATCCAAGGTCGTGAATAACTACGGCGGAGATGGAGGATTTTACTGTTGTCCATAGATCAAAATTTGGAAATATTGATACGTCTACGCGAGGGGAAAATAGATCATACGGTAGCGGAATATTGTAACTTTGAAGTTTTGTGAACAAGCGCTGCGGCATAAAAATATGTTTTTCGTGCTTGACGGCTTTATTTAATTCGGGGTCTTTATGCTTGCTAAGAAAATTAAAGTAAAATGCTGATATTTCCGTATTTGATGGAGAATAGGTAGCTAGGCTGTTAGTGAGCATTCGTGTGTAGTGACCCACTCCAGATATATTTGGGGCAGTTAATGCAGCGGTTTCAATACGAATCTTCATATATTAAAGTATACCATTTTCGTATATAGGAATAAATTGCGTCTTCACTATGTTATGAAATACGAATAGGTCTAAATATTGTTGTCGAGCTGCCGTAGATAAACTGATTCTGAGCTTATTGTCTTCATATAATTTTTTCATAGAATCCCGTAATGCCGCTGCGTCCTTAGAGGGAATGAGAAGTCCCGTTTTATTATTGTGAATAATTTCTGGATTGCCACCAACATTGGTCGCTATGATAGGCAGCCCTAACATACTAGCTTCGATTAAGGAAACGCTAAATCCCTCATGATATGTTGGGTGTAGATATACATCAGCGGATGCGACATAAGGTAGGGGATTTGTCTTATATCCATAAAAAGTAACGGGCAGCCTCTTGGCTTGTTTCTCAAATTGTAATCGATCAGGGCCGTCGCCGATAAATACTAATTGTGAATTTTTATACGTAGCGTTAAATTCTTTAAAGGCAGTAATCGCTTCTCTGATACCTTTGTCTATAACAAGGCGACCAGATATGCAGAAAGTAAATGTCGTATTCTTAGGCGATTCGTATTTTTGCTTTTGATCTTCAACTCCATTGTAAATAACGATTATTTTATTGCGAATTGGTGAGTTTGCAGGTAGATTATTGGAAATAAGGGTTTGCTCACTTTTACTGACTGCGGTTATGGCATCGGCAAAGCGAGCTGACCATGCAACCAGTTTACCTGTTGGATTCTTATATTTTACGCAGAGATTTTTCCAGACATGTTTGAGATCGGCATGGTCAGTCCAAATCACTTTAGCACCAACAAGTTTTCCAGCAATAGATCCAGCTATGAAATCATCTTTACTTTGCAAGTGCACAACGTCCACTTTAAATCTACTAAATTGAATGGCGTAATATATAGTCAGCAATAATTGCCACAATATATAAAACGGTACGAGCAGAGTATTTTTTCCGCTCCAATTTTGTTTAGACCACCACCAAGATCGATAGTGTGGAATGTTTTCGTGTTCAGCGTAATTACGCAACTTTTTATGGTGACTTAGAATTATTGGAAAATGTCCTAATTTTTGTAGTTCTTTTGCTAGGAAGATAGGAAAACGCTCGCCCCCGCCGAAATCATAAGATGCGGCGTTGCGTACTAAGACGATTCGTAAAGCACTCATACTATAGAGTATATATCTTTTTTATGCAATTTGATATAATCGTAAGGAGATGCGTATTCTTGTGAATAAAGAAAATGAGGCGATTTTACGCGCAATAGTCAGTACCGATTTTAAGGTCAGATACCAAAGTTCAGTTTTAGGATATGTTTGGTCTCTCTTAAAACCTATGTTTATGTTTGGTATTTTGTATGTGTTGTTTACATATGCATTTCCTCAGGGTAGTAAAGGTATTGAATCTTATGGTGTTTGGCTGCTAATGGGAATTGTGTTGTGGAACTTTTTCTCTGAGGCTACTATGATAGGCACGCGTTCAGTTGTTGATAATGGGCAGTTGATCCGCAAAGTGGCAATTCCGCGACATCTTCTGGTTATTGCAAGCAGTGTGTCTGCACTTATTAACCTCGGCTTAGGAATGATAGTGGTGATACTTTTTGCATTTCTTAGTGGTTTATTTCCTACTTTTTCGTGGTTGCTGCTTATTCCGGCGATAGCTGAGCTATTTATATTGTCCGTTGGATTGTCCTTGCTACTTTCTGCTCTTTATGTGATATTTCGCGATATTGCTTATATATGGGAAATCTTATTGCAGGCAGGACTTTATGCGAGCGGTATTATTTTTGCGGTTACTTCTATGCCGTCAGTCATACAAAAGATTGCATTTTTAAATCCAATTACGCAGATTATCCAAGACGCCAGACACGCTTTAATGCCTAACAATCCCGCGTCTCAAACTATTTGGCAGACTTTTCATAATCCGTTATTGTGGTTTATTCCAATCATTATAGTTATTGTGATGTTTGGTTTAGGAAGTTGGTATTTTCAGCGTAGACAACGATTTTTCGCGGAGGACATTTAAATGACAAAACCTGCAATTGTAGTAAAAGATATACATAAGGAATTTATTCTTCCACAGTCAAAGAATTCTAGTATCAAAAGTGCCTTTGTTAACATTGTTAAGAAGAATAAAAAGACAGTTCAGAAAGTGTTGGATGGCGTTAGCTTTAATGTAAATCAAGGTGATTTTTTTGGTGTTGTTGGTCGAAACGGTTCAGGTAAGAGTACTATGCTTAAGATGCTAGCTGGAGTTTATCAGCCAACGAGCGGAAGCATTGAAATAAATGGCAAATTGACGCCTTTCATAGAGTTGGGGGTTGGGTTTAATCCAGAGCTGTCTGGTAGAGATAATGTTTTTTTGAATGGTGCTCTACTTGGATTTACGCGTAAGGAAATGGAACTGATATATGACGATATCGTTTCGTTTGCGGAACTTGAGCCATTCATGGATCAGAAATTAAAGAACTATTCATCGGGTATGCAGGTTCGTTTGGCGTTTTCAGTAGCAATAAAAGCGCGCAATGATATTATGATTTTTGATGAAGTATTGGCTGTCGGTGATGAAGCTTTTCAGCGCAAGTGTATAGATGTTTTTGAACAATACAAGTCCAGTAAACAAACGGTTATATTGGTTACGCATGATATGGATACTGTTAAAAAGTTTTGTAATCGAGCCGTATTGATCCACGAGGGCAAGATTATTAAAGAAGGTAGTCCAGTGCAGGTTGCGGATGAATACAGTAGGCTCAATCAAGCTGTAATAGATAAAGATGTAGACCAAAAACATCAATATACAGGTAAAAGTATTAAAACCGCCATATATGATAAAACAGGTAAGAAGCGCCGCAGCTTTAAAGTAGGAGAAATAATTTCTCTTGACTTGTCATGGGATAATGATAAGACTAAGGCTATTATGGTGGATTTGTATCGTAAAGATAGCAATTTGGTGTCGAATTTTATTACCAATAGAGAGGGATTTCCTGAACTACCTAGCGATAATAAATTAGCTCTTGATATCGAGGCGAATTTAGGTCCAGGGTCATATTATGTTGACGTTAATCTACTTAACCACAACGGTACTGTGAAATATGACGTGATGTACCGTGCTGAAGAGTTCATTATTACGAATGATTTTTCCGTAGTCGAGCATTCATTTGGCGGTTTAACTATGATTCCGCGCAAGTGGCATACTAGTAAGAAATAATATAGAGAAAAGTCTATTTATTAATTTATTTTGATAGATGAAGCTTGATTTTAATAATATCAAGACCCCATTTAACAACTATTCTGGCGGCAGTTCGTCCAGTCGATGCTATATTCCACAATTGATGCAATCCTTGTAGAACATTGCCTTTTTTAATCATACGATACCCGACGCGCATTAGTATAAATATATACGCATGTTTAAGGCTTATTCCAAAGTCGTCAGTAACAGAACTTTTCATATAATAATTAAAAGACTGTTTGATTTCTGATCTAGATGTAACATTTGGGGAAATAATATCCCAACTGCGATATGATAATTTTTTAGCAAGGAGATTTTGTTCATCGCGTCTTTGAGCTGATATGCTGCCATCGCTAATTCTATATCTAAAAATAGGATAAGCGACGTTAGCTAGTTTGCCATATTTAGCAAAACTACTAAACAGGTCATAGTCTTCGGCTGGACACGTATTAGGATATAGCCCCGCCTCAATTGCTGTCTGCTTACGATAAACTACTGACGAATGGCAGAATTGGTTAAAAATACAAAGACCAAGCCGAATGTCTTTGTCACGAGTAACGTTAATAATAAAACCAGTAGGCACGCTGTCTTGGTTAATGATTTCTGCGCCGCCGCCAACGAGAACCAACTCGTCATCATTTTCCAACATATCAACCTGAGTTTTTAGTTTATGAGGCAGCCATTCGTCATCCCCGTCTATTCGAGCGATATATTTTCCTTTGGCTTCATTTATGCCACGATTAAGCGAAGCAACGAGACCCTTATTCTGCTGGTTAATGAGGCGGATGCGACTATCTTCTTTTTGAAGGCGCTGAACGATTTTTTTTGTATTATCAATGGAGCCGTCGTTTATGATAATATATTCAAAATCAGTAAAGTCCTGGGATAGAACAGAGCGAATAGAATTTTCTATATACAATTCATCGTTATAAGTTGCAGTAATAATTGATACTAGCGGTGTTTTATCTTCAGAAGTCTTTTTTACCATATGTGATATTATAACATTTTTTATAGCGGCGTTGAAATCTTATTACTGAAATGTTATTATTATAAGCAATAAAATAAAACGAGAGATTGTATCGTGAAAATCAAACAAAAAATGAAGAAAAAAACTAGAATTATACTTGCCTCTACGCTGGCTTTAGCTTTAGTAGTGTGTGCTACAGTTGCGTATATTTACAGGCCACAACAAAATAATACTGACGCTAATAATCCCGTAGTGAAAGAGTCTACAGATAAAAAAGAAGACTCTAAGAAAGTTGACGACAATAGTACGAAGCCCGAAAAACGCGACGGATATAGTCCTGATAAATCAATTAATACTGGAGATCAGCAGTCGTCAGAGTCAAAAAAATCAGTAGTTCCAATTGTGAGCGGATATGGATTGAGTGCAGATAAGCAATATTTACAGATTGATGGAGGGGTTAACTCCATTGTCGAGAACGGTGGTAGTTGTGAATTTACACTGTATTGGGCTGGCGGAAGTATTTCTCGTAAATCTAGTTCATTTGCTGGTCCAAGTTCGACGAGTTGTCATATGATTGAGGTGTCATTGTCAGAGTTACCATCAGGGTCGGATATATCAGTAAAGGTGAGTTATTCATCAAAATTGTATACAGGAGAATCTTCGAATAATCCGTCATTCCGTAAGGAGAGCTTGCGGTGATTGAAATAAGACGTACGAAGTGGACGAGATTAAAATATGTCAGCTGCACGTTAGCTGTGGTGAGTGTTATTGTCTTAGGGTTTATTTTTTGGCCGAGGACTGGAGCGCTATCTCCTTGGAATGCCGGTAGGATTATTGATGATAATGTTTTTTATGATACAAATACGTTTGCTAGCGTTCAAGATATCCAGAATTTTATAAACGACCATACTCCTGCCTGTGATACATGGGGAACTGGACGGTCTGAATATGGTGGCGGCACGCGAGCGCAATATGCCGTTAACCGTGGCTGGCATGGTCCGCCGTATGTTTGTCTGCGTAATTATCACGAGAATCCAAACACTAAAGAAACCTCATTTGAAAAAGGCGGCGGCTGGTTTAGTGGTGGATTATCTACTGCACAAATTATTTGGAATGTGTCAAAAGAATTTGGCATTAACCCACAGGTCATGTTAGTGATATTGAAGAAGGAACAGGGGTCTTTGTTTACCGACTCGTGGCCTTTAAAGAGTCAATATAAATATGCTATGGGATTTGCTTGCCCGGACAACGGTCCAGGAAATACTGCAAATTGTTCAAGCGAATATGCCGGGCTATACAACCAATTACGTATGGCTGCGCGCCAACTACGACTTTATGCGAATAGACCAAATGAATATCGTTACAAGGCGGGTCGAACCAACTACATCCAGTACAATCCAGATGTATCTTGTGGCGGAAGTTGGGTATATATTGAGAACCAAGCGACCGCAAGCCTGTATAACTACACGCCATATCAGCCGAATCAAGGGGCTTTGGATGCTGGCGCGGGAACCGCACATTGCGGAGCTTATGGCAATCGAAACTTCTGGAGGTTTTTCAATGAGTGGTTTGGTTCTCCGTTAAATTCTGTCAAAATTGATTCGCCATTATCCATAAAGACGGAAAAAACCGGATCAAAATTGTTTACGAATATGGAAATAACAGCATCTTTTACTATTCGTAATTCCACTAATCAGCGTCGCGACTTAGGTGTGATGGTAATTGCAGGTCGGGATAGCAATTCGAATAATTACGATTTTGGCAGTCAGCGCGTTATTCTTGAGCCGTGGCAATCATACACTTATCGAGCGTCCACTAGATTAGATAAAGAAGGTGATTATAAGTTTTGGATCAGTAATTATCGTGATGGTAGCGGGTGGAGCGACAATTATCCAGAATCTTCAGCGGGAAATGTTCGTGAAGTAACAACATTTGTTCAGTCACCTCCAACGGTAGTGTCTGCCGTCACGACACAGATTTCACGTATTCATAAAAATCAATCAGTTAACGTGGGCTTTCAGGTGAAAAATAATAGTGCCAAACCTGTTGATCTTGGTTACTTTGGCTTAGCTATAACAAGTCCAAGTGGAAAGAATGCTGACGTTGTCTTTGACACGGTTAATCAATTATCTCCAGGCGCTGTATACAATTACAATAAAGAGTTTTTACCGCGTGAAGAAGGACTGTATCGAGCAAGAATTAGCGGGACTCTTGACGGTGGTAGGACGTGGACAGAAGCTCAGTATCCTGTAGCTACGGACGCCAGTGCTGGTAATCGCGCCACCTTCACAGTTCTCCCTAGCTTAACACTCACTCAAGGCATAACATTCTCTAGCGCTAACCCTCGCTCTGGCGATTCAGTCACAACTACATTCAAACTAAAAAACTCCTCTAACCAACCAATAACAACCAGTGAGTACACTTGCCTAATCCTACGTAACCAAAGCGGGCAAAACTACGACCTAGGATGTCTTTCTCCATCAACAATTCAGCCAAATCAAGAGTTAGAATTCAAAGCAACTCGTCCATTCCCAGTAGGTACATATAACGCATATTTCTCTACATTTGACGGTAGAAGGTGGCAAGACTACAAAACACCACCTCTCGAAACTGGACAAGAGGTGGTGAAGGCTGAGATGAGGGTTCTTCCTGACGTCGTTCTTTCTGAAGGACTATCAATTAGTAGCACTACTGCACATGTAGGTGAGCAGCTAACGGGTACTTTCAAGTTAGAGAATCTTAGCTCTAGTGTATCTAATCATAATCAGCAGCTATGCTACATCATTCGCAGGCGGCAGGGTGGTAACTATGATTTAGGATGTTTGCCTACGGGCGGAATTCCACCTAAGAGTCAATCGAGCTTCTCTCTGAGTCGTACGTTTAATAAGCCTGGTGAATATGAAGCGTTCTTTTCGCTTTATGACAATGGAGTATGGCGCGAAGGGGCTTATCCTCCAGGACTTACAGGAAAGGAATCTTCTCGCGCCACCTTCACAGTTCTCCCTAGCTTAACACTCACTCAAGGTATAACATTCTCTAGCGCTAACCCTCGTTCTGGCGATTCAGTCACAACTACATTCAAACTAAAAAACTCCTCTAATCAACCAATAACAACCAGTGAGTACACTTGTCTAATCCTACGTAATCAAAGTGGGCAAAACTACGATCTAGGGTGTCTTTCTCCATCAACAATTCAGTCAAATCAAGAGTTAGAATTCAAAGCAACTCGTCCATTCCCAGTAGGTACATATAACGCATATTTCTCTACATTTGACGGTAGAAGGTGGCAAGACTACAAAACACCACCTCTCGAAACTGGACAAGAGGTGGTGAAGGCTGAGATGAGGGTTCTTCCTTAATTATTTGAGAACATACCCTTAACTTCGCCTATAAACGAATCTTCCGAGAACTCGCGGGATGCTTTCTCCCGCAAGTTTTTGGCTTTATTGAACGATGACTCTATATCATCCAGAGTCTGCTTAATGCATTTCGCATATGCTTTTGGATTAGTGATATCGTCAACTATAAAGCCGTTTTCACCTATAAAGTCAGGAAGTCCGCCAACTCTAGCTGCAACTATTGGCAGTCCGCGCAAAGCTATTTCAACTGGCGTATTTGGCATACCGTCAAAAAGTGAGGTATATAGAAAAGCGTCATATTTTTCAGCTGGCAGAGATGCTACTCCGTTAAATCCACCGATATAATGAACACGTGGATGCGGTGATAGACTACTTGCAGGGAACTCTGATGAAGGATCTCCGTACATATCTATATGAACGTCTTCAGGGAGAAGGTCTGCAATTTCCGATACTAATTTAGGCAATTTTTCTGGCGCCAGTCGAGAAGCCCATAATATTCTACGGCTATTCGGTAATTCATCTACTACAGGATAATGATTTTTTGTCAGCGGTTGATGATGTACGATTATTTTTTTGGGGTCGTAAGCATATTCGTTGACCCACATAGATTTTACTGCTTCGTTGTCTGTCGTAATTAAATCAAGAAGTTGATATACCTGTGGTATATGACTGTGCGAAAATCCAAAAATTCGTCCCGTCTCATCAGTACTCTGACTATATGCAGTAGCTATTACTCGCTTGTTGGTCGCTTTTATGTATGTTTCGTGATCACGCACAAAATCATAAGCCAGCTCGGAATTAAGAATGTGTAAAGTTTTAACATTGGTGTTTTCGATCAATTGTTCAAGTAGTCTGTATTTTTGGTCAATACTAAAGAACCGAGTTATTGTCCCAAATTGTAAGAAATCTATTTTCTTATCTAGCTGTGACCTCCATTCTGAATAGTCAGCAGGAACTTCATTAGTGGAGATAACGAGTACTTTCTTTCCTATTGAAGACGCGGTGTTTGCGTAATTGATGGCAAATAAATCTGCGCCGCCTCTCTTAAGCCAGGGTACAAATAGGACATAATCGTAGCTGTCACTTCGTAATTCCTTACATATTTCCCAATACGCAAGACCAACTCGATAATGATCGTCGGTGATTGTGTGGTATGTGCTTGGTAGCGGTGATGGTGGAAAAATTTCTTTTTCTATTGAGTGAAGAGCTTTCCATTCTGTTTTCAGCCATTTTGGTATAGATTCTGCAGTTTGTGAATGCGCTGGTCGTTTCAGTAATGTACTACGTCCACGGCGTATTATAGCCAGGGGTCGGCGGATCAATCCTAACGGTATGCGCGATCTTATGATTAATTCTTTGATTGTGTTTTTTGTTTGACGGTGTTGCTCTGATTGAGGAACGTGGATTTTGTTGATGTCTATAGAGCGAAAATTGGACGGCTTAAATATTGAGTGGGCGTGCAGTAATGATCGACTAGCTTTTTGGCGTGCCCACTCTGATCCTGATGACTTGCGACGTACAAATATTGCTGTTTGTGGAATGAGAATATTTTTTACGCCATTTTCAATCAAGCAACAACTTAAGTACCAGTCTTCATATCCATATCCTGGGCTATTTGGTGCATACGGGAATTTTTTAAGAAGCGTAATCGGTGCGATGATAACGGAATTCCAGCGTCCAGATAGAACGCTCAATAAGATATCTTGGTCCTTAGTGGTGTAGCCAGTTTTTTGGACAATAGAGTCCGCGCCCTCGAATTCTATAGTATAAGCGCTGTGGGCAACATATTTCCCGTAAGGTTTTTTTAATAGCAATTGAACACTGTCATGTAGCCAATTTTCGCTCATTAAATCATCGGCGTCGATAAAAGAAACAAATTGACCATGCGCTTTTTTTATGGCGCTATTTCGCGAACTTGAAAGATCTCCATGATCCCATTGATATATGTGTATAGGCAGGCCGGTATAGTTATTGAAATAATCAATAGTCTGATCATCACCTCTGTCTATGGAAACTATCACTTCATAAGATATAGACGCTTCCTCAATTTTTTTTACAGCACGCTCGACTGATTTCATAGTCTTATGCGCAACAAGACCCTCGCGGTGGGCAGTTATAATAATAGACAATACACAATCTTTCTTATTCATAATTCAGATTATAGACTAGGTAGCTTCTTTAGTCTATTTTGTGCTATTATGATACTTGTAATGAAAGAGTGGAGTAAGAATAAACCTGGGGTAGTTTTCTTTTTTGTAGTCTGGTTTATATTATCAATATCATTTATTGGTAATTTTTTTGGAACAGGACTATGGAACGGATGGTTTGACGGTTTTCAGAAAGATTCGTCTGCCATAGTAGAGAAAACTGCTTATTGCAAAAATAAATATGATTACAAAGGTCCGTTAATAGCAACTGACAGTAAAGATTACAATAAGATAATGATGAGCCAAGATTGTAATCCGTCTCAGGTAAAACCTTATGTATCTCAATACGGTTTACAGGCGAGAGTTATAGCTGGATTATCTCCGAATGATGCTTCCAAAATTCCAGCTTACATCAAAAGAGCGTCTATATTCCTGGCTGTGCTTACCGCATTTTTACTGGCCTTAGTTGTTCAAAAAATAAGAGCGCTATTCGGTAGGATTACCGCCTCTGTCTTTGTTGTGATGCTGGCCTTTAGTCCTTGGATTACTGGGTATGCTCGCAATATATATTGGATAGAACCGCTGTTGATAGCTCCGTTTGTAATATCTTTTGTTGGCTATCAATATTTTAAGAAATCAAAAAAACTTTGGTTATTTTACATTATCGAATCTGTAGCTATGTTCCTCAAGCTACTGAACGGATATGAATATGTATCGACAATCGCTATATCAGTATTAGTTCCTATAATATTCTTTGAATTAGTTCATAAAAACGTGAAAATCATTAATCTTTGGAAGCAAGCAGTGCCCGTGTTTGCTGCTACGGTTGTCGCGTTTTTTGGTGCTTATTGGGTAAACTTTGTGTCGCTTACTGATTATTACGGATCATCTGATAAAGCCGCAAGTGCCATAAATGCCAGGGCGTCGGATAGGGGAATTTCTGGTATACGTTCTATGAGGGCATATGCCGTCGGTAATTTTAAAATCCTACGACCTGAATCCTATAACTTCATAAATAAAATAGTTAATCTGGACAATATGGCTAATAATAGCGGAAAAACGTATAAGTATATTATTGTAAATGTCGTTAATTATTTGCTACTGCCAGCAATTACTTTGCCTGTACATATTAATGGTATGTTTGGCGAGTTTATACAGTCTATTCTATTCTGGACTATTCTTGGGTATTTGATTATTCTTAGCTCCAGAAAGATTATTGGTAAGAAATATAGCAGATCTTTCCTTTGGTCTATGAATTTCTCTGTTATTGGAGCTTTTTGTTGGCTTGCTCTTATGCCGGGTCACGCATTACCACACGCTCACATAAACGGCATTATATTCTACATACCTCTGCTATTGTTCGTATATATATTGATTGGGTTATGGGCTGATTATGTAGTAAAAAGGACGGTGAAATATGAATAGTACAGTTATTATTGGCGGTGGATTTTATGGGCTAAGAATAGCACTATATCTGCACGAAGAGCTTGGCGTAGATAATATAATTATTATCGAGAAAGAAACTGCGTTGATGGACAGAGCTTCTTACGTGAATCAGGCGCGCATCCATAATGGATATCATTATCCTCGCAGTGTTTTGACTGGGTTTCGTTCAGCGGTTAACTTCCCAGTTTTTGTTGATGAATACGGTCCAGCTGTAGTATCTAATTTTGAGAAATATTATGGAATCGCTAAGCATCTTTCAAAGGTTAACGCTAAGCAGTTTGAACATTTTTGCGAAAAGATTGGTTCTGAAATTGAGCGTGCTCCGCATGATATAGAAAAAATGTTTAATCCGTCGTTGATTGAAGAGGTTTTTAAGGTTAAAGAATACGCGTTCAATTCACGAAAGCTAAGAGAACTTTTGGTAGAGCGCATTAATAAATATAAGGGCATTAGTATTCATACTGGAGAATCTGTCAGCAAAATTGAATTGCCTGCTGGCGGCGCGGGTAAAATAAATGTTATTACTGATCGTGGTAATTATGAAGCAGATTTTGTTTTAAACTGTACTTATTCAAATATCAATACGTTGCATCGTGCATCTGGATTGCCGCTAGTTGGACTTAAGCATGAAATTACCGAGATGTGTCTTGTTGAGCTACCCCGGCAGCTTAAGGATTTTAGCATAACGGTGATGGATGGTCCGTTTTTCTCGATTATGCCATTTCCTTCGAAGAATTTATATACTCTTTCGCACGTTCGTTACACACCACATGAATCGTGGATTGATGATGAAAATACTAGCGCCGAGCGTATCAAAACTCATGAATATTTGAAAAATCGCCCCTTTAAATCAAACTATAGGCAGATGTATAATGATGTTGTGAGGTTTATTCCAGCCTTGAAAGATATGAAATATCGTGAATCTATCGTTGAAGTGAAGACAGTTTTAGTGAAGAGTGAAGACGATGATAGTCGCCCGATATTGTTCAGAAATGACTTTGGCAACGATGGATATATTTGTATTATGGGCGGAAAATTAGATAATATTTATGATGCTTTTGAGGAATTGAGGAGGATATATGGTCAAGAAAAAGCAAACTAATAAAACTGTAAAGAAACAAGATATTTTTGTATCTGTTGTGGTTGGAGTTGATCGTAACTATACTGGCTTGGGTGAATATTTAACGGATTTATCGAAATTACTTGGTGGTAGTTATGAAAATTACGAAATTATCGTGATAGATAATGAATTGAAGCCAGAAGTTGTAAATGAAGTAATAGATATGTTGAAGGTGTTGCCGTGCATACGCTTAATCCGTATGTCTAGGGAGTATAGTTACGACATCGCTCTTATGGCTGGCATTCAAGGAGCAATTGGTGATTATGTAGTATTGACCAACCCAGCAATTGACCCAATAGACGCCATACCTTCTATCGTCGAAGAAAACAAGAAATACGATATCGTTAATGGAATAGCAACTAACCATACAAAGAAAGATGATTTAGGTAGGCGAACATTTTATTGGTATAACCGTCGATATCTTGGTGTTGATATTCCTGCCGCCGCGACATATTTTATCGCACTCAGTAGGCGCGCAGTAAAAGCTGTTTCTACTACAAATAGGCACGATGGACATATTCGTCATTTGATTCGTCAAATTGGATATAAATGCGCAGAATATCGCTATGAAGTAAAAATAGATCCAGTAAAGACACGTAAACTGCGCACGGGAGTGTTGGAGGCTATAGATATAGCAGCTAGCCACTCCACTCAACCGCTAAGGGCTATGTCGTGGGTTGGCGTCGGTGCTAGTGTTATTAATCTAATTTACGCATTATACGTTGTCTGTGTGTCAGTATTTAAGCGCGACGTGGCTGCGGGATGGACAACTATGTCCTTACAGCTTTCTGTGATGTTTTTCTTGCTATTTATGTTTTTGGTTGTATTAGCGGAATATGTTGGAAAAATACTTAAAGAGGCGCGAGACGATGCTTCATATATAGTGATGGATGAATTAAGTAGTACGGTATCTATTGCCGATACGGAAAGGAAAAATCTTTCGGAGTAATAATATGAGTAAAATAACTTCTGAGAAAATAAATCAATTACATCCAGAATGGGAATTCCCAGAGTTTGAAATTGATGAGATAAATAAGAAGAAGCATAAATATTGTGTGTGTGTTTTTGTTATCAATGAAGGAGAGCGCATCCAAAAACAGCTACAGAAGATGAAACCGCTGGCTGAGCAAATCGATATCGTGGTGGCTGACGGCGGAAGTACTGACGGGTCGCTTGGGATTGATTTTCTAAAGTCTCAAGACGTGCGAGCTTTATTGACGAAAAAAGGTAAGGGTAAACTGAGCGCACAGATGAGAATGGCGTTTGCTTGGGCTCTCTCTGAAGGTTATGAGGGCGTTGTGGTTGTCGATGGAAACGGCAAGGATAGTATAGAAAGAATTCCTAACTTTATTAAATTGCTTGACCAAGGATATGATCACGTCCAAGGCTCACGATTTATACCAGGCGGTAAGGCTGTAAATACGCCGCTCTCGAGGGAAGTTGGTCTTCATCTTATTCACGCGCCATTGATAAGTCTTGCGGCTGGAAAAAGACATACCGATACGACAAATGGATTCCGTGCTTATAGCGCAAAATTGCTCAAAGATCCAGATATTGCTGTATTCCGTGATATATTTCAAACTTACGAACTTCATTATTATCTCGCTATTGAAAGTAGCCGTCGTAAGCAGTATAAAACGGCTGAAACGCCAGTTATACGAACATATCCGAAGAAGGGTAAAACACCAACGAAGATTAGCCCAATCAAGGGGAATATGCACGTTATGAACGTATTACTTCGTGCGGTGGCTGGAAAATATCGTAAGCCTAAAAAATAGTCCGTTTACGATAATATTGTTAAACCACTCGCGATTAGTGTTTATTAGTTTCTACACATTTATCGGCGTTATGTAGGCAGAAGTTACTCTTATAGATATATAAGTTATCTTCTTTAACAGGCATCTCGCGATAAGACATGTCTTGTATTTCGAACGAAACTCCTGGTATCAAACTGTAGGCTTTAGGCGAGATTCGTACAGATGAGTCGTTTGGTCCTAGCGCTATTGGAAAACTCCAACTGGTGTTATACGGTGGCAGTGATATTGGATATTCCTGTAGCGACGATCCAGATATTTCCAATAGGTATCTCGGCAGCTTAGAGGTCATAGGTAAGGTACTTTTTGCCTTGTAACGCACAGATATCTCAAACACTCTAATATTATTGCCAGTGCCGGTGTTAATAACGTAATCTCCGTTTGAAGATTTTTGCACGTGACGTTCTGGGTATATTGTGGTTTTCTGGTTTGCGTTATCAGATTGGCGTTTCCATAATACGTGAGAATCATTTGTCGCAATTACGGTATAATTATTCAAAAGTTCTTTGTAAAATTGCCAATGACGCGACCATAGCCATTCTTCATAAACAAAATATGACGGATTTAATGTTATGACGTAATCAGGTTTCTGCTCTATAAAATCTTTAGTGTATTTATCTCTTCTATCGGGGCCTAATGCATGTATAATATAGTCTTCCCCTCCCGAAGATCCGTTTTTCTGCTTGTGAATAGAGTCATAAACGCTGGTGTAAGTAGACCAGATACTAGCACCATTTTTAATGTACGGCGCAAAAGCCTCTAATCGCTTTTTCCACGTAACACTAACGTATTCAGAGTTGTCAGTAGAATGTCTAGCCTTCCTTGATTCGGTGACAATGTGTTTTACTGGCATCCAGCTAATTTTTTGCAGGAATATCGCCGTGTTGTATCCAATAGCAACTACGCAGCCGAGTAGTAGTCCGAACACTATAAACGAAACTTTCTTATTTATAGCATTAACGTTCGTCTTCTTTGTTCGGATTATTTTATCCGCTGCGTAAATTAAGACCATTACAAGAATAGACCCTGCAGCTCTTTCTAATGGTATAAGTTGTGCGCCAGGCGCCCAATAGCCAGTTATAGAGACGGCGAACACTATAATTCCATACAGCAATAATATAGAAAAGGTGGAAAATTCTTTTTTGGATAATATTTTTTTCTTTATGCTTATTATATATGCAGCAATTCCGCCTATCATAACAGGTAACATATAAAGTAACATTCTTTTTGTGACTAGCTGGTCAAGGGTATTTAATTGCAGGAAACTATTTGGAGGAGCCCCAAAATACCACCCTTGGTCTTTAGGAACTTCAATCAATGCGTAACGAAGCGCGTCGTGTGCATGACCGAGCGTCATAATTGATAATATGGCGTAAGTTGCAATTGCCACACCAAACAACTCTCCGAAAAACATCATTATCTTTTTCTTTGTGGTTTCTTTTGAGCGAATGTATCGAATGGCTTTAATGATAACGTAAGCAAGAATAAAGGCTAGTCCTTGTTCAGTGCCGCACGCGACAGAAAGTCCCATAATTGTATATAAAATAGGATAATAGAGGTTAATTTTATTTTTGCCAATAGTCATCTGCCAATTCGGACGCCATAACATGAAAGCTACAGCGATAAACGGGAATGTTGTTCTGAGGCCGAGAAGAGAATTGCCTGCCCAAATAGCGTCAATAGCGTCAATAGAGATTATTGTGAATATGCTAGTTGCGAAAATGGATTTTTTAACATTTCTAAAATAAGCCCAAAACAGAAAAAAGGACGAAACGAGGAATAATATTGGCGATACTAACAATTTTGCAACTTCCACGGCGAATAAATTGTGTCCCATAATATAAAATAATGGAAAATGAAGAAGTGGAACTCCGACTCCGTGAAAGAATGGGAAATCTCGTGCCAGAACTTCACCGTCCAGTAGGCGACGGAGTGGGTTGTATAATTGGAAAGTTCCATTGGCTGCATACGAATCCATAGCTAAGCCGTTTCCCAGTGCTGCAAGCGTAGCAAAAATTACAAAAACTAGTATATAAACGACACTTACAAATACTGCAGTAAAAAGTAGCGCTCGTTTAAGATTTATATTACTTAGAGTCTTACGTATATTCATATTACTTAAACTATTCTAAATTGATATCAGGGATATGTCTATACTAACTAGTGTTATGTCTTTTATATAAAATCTACTATAATAAATATAGGAGGAATTATATTAATGAAAACTGCACTGATTGGATACACTGGATTTGTTGGCGGAAATATTAAGAACCAACACGAGTTTGACGATTATTATAATAGTAAGAACATATCTGATATTGAAGGTAAAGAGTATGATCTCGTGGTTAGCGCCGCGAATCGTGCTGAGATGTGGCGAATTAATCAAGAGCCAGAAGTTGATCGTGCAGAAATTGAAGATTTTATATCGCACATCGAAAAGGCGAAAATTAAGAAACTTGTACTAATTTCAACAGTTGGAGTTTATAAAAATCCAAATGGCGCCAATGAAGATACGCCTATTGAAACAGAAGGTCTATTGCCGTACGGAGTTAACAGGTATTATCTTGAGCAATTTTGTCGCGAGAATTTTGACACGACTATTGTCCGCTTGCCGGGTTTATTTGGTGACGGTTTGAAGAAGAATGTTATTTATGATCTGATGAATAACAATATGGTTGAAAAAATACACGCTGATGGTATGTACCAATATTATAATCTTGATAACATCTGGCGAGATATTAACATTGCTTTGGAGAATAATTTACCATTAGTCAATCTTGCTACGCCACCAGTCAGTACGCGAGAAGTTGCGAAGGTTGCTTTTGGTATAGATTTTACCAATAAGCCAGAGGGAATAAATCCTGCATATTGGGATATGCATAGTAAATACGCGTCTGTTTATGGAGGTGAGGGAGAATATCTCTATACAAAAGAACAAGAGTTAGATGACATTAAAAAGTTTGTTGCAAGAAGTAGGTAATTATGCTATAATATAAATATGAAGTCTGTAGATTCAATGAAATTAGCAATATCAAACATCGCTTTTGGTGAAGACCAACAAGCAGCGTTAAATTGTGTATATCAGAATGGACTTGATGGAATAGTAGTTGCGCCTCCAACTATCTGGCCACACCTACCGGAAATTACCGATCTTTCTGGGCAGGATCGTAAGGACTGTATTGAAAAGATGGGGCAAGATGCTGAAGATTATTCTAAACGACTTGGCGATCTTGGGTTGAAAGTTTTTGGATTTCAGTCTTTGACTTATAGAGCTAAGGGAATGTCACTTTTTGGAAGTGAGAATGAGCGTAATCGTTTAGCAGAGCATCTAGAAAGTCAAGCTATACTTGCTGGTAAGATTGGTGCGGATTCAATGTCGTTTGGTTCACCTGGATTACGCAACCCGAGTGAGTTGAGTGGTGAGCAGGCTATGGATTTGGCGTCTGAATTACTTGGTAGGGTTGCTACCGTGGCTTATGATAATGGTACTCAAATAGCGTTCGAGCCATTATCGGGTTATGGTAATAAATTTGTCGAAAACTTAAATGATGCTATGGAATTAGCTAATCGTGTTGATAATCCGGGTTTTGGAATTCATCCCGATACAGCAGCGATGTATGGTGCTAAGGATGGTCCTGAAGGTCTAAGTTTGACTGTTAGCGGGTATGATGTGCGCGGTATCGATATTAGTGCTCCAGGGTTAGCGCGACTTTCGCTTGCGCCAGAAATTCCCCAAGGGGATTACATAACGGCCATTAAGAAGGCTAAATATGATGGTTGGGTATCGATTGAGATGGGCGGCCCTCTAGACTCGCATGTTATTGGTCAGGAGATTGAATATATTAAAGAACAGTGTGGTCTTTAGGATTAGTAGTGATATAATCATCATATGAATATGAAATTAGCTATATCAAATATTGCCTGGACTAACGAAGAAGAGGTGGATGTTGCAGCTAAACTGCAAGAGCTTGGCGTGCGTTATATTGAGATTGCGCCAACTAAGATTTGGAGTGATCCAACTAAGGCTACTATTGAACAGATCAATGAGTATATCGAATGGTGGAAGAAATACGATATTGAGATTGTAGCTTTTCAGTCGATGTTATTTGCGCGACCTGATCTTAAAATGTTTGAATCAAGCGAGCTTCGTGATGAAACACGTCAATACCTCGCTGATTTTTTGCGATTAGCTGGCGATATGGGCGCTAGTCGATTAGTTTTTGGATCGCCAAAGAATAGACAGCGAGGCGGAATGTCGACAGAAGAGGCAGATAATATTGCCAATCGCTTTTTCTCTGAGCTTGGTGATGCCGCTAAGCAGTATAATACGATGCTTTGTATCGAGCCGAACGCTCCTCAATATAACTGTGATTATATAACAACGGCGGATGAGGGCGCACGACTTGTTCGCACAATCAACTCGGAAGGAATTGGCCTGCATCTTGATACTGCATGTATGGCTCTAGCGGGCGATGATATTAGCAAATCAATACAAGATAATGGCGATATATTGAAGCATTTCCATATTAGCGCTCCTATGCTGGATCGAGTTTACGATCGTGATGATGTTGATTATCGTGCCGCAGCTGATGCGTTAAAACGTATTGATTATAGCGGTGTTGTTTCAATCGAGATGCGTCCAGGCGAGCAGGGCGAGAACGTGAAGCGCGTGGAAGACGCTGTTTCGTTTGTGCGGAATATTTTTGATAAACTTGACTAATTAAGGTCAATGTGATACAATACTAGGTGTGAAAAGTTCTATTATAGAAGGAGCGCCGATTGTCGGTGTGACTGGAACATATTATCCTGATCTTAATGATATTCGTTTCGAGATTGCGCTTGATACCGCAAATCAATGGAAAGGATTGGAATTGCCACTTGTTGTAGTTGATGGGTCTCCTGATAATAAAGTTGCAGGTGCTTTACGTGCCCGTGGAGCTACTGTTCTGGCCGCTCGTCAACCAGGAATTGCTAGTCAGCGTCAAGAGGGCGCACAATACGTACTAGATCAAGGTGGGGATAAAATTATCACCCATGAACCAGAAAAGCCATCAACACCAGCGATAGCTCGTGAGGTTGCTGATATGCTTGATGATCATTCAATTGTTGTTGTTGGAAGGACGGAGCGTTCGAAAGAATCAATGCCGCCATTCCAACGGCGCACAGAAGAATTGGCTGGCTGGGTGCTTGAGCGTACACTAGGGTTGCCAGCGGATGCGCTTGCCGGTCCACGAGGTTATAATCGTCAAGGAATGCAACATCTGCTAAGATACCCATCAGATAGACCGGGGATGAATAACTGGATTTATATGTACGATAATCCCCTAGCTGCAAGAGCTAATGGAGAACGTGTAGGTGATATCCAAGCCGACCTTATGTATCCAGAAGCTCAGGTTGAGCAGGAAACAGGTAATCCTGCTTTCGATAGGAAGCGATATGAACAATTTGCACTTCAGCTTAATTATCTATTAAAAAGACCTGAAGCTGAGCAGCAAGCAGCTGATTTGCGTAAAATGGTACTAGGATCACTTGCGTTGATGTCAGTAAAACCGACAGACGCGGAGATAAAAGACTTTTTTGGTGTGCTAGAAGATAAATCAAGACAATTTGGCTATAAAAATTAGAGTCGTCAATATATTTAATCAAATAAGTTTTTATCCTTGCTCGGAAACAGATAGCATTTATGTGCTTAAACCGCTATAATATGTAGTATGATAACTGTAATAATTGCTGGTGGCTCAGGTACGCGTCTATGGCCTCTTTCAACTTCTACTCAACCGAAACAACTTTTAGCATTGACCAGTGAACGTACTATGGTTCAGCAAGCTTATGATCGAGCGAGGAAGCTTGGTGATACGGTTTATGTAGTAACTGAAGCCAGTCACGCTGAAGCGCTTAGAGCGCAACTGCCAGAATTGCCAGACGAAGCGTTTTTGATTGAGCCAGGACGACGAGGGACTGCGCATTGTATTATATTTGCCTTAGATTATATCAATCGTAATCACGATCACACTGAGCCTATTGCTTTTATTCATTCCGATCACAACGTCCGCGATATTCAAGGTTTTGCCCATTCGTTCGATACGGCGGCGCGCGTTTCTAGTGACCGCGGCTGCATTACGCTTATCGGTATTGAGCCTACCTTCCCGTCGACTGGATTTGGCTATATTCAACGCGATGGTGTGATTGATGCTCGAGCGGGTGTTTATAACGTTGAGTCGTTCAAAGAAAAGCCTAATTATGATACGGCGAAGCAGTATGTTGAGTCGGGGAACTATTTGTGGAACTGTGGCTATTTTGTTGGCTCAGTTGACGTTTTTATGAATGAGATGAAACGAAGCGCTCCTGATTTGTGGTCAAATTATCAAACCTTAGCTTCTGTTGCTGAGTTTGGTGGCGAAGAATACAATAGGACGTACTTAGAGCTTGATAATCAAGTTATTGACATTGCTCTTATCGAGAAAGCAGCCGAATTGGCGGTAGTGTCGGCTGACTTTGACTGGATGGATATTGGCAATTTCAAGGATTTACATAATGCGGTAGCTAAGGATGAAAACGACAATTATGTTCGCGGCGAGAATATTCATACTATTGACATCGACAACACTTACATTCGTAATGAACAGCCAGATAAACCAGTAGCGGTAATCGGTCTTGATAACGTGGTAGTCGTCAATACGTCCGATGGCGTACTAGTAGCGCGCAGGGATGTTGCGGCTAAATGTGGCGATATAGCTAAGAAGCTTCAGGCTTAGCTCAGTCTCAACTTTTCCGACCATATTTTTCATACACAGCCAAAGTTTGCTCGGCCATGCGTTGCCATGAAAATGTCTTAACGTGTTTCTTGCCTTTTTTAATTAGTTCATTGCGCAATTTGTCGTCGGATAAGATGTCGTCAATTGATTTTGCTATATCCTCGACGCTGAAAGGATCAAAATAGTGAGCGGCATCGCCGTGGGTTTCTGGCAAGCAAGTAGCTGTGCTCGAAGCGACTGGCGCGCCGTGTAGCATTGCCTCTAATCCTGGTAAACCAAATCCTTCACTGAGCGAAGGGAAGCAATAAACTGCCGTATTTTCGTACATCCAGCGCAATTGTTCGTCTGATATAAATCCAGTAAACACGACGTTTTTAATTCCACGCTCATTTACATATGTCTCGTGGCGAGCGTAATTGCTATCTTTTTTACCCGCCAAAGCCAGCGTTAAATCTGGATATTTTTTCTGTAACAAAGCAAATGCGTCAATTAGCCGTCGAAGGTTTTTATGTGGCGTCGGTCTACCGATATACATAATGAATTTTTTACCAATCAGCTCATCAACAGGCTCGTTGCCTTTTGGTAACTCATCCGCAGACTCCAAAGTTACAGTAATTTTCTCTGGGCTTACACCGGTGAATTTAATCAAATCATTTTTTACGAAGTTAGAAATTGTGATGATATGCGAAGATTTTTTCGCAACTTTTTTATTGACCCATTTATAAATTTGCTGCTTAATCCAGAAAACGACAGGATTTTTATCAGGATTTTTGAAACGAACAGTGGTTAAATCTTGCATTGTAGTGACAACTGGACTGGAATTATACCAAACAGGCTGCTGAACCATCGCAAAATGAACTAAGTCTGGATGAAGACTTTCAAGTTGTTTTTTAAAGCCGATTTGCTCAGCAAAAGAGTATTCTTTATATGGGCAAATAACTTTCTGAAATCTTGGATTGCTTGGCTGCCAACTGTCAAAATCTTTTGGCTTGAGCAGAATAACATAATCGTTTTTATTATCAATTTTCTGCAAATAATGAATCAGCCGTTCGATGTACCGACCAGTGCTAGTCCTTAATGTTCGGGCGTCAATTACGATTTTCACGATAATGTTCCTTCCATGATTTATCAACTATATTTTTTATCGCTTTATGGAAAATTGCAGCTGAAAATTCGTTTGCCGTGACTGAGATTTTTGTTGGTGAAACTTTTTTTCCGGGAAGTTTCTCTAAGGTTTCTATCAATGAAGAATCTGTTTGCTCAGAAAAGAACCAGCCGTTTTTTTCAGGTTTTATATAATCAAGTGCACCGCCGGCTTCATACGCGACTACTGGAATGCCAGATGCCAACGCTTCAACTGGCGCAATTCCAAAATCTTCGTGTGAACAAAAAATAAACAAATCTGCTTTTTTAATATATTTTTCTCGTGTGGCATTATCAACGAAGCCTAAGAAGTTAGCGTGTTTATCGGCGATATTTTTTAGATTATCAACATCAGGCCCTTTTCCGATAATATCTAATTGCCAGCCAAGTTTCTGACAAGCTTTAATAGCAATATCAAGCCGTTTCATCGGTACAATTCGCCCCCAAATTAGACAGCGAGGTTTTTTTGGGATGGATATTTGCTTGCGATTTTTAGCAAGCGGCGAAAAGCTCGACGCGTCAATTGGTGGAAAAATAACCGTACTTTTTCGCTGGTAAAACTCTTCAATATCAGCCTGAATTCCTGTAGAGTTGGCGATAAAAACATCAACTTGCTGAGCGGCATTGAAATCTCGTTTTTTCAGTGGTCGAACTAGGGTTTTTAAGCCTAGGCGTGCCAGCCATTGCGGACGGAAACTTGGTCGTTTGATGTATTCGTCATAATGTCGCCAATAAAAATGCGTTGGCGTGTGGCAATAACAAATATGAAGTTGATCTGGTCTGGATTTGCGAACAAATTTTGCCTCGCCATTTCCCGAACTGGAGATGATAATGTCAAATTCGCTAAGATCAAGCTTAGCGAACCACCACTGTCTAAGAAGTGGCAACAATCGTCGGATTTTTGAAAACGGCCATCTTTGTAAATAGCCAGTAACGACTTTATTATCTAACCTTTCTCGCCATTCATCACTACAAAAAGAAGTGTAAATTGGCGCATCTGGGTACAATTTGTGAATTTCCAAAACGACCTTTTCGGCTCCACCGCCGTAAATCCAATCGTGAACTATGGCAATTTTTGGCTTACTCATTAATTATCTTTCTGGAAAATAACCAAGCAGGTTTTTAATAAAATCGTGATGTCCATCCAGATGCTCCAGTTCTGGACGTAATATAAGTCAATTCGTCGCCGTTCTTCAAAGCTGATGCTGCGTCGGCCAGACACTACAGCCAGTCCAGTGAGTCCTGATTTGACCGCTAATAAAACGTGTTTTTTGTCGTAGGCGCTTAATTCGTGCGGTACTAGCGCTCGCGGTCCAACCAGGCTGATGTCGCCCTTTACGACGTTAAACAATTGCGGCAATTCATCAAGGCTAAAGCGGCGAATAAACCGACCAACTGGCGTCACGCGAAAATCATGATCAAGCTTGTCGCCGTTTTTACGGTATTCTTCAATTAGTTCAGGCTTGCCAACCATTCGAAAGACTTCTTCGTCGGTTTTGCCATCAAACTTTGCATAATGTGAGCGGAATTTGTAGACCTTAAACGGTCGATTGTAGCGAGTGAGGCGTTTTTGTTGTTTGCCGTGCATTAAAATCGGTCCCGCCGGGTCGCTGATTTTTACGGCAATTGCCACCAAAAGCATAATTGGCGAGGCGATGATAATCCCAATTGTCCCGCCTACAATATCCATAATTCGCTTAACAATTCGCCCATAACCCATTAGCGGCGTCGGATGAGTGTGAATTAGCGGCACGGAGTCGATGATATCAATAGTGTGCTTGGTGGTCATAATTCCGTCGAATTCTGGCGCTTGATAAAAATCCAGATAATGTTTCTGGGCAATTTGATAATGTTCGCTAACGTTTTTTGAGTCGGTTTGGATGATGACGTCAATTTTATCTCTGGTGAGCGCCGACTCTAATGACGAGCGTCGAAGCTTTTTTAATCCAATAGGAATGAATTGGGTTTGCGCAACAATTCCGCTAATCTTAAAACCAGTTAACGGATTAGTTTCTATGAAATCAGTCAAAACGTGAGTTAAATCACAATTGCCAATTAATACAACACGGCGAGCTCCCAAGCCGCGTTTTAATAGTTTCAGACGAACGATATTGGCGGCGCTGCGGAAAATCATTAGTAAGATGAAGCCAATTCCAGTGGCGTAAACCGCGACAAGCTTGGCTGGGAATAATGGAGTATTAGTAAAGAACGTCACAGAAATCATAATCATAATTCCAGTGATTGATGCCAAAAGTATTCGTCCAAAGTTTCGCAATGGGTGCGTGTAAATCTCTCGGTCGTATAAGCCAAAGAAATAGAACATCACAATCCATAATGGCAGCGTCATAAAGATGGAAGTGATAAAATCTATAGCGTTGATGCTGATATGGAATGGTCTAGGATCCAGGGAAATTCGCAAAATATAGGCAATAGTAAATGCACTCAATAAAGCTAGGATATCAAGAACGACCAGAACAATTTTGAAGTAAAAATCAGACTTTTTCCGCATAATCTCTGGGGTAATTATACAAAAATATGCCGATTATAGCAAAACAATGAATCGTATTTATAAAACTGCCAAAAAACCAAAAATGCACAAACATCGCGACAGTCAGCGACAAGATAAATTGAGCTTTAATTTTACGGATATTTTTTATGGCGAAAAATATGATTATCAATGGGGCGATTAGAAGGGTAAATAGCCCAACAATTCCTAAGCCGCTGAGTAATAATATGTAAAAAACGTAGACTGTTTGGTCTGCTGGGACGTTTACGCGAAGGTGTTTTTGGATGAAATTTCCGAGATTGCCGAGTCCGACGCCGAAGAAGAACGTTCGTGGTGATGACAGCCAAGATTTTATGGCTAAGTCACTGGCGCTGAGTCTGTCATTGGCGGAAGCTTCAACAAAACCGGCAGGCTGGAAAGAACTGTTGCTTGGTGGAATGTTTTCGGCGGGTTTTGGTGACGGATTTTTGGTGACGGATTTTTGCGGAATCTTAATTTTCCCGAGAGATAATTGATCGACCATACTGACGAAGGTATTGTGCGTGATGAAGGGCGTGTTGGCGTATCTAATGTTGGCTGACGAGAATAATAAGACGAATCCGAATAGTAATCCAGTGAAGATGATTGGAAGTTTTTTACGAATCAAAGATGCGTCAATTCGTTTTACGAAAGCGATTATAAATAAGGCTATTATGGCGATAAAAATTGCCAAAAATCCGCCACGGGAAAATGTTAAAGATATGGCAAGAGTTGTGAAAAATAGGCTAAATTTGGCTAGGCGAGATTTTGATTGAAAGAGCGCAATGAAAAATACTGGAAGTAGAGAATTGGCGAAGAATTGTGGTTCGGCGGCGAATAAATTGATTCGTGGAAATCCAAAAACGTCGGCTTTACAACCAGCGCAAAGCGTGCCAAATCCCGTTGGCTCAAAAGTGGCGACGATAAGCTGAATAATCGCTAAAATCCCAAAAACCAGCCCGCTCCACAGTCCGACGCTGATGAGTTTACGTTTTTCTGATTTTGACAATTCACTATAAATTAAGCCAGCGGATAATCCGACGGTGAGTAAGAATAATAGCGATAATGAATATAACGCGGTGCGCAGGCGTGCTTCTGCGAAAAATACGCCGACGACAATGGCGATAAAAATTGCCAAAAATCCGCCGATTAGCCATCGGTTTTTCAGTAGTTCTTGGCGTTTTTTAAGTAGTAATGGCAAGGAAAATAGCAGTAGGCTTACGGCGACGATTTGATATAATCCTACGCGTAGTGACGGGAAATCCAGAATTGATAAGCCGACACTGGGATGCAGGGCAAAGCCGCCGCCAAAAATAATAATAGCCAATAGCCAGAATCGAACGTCGTTAATGTATTTTTTTGCCATATTTTAAGTATAGCGTATGGTGTATACTTTAGATATGAAACTGACGAAAAAGCAAAAAATAATGCTGGATTTTATCGATGGATTTATAAAGGGCAATGGCTACAGTCCGACACTTCGGGAAATTATGCGCGCCTTGGGGTATAAATCGGTGTCGACGGTAGCAAAACATGTTGATAATTTGGTAGCTGCGGGATTTTTGGAGAAGCAGGACGGCGAAGTTAGATCTTTGACGCTGAGTAGTGAGAAAAAAGAAGTTTGGTGGCAGAATTTAGCGAAAGAAATTAAGAAGAGAGAAGCCGAGGACGACGAAAAATCACGCTCGGAAGTGGAGATTTTAAAAAAAGCATTGGAAATTGTCCGTCAGTAACTTTACAACTATTCAAAAACTCGCTATAATACAAGACATATTCCGGCATAGCTCAGTGGTAGAGCGGTTGGCTGTTAACCAATAGGTCGCTGGTTCGAGCCCAGCTGCCGGAGCCAAGAAAAGACACTTCTGTGGAGGTGTTTTTTCTTTGTTCCTTGAAATACGATTCGGTACCACACAAAATTCCACATCAGACTGATGCTGGTGGCGGCTAGTTTTGAAGGTGAATTGCCTATTGATAGCATAGCTGCGGTGGTTGAAATGATGACGGCCAATAGTAGCAGTACAGTGAGTTATATTAACGGCGGTGTTGAGAACGCCAATGGCAGCGAAGGTGGTGAGTTGTTTGCGAAGATTCATGCTGGTGAGCATAGTAGGTGGAGCTGTAAAAAGGCTGTAAATAGAATTATAAGACTTCATCTACCAAACTGGATACTTACTGCAGTCATAATAATAAAAATTAAGCTAAATTATAGATATTTTTAGCAAGTATGCGATTTTTTCGCGTTACTCATTGTTTTATAGAGGATAATATGATACAATGTGAACACTATGATTATAGACTTCACTATTAAAAATTACAGGTCATTCAAGGAAACAGCTAACATATCCTTGTTAGCAGAGCCACTTAAAAATGATGGTATTGCAATATCAACTACCGATTTCAAAGATGATATTTTACCTGTTGCTGGTATATTTGGCCAGAATGCTGGAGGAAAGTCTAATATTATTAAAGCTCTTTCGTGTATGATAGATTCAATGTTAAATACAGACCATGTAGGCTCTCCTATTAATAGACATCCACTTTTACAACCATTCTTGCTAAACACCGATAATAGTAGTCAGCCAATACATTTTGAATTATCTTTATGGGATAAAGATACTGTTTCACAGTATAATTATGGATTTGAAGTTGATAATTCTGGTGTAGTTTCTGAATGGCTTAGCATAGTAGACAGACCGAAAACAAATCGACGCTCGCGTATGATTTTTGAAAGAAGCGGTAATAAATTTACGTTTGACAGTACGGTTAAAGGCGACCTTGAGCCTTTATCGAGGCGTGTCTTAGGTACGGCGTTAGCTGTCAACGTCTTTGCCAATTTGGCGGATCCGTACTCACATAAATTACTTGAGATAGTAAAAGAACAAATAAAAATTATAGATAGTACCGATATTGATGAATTGAGGCGTTATATATTAGAGCGTTGTATTATTGATGAAAAATTACGAATGCAGGTTATAAATTTCATAAATAAAGCAGACATAGGCATAAACGATATATTCATAGACAAGTCAGAAGTAAGCGTTGCTGAGTTACCAGCTGGTATTCCGGAGGAGTTAAAAAGGGCAATGTCTAATGGAGCTGGCTTTAGTTATAGAGTAGAGTCGAGTCATTTTATTTATGACAATAGTGGCAATAAGCTTACAGAGAGTCGGAACTTTAATTTTGGTAATGAATCCTTGGGTACACAAAAGATATTTATATTGGCAGTTGTGTTGTTGGACGCTTTAAATAAAGGCGAGGTGGTTGTGGTTGATGAGCTTGGATCAAGCTTACATCCTTTCTTGACTAAAAGAATAGTTGAGATATTTCAAAACCCTGAATTAAATAAATATGGAGCTCAACTTATTTTTACAAGTCATGAAACTTTTCTTCTTGCAAAGAATTCCCTAAACGGCAAACTTGATCTGCGGCGAGATCAGATTTGGTTTGCAGACAAAGGCGCTGGTGAAGCTTCAGTATTGCGATGTTTATCGGAATACAAAACAAAAAAGGAGTACGATCTTGCCAAGCGTTATTTGGAAGGTAGGTTTGGTGCGGTGCCTGTTATAAAATCTTGGGAAGCTTAATAAAGGTGATACATGACTCATTCTAGCAGTAAAAGTAGAAGTCAGTTTTCTTTAAGCGGAAAAAGGCCTTCTGGAAAGTTAGATGAGCGAAAATTTTTCTTGATTGTTACTGAAGGAAAAACAGAATCTCGGTATTTTAAACATTTTAGGAGCACAACAGGACCTCGTATTGAGTCTGTCGATAAACAAGATTCAAGGATTAGGCTGGTTGAAAAGGCGATTGAATTAAGGGGGCAGTATAAGAAAGAAAAACGCTATATAAAAGGTGACGAGACATGGGTTGTGTTTGATCGTGATGTCGATCTTGGCAAACCAAACGACAAGGAAACATTTAATCGTGCACTAGAATTAGCATGTAGAGAAGATATACAGGTAGCATATTCAAATGATTCATTTGAATTGTGGTTCTTACTTCATCTACAAGATGTTTCAGCATCTATACATAGAAGTATTATTGAAAAAAAGTTGAAATCTCATTTGGGCTGCTATACTCATGGTGACGATGTTTTTGATAGAATTAATTCTAACTATAGTATGGCGGTGAAGCGGGCAGAAAAAATATTTAAGGAGGCTATTGAAGATAAAAAGAGTCCTGTAGATGCAAATCCTTCAACAACAGTATATCTGCTCACTGAAAAATTGCGTAAATCCATGAAGGACTAGGTATATCATCAAAAAAGTTCATTATCTAGTTCGTATAGTTTTTATTAACTAATAATTGTACTTTAGTATCACAGTTTACTTATCTTGCTATTTAAAGCATTTTTACAGAATGCTTGTTTATAGTGGTTTGCATGAGAGTAATAACCACATCCCAATCATTAGCTAGGCCGCGACTTATTACGTCCGATTCTAGTCCATTGCCGTTTCGGGCGATAGCTAATCCATTTGTCGACATAGTCGTGCCGGTGCTGAACGAGGAAAAAATTCTTCAAAGCAGCATTGAAACGCTTGACGAATATATGATGGAAAATTTGCCATATCGCTATCAGATAACGATCGCAGATAACGGTAGCCAAGATAACACTTTAAAAATAGCGAAAAACTTGGTGCAAAATCATCAATCAGTTCGTGTTGTAAGGCTAGCTGAACGTGGTCGCGGGCGAGCATTAAAGCAGGTTTGGCAAAGCAGTCAGGCGGATATTCTGACGTATATGGATGTCGATTTGTCCACCAGCTTGGATGATTTTCTGCCAATGATTCAGCCGCTTGTGGCGGGCGAAGCTGGCGTGGCGATTGGTTCTCGATTGATGAAAAAATCAAAGACCAGCCGCGGTTTTAAGCGGGAGTTTATTTCACGGTGTTATAACAAGATTATAAAATTGACGTCGCGAACCAAATTTAGCGATGCGCAGTGCGGGTTTAAGGCAATTCGTCGTGACGTGGCGAAGAGATTTTTGCCAAAAATTAAGGACAATGAGTGGTTCTTCGACACCGAGTTTTTGATTAAAACGGAGCGCGCAGGCGTGCCGATTCACGAGCAGCCCGTTACTTGGATTGAAGATACTGATAGTCGTGTGAAGATTGTAAAAACTGCGGTCGATGACTTAAAAGGACTTCATCGAGTTAATAAAGAATTGAACAATCGTTCGTGGCTTGAGAAAATGGCGCTTCCGATGCTGTTGATTGCGACGGGCGCGTTGTATTTGTTTGGCGCGATGCATAATGGTATGGCGAATAGCTATTACGCAGCGGCAGTGCAGGCAGCAAGCCAAAACTGGACGGCGTGGCTGTTTGGCGGTTTGGACGCTGCGAATTATGTTTCAATCGATAAGCCTCCGCTGGCGACGATGATAATGGGACTTAGCGCTCGACTGTTTGGATTTTCTAGCTTTTCAATGCTACTGCCGAGCGTATTAGCGGGCGTCGGTTCGGTTTGGTTGTTATATTCGGCAGTGAAACGGCAATTCGGCTTTACTAGTGCGATAATTTCTGCAGTCACATTAATGTTAACTCCTGTTGCGGCGTTGATGTTCGGATTTAATAATCCAGATGCTATCTTGACATTTATGCTTACCGCCAGCGGTTACGCATTTCTCAGGTCATTAGAAGGTAGGCGTCCGCTTTTATGGCTCGGTCTGGCGGGACTGTTTACGGGATTAGCATTTAATACGAAAATGCTTCAGGGCTTGATGGTTTTACCTGCGATGGTAATTGCCTATCTGGCGTTCGCCAAGCCGCCAATTGTTACGCGATTTCTGCATTTGATGTTTGCAGGCGTGATTACGACGGTGTCGACTTTATGGTGGAGTGTGCTTGTTTGGCTGACGCCGTCTGGCAATCGACCGTGGGTTGGTAGTACGAATGACGATAGTATTTGGAGTTTGATTTTTGGCTATAACGGATTTGGTCGACTATTAGGAAACCGCGGCGGTGGAGGTGGCGGGACTCCTCCGAGTGGTGGAATGGTAATAGCAAGTCCTGGCGGAATGGGTGGCGCTCCCAGTGGCGGTCATGGTCCTGGAGGTACTGGATTTGGCGGGCAAACGGGAATATTTAGGATATTTAATAATGATTTCGGACCGAACATCGCATGGTTGTTAGTCTTAGCATTAGCAAGTGGCGGACTACTCTTGTGGATTTTACGCAAAACTCCGCGGACTAATCGCGGACGAGCGGCAGTAATATTCTGGATACTTTGGCTGATCATTCACATCGTAATATTTAGCATGACTAGCGGCGTAATTCATCCGTACTACGTGGTGGTTATGGCACCGGCTGTGGCGGCTCTGGTTGGAATTGGTGTGCCGTTTTTGTGGGGTGCGTACGTCAGGCGAAAGTCGTATGCTTGGATTTTGCCTATGTTGGTCGGTGTAACGGCGGCGATTGCGATAATTATCCTTAGCTATGCTGGTACGATGACTTGGCTAATGTGGATAGTTGGTATTCTGGGAACTATCGGTATGATTGGGCTATTGGTCAATTTGTATACGCCGAAACGTTGGCTTCAGAACTTGGCAATTATCACTTCTGTGGCTGCGTGTATGACTGCTCCAGTTGTTTACACGCTGTCGACCGTCAACGTCACGCATACAGGCAGTATTCCGACGGCTGGCCCGAATTCAACGGCGATGCAGGGAAGTAATAATGAAAAATCTCAGGCAGATAGCGCGTTGGTTCAGTATCTTTTACAAAACCAAAATAATGCGACTTGGTTGGCGGCGGTGGATAGCGCTAATGAATCGGCGGCAATTCAGCTAACTAGCGGTCAACCAGTCATGGCAATTGGTGGCTTTAACGGCAGCGACACGCCACTCACACTTGAACAATTTAAGCAATTGGTGGCGGATGGCAAATTGAAATATTACGCCGCTAGCTCGCACGGTCATGGTGGCGGTCCAAACGGTGGAAATAGCGAAATCACAAATTGGATTAAGAAAAACGGTAAAGTCGTTAATTATGGAGGTAGTGATGTAACATTATACGAACTATCTGCATAAGAAATAAATTTAACCAAAGGAGAAATATTATGAGAAAATTAGATCAAGAATCTCAAACAACGCCAGAAAATATCTTTAACAATTCAGAAAACACTTCGAACGAAAAACGCTCAATTAGCGTCGGTGCGGCAATGGGAATAGCAATTGGTGGCGTGGTTTTGTGTGGACTGGGATTTGTTGCGGGCATGCAAGTTGGCGGCTCAAGCGGAAGCCAAATAGGCGGGCAAGCTGGCGGTCCTCCAGGAATGAGCCAATCTCAAGGCGGTCCTGGCGGATCTAGGCAACAATCTGGCGGAAATGGCAGCACGTCTCAAGCTCAACCTGGACAACCCGGTCAATCAGATTCATCTTCGGCTAGGCAAACTCCATCGGCTCAAAATAACACAACAAACACGCCACCATCAGACGCTTCACAGTCTGGCGTAGCACCTCAACCAATTTCTCAATCCTCTCGACAATAAAAACCCAGTTCTCAATAAAAAATTACCACCTCATCACGGGGTGGTAATTTTATGTAGTTGCATGTTAGCGTAGAATGAATAGTCCTGCAGCAACTAGTGCTAGAGTGGCGATAACACCTAAGAAGACATTAAATCCTGTGTTTGCGAGTAGACCACTTACAGCATTTTGAGGCTTATTAGCTGGATTGTGGGCGGCAGCTGACGGACTAGCAGGTTGTGGCTGCGGTTGTGGTTGCGGTTGAGGTTGTGGCTGTGCTGTCCTAGGGATTACTGATGTGTCAATAGCCAGAGTACCGCTAAATGTAGCTGAAACTGTTCCGATTGTTACACTTCTTGTCCAAAGAGTATTCAGGATAGGAGATGCTCCGCTGGCTGGTAGTGACAGCACCTGAATATTTCCAGGAGTTGCCGTGCTGTTAATAACGTCTGCTGAGTTGGTCACGGAGACTACATTTCCTGCCAAATCCTTTAATGGTGAAGCAAAAGATTTGTCGTTAGGTTTAATACTAGGTTGTTGATCTTCAAGATTTAATGAAGTTAGGGAAGTTAGTCCAGTCAGTGGGCTTATATCTGTAATCTTGTTCTCTTTAAGTGACAGAGTTTTTAGGGAAGTCAGTCCAGCTAGTGGGCTTAGGTTTGAGATTGAGTTGTGATTTAACGACAAATTCTTAAGGTTTTTGGCAGCTTCTATTCCAGTTAGGTTGGTAATGTTTGAGTTGTCTAGGTTAAGATCTGTCAATTTTTCCAACTCTACGTCAGTAATTTTTTGATTTTCTGTACGAGTTGTACCAAGTTTCTCTCCTAGTTTTTCATTGAGTAGCTTGCGTAGTCCCGTGTCTTTGACTTCAACCTCTTTAGGTTGTCGTCTTTGGTATATACGAACGTAGTCGACTGACATAGTTGCAGGGAATGTGCCTGGTTCTTCTGCTACGACATTGTAGGCATTCGACCATTTACCACCAGGGCCGTCGATATAAGTACCGCCAATTGCCATGTTAAGACGCAGGAAGAATGGTACGTCGAATGGCCCGTGCGGTGTGTTTGCGGCATTTGGTTGACCAAATCCTTCAACTGTATGATAGCTTTTTCCATCAATGAAGTATTCTAACTTTCCTTCAGTCCACTTTACCCCATACGTATGCCAGTCAGTAGTATTTGAAAAGCCTGCCGGTAGGTCCGATTTGTGGCTGTTCTTGTGTGTCTTATTGGTTATGGATTTTCCCCAGTGTGCATCCGCGGCAGCATAGTCCAAATCAGAACCCTTTGTTTCTACGATGTCGATTTCGCCATTCATAGGCCACCCCTCACCGTATCTTTTTACGTTAGGGCTCATCCAGAATGCTGGCCAGGTACTTTTATTATTTGGCATTTTTATGCGAGCTTCAAAATATCCGTAAGTCCAAGCTTGTTTCTCTTTTGTTTCTACGAATCCAGAAGTAAAATCTTTATTTTTACCCTTATTACAGGTTACGCCTGGTTTATATAGACCGATCAGATTTAGGCTACCTCCACTGACGTTTATATTTTCCGCGGATTCTGTATAGCACCCCTGAACCTCACTAGCGTTCCAGCCTCCTGTGTATGGAGACCATACGTTCGTATCTAGTGAATCTCCATTAAATTCATCTGACCAGACTTTCTCATATTCACTATCTGTTGGCGGATATGGACTTCCTGCGCTTTTGGCATTGTCTATAGGCAGAGTGAATATTGATCCACCAATGATAGCCGCAGCAGCCATTAATCCAGCCACCGACTTAAGCTTTGTATTCAAAAAACGTTTTTTTATTAACATTTTTTATCTCTCCCAATATTTTGATATTTAACACCACTATAACAATAAGCGGAATAAAAGTAAAGTTTAGTATGTAGTTATTTTAACAACAGAACTATAGAGATGTCGAATACTGGAGTTTCAGGTTGAAATAAAAAATTGCCACCCCGTAATGAGATGACAATTTTCCTGTAAACGCCTAAGCTAATTAGCGATTAATCGTTAGGTTTATTGACTTTAGAGATTTGATGTTGGAAACCGCTCTTAGGTCGAAGACAGAGTTGTTCTTAAGAGATAAAGTCTTAAGGTTTTTAGCTGCTTCTAATCCTGTTAGATCGTGAATCTTTTCTGCTTCTGATGCGTTGTCGGCTGCATCTAGGTTAAGATCTGTCAATTTTTCCAACTCTACGTCAGTAATTTTTTGATCGTCTTTACGATTAGTACTAAGTGCTGCTGACAGGTTTTTATTAAGTTGAGCGCGCAAGTTATTGTCTGGTACGTTAACTTCTTTAGCTGTTCGCCTTTCGTATACGCGGACGTAATCGATTGACATAGTTGCCGGGAATGACTTTGGATATTCAGCTAGAGCGTTGTAGGCATTTGACCACTTGCTACCATTGCCGTCAATGTAGTCGCCGCCGATTGCCAAGTTAAGTCGTAGAAAGAACGGCTTGTCGAATGGGCCGTAAGGTGTGTTTGCTGCGTTTGGCCATCCAAAACTACTGACGGTATGGAACTTTACGCCGTCAATGTAATATTCCAATTTTCCTTCAGTCCATTTTACGCCGTAAGTGTGCCACTGAGTAGTGTCTTTAAATCCAGCTGGCAATTTTTTACCTTGGGCATGCTTCTTGTATCCTGGTGAGATTCCCCAGTGAGCATCTGCTGCTGCGTAATCTAAGTTAGAGCCTTTAGTTTCTACGATATCAATTTCACCACTGCGAGGCCAACTACCATATGCAGATTCGTTAGGACTCATCCAGAATGCTGGCCAAGTACTCTTATTATTCGGCATTTTTATGCGAGCTTCAATATAGCCGTAAGTCCAAGCTTTTTTGCCCTTCGTTTCTACGAATCCAGAGGTGAAATTGCCGCTTTTTTCATTGCCACTACACTTTTCGCCTGGCTTATATAACCCAACCAGATTTAGACTGCCATCTTTAACATTCACGTTTTCTTCTCTATTTCTATAGCAACTTTGAACGTGGTTCGCACCCCATCCGCCACTGCGCACATTCCAAGATTCTGCGTCTAATGACGTGCCATTAAATTCATCACGCCAAACAGGCTCTTGATTCCAGTTGGCGCTATCATTTAGTGGATAATCATCGCTAACAGTATTCTTAGCTTGTACGGTTGGCAAGGTAAGTAGTGATCCACTGACAACTAATCCAGCTATCATTATGCCGGTTAATATTTTAACTTTTGTATTTAAAAAGCGTTTTCTTATTAACATACACTCCCCTTAAATTTATGTTAGACACCAATTATAACAACAAGCATTATAAAAATAAAAGAAGAATAGTCAATTTTACAGCAAAATTAAAGAACCATTATTTACTATATAAATAGCATTAATTAGAGGAATAATTACCATGAAAAAGGTATAAATGAGAACAAGTTAATTTAACAACAAACCTACGGCGACGATGACCTCGCAGGAGATTAACTTGACCGCTAAGGAATATGGTGTTCTGGAATATTTGATGCGGAACAAAGGTAAGGTTTTATCGAAAGAACAGATAGAATATATAGTTTTTTTTGTTGTATTTTATACAATTATGCTTGTAAAGCTCATTTAGTAATGATATTGTGAAGTCACAAATTAAATTAAAACACAAACGTGTACGGGAGGGAAACAAAATGGGTGTTTCTTATACTAAAATAATCGGCGCCGCGTCGGTGGCGGCTATTGTTGGCATAGTGGCGCTTCATTCGCCGGTAAGTGCTGCGCCAGCTTCATTTACGTGGACTGGCTCAGCTGGTGACCATAAAATGTCAACCGCTGGTAACTGGAAAGAAGGTCAGGTACCAACAGAAGGTTCTAAGTTGGTATTTAAGTGTGTTGATGGGCCTAATGAAAACATTCAGAACGATTTAACGGTAGCTCTGTCAGGATTAGAGGTTAAAAAGGGTAGTCTTCCTGACGACAAATTTTGCGCCTATTATCGCATTGATACGATGCGATTTACCTCAAATGCTGAATTTACTGGCGACGAGACTAGTAGCGACAGTAAAGATAAAATACCAGGTGTTCATATTACAGGCGCTGTCACTGGCTTATCAAATCTGAAATCGAATGGATTTGATGGTAGATTTGATGGCAAACCGACAATAAGCCGTTTTGAGGTTACTAATGCTGGATGTAATAATATAGATGGTTATATAAAAGCTGCAGAAAAAATTGTCGGAGAAAATGCTAGTGTGTCGCTAGCTGGCGCTAATAGTATCTTGGTTAAAAATAAAGGTCAGTTAGATATTGATTATTATGACAATGAAACAAGTTCTAGCAAAATCACTTTTGAAAATGGTGCGATGATTTCTCACGGAATGGGTTGTCAAGGCGGCGGTGGTGGTAGTGCTTCGAGCGTAACGACTGTTCTGTCTGGTGACATTGTACTTAACGGTGATGTTGAATATCGGCTAGCGTCAAATGTCACATTGAAGATTACCGGTAAACTTAGTGGTCCAGGTAAGCTGGTTGCGCATAAAGATAATGAAGGTACAGTACTGGTTGAGTCTTCAAATAACACCAGTGGCACGCCGAATGGTCAGATTGGTAATGCTCATGAAGCTAAAACAATACAATTAGACGGCGACAAACCTGATGAGTTTGTGACTGTTAAAAAAGGTGAAACAGTTTTACTAAATGGTAGCCGTTCTGAGGTAAGTGTTGATGAAGGCGGCGTGTTCGGTGGTGACGCTACTGTGAAAAGTCTTTATGTATCAGGTGTTGTTGCTCCGGGTAATTCACCAGGTAAAATTACCGTATTGGAAACCTTCGCTCTACAGAATACCGGTGTTTATAAGGCGGAAATCTTAAACAAAGATCACTATGATCAGATTGTTGCACATGATGTTTATCTAAATGGTAGTCTAGACTTAACATACTTGGCTGGTGGTGTCATTAAGAAGGGCGATACCTTTACGATAGTCAGCAACAACGGCACTAACCCTGTTCAAGGAACATTTAAGGACTTACCTGAAGGTGCAGAGGTAACTGTAAGCGGTGCAACCTTCAAGATTAGTTATGTTGGCGGTGACGGTAATGATGTTGTACTGACGGCACAGAATGACTCAAAAGCTCCAAAAGCTCCAAATACAGGTGGTGAAAAATTGTCTGTTAATTTGATTGGGGCTATAGCTGGAGTAGCTTCAGCAGCCGCTCTGTTATTCGTAACAAAGCGAAAGAGTCTTAGTAAGAAGTAAAGAGCCGAAGTAAAGGCTTAAAAAATCGACAGGCACGCCATAAGCGGTTTGACGCAGAGCGTGCCTGTTGGCTACAATGAGGTAGATATGGTACGGGGAGAACGAAATATACGCAATTTACAGACACCGCCAAAGGCTAGGGGTCGAGTGGTTGTACCGCGACGCAGGCTGATGAGTGATATTGTTGTAAATGTGACTGATAGTGTGAATATGAAGCATACTGCGGATATTGCTCATCATTCTGTGTCGACTAAGACAAAACAGCCTCGGCAGTGTATAAAATCAAAGAAACCTACGCTAATTAATAAAAAACTTACTCGAGCAGCCCGCTTGCTAGATATCTATGGAGAGTCTGTGTTTGTCGGTGATTTTCGGGGTAGCAAGCAGAGATATATTAAGCAATCTTTGCGAAATATTTTAGGTGGTAATTTTCGTAAAAAGCTTCCTGGCGTAATTGCAGTTATTCTTTTGACAATCTCGATATATTCGTTTGTTGACTCCTGGCTGTTGAATAGTCGAATAAAGAACGCCGTTAATGGGGCGCCAGTAACAGCACGCAGCGATGATTCTAATGATCGTAGAAATAGTGAGGGTAAAGATGAAACTAAAGTCTCAGATGATGCCATTGCCAAATATAGGGTTGCTGCAGATTTGCCGCGAGTCATCACCATTGAGAAGTTGGGGGTTAAAGCTAGGGTTTTGCAAATGAGTGTCAATTCGGACGGTTCAATGCAGTCACCTGTCAACATCTTTGATGCTGGATGGTATACCGGCAGTGTTAAACCAGGTCAGTTAGGCGCATCAATAATTATTGGACATGCATCCGGTACAACGTTGGGCGGGATTTTTAATAAATTAGAGTCTCTAAATACTGGTGATACGATTAGTGTCGAGCGTGGTGACGGTAAAATACTACGTTATCAGGTGATAAAAAAACAAACAGTTAAATTATCTGATGTGGATATGAATAGTTTTATTCGGCCAGCTGATGGTGTATCTGAGGGTCTGAATTTGATGACGTGCGCAGGGGAGTGGATAAAAAATTCCCAAACTCGTAATAATAGAGTAATGATATTTACTAAGCGGATTTAAGTTGTCTGATGTTATAATTTATGCATGGGAACATTGCCAGATCACGATAAATTATTAACCGACAGAGCTTTGCGGTGTGCGGCGACGGAGCTGAACGTTGATTCATCTGAATTACGGATCACGCCAGTAAGTGGCGGCTTTTCGCTTAATCGTCGAGCATTAGTGTCGTCTGGCGATCGAACGATTTTCGTTAAAGAAGTTGATGCTGATTTATTGTCGGATGAGGGTGAGCGGGAATTAGGCTGGCTAAAAAAAGATTATGCAGTAACATGCTTATTGCAGAAAACTTATCCGCAATATGTTGCTGATTGGACTGAATTGGCTGATGACGGTTACGTGTTGATGATGAGCAGTTACGCTTCGTCAGATGGGTGGTTGTGGCAACCTCCGACGGATAACTCTGTCGCGGAACGTTATATTTCGACGGTGATAACCGCGGTTCGCGAGTTGGAAAAAATAAAATTGCCACAGGAGCTAATTGAAGAATTGCAATTACAACCATTTGTGGCGAGAGAGTTTGGCTTAGATGATGGGATTGATCAGATTATTGCTGATACTGATATTCGTCGTCGATTGATTAATAACTATCAAAAACTATTGCCAAGTCAGTTGGAGATTAATCAGTGGTGTTGTCGGAATATAATTGAGCTGTTAGAAAAGCGCGATGAGTTGATTGATATTTCGGTGCGCGCTAAAGAATTTGCCAAGCAGACGGAGGACTGCTTTAATCATTCGGATGTTCGTAGTGATAATCTGGCATTTAATCCGCAAACTGGCGAGTTGAAGTTGGTTGACTGGAACTGGGCTTCCTATGCACCCCAGGGATCTGGTGCGACAGAATTTCTGGTTGATATGGCGCGCCATGGCCATGACGTAACGCCGTGGCTAGGTGAGTTGAACGTGGAAATGCTGGCGTCATTTGTCGGATTTTTCATTATACGTAGTCTCAAGCCGCCACTCAAGCCGGGTGATAATCTTCGTCAAATGCAGGCGTTATCAGCGGCTGTTGCTTATGATTTATTGCAATCCATGTAAAGAAATCATAAATGTAAATAATACAATGTACTTTCATTGACAGACGCTATATATCGCGTGTATATTCAATATTAAGCACTACATATGGTGTTTTAGAAAATAAATAACGTTTTTTGCAACATGTGCCCACTGGAGAGGTTGGGCTGGTTTGCTGTTTTTATAAATAAGGAGGGGGAATGTATAAATCAATTAAAAAACGCGACGGTAGAGCTGCTAAATTTGATCGGAAAAAAATTGAAAAAGCAATTGAAAAGGCGGGACTGGAAACTGGTGAATTTGACGCCGCTCAAGCAGTTGAATTGACCGACAAAGTTTTGGGTGTTTTGGAAACTCGTAACCAAAAGCGTCTACCAAGCGTTGAAGATATTCAGGATATTGTTGAGGATGCGTTGATTGAATCTAAGTTTAAGAAGACAGCAAAGGCATACATTATTTACCGTGATCAGCATAAAAAATTGCGCGAAATTACCTCTAATGCGCACGTTGATTTGATTGATAAATATCTGGAAAATTTGGACTGGAAAGTTAATGAAAACTCTAATATGGGCTACAGCCTGCAGGGCTTGAATAACTATGTTTCAGCGGAGATTACGAAGACTTACTGGCTGGATAAAATTTATACATCGAAGATTGGGCAAGCTCACAAAGAAGGCGACTTGCACATTCACGACCTTAACTTGCTAAGCGTTTATTGTGTTGGTTGGGATTTGACTGACTTGTTACAAGAAGGATTTACTGGCGTGGCTGGTAAGGTTGCCTCTAAGCCAGCTAAGCATTTCCGATCAGCGCTTGGTCAAGTCGTGAACTTCTTTTATACATTACAGGGCGAAGCGGCTGGTGCGCAGGCTTTTTCTGATTTTGATACACTATTAGCACCGTTTATTCGTGCCGACAAATTGAGCTATGAAGAAGTAAAACAGGCTATTCAAGAATTCGTCTTTAATGTTAATGTGCCGACTCGTGTTGGTTTTCAGACGCCGTTTACCAACATTACACTTGACCTTGAATGTCCAAAGCATATGGCAGATAATCCAGTGATTATTGGTGGCGAAATGCAGGACACGACTTATGGCGAATATCAAGAAGAAATGAATATGCTAAACAAGGCGCTGCTGGAGGTTCTTTCTGAAGGCGACGCTAATGGTCGAGTCTTTACCTTCCCAATCCCAACGGTTAATATCACCAAGGACTTCAATTGGGATAATCCGGTAATTGAAAGTTTGTGGGAGGCTAGCGCTAAATACGGCATTCCGTACTTCTCAAACTTCATTAATTCCGACATGGATCCAGAAGATGCGCGCTCGATGTGCTGTCGATTGCGTATTGATAATCGTCAATTGGAATATCGTGGCGGCGGTCTGTTCGGCTCAAATCCAATGACTGGTTCGGTCGGTGTGGTAACGATAAACTTGCCACGACTGGCTCTAAAATCTAAGAACGAAAAAGAATTCTTTAAGGGGTTGGCTGAACTTATGGATATGGCAAAGGACAGTTTGGAGACCAAGCGTAAAGTTTTGGAGCGATTGACCGATGCTAATTTGTATCCGTACACTAAGTTTTATTTGCGAAACATTAAACAGCGTTTCAATCAATATTGGAAGAACCATTTTTCAACTATCGGTTTGATCGGCACGAACGAGGCGGCGCTTAATTTGTTGGGCGTTGATATTGGCACGGAAAAAGGTAAAGCTTTTGCTGAGAAAACGCTTGATTTTATGCGCGATCGTTTGGTGGAATATCAGAAGGAAACTGGCAATAATTACAACCTTGAGGCAACGCCAGCTGAAGGCACAACTTATCGATTGGCGCAGCTTGATAAAGCCAGCTTCCCAGATCGAGCGCATTTTGCTAATGGAATTGGCGCGGAAGTTAAATGTCCGTTTTATACCAACTCTAGCCACTTGCCAGTTAATTACACGGACGATTTGTTTGAGTTGATGGATCTTCAGGACAATTTGCAAACCAAGTACACGGGCGGCACGGTGATTCACTTCTTCTTGGGCGAGCGCATGGACGATCCGCAAACTTTGAAAAAATTGGTGAAAACGATTTGTGAAAATTACAAATTGCCATACTTCACGTTCAGTCCAAGCTTCTCAATTTGTAAGAATCACGGCTATATTGTTGGTGAACATCCAGAATGCCCAAAGTGTGGTGAAGCGACTGAAGTTTACTCACGCGTGGTTGGTTTCTTGCGTCCAGTTTCTCAATGGAATAAGGGCAAGCAAGCGGAATTTGAAATGAGGGAACATTATGACAATGCCGCCGAACACCAGCGACTTAGCGCCGTCGCGGCAGCTTAAGGTGTCAATTGGTGGAATTCAGAAGCTGTCGCTCGTGGATTATCCAGGGCACGTGGCGGCAGCTCTGTTTCTCTCTGGTTGCAATATGCGCTGCGGTTATTGCCATAATCCTGAATTGGTATTGCCTGAACGGTTAGCGCCGAGCCTTCCAGTTGATGAAGTGATGATATTTCTAAAGTCGCGAGTTGGTCGACTGGACGGCGTGGTGATTTCTGGCGGTGAGCCAACGGTAAATGAAGATTTGCCGGAGTTATGTCGGATGATTAAGAAACTTGGTTTTGATATTAAATTGGATACCAACGGTACGCATCCAGATATAGTTCGCGGAATGGTCGAAGAAGGGCTGATCGACTTTATTGCGATGGATGTAAAAGGTCCGCTGGAAAAATATGTTGAAATTGCGGCGCGACCGATTGATTTGGAAGCAATTAAGGAGAATGTCCGGTTGATGATTGATTCGGGGATTGATCACGAATTCCGTACGACGATTGTCCGCGAGCAATTGGAAGTTAGCGATTTTGAGAAGATTGGCGAGTTGGTTAAGGGCGCGAAGAGATTTGCCTTGCAACATTTTCGCACTGGCACGACAATTAGTCCAAAGTTCGCGAATTACCACACTTTTACTGACGAAGAATTTAGAGAAGCTCAGAAAATAATGGAAAGGTACGTTGGAGAATGTGTGATTCATTAGAGGTTGAAATTGTGCGCGTCCGTCAGGAAAATCCTGAAGTGAAGACGTTATATTTTACACGACCGTTCGACTTTACCGCCGGACAATATATTACGGTTTTTATTGATGGTAGTAGTGTGCGTGAAGGGAAGGCTTATAGTATTTCTTCTACTCCTGACGATGATCTAATGTCAATTACCGTGAAGAATGTTGGTGGTGAATTTTCTAGCTATTTATGTTCACGTAATGTTGGCGATAAATTACAAATTAGCCACGCTTATGGCGATTTTAATCCGCAAACAGAAAGTCCTTTGGTCGGAATTGCTGCGGGCTGCGGACTTAGTCCAATTTGGAGCGTTATGGCAAGTTCTAGCCAGCCGACGTTTTTATATTTTAGCCAAAAATCGCCAGAATATATGGTTTTTGGAAATGAGCTAGCAGCGTCAAATATTAAAGTGAAGAAGTTTAGCACTCGCCAGCAAGTTGAAGAAAAAGATGGTTGGTTTAACGGTCGATTTAATGTGGAAAAAATTGTTCACGAAACACCAGAAGATGCGCATTTTTTGGTCTGTGGAAGTTTGCCGTTTGTTAGAGATGTTTGGCAAAAATTATCCGTCGCTGGTGTGAGCGAATTGAAAATTTCAACGGAGACGTTTTTTGAGCAATGAACGAAGGTTTGGCAGATGGAGCGGGCGATTTTAATGTTTTCTCGGCGTTGAATGGCGATGTTAATTTTCAGGATCTATCTTCAGAAATTGATGATGATGCGACTGAATTAAATTTGGTAGAAGCGGTTGCTAGCGGTGAGAAAATTGATACGTCATTTGCCGAAGAAAATGAAGCGGAAGTAGCAGAGGAATGTTTGAATGACGAAAGACGATCGGAAATTTGCCAAAACGTAGCCAGCGCAGCATGCGCCAGTTGCGCTGCGGCGGGAACTTGCTCAATACTAAGAATGCGAAATTTTGCTGAAGAGAATTTACAGCCGGCAGCAGAAGAGCCGAAGAGTTATTTGTCTGCCTTAATGGACGATGGTTGTGATGTTGTTGTTGCTGGATATGTCAGTGCTGATAACGAAGAGAAGCCGCCCGAGTCGATTGAAAAAGATAGTCCACCGGAAAATGAAAAACCTGAATCCGTATCAGAAAAACCTGCGGTTAAGTCGGAAGTGAGCGATGATGATGCGTCGATGCGCGTGTCGGCGGAAAATAATGAGGCGAACAAGCCGACGGATGATGATGAATGTTTGAATAGTGAGAGTGTGTCGTCGGAAAATATTCCAAGCGCGAAAATAATCAAAGAAAATATTCAGCCGAGAATTAACGAAGAGTCGGGCGAGACTGAGGCGGCTAGTCAAATTAACTCGATGGACTCGGAAGACGTTGATGAAAAAGTAGACATTCATAAAGAAGATATGTCTTCTGAGAATCAAGCTCCGGCTGTTGATAAAGAGGATGAATTGCCGAGAGAATTACCTATAAAGAAAGATAACTATATAGGGGATGAAAATAATATAAACTCTGCACTGTTTTTGGAAGATTCTACTTCAAAGGAAGGTTTGGCTGAGAAAGTTATTCATAATGAGACAAACTCCTCGCCTGTGCGTGATTTTGTTCAAGTCAATAATGAAATTGATGTGGTGATGAAAGATGACAATAATAATGCGCCAGCTGAGACAGAGTTTAACGATGAGGCTGTGCGTAAAAGAATTGAATCTGTTGAATTGACAGAAAATAAGAAGGATTTGCCAATTTTACCGCAATGTGATTTTGGAAAGCATAAAGTATGTTTCGAAGATTCAGAGAATATTGCTGTGGATGAAGATTTTGACAATTGTACGGTCGTGAATGAAACAGATAATATGGCGGATGATTTGGGTGATTGCGCAGAGTTGGGCGAAGAAGTTACGCGTGAATCGGAAGAATTGCCGACCAATAGACCTGAAATAATGGGACAATTTACTCCCGATTTGAAATTAGCCGATGATGTAATTGATCGGAATAATATCGTCGATAAGGTTGTGAAAAAACTCGCGAAAAAAGCTGAATTGGCTGAAGAATGTAGGGGATTGGTTACTACGGATGATTGCGATGAGGCAAAATGCTCTGTAAAAATTGAAGAATCGAGCGATTATTGTGATGATACCGATAATATTTTGAACAGGGAATTAAATATTCCAGTTCTTCAAGAAATTCCTGTTTCGTCAGATAATTCATCGGAGGAAAAAGTTAATTATAATTGTGGCGAAGATGATGCGAATAATACAAATATATCCGGCGTTTATTCGGGGATTTGGGCTGATGACAGTCCGTTGAATCCGGAAGATGATACGACTTCGAATAGCTATGGCGTCAATATGTTTTTACCTTTAGCGGAATTGCTAGGTTTTTTGGCTATTAAGATCTCTTCGATAAAACAGGAAATAATCATAAGATAAGAATGGGACATAGTATAATGTTTAATATGACAACAGGTGATACTATTTGGAAGATTGCGAAATAATGGGTAAGCTTATCTTAGAATTAGAGCATTCTGAAGCTAGAGATTTATTATTACGACCTAATTCATATTGCAATTTTGGTTTGCCTACTTATTTTAATATGCAAAATCTATTAGACTGTGCTGATAACATAGTGCAAAAAGGAAACTATAGGAATAGTAGTAAGAATGCAAAAGGTCCAGGTGCTTTTGAGGGTGTGAATTATACGTTACTCGCTAACAAGGATGGTGCATACACATGGAGACCATACGAACTTGTTCACCCGATTCTTTATGTTGAGCTAGTGAATTTACTTACAGAGAAAGAGAATTGGACTTTTATTAAGAAGCGCTTCGAAAGGATGCGAAGCAATAATAAGATTATTGCGATAAACATTCCACAAAAACCTGACGAGAGTAAAGGAAATACAGAAAAAGAAGAGAATATAAATCGTTGGTGGAGCGAGATGGAACAGGCGTCAATCAAATTATCGCTAGAATTCAAGTATCTTACTACTACAGACATCACAGATTGTTACGGGTCTCTGTATACACATTCAGTTGCATGGGCGCTTCATGATAAAAAAATAGCGAAAGGTAACCACAGAGGGCTAGATAGAAAAGGCGGGCTGCTAGGAAATAGTATCGACAATTGTTTGCAAGATATGCATAACAGACAGACAAACGGCATACCTCAAGGCAACATGGTGTCTGATTTAATTGCGGAAATGGTCCTTGGCTTCGCAGATATGTTGTTAAGCGAGCAGCTGAGAAAAGCGAAGATTAAAGAATATAAGATACTTAGATATCGGGACGACTATAGAATTTTCACAAATAGTCGTCAAGATGCTGAAAAAATTCTTCTAGAGTTGAGTGGTATATTAGCGGAATTAAATTTCAAATTGAATCCAAACAAGACGGTGGTCGCGGATAATGTTATTGACACTTCGGTTAAGGCTGATAAGATTAGCCTGATTTTATCTAATTATGGAGATAATAATCTTGGACTACAGCATCAGTTACTTTATATAAGGAACTTCTCAAAAATACATAAAAATTCGGGAAGCGTAAATAGGTTGCTTGGGGATTTTCGAAAGCGTATAGAAGCTCTTAAGAGTAAGCCCTTTCAGAGCGATGCGATGATTGCTACCGTAGTGGATATAATGCTTAATAATCCTCGGACATATGCAACTGGCGCTTCTGTGATATCAAAGTTGATATCGTTTGAGGCGGAAAAGGAACGAGGGGATATACACCAAAAAATTATACGTAAGTTTTCCGATGTTCCAAATGTGGGGTACTTAGATATATGGCTACAACGTATTAGTATTAAATTAGACAGAAATAGAAAATTTAACGAACCTTTGTGTAGACTTGTGTCACGCAACTCAATTATTTCTATATTATACGGATGTCCTGTAATTGCAGATGGAATGGTGTTTGGTGTTTGGAATTCTTCATGGTTGCAACTATCGTCATTCAGAGAGCTGTCTAAAGTTGGTTTTATAGACGAGACGGTTATTACCGATCTGGACGACATTATGTCACTTGATGAGACAGAAATATATATAATGGACAAATATGATGAGTAAAGTTGCGCGAGAAATCTTGCCACGGGAATTGGAAGTGATAGATTTTTAAGATTTTATGAAAATCTCCGTACACATTAAACCAAACTCTCGCCATCGTGAGGAAGTTGTGAAAAATGACGACGACACATTGACGGTTTATGTCAAAGACCCAGCAATTGAAGGTCGAGCCAACGCGGCGGCTATTAAATTATTGGCAAAACATTTTAAGGTTGCGTCTTCCGAAGTTAAATTAGTGCGCGGTGCAACTTCAAAATATAAGATATTTGAGATTGATTAAGTTTACGGATAAACGGCGCCCGGTGTCATATCACCGATTAAATTTTGTACCGTTACGAATGAATATCCTTGTTGTTTGAGTGAGCTAAGGATACAAGGAACAGCATTCACGGATGTCTGATGAATATCGTGCATTAAAATCACAGCTCCGTTGCGAGCGCCAGCGACAGCCCTTGAACAGACGATTTCGCTATTACGATCAGCCCAGTCGCGCGTATCGACAGACCAAACAACTGCCGACATTCCACGTTGACGGAATTGATCCAAAACTGCTCGATTAAACGCGCCGTATGGTGGACGTATGATGTTGGGTTTGGTGCCGACGGCTTGTTTTATGACGTTATTTGTCTGGTCAATTTCACTAGCGAGTTGCTCTGCTGAAACCTTATTTAACTCTGGATGCGACCAAGAATGATTGCCTAATTGATGTCCGCGCGACTGCATACGGCGTAATGTGTTGGCGCGTGCTGAAACTTTGCTGCCGATTAGGAAAAATGTCGCCTTGGCGTCGTACCTATCCAATATGTCCAACAGTTTTTCGGTGTATGGTCCAGGTCCGTCGTCAAAAGTTAGAGCAATTGTTTTATTTGCGACGATAGGCGTTGGAGTTGCGGGCGCTGGTTTTGGTTTTTCTGCAGGTTTGGGGATGTTGGCGAATTTTCTCGCCGTTGGGTTTTGCAGATGTTTAGAGACGGAGGAGATTGGCACGGTAATTGTCAATTCTCCATATGATGATGGCAGTAGCGACGCCTGACCGAGTGGCCAAGCCAATGAATTGCCGTTATTGGTGATGATGAAATTAGACAAAGCCTCTTTATTTATAATTTCATTCAGGTCAATTTCTGGCTGTTGGCGTTGCTTGATGATTTGAGAAATATTATCTTTGGCAGCGGATATAATTGCTTCGGCAGCCTCATCAGACTGTTCTGTAAAATCAGCTAAGCCGACAATTTCGCCAGATTTTTTGTCGAAAGTCCAAAATTGCGTCATTGATGCTGGATGCGCGCCGTTCATATCCTGCTTAATATTGACGACAATCGACAACGCTTCTGAAGTGTTGTGCGTGACTTGATAGCTAATCGTTTCGGTCATTGGCTTATCAAAAACCGTCGCCAGTAAAACCGTATTTTGAAAATCGCGATCAATTTTATCAATCGACTCGCTAATTAAGCGATTAATCTTTTCATTTTCTGTGATCGGATATTCAATTGAAACTTTTTCCCGTTTGTTATCTCTGGTGACAAATTTTGAGCGAATGCCAGAATATTTCGAATCGGCAAAATAATACTTTTCATCAGATGGTGCAGTCGTTTGTCGCGAGTGTGATTGATTGAGGAAATATATCCCAAATAGCCCTGCTGAAAATAGCAATATCAAAAACGGTATGATAATAAATAGTTTTTTCGATTTTGGTTTTGCTTTTTTTCTCTGAATGCGCATATTATAAGTATAGCACTAGTACTTTGGTTTTGTTATTATTGACAATAAGTAGAGACTAGCTTGATCAAAATTACAACAGAGAGGAATTTACGGAGTGGAACTTGAGTCAATTATAAAAGTCGATAAACTCGTTAAAACTTATGATGGAAATAACGTGGTCGACGGCGTGTCGTTTGAAGTTAAAAAGGGCGAGATATTTGGGATTCTTGGTCCTAACGGCGCGGGTAAAACAACAACGCTGGAAATGTTGGAAGCGCTCAGATCAATTGATGGCGGCACGGCTACAATTGACGGCATAGATGTCGCTAAGAAACCTAAAGATATTAAGAATATAATTGGTATTCAGCTTCAGTCGACGGCTTTTTATGACAAACTGACTTTGCGTGAACAATTGAAAATGTTTGGTAGTTTATATGGTCGGACGGTTGATACCGAGGCGCTGCTCGCTAAGGTTCAATTGACGGAAAAGGCTAAGAATTACGTCGAGCAACTTTCTGGTGGTCAAAAACAGCGTTTTGCGATTGCCTCGACATTGGTGAATAATCCAAAAGTGTTGTTTTTGGACGAGCCGACCACAGGGCTTGATCCGCAGGCGCGCCGAAATTTGTGGGACTTGATTAAGGAAATTCGCGACGAGGGAATTACGATTCTTTTGACGACGCATTATATGGACGAGGCGGAATTATTATGTGACCGTCTGGCAATTATGGACAGCGGTAAGATTATCACAATTGATACGCCACATAATCTTATCCAGCAATTATTGGCGCGCGGTTTTAAGAAAGAGCAAGTTGTCGAGCAGGCCAACTTAGAGGATGTGTTTATTGATTTAACAGGAAAGGCAATTCGGGATTAATATGAAAAAATATTGGATTGGAATATTCGGGCAAGTTCGCGCTCAGCAAAAGCGTTTCGTCCGAGATAAAATGGCGCTATTTTTTACTTTCCTTTTTCCGCTGATTTTTCTATTAGTGTTCGGGTCGGTTTTTAGTAATGATTCGACCAGTTTTAATATTGCAATTGTCAACAATTCACAGACGGAATTTGCCAAAAGTTTCGTTAAAAATGCCAAAGAAAATTCGAAGGATTCAATTCTCAAAATTAAAGACGTTAAAGATATGAATGACGCGCGCGAAAAGATGAAGCGGTCGGAACTTAACGGTATTATTGAACTTCCGAGTGATTTTGGTGCGATAAAAAATAACGGCAATCATCCTATTCCAACAGGCACGATGAATGTTCTTTACGCCAAAGGTTCTGAACAAGCGGGTAATACACTAGTGGCAGTGATGAATCAAATTACCAATAACATCAATAGTCAGATGGGCCAGCCCGAAGCTCCGCTTAAAGCTGTTGGTAAAGCGGTTGGCGATGAACAATTAAAGTCGTTTGACTACATATTTACGGGGCTATTAACTTTCAGCTTGATAAGTATGGGTATTTTTGGCCTAGCTAATCAAATGCCAGCCGAAAAGAAGCGTGGCTCGTACCGACGCTTACGTGCAGCGCCGTTTACTTCTGGGCAGTTGATTATCTCTACGGCAATTCACTATACGATTATTTCCTTGCTTAGCTTGATCATGATGGTTGTCGCTGGCGCTTTGATATTTCACTTTAATATGCGAGGCGATTGGGCGTTGTTTGTGGTTATATCTATATTATCGGCATTCATGATGGTGGGAATGGGGCTATTGATTGCTGGCTGGTCGAAAAACGAAGATCAGTCTTCTGCATTAAGCAATTTGATTTCTTTTCCAATGATGTTTCTGTCTGGCACATTTATCCCGCTTTATCTATTTCCAGAATGGTTGCGAAGCGTTGCTCAATTTGTTCCCATAACTCCAATCACGGATGGTTTTCGACTAATTATGACCGAGCACGCAAGTTTTATGGAGGTCTTGCCACAATTTGGAATTATTGCAGCCTGGACTTTCGTAATTTACCTTGTGGCTATTAAATTATTTAGGTGGGAATAATATAATATCAATGAAAATAGCCCGCCGAACGAGCTCAAGCTGAATGCGGATCTTTCAATCCGAGAAACAAGTAACTGCCTCCATATACAGTAGTTCCTCTCAAGCCTACTCAAAGAGAAGGTGATTTTCACCCTCTGCAGCTCTGAGTAAAAGCTATATATTGTTATATAGCACACTAAAATAAAAAATATCAACTTACTCGTATGGTTGCTAACCATATGTCGATTGCAGTATAAAAACTCTCGGGGTTACTTCGAAATATCTTACGTCGTAGTTGTGATAAAATACGCTCATGTAAGGAATGTGGCCGGTAGACGCGCAGGCATCGCAGTGGTACCATGGTTGTTGTGCTTGACTTGCCATCCCAGCAAGCCATAGGTAACGTTGGTGTAAGCCCAATATCTATTGATGGGTCGACATCGTACGCAAATTCATCAATAAACACGCGTAGTATCACATGCCTCTCATATTGTTGGCGGCGAATTTTGAGGATGTGTTCGGGGATCTGCAGGTCTTGCCAGTCAAAAACACCAATTAGCAATTGACTGGTAATGCCGATGTGCTGCAGTTCTTGTTTCAGGAGTACGCATTTTTGGTAACACGACCACACTTCATTACTGCCACTTGTTCCGTAGGGTAAGTCGCGAATCTTTTCAAATACTTTAATTGCTTTTTTGACTCTCATGATAGGTAGAAAATGGGACTATGTCTATGATATTACCGGAATGATTGCTCACTAGTGTATAATATAGCACATGAAGTGGCTCGATGATATAGTAAATACGTTTCAGGATGCTAATAAAGAGATTTTGGTTTCCTCGGGTGCGTCACCGTCGGGGGTGTATCATGTGGGGCATTTGCGCGAGATCGTCATTGCTGACGCCGTGGTGCGGGCGCTGAAGAAAGCAGGCATTCGGGCGCGCCACGTTCACGTTTCAGACAACCTCGACGCCTTTCGTAAAGTGCCGGTTAATTTGCCGGATAGTTATGAGCAGTACTTGGGTATGCCGCTCTGTATGGTGCCGTCACCAGATGATCAATATGATTCGTGGGCGGATTTTTGCTTGAAGCCATTCCTCGACAGCGCCGATAAAATTGGTGTGACTATGGACGTGGTCTATGCCAGCGATAAATATCGCAGCGGCTTCTTTGTGCCGGCCATCGAGCGCTCGCTGAGCCGCATTGACAAAGCTAAGTCAGCCATCCAGGAAGTATCGGGTCGGCAGCTGGATGATCAGTGGTCGCCAATTCAAATCATGGAGCATGATCGGCTAAAAAATCGCCGTTTCATCAGCATGGATAGCGATACAAAAACAATTACCTATCGTAGCCATGATGACTCGGAGCACACAGTTCGGTATGATGACGGGCAGGTAAAGTTGGATTGGCGGCTGGACTGGCCAGGGCGGTGGTGGCTGCTCGGCATTGATATCGAGCCGTTTGGCCGTGACCACGCGACGAAGGGTGGCTCGTATGATACCGGCAAGCGGATCGCTCGCGAGGTTTATGACATTGATGCGCCAGTACCAGTGCCATATGAATTTATTAATCGCACCGGTGATACGAAAAAGATGAGCGCCAGCAAGGGTACTGGCGTGAACGCACACGACGTTGTTGATATGCTGCCGCCTGAGGTAGTGCGCTACTTTATACTCCGGTATTCGCCGGCCAAGCGACTGTATTTTGACGAGACCGATAGCCTGGTGCGGCTGGTTGACGACTTCGCGGCGATGAAGCAGCATCCGCAAAATGAGCTTGATAAACAGCTATTATTCTTGTGTACTGACGGGCTAGATCAGCCAGCGGTCAGCTCAATTCCATTCTCGCATCTGGTTATTTCATACCAAGCGGCGCTGTGCGACATGGTAAAAACAGTAGAGATTTTGCGGCGTAGTCCGGAATACGCCCGCATCGTCGACGAGGAAGAAGCAGTGATCATCACAGAACTAGGCTATGTCAGTCGGTGGCTGGAAAAGTGGGCGCCCGAGTCATTGAAGTTTCGTCTGACGGACGAGGTAAATCCCGATGAGTTCTCGCCAGAGCAAAAAGAATACTTGAGGCGATTAGCTGACGATATCGCCGAGGCGCCGGCTGGGGCTGATGGTAACTGGTTTCATCAAGCAATTTACGCCTACAAGGAAAGCGGTTTGCTGCCGCCGCGGGAGCTCTTCACCACCATCTACCGCGTGCTCATTGGCAAAGATTCCGGGCCACGCGCTGGCTGGTTCTTGTCGATTTTGCCGCGGGATTGGTTGATTGAGCGATTGCGACTAGTCAAGTAGAAGCCCGTCTAGTGATTAAGCTTTTCAGGTGGAAATGGGGAGCAAAACTCTAATCGTCTGGCGGTTTTATTAAAATAATATCGGTAGTTTGCCCGTTTTCGCTTGCTTTTTATCGAATAGCCGTATCTGTCGCTTAAAACATTCTTTCTGTTTTCGAAAACAGCTTTTATGTTTTGGAAAAATGCCTTTCTATTTTGTGCGATTTTTACCGTTTTCCATAATGCTAAACGCTGTATTATAATTAGACTAGCTATAGTGAAGCTACACCAGAAGGGGGAATTATGACATTTGAAGAAGCGCAAGAGCTAGAGATGAGTCATATTCGCGCGCGGAAGTGGGATACGACGTTATGAAAAAGAGGTTTGGCATGAATAAAAAACTTATTGCGATTATTTCCGTCATAATCATCTTGTGCGGCGCTGCGGCTGGGCTGTGGTATAACCGCCAGTATTCTGCCGAGCAGCCAAAGACTCCGTCTACTAACGTGTCCGACGCCGCCAAATTCAAGTCAGAATATCCGCGAGTGGCGGCGAATAATCGCTTCGTTTATGCCAGCGATAAAGAAGTCCTTGATATCTTTGATAACGGCAGCGGCGTGGTTTTCTTGGGCTTTCCGCAATGTCCGTGGTGTCAGCATTTGAGCGAACACGTTGATCGGGCAGCTCGGGCTGAAGGTGTTGATAAAATATACTATTTGAATATTCGCGATGCTCGCGCTAGCAACAATGAAGTTTACCAAAAATTGGTCAAGAAATTAGAACCGTATTTGGAAAAAGATAAAAATGGCAATCCTCGAATATTTGTGCCTGATGTATCGATTGTCAAGAACGGCAAGATTATCGGCCGCTACAAAGAGGAATCAACTGGCGACGATAGTATTACGGCAGATAAATATTGGACTAATGAAAGAATAGAGCGGACTTTATCTCAACTGCGTGGATTTATGAGTCAACTGAAATAGTGACAATTATTTAACGCCGCCAGCCTTAAGAATGCTTCTTAATCCGTTTTCTCCGCCGACGAATCCGCTGGTTTGATAATCGTTAATAACCATATATGGCAAGCCATTCACGCCAAGAGAAAGAGCTTTTTGTGTGTTGTCATCAATTTCTTTTTGGTGCGGTTTTTTAGTCATACAGTCGGAAAATTGCGATTCATTCATGCCGACATTTTTAGCGGAAGTCAGGAAATATTCCAGTGGAAGAGCAGGGATTTTTTTCGGCACAGCAACGTTTTTCACGCCAATTCCTTTATCGAAATAATCGCTTTTAATGCGCGGGACGATATCGTGGGTATATTGCCAATATTTATCCTGGTCGGCAGCGCAAAACGCAGCGTGAGCACCGGTTTCGGTATTGTTGGTCATCTCTTTTAATAACGTTACCACACGATGCTCATAACGAACTTTGCCGGATTTAACATAGTCATTTTTGAAGAATTCTGTGCTGGTTGCGGCTTCGACCTCGGCGCAAAATGAACAAAAGTAGTCAGTATAATCAATGAACACGTTTTTCGCGTCAGCGGATCCTTGTGACATTTTTTCATTCCACGGTTTATTATCGCCAATGTGACGATTCGGCGGGCGATTGACAATTCCATAGATAAACAAAGCTACAATTCCCACGATTACAATTCCCGAAAGAACCCAAATAAGCGCTATGCCTGATGATTTTTGTCGATTCATATTTTCTCCTGTTTAGATAATTCTGTGTACATAAAAATAATTTGACCTGATTTATATAGCGAGAATAAACTGAGCAGTAAAGCCAACAAAAGGACTATTGTACTGGCGATATTTGCGGCGGTGGCGGCGGCAGCTCCTGAGAAAAATAGGGTTACAATTGGTAAGATTAGTGATGTTCCGCAGGGAACGCAGCCGAGTCCAATTGTTGCGGCAATTGATGCAATTCCGCTTAATCCGACTTGTCGAGATACAGTTTTTTCATTGTCGCGATTATTCTTTGCTGTAAAAATTACAGCGGCGATCGATACGCCTTGAAGAATTGATACTACCATAAGTAGCGCGCCATTTGGTGAAGTGAAACTTTGTTTGAAGATGTCTATAATCATCGAACCGAGCAGCGCGATTTTATCGAGGATTGGTAAACGCGACATCATTAGTGGTCCGTAAAAATTGGCGTTGATTGCGAAATAAATTACCACGGCGAAGGCGACGGTCGCGACAATTGTTATTAGGAAATATTTCGGCAAACCAAGCATTCTGCCGATTCCTAGAAACGCTGATTTGATGGTTAGTTTGTAGTGCTTATCGTTGTAACTCATTGTGGTAGTTGTGCTATAAAATTTGCTGGTGTGTTATTTACTATATCCTTTTTTAGTTCGTAAATAACTTTTGTTGGCCATGGAATACTATCAATTTTGAAGTATTTTTGTAAATGTGGCAAATAGGTTTCATCGAATTCATTCTGCGACTGTATTATCTTGTAACCGTGTGGCGCGCAAATCCATTTGTGAATAAGGTGTTTTTCGATAGCGTACGATTCTTTTGATTCGCGTTCAAGTGAATCTAGCTCCCAAACCGCGTGAAACATGATTTCATAAATAGTTTGACTATTTGCCTTGTAGATGTACGGAACGATAGGATTATCATTGTCGTCGCAAACGATAGTAGGCATGCTAATTACTGAATTTTTAACAAGCGCTTCGATCCATGTGTAAACTTCATCGTTGACATCTTCGGATGCTACTTTGATAGACGTGACTAGGTTTGGCGTCTCGCCGGGACCCCAATCGCGGATGATAATGGTACCGTCAGGTTTGAGTGCTCTGTCTAGCATTGCGAACGTTTTAGTGCGTTCGGGTCGGGATAGATAGCTCATCAATTCGTGAAATACACTCGACATATAGATGATGTCGAACTCATCTTTGGTGTTTTCAAGTTGTTCTTTAGTAACAAAATCAATGTTATTTTCTTGAAGCTGAGATTGAACAATTTGTGAAACATCATAGGCTACGTAGTGAGTTTCTGTTTGCGTCACTTGTTTGATGAATTCTGGCGAGAAACCAGAACCGAAATCAAGCAATTTAACGTTTTTACCAAGATGTTTTGCGATAGCTCCGAATTTGGATGACGCTGTCTGATTCATCCGCTCTTGATAGGTTTTGTTGGTATGATTTTCCAAGTACTCGTTGCGAATTTGATCCATGCGTCTATTATACGATATTCGTAAAGGCAATTCGATCATCCGCGACAGCAACTTTTACTGTATCTCCGTCGTGAATTCGCCCGTCGATCAGTTCGAGCGCCAAAGGATCAAGCACGCGTTTTTGAATCAAACGCTTAAGCGGTCGAGCGCCGAAACTCGGGTCGTAGCCATCTCGCGCCAACATGTCACGAACGCTATTGTCGAAATCCAGCGTTATGTCGCGACTATCTTTAACTTGGCGAACAACTTTTTCTAATTGCACATCAACAATTGCGCGCATCGATTCAGGGTGAATGCGATCAAAAATCACGATGTCGTCAATTCGGTTTAAGAATTCTGGACGGAAATGACCACGAAGCGTTTCTAGAATTTGATTGTCAAGCGAGCTAATGTCGTCGCCCGTGTAGTCCATAATCATTTGCGATCCGACGTTGCTGGTCATGATGATAATGGTGTTGCTAAAGTCAATCGTTCGTCCTTGTCCGTCCGTCAATCGACCGTCGTCCAAAACCTGTAATAGTACGTTAAATACGTCGGGGTGCGCTTTTTCGATTTCGTCAAACAAAACCACGCTATATGGGCGTCGTCTAACGGCTTCCGTCAATTGACCGCCTTGATCGTAGCCGATATATCCTGGAGGCGAGCCGATCAATCTGGCTACGGCGTGGCGTTCCATATATTCGCTCATGTCAATTCGAATCATGGCGTGCTCGTCGTCGAATAATTCACGACATAAACTGCGCGCTACTTCTGTTTTTCCCACGCCAGTAGGTCCGAGGAATAGGAATGAGCCAATCGGTCGATTAACGTCGCCAAGTCCAGCGCGTGACCTACGAATGGCGCTCGCTACAGCTGCCACGGCGCGATCTTGCCCAATGACTTGGCGGCTGATTGATTCCTCCAATTTGGTCAATTTGCTAGATTCGCTTTCCATCAATCGCTCCACCGGAATTCCGGTCCAGCGCGCCACCACGCCGGCGATATCGTCAGGTGTAACCTCTTCGCGGAGTAATCGGTCGTGAGCTGGAATTGCCGCTAGCTCTTCGCGGGCGCTTGCTAATTTTTTCTCCAGCTCCGGCAAATCGCCATATTTAATGCGGCTGGCGGTGGCTAGGTCTGCGTCGCGTTCAGCAATTTCTAATTGTGAGCGCAGATTGTCCATTTTTTCGGTAGCCATGTTGACGGTTTGCAAAATGTCTTTTTCGTGTTGCCATTTTTTATCAATTACTTCGGCTTTTGTGCGAATTTTGGCAATTTGTTCCTTGATTTCATCTTTGCGAATATTGGCGTGGTCGGATTTGTCCTTTTTCAATGCCGCTTCCTCGATTTCCAACTGCAAGCGTCTATTGTTCAATCGATCCAGCGCAATCGGCACGCTTTCTAATTGCATTTTGAGCGAGCTGGTCGCTTCGTCAAGCAAATCGACTGCTTTGTCTGGCAAGAATCGGTCGGGCAAATATCTGGTGGACAATCTGGCGGCCGCCACGATTGCGTCATCAGCGATTTTTACTCCGTGATGAATTTCGTATTTTTCCTTCAATCCGCGCAAAATGGCAACAGTGTCGTCAAAGCTTGGTTCGCCAACGTAAACTGGTTGGAATCTTCGCTCTAAGGCGGCATCTTTTTCGACATACTGGCGATATTCAGCGAGTGTCGTCGCGCCAATCATGTGTAATTTTCCGCGAGCCAGCGCTGGCTTTAACATATTGCCCGCGTCCATACTGCCTTCACTTTTTCCAGCACCAACCATGGTGTGAATTTCATCGACAAAAAGAATAATCTCACCGGCCGTATCTTCTACTTCTTTCAGAATGGCTTTCAATCGATCCTCAAATTGTCCGCGGAAACTAGCGCCCGCCAGAAGACTGGAAATTTCCAGGGAAATTAGTCGCTTATCCTTCAGTGAAGCGGGAACGTTGCCTTTGACAATTCGCTGCGCCAACGCCTCAACAATTGCGGTTTTACCAACTCCTGGCTCACCGATGAGGACGGGATTATTTTTAGTGCGGCGACTTAAAATCTGCATAGTGCGTCGAATTTCTTCATCTCGACCGATCACTGGGTCGAGTTTACCTTCGCGTGCTAACGCCGTTATGTCTGTACCAAATTTTTCGAGTGGTTTAGTTGTTTCTTCTTGATTCATGTTTGGTGGCATAAAATCCTCCTTTTGGTTTTTAGTCCTAATTTGTTGCGCCCCAGTAAAAGACAGAATGGTGAAATTTGATGTAGTTATCATAACAAATTAGCACTCTCAGTGCAAGAGTGCTAACTAAAATAAATAGACTTTTTGTAGTATAATAAGCATATGAATATTCTTGTCACTGGTGGCGCTGGATATATCGGCAGTCACACTATCATCGAACTATTATCATCAAATCATAACGTAGTGGTGGTCGATAATTTATCAAACTCATCCGTCGAGAGTCTGAGGCGAGTTGAAGAAATCACCGGTCAATCAATACCGTTTCATGAATTTGATTTATGCGATCATCAGCGACTATCAGAATTGTTTAAGTCTGAGAAAATTGATGCTGTAATTCATTTTGCTGGGTTGAAGGCGGTTGGTGAATCGGTTGAAAAGGCGCTTCTTTACTATAAAAACAACCTCGAAAGCACGTTGGTTTTGCTTGACGTGATGCAAGAATTTGACGTGAAGAAATTGGTGTTTTCTAGCTCGGCAACAGTTTATGGCGATCCTGCTAGATTACCAATTACCGAAGATATGCCGTTGTCTGCCACAAATCCATATGGCCAAACAAAGTTGATGATTGAGCAAATGCTTCGCGATATTTCTGCGACAAATCAAGATTGGCAATTTACGTCTCTTCGTTATTTTAATCCAGTTGGCGCGCATCCGAGCGGTCGCATCGGGGAAGATCCTTCGGGAATTCCAAATAATCTTCTGCCGTTTGTGTCGCAAGTTGCTGTTGGTAAGCGAGACCATTTGAGCGTTTTTGGTGATGATTACGACACTCCAGATGGAACTGGCGTGCGTGATTATATTCACGTGGTTGATTTGGCAAAGGCTCACGTGGCGGCTCTGGAGAATTTGGGTCGACCGAACGAATATAAAGTCTATAATATCGGCACTGGTCGTGGTACTTCGGTTTTGGAATTAGTGAAGGCGTTTGAGAAAGCATCTGGTCGCGATGTTCCATATCAAGTTACGCCACGTCGAGCAGGTGACATTACAGCGTGTTATGCAGACCCAGGCTTGGCAGAAAAAGAATTAGGTTGGCGAGCAGAATTGACAATTGAAGATGCTTGCCGCGACGCTTGGAATTGGCAGAGCAATAATCCGAATGGCTACAATGGCTAATTGCCAGATTTGGTGAAAATCTTATTTTCGTAATAAGCGGAACGTTTGGAAAGTTCTGAATTTAAGTTTTCAATTCCGCCGTACTGTTCGACCAAGGTTTTCTTTCCAGAAAATAAGTTTGTACCCAAACCTAATCGGTCGCCGTCAATTTTAACTCCCAGCGCCGCCAAAGTTGACGGATACATATCGAATGTCGTGAATTGACGATTCTTTGAGTGGCTAGTTGAAATGGCTGGATTTATAAACGTGTTATAAATGGTTCGCTGATAATTAGTTCCGCCAATTTTTTCGTCGTAGTATGAAGTCTGCATTCCTAAATGGTCGCCAGAAATGACAATCGTGGTGTTTTCATAAAATGGCTGAGATTTAACCCAATTGACGAATGCGGCGACTTGTTTTGAGGAGCAAGCGTGAACATTGTCGTATTGATTACTGAAGGTTTTGGCGCAGGTTTCGTCCAGATAGCCATCGGTAAAATGCGTGTCGGCGGTTAATAATTGCAAGTTAAATGGCTTGTCTGACGCCGCCAAGCGCGAGGCTTCTTCGCGGGCAAATTGGAATAATTTTTTATCCTCATAACCCCACCAAATTTTGTAATCTTCGGAGATTTTTCCGTGTTTTTTGGCGTAATTGTAATCTTCGATATTGAAGTTACCGTGTTGAGTTAATAATTTATCGCGTCCGCCAAAACTCGCCTCAGATCCCATAACAAATGTTTGATTATAGCCTTGTTTTTCTAAAATCTCACCAAGACTATAAGCGCCCGGCAAGAACTTTTTAAACTCGCCCAGGGCGTTATGGTCGCGTCCGCCAACCAAGTTTTCTTTCAGTGGGACGCCAGCAGATTGCGCAGCCATTCCTGCCACAGTCCAGCCAGTGTTTGTTGCAGGTAAAGCGCCGCCGACACCGGATGCTTTGTTTGAGAATGAGGTATTTTTTAACGCCAATTCTTCCAGTTCTGGAATGATGGAGGTTTCGGAGCTGCCGCCATTAGCCTTTGACGCCAAAGTGTTTTCCATTGACTCTAAATAGATGTATATTAAGTTGCGTTTTTTCTCTGGAAAAGTTAATTTGGCGGTTTTTGGATTGACGTAATTTTCTTCATATAATTTGGTTGATTGAGTCAAGGCGTAAATATAGCCAGGGATACCAAAACTTTGAATGAGAAGGACGATCGCAATTAAAAACATACTCAGCGAGTAAATTGCTTGATTTCGTAATCTCAAAAACGGCAAAGTGAGTTTTCGTGATGATTTGATTTTTTTCAAGCAGAAGGCAATTATGCGATTTATAAAAGAGATCGATTTGTCGAACATTGGGATTAATAAAGCACCGAATAATAGGAAAACCAGCGGAAGATTTTGCAGGACGGCCGACCATAAATTGTCAGATTTGCCACCAGCTAATCCGTTGACGAAATAAAAAATTATCTCGTCGATTTGTGAATTTTTAAAGACGATATATTTATAGCGCGCTGCAATTAAGCAAAATGCCGCCAAAAAAAGCAAAATGATTGATATTGATTTAATCCAGAAACGTTTGGTAAATTTAATTTTTCTCACCATTCTATTATATCACTTACGTTTTTTGCGGATGAAGGGGTATAATAAAAGCATGAGCAAGAATAAGACGCACACATTCGGAATTAGTTGGTGGATTGGTTTGGTTTTATTTGCGGGGATGATTTGTTTGATGTTGGGCGATATTTTACATCGAGATGGCGTAATTGGCTCAAAAACTGATGTTCTGGTGATGGGTACGAATGCTGGATTTAAGCCGTTTGAATATATTGATGACAATCAAGTGGTTGGCTTTGACGTTGATCTGGCGAGGGAAATTGCTAAAAGCTTGGGTAAAGATTTGAAGGTCGAAGACATGTCGTTTGACGGGCTACTTCCGGCGCTGGATAGTGGGCAAATTGATATGGTGGCGGCTGGAATGACAGTGACACCTGAGCGAGAAAAAAATGCGTTGTTTTCAGATCCGTATTATTCGGCTTCACAGAGAATAATTGTTAAAAAGGGCAGTCCGATTCGTAATAAATATCAATTGCCAGGGCGAAAAATTGGTGTACAGCTGGGCACGACTGGCGATACTTTGGCGTCTAAAATTGCTGGCGCATCAGTCACACAATTCCAAACTGCGCCGAGTGTTTTGCAGGAGTTAAGTTCGGGAAAAATTGAAGCAGTTATTCTGGACGACGCTCCCGCAAAACAGTACTCGGCTGGATTTTCTGACTTAGAAATCTTGCCGGGCGCGCTCAGCGATGAAAGTTATGCGATTGCTATTAAAAAGGATAATAAAGACCTCTTGGAGAAGGTTAATAAAGAAATTGCCAAGATGAAAAAAGATGGCCGCTATGAAAAATTAATCCGCAAATATTTTGGCGAGGAGGCTAAATCGTGAATTTTTGGGAAGTGATTTTTGGCGGCGGTCGATGGCTATTTTTATGGCACGGCTTAGAAGTGACGCTGGTTTTGACCGTGTTGTCGCTTATTTTAGGATCGGCAATTGGTGTGCTTGTCGCCCTGATGCGTACGTCGAATTTACGACCATTTGGCAGGATGAAAACAAGTAGGTTGTCGAACTTTAATCCGCTGGCTAGTTTGGGAAAAATTTATGTCGATATTATTCGCGGCACGCCACTTTTGGTCCAGCTATTGATTATGTATTACGTCGTTTTTGGGTCGTATCAATTTATGCCAAAGATTTTTGTGGCGGCGGTGGCGTTCGGGATAAATAGCGGCGCGTACATCGCTGAGATTATTCGTGGCGGAATTCAGAGTATCGATAAGGGACAAGTGGAAGCGGCTAGGTCTTTGGGTCTGAGTAATTGGCAGGCAATGCGGCTGGTTATTTTGCCGCAAGCGATGAGAAATTCATTACCGGCGTTGATTAGTGAATTTATCGCGCTATTAAAGGAAACTTCGGTTGTTGGTTGGATTGGTCTGAATGATATTATGCGAGGTGCGGACAATATTCGTTTTCAGACGGCGACAGCTTTTCAGTCGCTATTTGCCGCTGCGGCAATGTACTTAATTTTGACGGCGATTTTTACGCGAGTAATGGCGCGAGTAGAAAGGAAATTGAAACATGACGATGATCAGCGTTAAAAACTTGAAAAAAACGTTCGGCACGAATCGAGTTCTTCGCGATATTGATGTGGAAATTGAAGAAGGCGAGATTGTCGTGGTGGTTGGCTCGTCTGGTTCTGGCAAGTCGACGTTCTTGCGTTGTCTGAACTTGCTGGAGGAGCCGACTTCGGGTGAGATTATTGTTGATGGAATAAAAATTACTGATCCACACGTGAATTTGAATGCGTTGCGGCAGAATATTGGCATGGTTTTTCAGCAATTTAATCTGTTCCCGAATTTGAACGTGATTGAAAATATTAAATTAGCTCCGAAAAAACTGCGTAAGTTTTCAGATCAAAAAGCGACAAAATTGGCGCGAAGTTTATTGGATGATGTTGGGTTATTGAATAAAGCGGATGCTTCGCCGAATAGTTTATCTGGCGGTCAAAAACAGCGAGTGGCAATTGCGCGGGCGTTAGCGATGGAGCCGAAAATTATGCTTTTTGACGAGCCGACTTCAGCGCTGGATCCAGAGATGATTGGCGAAGTTTTGGATGTTATTAGGAAAGTTGCCAAAAAGGGAATGACGATGGTGATCGTGACGCACGAGATGAAATTTGCCCGTGAAGTCGGCACGCGGATGATTTTTCTGGATAAGGGAGAAATAATCGAAAATGGCACGCCAGCCCAGGTAATGGATCACCCGAAAACTGAACGTGCCAAAAAATTCTTCGCTAAATAGTCTAAGCGGCCCAGCTATAATTCGCTTAGAACTGGAACTTCTGTCAATTTGTTAACTAGCTGGTCCAGATCAACCTCTGTCAGATAACTCGGTAAAATTCGCGTGGTTTTCGGATCAACAAAGCCGCACTTGGCTACTTCCTTGACGCCGTGCGATGTTTGCTCCAGGTCAATATGCTGGTAATCTTGCCAGTTGGTGATGAGGAAGAAAAATTCCAATTGCTCGTTCGGGCCATGCGCCGATTGTTCGCCTGATTCGGCGAATTGTTGTATAAATAACAACTTACCGATTTCTGGCTCAACACCAGTTTCTTCAATCATTTCTCGGCGTAGACCATCCAGCAAGCTTTCGCCCATTTCCAAGCCACCGCCCGGCGTACACCAAAAATTACGCCCTTTGCCGGTGTTTGCGGTTAATTTTTGGCAGAAAATTTCGCCCTTATTGTTGATAATAATTCCGCGTACGTTTACTCTTCGTCGCATAAAACCTCCTTTGATTGCTAATAGCCAGAGGTTCAATTAAGCTGAACGTACGCCCAATAATTTCATGGTCGGGGTGACTGGATTTGAACCAGCGACCTCACCGTCCCGAACGGTGCGCGCTACCGAGCTGCGCCACACCCCGACGCTAAAAACAGTATAAAACTAACAGATATTTTTGTCCAATTGTAATTATTAAAATGAAATCAACTAGTCCTAAAATGATATAATATAAGGTGGACTTAGAGCGTAAAGGACTATAAATGAAACATATTTTACGAATTTTTAGAGACTATTGGTTGCTGTTTATTATCTTGATTGGATTCACGTATGGCGTTGTGATGGCGAATTTGTGGCTGCCAGATAAAATGTCGGAAATTGTCAATAACGGCATTATTAAACAAGATATGTCGGCGATTTGGAATAATGGCTTGATGATGATTTTGGTGACGGCGGCTGGTGGTTTTTGTTCAATTGTCGTGGGTTTTTTGGCGGCGCGAATTGCTACGGGAATGGCGCAAAAATTGCGATTGAAATTGTTTGAACGAATAGAAAGTTTTTCTTTGGCGGACTTTAATAAGTTTTCTACGGCGTCGCTGATTACGCGCTCAACGAATGATATTCAGCAGATTCAAACAACGTCAATAATGCTGCTGAGACTGGCGTTAATGGCACCGATTATGGCAATTGGTGGTCTGCAAAAAGCCATGAATAACGCGCCGGATCTGAGCTGGATTATCGCTTTGGCGGTGTTTGTTTTGCTCGTAGTTATCGCTACACTATTTACGATTGCCGTACCTAGGTTTAAGAAATTGCAGACTCTGGTGGATAAACTTAATTTGGTGGCGCGGGAAAATTTGGTTGGACTAAAAGTTATTCGTGCGTTCCATAACGAGAAGATTGAGCAGAAAAAATTCCAAGAAGCTAACACGGAATTGAATAAGATGAATTTATTTGTGAACCGTTTGATGATGTTGCTTGATCCGATTATGACTTTAGTGATGAACTTTTCGAGTGTGGCAATTGTGTGGTTTGGCGCGCATTTGATAAGTAGTGGCAATTTGCAAATTGGTAATATGATGGCATTTTTGGAATACGCGATGCAGGTGATAATCTCGTTCTTGTTGCTGTCGATGGTGTTTATTATGGTGCCGCGAGCCGCCGTATCGGTGCGCCGAGTCGGAGAAGTTTTGGATACTTTGCCGTCGATTACTAACCCGAAGTCGCCGAAAAAATTACCAAAAGATGCCAAGGGAAAAATTGAGTTTAAGGACGTTACGTTTACTTATCCTGACGCGGATTTGCCGGTGCTTTCGGATATTAATTTTATAGCTGAACCTGGTCAGACAACGGCGTTTATTGGCAGTACTGGTTCGGGAAAGTCGACGCTGATAAATTTGATTCCTCGTTTTTATGATGTTTCGGCGGGGCAGATTTTGCTTGATGGCGTTGATATTAGAAATCTGAAATTAGAAGATTTATCTAGTCAAATTGGTTACGTGCCACAAAAAGGTGTGCTGTTTAGCGGGACGGTTGCTAGTAATATCAAATACGGCAACGCTGAGGCTAGTGATAAGTTGGTCGAAAAAGCGGCCAAAATTGCCCAAGCGGAAGAATTTATTAGCGAGTTAAAAAATGGTTATAAAAGTGAAATCGCTCAGGGCGGCGGCAATGTTTCTGGTGGTCAGCGCCAGCGTTTGTCGATCGCGAGGGCTATTGCGGTTGAGCCGAATGTTTACATTTTTGACGATTCGTTCTCGGCGCTTGATTTTAAGACGGACGCGAAGTTACGGGCTGCGCTTGCAAAGGAAACTAAGAATAAAACTGTGCTAATTGTCGGTCAGCGAATTAATACGATTATGAATGCCGATAAAATTATTGTGCTTAACGAGGGAAAAATTGTTGGTCAGGGAGCGCATCAGGAATTGATGAAAGATTGCGAAGTTTATCAAGAAATTGCCGCTTCGCAACTCTCGGAAGACGATTTGCAGAAAATGTCTATTGCTGCGAAAGGAGCGTTGTAATGTCTAGGCAAACCACGAAAAAGCGACAGCAAGTACGAATGGGCGGCCCGATGGGCGGAATGGGCACTGGCGAAAAGGCTAAAGATTTCAAGGGAACGGTCAAGAAGCTAATTAAATATTTGTCGGATTTTCGATGGCAAATGTTGATGGTGCTGGTTTTTGCAATTGGGAGCACGATTTTTGCGATTGCCAGCCCGAAGATTTTAGGCAGCGCGACGAATCAAATTGTTGATGATTACGCCAATATGAAAGCCTACGAGGCGATCACTAGTAAATTGCCAAAAGGTGCTTCTTTGTCAGCGGGAACTACTGGCGCGGACGTTTTGAGTCGATTGCCGAATAAGTCGGAGATTGAAAAACAGATTCCGTCCAGTCAACTTGAGTCGATTAAAAAGCTAGATCTTAGTCGCCGTCCAGAATTTCATTTTGACACTATTTGGCGAATAATTATTTTGTTAGTTGGAATGTATGTGTTGAGCGCAATTTTTCGCTATATCCAAACGTGGATAATGACTCAGGTGACGCAAACCGTAACTTTCAGAATGCGACAACAATTGTCCGAAAAAATAAATTGCTTGCCGTTGAGTTATTTCGATAAGCAAACTTACGGCGAAGTTCTTAGTCGCATAACTAATGATGTCGATACGATTAGCCAAACACTAAATCAGAGTTTGTCGCAAATTGTAACTTCAACGGTTACGGTGCTGGGGATTTTGGTGATGATGTTTTCGATTAGCTGGCAAATGTCGCTAGTTGCGCTGTTGGTGCTTCCGTTGGCGGGTGGCGTGATTACGCTGATTGCAAAGAGCTCGCAAAAACAATTCTTACGCCAGCAAACGCAGCTTGGCGAACTTAATGGACACATTGAAGAAATGTATGGCGGACATCAAGTGATGCGGGTCTTTAATGGTCAGAAAAAATCGATTGCTAAGTTTTCTAAGATCAATAATCGGCTTCAGGATAGTGCTTGGAAGGCTCAATTCTTTTCTGGATTGATTCATCCGATTATGAATTTTATCGGCAATATTGGCTACGTTGCTATGACAATTTTGGGCGGTTGGCTGGCGATTAATGGTCGGCTAAAAATTGGCGATATTCAGGCGTTTATTCAATACGTCGATCAGTTCAATCAGCCGCTGGTTCAGGTTGCTAATATTGCTAATATTCTGCAATCGACAGCCGCTGCCGCTGAGCGAGTGTTTGAGTTTTTGGATGAGCCAGAAGAAGCGGTTGAATCGAATAACTTGGTAAAATTGTCTAACGTAAAAGGCGAAGTTGAATTCGATAACGTCGTCTTTGGTTATAAGACAGGCCAGACTATCATTAAAGGTTTGTCGGCGCACATTAAGCCAGGTCAGCGCGTAGCGATTGTTGGTCCGACTGGCGCTGGAAAAACGACGCTGGTTAACTTGCTAATGCGATTTTATGAGATCAATAGTGGTTCGATTAAGATTGATGGCGTGGATATTCGTAAGATGAAACGTAGCGATGTGCGTCAAATGTTTGGCATGGTGCTGCAAGATACGTGGCTGTTTAATGGCACGATTCGTCAGAATTTGATGTATGGCAATCCAAAAGCTACCGAGGAAGAGATGATAAAAACCGCCAAAGAAGCGCATGTTGATCATTTTGTGCGGTCGCTATCGGGCGGCTATGATATGGTCTTGGGCGAGGAGGCTGCTAACATCTCCCAGGGAGAAAAGCAGCTGCTGACAATTGCCAGGGCAATGTTAGAAAAAGCGCCGATGTTGATTTTGGACGAAGCGACAAGCTCAGTTGACACACGCACCGAAGTCCTTATCCAAAAAGCCATGGATAAGTTGATGCAGGGAAAAACTAGTTTTGTTATTGCGCACCGTTTGAGCACCATTCGCGACGCCGATTTGATTTTGGTGGTTAAGGACGGGAATATTATCGAGCAGGGCAATCACGAAACTCTGCTGAAGCAAAATGGATTTTACGCCGAGCTTTACAATAGTCAGTTTTCTGAGTAGCTGTCTGCTACTTTTTACATAGTGATATTTTTGTAGCTTCTGGTATGTGTAAATCGAAATCAATATCAGTTTTCTGGACAATTTCATAATAAGGCGGAATTGATGGGTTTTCCGGAAGTTCAATTATTTTTCCATCATTAAATAATTGTCCTTGTCTGTAGACATTGTGAATAGACGGCACATTTGGCTTTACTTTTCTTAAGCGATATAGCGCTGATTTATGTTGCATTTCGCCATTTTTAATGACTTCAGGTTGCGTGTGCCATTGTCCCATAATACATAATGTTGGTAGAGAGCTGTCAATTCCGAGGATATTTTTAGCTAGCTGTTTTTCTCGTTCCTGCGGGCTTGGTGATATGATGGCGTCCTCATCTAAATTGTCAAAAAATGTATCAATAAAAATAAGTTCTTTAAGTTGGTTTTGCTGCAGGAGGATTGCTATCGTTTTTATCATTTCAAGAGATAAAATGCTCGAATCAAAAAGGTCTTCATCAACTAAGGAAAAATCGTAAGAGCCGGTCTTTACTGAATTGATGAAGTTGAGTACAGCAGAGCTGACCTCAATAGCTAATCGTTTTACGCCAAGTTTCTTAACCAGAGTATAGATGATGTCGGAATTTTCTTTAATGCCGTGGATTTCGCCGTATACAATTATGTTTGATTTTCGCAATGTGGATTGAAACGAGCTTAATTGTTTTATATCCAGCTGTTTCGGTAAAAATGTTTTGATAATATCGTGATTATTCATAGGTGCTAATTGATAGTTTACTTCATAAAACTGTAAATATATAGGGCTGCGTCGTTGATAAATTTGGCGAACTATTTATAATTAAGTCATGAATATCGCAGACCAACTCCTCACTAAATACCCGATCATTTCTGACCAAGTCGATATAAAAGAGCTTGGCGCGCTTTTAAGAGAATTGGAAAAAACTCTACGTCGTGGCGCCACTGGAAACATTGTGGAGTTTGGTTGTTATGTCGGCACAACTAGTTTGTTTATTCGCCGATTGCTGGACGCTTATGATTTTACGGGCGAGTTTCATGTTTACGATTCGTTTGCGGGATTGCCAGAAAAAACCCAGAAGGATAATAGCGCTGCGGGTGATCAATTTAAGGCTGGCGAGTTATTAGCGCCGCGTAAGACGTTTGTCCAGAATTTTAAGAAGGCGGGATTGAAGTCGCCGATTATTCATAAAGGCTGGTTTTCCGATTTCACTTCTGATGATGTGCCGGAAAATATTATGTTTGCGTTTTTTGATGGCGATTTTTACGAGTCAATTGTCGATTCTTTTCGGGTTTGTGAAAGTAAGTTTAACGAAGACGCGATAATTATTGTCGATGACTACGCAAATGAAGCTCTGCCGGGCGCCGCAAAAGCCACTGATGAATGGCTGAAAGTTAATCGACAATTCACGGTCAGGACTGAAGCTAGTCTGGCAATTATCTCCTCTTGCTCAAAAACATAAACGTGTTACAATTAAAACATCACTAATATAAACAGGGGAGGGTTGTGATGGACGAACCAATTCACATCACGTCTGAAATAGGAAAACTTAAGACCGTTCTATTGCATCGGCCAGGTGAAGAGCTGGAGAATTTGACGCCAGACTATCTGACCGATCTTTTATTTGACGATATTCCATATCTGAAAGTGGCGCAGGCTGAACACGATGCTTTTGCGGAAGCATTGAGAAGTCGTGGAATCGAAGTTCTGTATCTGGATCAATTGGTCGCTGAGGCAATTAACACAGATCAACTGCGTGAACAATTTGTCGATGAAATGTTGGCTGCTTCTAAGCAGGATTCACGCCGTGTTACTCAAACATTGCGTCAATTCTTGTTGGACTTGCCGACTCACGCTATGATTCGCAAGATTATGGCTGGTGTTCGCAAGGATGAAATTACCTTGCCTCCAGACCAGCATCAGCAACTTCATAATATGATCGAGAAAAATCGTTATCCGTTCTATCTCGATCCGATGCCAAACCTATACTTTACACGCGACCCGGCTGCCGCAATTGGTAACGGTTTGACAATCAACAAGATGCACTGGACGGCTCGTCGTCGTGAATCGCTATTTATGCGCTACATCATCGACCACCATCCACGTTTTGCTAATCGTGCGCCAGTTTGGTACAACCGCACAGAGAAGTTCTCGATGGAAGGTGGTGACGAATTAATATTAAGCGATAAGGTTATGGCAATTGGTGTTTCAGAGCGAACAACTGCTGAGGCAATTGAAAAGATGGCAACGAAATTGTTTGCTGGCTCGAAATTCGAGAAAGTCATCGCTATGGAAATTCCAAAATCTCACGCCTTTATGCACCTAGACACCGTGTTTACGATGATTGATCGTGATAAGTTTACAATTCACCCAGAAATTCGCGACCACGGCGGCAGGATGAATTGTTTCATTTTGGAGAAGGTTGAAGGTCAGCCATTCCCACGAATCACGCATGAAACAGACCTGGAACACGTCTTGAGAGTTGCGTTGGGCTTACCAAGTGTTACGCTGATCGAGTGTGGTGGTGGCGATCCGATCGCTGCTGCTCGCGAACAGTGGAATGACGGTTCAAACACTTTGGCAATTGCGCCGGGTGTTGTGGTGACTTACGATCGCAACTACGTAACTAACCAGAAATTGCGCGAAAACGGTATCGAAGTTATTGAAATTAGTGGCGCTGAGCTTGGACGCGGTCGTGGCGGTCCACGCTGTATGAGTATGCCGCTAGTACGAGAGGATGTATTCTAATGGCTCAGAGTTTGAAAGGACGATCGCTACTGACTTTGAGCGATTATACCGCTGAAGAGATTCGCTTGTTATTGGACACGGCTCGTGAATATCGTCGATTGAAATATGCCGGCATTCCGCACCGAATTCATGAGGGTAAAAACGTGGCTTTGCTATTCGAAAAGGCTTCAACACGAACGCGCTGCGCATTTACAGTAGCTGCTAATGACCTTGGAGTTGCGCCGGAATACCTCGGTAAAGATGATATTCAATTGGGCAAGAAAGAGACGGTTGAAGACACTGCCAAGGTTTTGGGACGAATGTTTGACGGAATTGAGTTCCGTGGCTTTGATCACGCGACTGTTGAGGAATTGGCGCGTCACGCTGGCGTTCCAGTGTGGAATGGATTGACCGATAAGTTTCATCCAACACAGATTTTGGCAGACTTCATGACAATTGAAGAGCATGTTGGAAAATTGAAGGGGACTAAGTTGGTATTTGTTGGCGATGGTCGCAACAATATGGCGAACTCGCTGATGATCGGTTCAGCTATTATGGGACTTGATTTCCGCATTTTGGCGCCTCGTGAATTGCATCCAGATCAGGCTTTGGTTGATAAAGCAAATCATTTTGCCAGGTCAAGTCATGCACGCATTACCATCACTGACAACTTCGAAGAAGCTTTGCGCGGTGCTGACGTTATTTACACGGACGTTTGGGTTTCAATGGGTGAAGAAGACAAGTTTGCTGAGCGCATTAACCAATTGCGACATTTCCAAGTTAATCGCCAAATGATTAACTTGACAGGAAATCCTGAGGTCAAGTTTATGCACTGTTTGCCAGCATTCCATGACGCATTGACAATTACTGGAAAGAAGATTCAGGAAGATTTCGGTTTAGATTCAATGGAAGTGACGGATGAAGTGTTCCGCTCGCCACATTCGATAGTTTTTGATCAAGCGGAAAATCGTATGCATACAATCAAGGCTGTGATGGCTTTGACATTGTAGTTGTTGTCGTAATAAGGAGGTTAAGGAGGCTCCGAGGCAATGGTAGAAAAAATTAAAAAAGCAAAGCAGAAGCTTCGATCACCGTCGGCGTTTACTATTTTGTTTGTCGTGATCATCGTTATGGCGGCATTGACGTGGGTTGTTCCTTCTGGACTATATAAGACAAACGAAGATGGCGATCGTATAGCTAATTCGTATCACGTAGTCGACAAAGAGCGAACCGTTACGGAAGAAAAAGACGGTAAAAAGGAAGAGGTCAAAAAGCACGACCAGCAGGGTTTGTGGGACGTCTTCACCGCACCTATTAAAGGTATGTCAGATAAGCTTGATGTCATCGTCTTCGTGATGGTGCTTGGTGGATTCTTAGGCGTCACCATGAAAACTGGTGCGCTTGACGCTTCTCTTGGCGCGCTACTCCGAAAGATGAAGGGCAAGGAAAAGTGGCTCATCCCGATTCTGATGATTTTATTCGCTATCGGTGGTACTACTTACGGTATGCAAGAAGAAACTGTGGCGTTTTACGCACTAGTTATACCAATGATGATTGCTGCTGGCTATAACGCCATGACTGGTGTGATGGTGATTGTGTTGGGTGCCGGTACTGGTGTGCTCGGCTCGACAATCAACCCATTCTCTACTGGTGTTGCAGCAAAAACCGCAGACGTGAAATTGGGTAGCGTTATTCCAATAATGTCTATTATCTTAGTACTTTGTTTGATTGCCGCGATTATCTTTACTATGCGTTACGCCGCAAAAGTTAAGGCCGGCAAATACAAAGAAGATGTTCGCTACAAGCCAGCTACGGCTGCTCTCGACATGACAAACGTACCAAAATTCACTGGTCCACGAAAAGTTGTTATGTCTGTGTTTGCTATTACATTTGTGTTAATGATCCTTTCCTTGATTCCATGGGGAAGTTGGAATATCACATTCTTCGCTGATATGTTTGAATGGGCTGCAGGTTTGCCAGTTATTGGCGCGGTACTTGGCGTAGTCCACAGTGCAGCCTTTGGTGATTGGTATTTCAATGAAATCACCGCACTATTCCTAATTTCAACAATTGTCATAACCGCAATTTACTACAGAGAATTTAAGAAAGAGGGTGTTTTCCCAGTTGATACATTTATCGACGGTGTGAAAGATATCTTGCCAGTTGCTTTGATTATCGCAGTAGCAACAGGTGTTTCTGTAGTGATGACTAACGGTGAAATCCAGGACACAATCATCAGCTGGGGTGAATCTCTCCTGAAAGATGCTGGTGGTGGTGTTGTCGGTGTGTTGGCGTATCTATTCTACTTGCCAATGTCATTTATCGTTCCGTCATCATCAGGTTTGGCGGCAGCAACTATGCCGGTTATTGCGCCAATTGCTGATTTGGTCAACTCAAGCAAAGAAGTTATGGTTGCTGCATTTGCAACAGCGTCTGGATTGATCAACATGATGGCTCCAACTATCGCGTCGTTGATGGGTGGATTGGCTTTGGCTGGTGTTTCATATCGCGACTGGCTAAAGCGCTCAGCTCCAATTATGGCGATATTTGCTATCATCAGCATCACAGTTATTGCAATTTTCGGAGCACTGTAGCCTATGGATAAGAAGCGTACTATTGTAGTAGCGCTCGGTGGTAACGCCCTGCAACGGCAGGGCGAGGCCGCGTCTGAGCAACAGCAACGAGTAGCCGATGAAACGGTTCGACAACTTTTACCGTTAATCCAAGCCGGTCATAACGTAGCAATTGTTCATGGCAATGGTCCTCAGGTTGGCAATATCGTGTTGCACGAAGAGGCGATTAACACGCCAGATGTGCCAAGCTTGCCACTGGAAGATTCTGGCGCTATGAGTCAGGGGTTGATTGGCTTTTGGTTGCAACAGGCTTTTCATGACGCCTTTATGGTTAATCAAATGAACAATCGCGCTGTTAGCGTTATAACTCAAACGATTGTTAGCTTAAGTGATCCAGCATTCCAAAATCCAACCAAGCCAATTGGTCCGTTTTATTCGGAAGACGAGGCGAAAACCGTCGCTAGCGAGCGCGGCTACACGGTAAAAGAAGACGCTGGCCGTGGTTGGCGTCGTGTCGTTCCTTCACCGAAACCTCAGACAATTGTCGAGGCTGATGTGATTAAGGCGTTGGTTCATGCTGGTGTGACAGTCGTTTCAACTGGCGGCGGCGGTATTCCTGTTCTGCAAGATGAAACTGGTCAATTAAAGGGCGTCGCTGCGGTTATTGATAAGGACTTCGGCGCGGCAAAATTGGCAGATCTTTTGGACGCCGATACTTTGCTGATTTTGACTTCGGTTGATGCTGCTAAAATTAATTTTGGCAAACCAGATGAACAATCTCTTGGGGAAGTTTCAATAGAAGAGCTTCAAAAGCATATTGACGATGGGCAATTTGCGGCAGGTTCAATGTTGCCAAAAACTCAGGCTGCCTTGTCGTTCCTGGACGGAAAGTCGGGGCGTACGGCGATTATTACTTCGCTGGATAAAACCGCTGAAGCCATTAGCGGCTCGGCAGGCACGATAGTCAAATCGTAATAAAAATCAAGAAGTTCCTGTGAATGGCGCAGGAGCTTCTTGTGTTTATATATGTTTTATTTTATAATATGAAATTATGTTGCAATATCTTCGTTCAACAAATAGTGATTCAGTAATTAGTCCGCAAGAAAATTTGCGGTCTGGTTCGTGGGTGCGTTGCGAAAGACCGAGCGACGAAGAGGTTTCGCAATTGTTGACGCTGGGCTTGGACGAGGATTTGATAAGTGACGCGCTTGATCCACACGAGGTGCCACGTATTGAGTTTGATGATGAGTGGACTTATTTGATTGCGCGGCTGCCGGACACTGACGACGATTTTAACGATTTTACCACGCCGATTTTATTCTGCATTAATAAAGATCATATCGTGACGTTGTCTAGAGATAGTTTGGGGCGATTGTGGCAGCCATTTATTGATAAAGTGCGGATTAGGACGGATCGACAAGTTGAGCTTTTGGTGGCGATGGTTGAGGCAATTTCAACGCAATATCAGCGGCGTGTGGCAACGATTAATCGCCAGATGCGAGCGGCTACAGATAGTATTCATACGCTGAGGGTTAATGATATTGCCACTCTGGCGGAGTATGAGCGTAAATTGAATGATTATCTTGACGCGTTAATTCCGATGAACTGGGCAATTGAGAGGCTTCTGGCGACTCAGAAGCTGCGACTGAAAGCTGATGACAAGGAAGACGTTGAGGATATTTCGATTGATTTGGAACAGGTGATTGCGCGCTGTAAAAGTTTGTTGAGGACGATTACTAATGTGCGCGACAGCTATAGGGCGGTGATGGATACGCGTCTTAATGAGACGATTCGCCTGCTAACCGTAATTACCGTAGCCTTGACTATTCCGACGATGATCGCTGGTTTGTATGGTATGAACGTGCCGGTTCCAGGTGCTGATAATCCATTGATGTTTTGGGCGATTACCGCGATCAGTGTAGTGCTGGCGTTTGTTGTGGGCTATTATTTCCTGCGTCGCCGATAAAGTTTAATTGCAATTCGACAGATTGCTAATATCGCTTGTGTATATTATAATTTTCTTATGATGGTGGGCTACTTTGAGCGTAGATCGTTGACTGAAAAGTTGACGCAAGCTCAACGAATGCATAAAAACGGTTGGATCAATTTGACCGGGAGTCTTGATGCTACTCGAGTTTCAAAGGCTTTGTCGCTGTCTGCTAATATTGTCCGTGACGTACTAGACATCCACGAATTACCTCGAGCGGAGTTTTCTGATGGTGTTGAATATATTTTTACACGCATACCATTTGGTCAAACTGATTCTGGTAAAACGGCACCGTTTTTGATTGCAATTAGCGGCGGTCATTATATTACAATATCGCCTCATGTTAAATTTTCACCCCTGGAGGTTAGCGATTATTTATTTAGCACAACCGAGCGTCCAGCGGGAGTTTTTGCTGCGAATTTGGCGTATATTATTTCTCAATATGAACAACGCGTGCATTTGTTAACGGAGCAAATTAGCGATGCTCGTCGGCGACTAAGTCGTCATGAAGTTGAGAATTCGGATTTTATTAAATTTGTCGCAATTGAAGACACGCTCAATGAATATCGAAGCAGTTTGGAAGGTATATCTCGTGTTATAACACAACTGATGGAAAATCGTCGCCACTTATTTAAGACTAGGGACCTGGAGGCTTTGGAGGATGTTGATCTACACATTAGACAAGTTCTAGTGGCAATCAGTTCCAGTACGCACACAATTTCCAGTATTCAAAATGCTTATTCGACGGTTGCTAATAATACGCTGAACCAACGTATGAAGGCATTGACCGCCATAACAATTCTTCTGGCTATTCCAAACGTTTTTTACGGAATGTATGGAATGAATATCGCGTTGCCATTCCAGGGAGAGCCTTGGGCATACCCTGTTATCACCAGTTTTACGGTGTTGTTGATTTTACTTGTTATGTTTGTTGCTAAGCGACTCCGCTTATTCTAATATAGATATAATAAGCATTTTCAAAATGTTTTTGCTTGACGTGCCAATAAACGTTTGGTAACATTGTTAGCATGTCTCGCGCCGAAGCATTAAATTGCTGATATTAAGTAATAAAGGTCGAAGCGCGTGGGGCTGCACATAAATAAGGAGTGCAAAAAACACATCATGCCAATCCTAATCAAATTTGTGCCATCAAGGCGCAAAAAGATCGCGGTGGATGTGGTGCCTGCCGAATGGCAAACATACATAGCACAATAAAAAGTGCAGTCGCTCCAACTATAGAATAGGGACGACTATAAACAAATCCCGCTCCAAGGCACCGGAGCGGGATTTTGGTTTGTGTGAAAATGTGTTAATCTTTTACTTCAACGCCAGCTTTTTTCAAGGCTTCCTTGACTGATGATTCAATTGAGCCAGAACTGTCCATCTCGGTATTTTTTCCATTTATGTAGAAAGTTGGTGTTGCGGCAACGCCGTGTTTGCGACCGAGAGCCATATCGAAGTCAATTTTATTTTTAACCTTGTTGCTGGCAATATCGGTTTTATATTGATCGATATTAAGCTTCAATTGTTCAGCATAAGATTTGAAGATGTTGTCGCGTTCTGTAGTGTTGGCACTTTTCCAAGCGTCCTGATTTGCATATAGAAGCTCATTCATTTCCCAGAATTTACCCTGCAGGCCAGCAGCTTCAGCTACGGCAGCGGCGGCTCGTGCGTTAGGGTGTGAGCTGGCAATTGGGAAATTACGGAAAATTAATCGAACGTGATCTTTGTATTTTTTAGCTAGCGCTTCAGCTTTTGGTGCAGCGGTGCCACAGCCAGGACATTGATAGTCGGCGTATTCGATAATTGTTACTTTGGCGTCTTTACTGCCAATTTCGTGATCTGTAATATTGCCATTTCTTGATTCTGCGCTGATAGTTGTGTTCAGTTGATCGTTATTGATATCGCTAATGTTTAGTCGATTTTGTGTCGAAATATAAACCATTCCACCAACAATCGCCACTACAATAATTGCGAAAATTATCCAGCTTTTCTTATTCATTTTACCTCCATTTACTCTAGTAAGTATAGCACGGAATGCGGTACAATAAAACTATGACGATTGTGCTAATTTTTGGATATTTGGTTACTTTGGCGGTTTTGTTGATAGTGCTGGGAGTTCAGCCGAAAACGTCTTCGCATAGTCAATTTGAGCTGCGGCGGAGAAGTGGACTAGGCGATGAAAAGGCTAAAATTCTTTTGCGGCAAAGAGAATTTTTACGAGATATTATTTCACTGCAGCGCGCCGTGGCTTCTTTATGCTTGGTAATTTTAAGCGCTATTAGCGTTTATTTGTTCAATTGGGCGGCTGGGCTCATTTTGTCAATTATAATAGCCCTGGAAATCGGAGCCGTTGCGCGAATTGGCTTGTGGCAGAAATACTCACAGCAACTTTATGAAAAATACGAACCGCTAATTTTAACGACAATTGAGCGACATCAAGTAATTTTGTCGCTAATCCGTTCGGTGTCGCCAGTGGTTGGTGATAGTCGGGTGATTGAATCGAAAGAAGAATTGCTGGAAATGGTGGCTCAATCCAGCGGAGCGATTTCATCTTCTGAGAAAAAGCTTATCATTAACGGACTGAAGTTCAACGATACGAAGGTCGAGGAAATTATGACGCCGCGAAGTATGATTGAATCGGTGTCTATGAATGAACTTCTCGGGCCGCTAGTACTTGATGATCTTCATAAAAAGGGGTATAGCAGATTTCCTGTCATTGACGGCGACATTGACCATGTTGTTGGAATGTTGAGGATTCAAGATTTGTTAACGATTGATCGCAAAGCAAAATCTCATCGTGCGGAAACGGTCATGAGCAAAGACGTCTATTATATTCGCGAAAATCAAACTCTGCAGCACGCCTTGGCTGCATTTTTGAAAACGCAGCATCACTTGTTTATTGTTGTAAATGAGTTTCGAGAAACAGTTGGTTTACTGAGTTTAGAAGACGTAATTGAAGCGCTATTGGGTCAGAAAATCATTGACGAATATGATGTTTATGGAGATCTCCGCAAAGCCGCTACGGCTAATCCGCAGAAAAATAATTTGCCCACAAAAACTCGTCGAGATGTTTAATTCTGGGAATTTGCCTAGATTATGCTATAATAACAGATATGAAAAATAGAATTTTGGCGGCAGAAACTTCTAAAAAAGTTGGTGAGAATATTACAGTTGCGGGCTGGGTTCATTCCAGGCGTGATCATGGCGGGTTGATTTTTATTGATTTGCGCGACCACACGGGTTTGGTTCAATTGGTTATTAACCCTGATAAAAAAGATGCTTTTTCTTTGGCGGAAAGCTTACGAGATGAGTTTGTGGTTCGTGCTAATGGCGTGGTTGCGGAGCGTGGCGAAGGTCTGAAAAATCCGAATATTGCCAGTGGTGATGTGGAAATTGTTGTGGACAATTTGGAGATTTTGAACCGAGCCGAAACTTTGCCAATTCAGCCATTTGCTGAAGATAATCAAGCTGGCGAAGAACTAAGATTCAAATATCGTTATCTTGATTTGCGTCGTCCAAAAATGCAAAATATGCTTAAAAAACGCGCCGAAATGTATCGTCGAATCCATGAATATATGGACAATCGAGATTTTATTGAAATTCAAACGCCAATTTTGGCTAATTCAAGCCCTGAGGGTGCACGTGATTTTCTGATTCCGAGTCGTTTGCAGGAAGGGAAGTTTTACGCCTTGCCACAAGCTCCACAGCAGTTTAAGCAGCTGCTGGTGGTTGGTGGCGTGCCGCGTTATTATCAGTTGGCGGCTTGTTTCCGTGATGAAGACCCGCGAGCAGATCGCTTGTACGGCGAGTTTTATCAGCTTGATTTGGAGATGAGTTTTGCTGAAAATGGCGAAGAGGTTCGTACTGAAGTTGAGCCTTTGATGAAGCAACTGGCAACTGATTTTGCTGGTAAAAAATTGTTGGATTTGAGCGATTTGGCGGTTGGTGATGGCAATTCAATTCCGCGAATTTCGTATCGCGACGCCATGGAAACTTACGGTTCTGACAAGCCAGATTTGCGATTTGGTATGGAATTGATAGAACTGACAGATGTGTTCTCTGGGACTGAGTTTGGCGTATTTAAAAATGCTGAATGCGTTAAGGCTATTTGCGTAAAAAATGGCGCAAGTTTGAGTCGCAAGCAAATTGACAATTTTACCAACATCGCTAAAAGCGAAGGTGCTGGCGGTTTGGCGTACATTACATATCAGGACGGCGAAGCAAAATCTCCAATTGCGAAATTCTTGAGTGAGAAGGAATTAGCTGACATCCAGCAGAAAACTGGTGCGGTTGATGGCGATGCAGTGTTCTTTGGCGCTGATTCTCGCTCGGTTGTTAACGCGGTATTGGGGCGCTTGCGTAATGAATTTGCCTCGCACTTTAATCTTAAGGATCCATCGGTCGTGGCGTTTGCTTGGATTATTGATTTTCCGTTTTACGAATGGGATGAGCGAAGTAAAAAACTTGACTTTGGGCATAATCCGTTCAGTATGCCAAAGGGTGGTTTGCAAGCTCTGGAGTCTGCTGAAACTGACGCTGAGAAATTATCCATTGTCGCCGATCAATTTGACATGGTGATGAATGGCTATGAGATTTGCTCTGGCGGTGTTCGTAATCATAATCCAGCAGTGCTATATAAAGTGTTCGGTTTGCTAGGCTTCAGCGAATCTTATGTTGAAGAAAAGTTTGGTGCTATGTTGGGTGCTTTCAAATATGGCGCTCCGCCTCACGCAGGATGTGCTTTTGGTGTTGATCGTATTTTGATGGAATTGACCGATGAGCAAAACGTTCGTGAGACTCTGGCGTTTCCAAAGAATGGCTCTGGTGTGGATGTGATGATGAATTCACCTTCAATTGTCGATCCCGCTCAGCTACGCGAATTGGGTTTGTGAGATTTAGCATTGAGTTCACGGGAGATGCTCGTAGGATGATGGACAATATTATTCTTCACATTCCTCACGCCTCGCTGTATCTACCGACCGATTTTTGGCGTGATATTACGGTAGGTAAAGAGATTGTCGAGAGAGAATTATGTTTCATCGCTGATTATAAAGTTGATGAGCTTGTTAAAAATATAGATAGTCATAAAATTATAGCTAAATATTCGCGACTATATTGTGATGTTGAGAGATTCCGCAGTGATGAGGATGAGCCGATGGCTAAGCTGGGTATGGGGGCAACTTATACGCATTTATCTGACGGTACGCAATATCGCAAGATAGGATCATCTCGACGCGAAGAAATTTTGAGCAAATCATACGACTTACATCACAAACAACTAAACACGTTGAGTAGGGAAATTGTTGATCAATATGGCTCGTGTGTGATTATTGATATTCATAGTTATAGCGACGAATTGGTGCGAAGATTGTTTGGCTGGACGGAGAATTTACCAGATATTTGCCTTGGCTATGATGAAAAATGGTTCAGTAAAGACAATGCATCAAAATTAAAAACATACATTGAAAGAATGGGATATAGTTGTGAATTAAATTATCCGTATTCTGGGGCGCTGGTTCCGATGGAATTTTATCACGATGAAAATCCAAAGATACAGTCGGTGATGTTGGAAATGAATAGGCGTGTCTATTTGAATGGTGGTGTGGTAAGCGAAAATGCTGCGTGTAATATAGATAAAATAATAAATTTTATCGCAGAAAATCTAAATCCTAATACCAAGCCACGCCGACAAAATGTCGCCCGCAAAGTAGGCTAGTCCTGCCGCAATTGCTCCAAGAAGTAGCGTGATGCCTGCAGACTGCCAAGGTGATTGTTTGCTGACTTTACCTTTGATGAAGCCGATTGCTAAGAACGTTGCCGCAGTTAGCGCCGAGCTGACATAGAATAATACCGCGTTTGGCGCTTTTAAGTTTGCAATTACGTCAATCAAATATGGCAATACTGGTACGCTACCAACCACCACGAAAGCTAAGAATGTTACTGCGCCTATGATCTTTGGGGATGAGCGTTTTTGGCTGTCGCGAACAGATTCTTCGTGTTCAGCGCTGGCTGCTAAATATGCACTAGAACCCATTGAGAATCCGTCGGCTATTAAATTAGCAATTCCTAATATAAGAATGACTGAACTGGATATTCCAGCTCCAGCTGAAGCCGCCACGACTGCAAATGTCGTTACTGTGCCGTCGACCGCGCCATAAACAAATTCCGGTATATATCGTTTGAAAAAATTTCGCATAACCATACCAGTTTATCATATTATTAACGATTAGCAGACATCTCTATTGACAATTTAATAAGCTTATGCTATAGTGAAATAGTTAGATTATCTAATACAAACAATTTAACAAGCATGCTAAAATAAACATAACAAATATAAACTTTTGCAGAAAGGTAAAGCGTGGAAGATATCCAAACAGCCATCGTTTTATTATCAGCCATCGTAGGATTGTTGTCGGTTATTATCGTAACGCTACTGGCAGTGGTTATCGCCTTGTTGGTAAGACTTAATACGGTCATGAAAAGCGTTAGTAAAATTACAACTAACGTAGCTAGTGCAACCGAATGGTTGTCGCCAACAAAAGTTTTCAGTGAACTATCAGGTTTATTTCGTAAAAAATAATTAAAAAAAGGAGTAATATATGAAAAAAGTTTTAGCAATTATCGGAGCAGTAGCAGCAGGTTTTACAGCTGGAATTTTAACCGCACCAAAGAGCGGTAAGGAAACAAGGAAAGACTTGAAGGATAAAGCTGTAAAATTGAAAGCCGACACTGAAAAAGTAGCTTGCAAAGCGACCGCTGCAGCTAAAGACAGCGTAGACTCATTGAAAGCTGGCTCTCAGAAAGTTGGAGACGCCGTAGTAGAAACCGCAAAAGATGTTAAGGGTAATGTCGAAAAACGTTTCAAGTAATATTTGACTCTATTCAAGAAGACGTGAGATAATATAAGTGATGAAAAAAGTTACTTTCTATCTCGCGTCTTTTTTGATTACTTCTAGTTTGTTAGTGACGCCACGGGCAGTTGAGGCTCAGTCTGTCGATACTACGGCTGATTCTGAGATTATAAAAACGCTTGATCGAAACTGTAGTTCCGTAAGAGTTGCTATTAAAAACATCCACACCAATGACGCTCTAACTAGAGTTAATGTTGGACAGAGATATAATTCTATTTCTACCAAACTTATGGCCAGGCTGAATGGTCGATTGGCGATTAATAAACTAGACAGCTCAAAGTTGGTGAATATTACTAATGAATTCGAGTCGACGAGACTTAAGTTTAATAGCAATTACAACGATTACGACACCGCGATGACCGATCTTCAGCGCGTAAATTGCTCTAATAACGTGGCGGACTATTATCAAAAATTGACCGTTGCTCGCGAGGCTCGTAATAAACTTTCTGAGGATGTGAAGATCTTGGATGAATTGTTAGTGAGATATAAAGAAGAAGTGCAAGTTATTAAAAATTCGTTGTCTGGAGGTTCTAATGAATAGAGCTAAGGAATTATTTCGTAGTTATAAATTCGCTACATTTATTGGGCTGACTATTGCGGCCTCAGTTTTACTAGTATCGATTGCGATGTTTATGTATTACAAGACTGACGCTTATCGATTGGATTTGAGTCGCCCAGAATACGCTTCTCGCCGCAACCAAATTAGCAAGGATGCGAATGAGAAAAGTCACGAATTTGACGCGCAAGGCTCAGTAGACAAGGATACGTTGAAGGAATTTTTGGGAATTTATGACAAAGAAGTAGAGAGTGTGAATAAAATCAAAGCGTTTTCTAATGATGTGTTAAGCGATAAAGAATTGGGTTTGTCTAATAATTAATTTTTTTTATCTTCTGGTTATTGAGGTTGGGGTCGGCAGAGTCGCTAGAAGAACTCCTTCACGATCAAAGTTCTGCAGTAGTCGATGTCGCATTTCAGAGGTAACAGACCATTGATCGGATGGCTGAGTTTTTCCGGCAATAATCAATTCCGTCCCTCGTCCGGTAATATCACCAACGGAAACGAATTTAGGCGGATCGATAATTTTCTTTTGCCAAGCCTTTTCTCTAGCCAATTCTTGACCAGTAGCGTTAATGATGTCTGTAACTGCAGAAATGTCGGAACTTGGGTCAATGTAAATGCTGAAGCGCGACATGCTATAGCCCATAGTTTTATTGATAACGTGCTGGATCGTACCATTTGGAACATAATGAACATTACCCTCGGAATCTCGTATAACAGTAGTGCGAGTACCAACTCTTTCGACGGTTCCAGCAGCTCCCATTACGTCAACGACATCGCCAACACGATATTGATTTTCGGCGATGATGAAAATACCAGACAAGAAGTCCTTAACGAGCGATTGAGCGCCAAATCCTAACGCCACACCGATTATACCAGCACTAGCGAATAGCGGCGATAAATCAAATAGGAATAGTTTATTGGCGACAATTGCGGCGACATAGAAAATTATAATAATTTGCCAGAAACTGCGAGTTAATTGGATGAGAGTTTTTTCGCGCTTTTCTATGTCTTTACGGTGCCAGGAACGATGTTTGGCGGTGGAGCGTATAGAATAATGTATAGTCCAAGATAATAAATATTTCCCCAGAAAATAAACAAAAACAGAGCCAATAATAATGCTGACTGTGTCGATAATGCGTTCACTAATTAGCCAGCCAAGGTTGTTGCCATGCAGCCATTGACCTAACGTAGAAGAATCCAAAAACTGTTTTATAAGCTTATCCATTATTGATTTAGTATAATAGAAAATATGAGTTTTGTCGATCCGAATCAATTTATTATCACTAGAAAACGTAAGAAGTATAAATTCGCTTTATTCCATAATTCGCCTCTATGCTTTGAATTTGACGAGTGGATAGAGCGGAAAGTTGATTGTTTGGAAATCGGTGCTGGAACTGGACTATTCAGCGTGGAGCTTGCACTGCGTCATCCTGAAAAGACGTTTTTAGCAATTGACGTGAAAGGTGATCGATTACAAAAGGGCGCGAAAATTGCTGAAGAAAAAGGGCTGGAGAATGTGTTTTTTGTTCGAGCGCGGGCTGATCAAATAGACCAATTAGTGAAGCAGAGTTCTTTGGAGCAAATTTGGGTAACATTTCCTGATCCGTTCCCAAGGAAGCATAGCGCTGGGCGCCGCTTGACTCATCCTAATTTTTTGAAGAAGTATTCTTCATTGTTGGCACCGGACGGATCTTTGTTGATTAAACACGACGACCACAATTTTTTCTGCTGGAGCTTGGAGCAATTAGTGTCAGAAAAATGGCAAATTAAGGAGCTGAGTTTTGACCTCCACGAATCCGCGCTAAGTGACGAATATAAAATAATGACGACTTATGAACAAAGGTGGATTGGCGAAGGAAAAACTATTAATTTCGTAAGAGTTACGCGCTAATAAACGAAAGGAATATTATGCAATTTAACGATTATTCAACGAAAGCAATTTCTACTTTAACAGATAAAGATTCCCATAAATATGGTGATGTTGACGCGATATTGATGGCACAGATATTGGGCTTAAGTGGCGAATCTGGCGAAGTTATGGAGAAGTTTAAGAAAATTCTGCGTGATAAAAATGGGGAAATTTCAGATGAAGATCGTGACGCGGTAATAAAAGAACTCGGTGACGTGCTTTGGTATGTCAATTCTATAGCGCATTTGCTTGGCTGTAGTTTGGAGGAAGTGGCTCGCAGAAATAATGATAAACTGCTCAGCCGCCAGAGTCGAGGAAAGATTCATGGCAGTGGCGATGATCGCTAATTTTTAGCTAATTGCTTGCGAATCCATCCGTCGATTGTACCAGCGCCCATACACAGGACGAGCTTTCCAGAGTTCCTTGCTGCGGTTATTTCTTGCCATAAACTGTCATCTAATTCAGCGAAATAAATTTTTTCTTTGTCGATATTTTTGGCAAGTTGTTGCGGCGTTAAAGTTGGCAAATCTGGATTTTCCCTAGTTAAGTAAGTTGGTAGCCAGTAAATTTCATTGGCATCACGGAAAATATCATCAGTGTATTGACCAATTATCTCGTGTTGGCGAACATTTTGGTGTGGCTGATAAACCAGGGCTACATCGTTTGACAACTCCTTAGCCATCTGTAGTGTCGCTTGAATTTCAACCGGGTGATGTCCATAGTCAGAGTATAGATTTTCGGCGAGCTTTTCAAAACGTCGTCCTGAGCCGGGGAAGGAGTTTATTGCTTGGTATATTTCTGACTCCTCCGCGTCTACCCCGATATTCTTCAAAGCTTCTATCACCAAAGTAGCGTTTTTTCTGTTGTGTTCGCCAGGCAGAGTAATGTTTTTGTTAGAATCATGCAAGATTGTTATATTTTTTTCATCAAATATGGCGGAATTTTCTTGCCACGCGATAACTTTTTTAGATTTTTCGCCGAATTCACGGAAGGCGTCTAAGTAGGATTCTTTTGTTGGATATGTGTCTGGATGGTCGTAATCAACAGATGTGATAAGGCTAATTTCTGGAGAAAAATGCAAAAAGTTGCGATCAAATTCATCACACTCGTATACGAAAAATTGGCTATTTTTATCAAACGTTCCGCTTGGCCCAAAACTTAAAGTCGAACCCACAGAATAACTAACAGGAATTTGCAATTGCTCCATTGTCCAGACTAGCATACTCGTTGTTGTGGTTTTTCCGTGGGTGCCAGCGACCGCGATGAGCTTCAGATTTTTATCGGCGATTATTTGTGCCAGCAATTCGTCGCGCTTGCTGGTTTTTATGCCTAGTTTTCGCGCCAAGACTAATTCTGGGTGATTTTCCGGTAAAGCAGCGGTGTAAATAAACCAATCAAATGGTGATTTAGCGTGCTCTGATTGCAGGAATGCGCCAGATTGATCAAAAGAAATAGGAATTCCGGCTGACTCTAATTCGTTTGTGATAAGACTTGGTGATTTGTCGGAGCCGCAAACACCATACCCGACCCCTAAGGCAATTCTGCTCAGCGGTCCGATGGCAACGCCGCCAATTCCTGAAAAATAAATTCGCATACAAATATTATACCACCGTAGTGGTAGTAATATTCACGTCATTGGGATAATTTGCTATACTAAAACCATAGAGAAGGCGGTGGGATGGCTATAGATAAGAAGAAAACCAAGTTCAGGATTAAGCGGCTCAGTCAGATTAAGACTTGGCAGCTGGTGATTTTATTGATTATGTCTGGTTTTATTTCGGCAACTTTTTTGAGGTTGAATAATGTTGGTATGGTCGAGCGACGAGAATCTGTGGAGCATGCAGATAAGGCTGGAGATATAGTCAATCTTCAGCAGCGACTATACGATTTGCAGCGTTATGTATCTACACATATGAACGCTGATCCGGGGAAGATTGCGCTGGATCATGCGTATAAACAAATGTATGACCGGAAGCTGAAAGAGTTCGAGGAGGAGATAAAAAATCAGTCTAACAATGATACTGTGTCGAAAGTTAGGGCTGTCTGTGATGCTAGAGCGCAGCAAGGCGGTTACGGCCGATTTACGACACAGGCGGATCCGAGGTATATCAATTGTATTAACGAGGAGTGGGCGAAATATCCTGCCGCGAAAGCCACTAACTTGCAGTTTGAAGCGCCTTCAACTGAGCCGTATTATCACACTTTCGTCTCGCCGATATGGTCAGCTGATTACGCGGGGTGGTCTTTGCTAGTGACGATATTTATTGCCATGATTATCGTAATGAGGTTGGTTATTCTGGGGATGTTAAAGTTGATGATTAGACGACGAAATAAGCTTTTTTAGCTTGACAGGGGTGATATAGAGATAGTAATCTATATAGGTATATCATTAATAGGAGGTATATAACCAAATGGCTTATAAACATACCAACTCAAAGGGCATCACATATTACTTGCATAAGACTGACGTAACTTTGCGCGGTGGCAAGACTCAAACTATTTACTTCTTCGCTAAGGTTGAGAAGAATGAAAAGGGTACACCATGTGATCTACCAGAAGATCGTATTGTGAAAGAAAACCCACGCAACGGCTTTTTGACAATTTCTAAGAAAAAATAGTCCTTTGCTTGCACCATAAGCGCGTTTGGTGATATAGTATAACCAAACAAACAGGTGCCATAACTCCTCTGTAAAAAGCAGGGGAGTTTTTTGTTTGGGTTGATTATTTGTGGATATTGTGGTATAAATTGCTTATGACACAAAAAGAAGGTCCGTTAGTTGAGGCTAATATGAATTATGAGTTAACTTCTGATCAGGAAGAAGAGCTCGATCGTATTGTTGATACTACTGGGTGTTCTTATTATTACGCTAAAAGATTGATGGGGCTACCAGTCGAAGACCCAAAAGAGGTTGGAAATCTTATCAAGAGGGTGCCTTCACCTAGAGAAGTTGGCAAAAAGTCTGTGCAAGGATTTTTCTGCGGCGATTGTTGTAGGTATATAGAACCGGGTAAAGAGTGTTCACATGTAAGAGTTGGTAGTCGTGGTGGGCGGTATGCTAGTGATAGTAGTAAATATTAAAGAAAAAGCCACCTGAGACGGATTTTTCTTGGTGGCCCAAGTGCATCTACATTGGGAACCATATCTGTAGCGAGATTCTGAGCTGAAGACGCTTAATAGAGGCGACCACCCCTTCAATAAAGATACCCAACCACCATTAAAGTATATCGTAACAGAATGTGTTAATATCAATAAATTATCCTCTTGACTACTTTTTACGTTATCCAGCCTGATAAATTCATAAATCAGCACTAAATGTCGCGGTTGGGTTAGACTAAGATTGCCACAAAGAGCTAATTGAGGTCGCTTATTTAGGAGATTGACGATATAATCAAAATAATGAAGAAAAACTCTCAAGCACAGCTCCAGGGTATGTTACTCGGCTTAGCTATTGGCGACGCCCTCGGTGCTCCTATTGAACACGGTTATACGAGCGATGAGATTGTTGGTCGTATAGAAGAATTGCGTCATATGCACGATGAAGCACACTTTCCTCGTGGTGTCTGGACAGACGATACTTCTATGGCATTATGTTTAGCAGACAGTTTACTGGAGTGTGGTGGCTATGATTCGTGGAATGTTATGGATAAGTATTGCAAATGGCAATCAGAGGGCTACCGCTCGTATTTTGACTATGGCGAGGGTATCGGCATGCAAACGCTTATCATGCTGGATATGTACGCTAGCGGTTACGCTATTGTTCACAAAACGATGAATCGGAGCGATGGTGCTGGCAACGGTGTCGTGATGCGTCTTGCACCAGTCGTGATAGCTGCCTACGGTAAACGAGATATCCGTGACGTGATACGACTTGCTCAAGTCTCTGCTAGAGAAACGCATTACTCCTATGAGGCCGAAGCTGCTGCTGAAGTATTTGCTGCCATACTACATAACGCTATCCACCTAAAAGACAAAACAGATATTATAGACGTTAGTAAACATAGTACCGGCGTACACTACGACCAGCTGCTGAACAAGCTAAAAGAGAGAGTTGAGACGGATAAGCTCAAAAACAAGCCAGGTTATGTCGTATACACCCTCCAGATAGCTTTATGGGGTTTTATGAACTATGACACATTTGAGGATGGAATGTTGGCAGTTATGTGTCTGGGTGGTGACGTCGATACAACTATGGCGGTGTACGGGCAATTAGCTGGTGCATACTATGGACTTGATACAATACCGAACGAATGGCGGCGTGATGTTTATCAAGGGAATGATATTATTGAACTAGCGGATAAACTAGCCGCAATGGACGATTGCCCTGTCCTGTATACACGGTTTGAGGAAGATGTGACTTAATACAAATTAGGAAGAGAATGACTATATGAACAAAACAACATTAGAAACCGCTCAGCAGCTGCTAGCCACAAAAGAGTTCAGCTACAAGGATATTAACCCAAGCGAAAGAGGAATATTCCTAGCGGCGCTTATTGAGAATGGTAAAGTCGCCAAAGAAGGAACTAACCACCACTCAAATATCCCCAAAGGAACGCTGATTAGTGAGTGGTATTTACGACATAAGCTAGGGCTGAGTGGAGCAATAAAGCACGACCTATACACCTCGCTTGAGCTGTGGGAGTTAGATGATAAGCGATATCAAATTATCTATTATAAACCCTTCGGTTTGGGAAATTATGCTGAAACAAAATCAGAATTCTATGACGATAAAGACTCTGCTCAGGCTCGCCTTGACGAAGAATCTCGTAAGCTTGAAACAGAAGTATCTCTCCTTAAGAGATAAATCCTAGAATCGTTTTTTACCAAGGCAAATCATATTAAGTACCGCTACTTTTTGTGCTTGAATTGTTATATAATTGAATAGTCTAAGCCATTAATCATGCTCAAGCTTGAGTGCTTTATTTGCGCGGAAAGCCTTAAAAACGGCACCGTGCAAAACATTTAGGCTTTAGGGCTTGAGTGTGGATGAATGGCTTAGACACCTAGTACGGTGTCGTTTTTTTATTTGACACCAAAATAAAGAAAGGTGTTCAATGCAATCAGCAATCGCATTTGGAGTATTTATTGCTATCGTGGGGTATTTTATTACACGCTCTGAGGATAAGAAAAAGGAGGAGGAGCAGAAAAAGATAAATGATAGAATAAACGATTCAAGAAGTATGTTAAAAGATTCCATCGTTAAGCGAGCTGCGGCATTCAATGTCACGGACTATACGAACGAAGAGCTTGATTTTATATGTGATATAGTGCAAGCGTATGGAGGAAGCGAAGGGTTATTAAAGGCAAAGCAAGAACTTGATACTGTTCCAGATGATAAAGTGGAGGGTTTCTTGGTGCAAATGGAAGTAGCTCATTTCAAACATTTAATAGACAATCAAGAAAGACAACGAAAACGAGATGATGAAGAAGCGTGGCAAACAGTACTAAATGATTTTAAGAGGCTAAATCATGCCCAGCGCAAAAAACATCTAGCATATCTAAAGAAATATCATAGTGATGCATTGAGTCGTGAGCAACTACATATCCTTGCGTTGCTATGTCTTGGTGAATAGAATTTTATTAAAG
>NZ_JAJQJX010000002.1 GCF_022828375.1 Candidatus Nanosynbacter sp. TM7-053
GAGCAACTACATATCCTTGCGTTGCTATGTCTTGGTGAATAGAATTTTATTAAAGCTGCTACAGTGTAAACAATTGCTAATTCCTGCTGGATTCTGGGTTGATGAAAACGAAAATGTTTACACTTCTGAAATCAGCGTACTTTACAGATTAGCTACAAACAAAAAAGACCTTCCAGAAGCTGAAAAGTCTTTCTTGGTGGCGGGGGTAGGATTTGAACCTACGACCTTTTGGTTATGAGCCAAACGAGCTACCAGGCTGCTCTACCCCGCGATACCTAGTTATAATATCAGTTTGGCGTAATAATTGCAATACTTTAGTGTTTATGACTATTGCCACCAAATAGAAAGTTCATCCATTGCTGGAAATTGCTATCCGTTCGCTTCGCACTCGACGCAAGTTTTTGGGCAGGCGTGGCGCTTTCAAAAGACTGGGTGATGAGCTGTTTTTCGCCAGGTAGACCTTTTCCTGTGCGCTGCCTGATAGTCAATTCTTGATATTCTTCGCTTTGATAATATTTCGATTCGTATTCCAGCAAGGCGACTTGCAATTTTTCTATTTCCACTTGCTGGCGTTTGTTGTCAATAGAACGTTGCAGTTCGTAATTTTTTTGCATTGATTCAATGGAACCCCAGGCCCAACTCATAGCAATTAAAATCGCAGCAGCAATAACGACATTATTTAGGGTTAAATAGTCGTGCTGTATTCTGTAAATCAATTGTTTGAGTTTTAATTTGTTCATTTTTGCAAATTTAATATCTACCACATAATATTGTAGCAGGAATAGTAAAAATATTCATCTTATGCTTAAAATAGACATGTTATAATATGGGCTATGAATGGAGGTGACGAAGCAATGAAAAACGATAATCAAACAGACAATCTTGCGGCAACACAGGAAAATAGTCAATCGTGGAGTGTAAGTAATAATCAAAATGGCGGCTTGAAATCGATTAGTCAGCCTATGGAAGATGGTATGTGGGGTACTTTTGCTACAAAGCATTCTTATTTGGGGAGAATTAAGCTTAAGTCGCGTAGTATATGGGCTGTTCTGTCTATGGTATGCTCCATGGTTCCTGTAATTCTCTGGGCTTATTGCTTTATAGCATCTGGCGGTGACACCCAAGAGAATGGTCGAGGTGCAGTTTGGGGGCTTATCTTTTTTTATTATTTTACAGTGGGCTTTCCTCTGTCGGGATTGTCTATAGTTTTTGGCGCGGCGGGGTTGAATACGAGACTAGATCGGTTAGCGCGCATAAGCCTATCTATCAAGATGTTGACTATATCTGCTGTAACTATATTAATATTATGGCTTATACTTAAGCCTCGTGTATAAAATCAGGCCGATAAATATATCGGGTACTATAATAATTTATGATTACAAATTTGCTATTAAAAAAATGGCGAAAACGCCAAGTTATATAGTTTGTGGTGGGGGCGGCTGGGATCGAACCAGCGACCAATCGGTTATGAGCCGACTGCTCTAACCCCTGAGCTACGCCCCCGTGAGACTTATTATAACGCATCAGGGGTAATTATAGAAGTTTTCCGGCGGCAATTCGCACGACTTCTGACCAAGAAGTAAAACAATGCGGAGTAGACGCTAGTTCTTCGCTGGTAATTTTATGTCGAACGGCCAGGGCTAGCTCGGCTGCTATATCGCTAGCGTGCGGTCCGACGATCGTTCCGCCCACGATAACTCGCTTCTTGCCAACTATCAATTTCACAAAACCTATTCGCTGGTCGGTAATGTTGCTGCGTACGGTAGTGGTGAGCGGAACAATTGCTATTTTTGCGCTTATTCCTTTTACCTTACAATCGTACTCATTCATTCCAATTTGAGCTATTTCTGGCTGAGTAAATGCAACTTGTAGGCGTGGGGAATCATTGAATTTAATCTTATTATTATGTAGCAAATTATGAGCCGCAATACGACTCTGCGCTAAAGCTATATGGGTTTGGACATTGGCGTCAGTTACATTTCCTGCAGCAAAAATATGTCGAGCGGAAGTTTGTAGGGAAGAATTAACCAAAATACCATTTTCGGTATATTTCACGCCGGCGTTTTCTAAGCCTAAATCTGTCGCAGGCAATTGTTGGTCGGCAATTAGAATCTCATCAACGCGTACAGATTTTTCTATTCGCCCTTGCAGAAAAGTGACGCGCTTTTGTATAGACGATTTTTGTATAGCGATAATCTTAGTGCGAGCTAAGATTGAAATATTGCGATTTTTTGCGTCATTCGTAACTAAAGCACTGACTTCTGGGTCAAATGTTGATAATATTCTGGACGATTTCTCTGCTACGTAAACTTTTGTTCCCAGGGTGGAGAAGATGTGCGCCAATTCCAGTGCCGTAGCTCCCGCGCCAACAATGAACATGGTTTTTGGTGGGCGCTTCAAGCTAAAAATAGTTTTTGGAGTGTGATAAGAAACGGCGCTTAACCCAGGTATTTCTGGAATTTGCCAATCAGATCCAGTTGCAATGAGAAATTTGCGAGCGGACAAGTGTCTTCGATTGACAGCTATTTCGTTCGGACTCAAGAAATGTGCGTTGCCAGCAAAAACACCAATGCCTTGCTTCTCGTAATAATAGCGATTACCACCAGCTCCAGTCCTCTTTACGACTTTGTCTTTCCAGGAGAGCAGAGAAGGGTAGTTATATCCAACAGAGTTAGTGCGCAATCCAAACTTAGCAGCATCTTTGGCTGTTTGATAAACGTTAAGAGCGTGAGTTAAAAATCCAGTTGGCACATCTCCCCAGTTTGGTGATTCCCCGCCGAATGTTGATTTTTCTACAACAGCAACTTTTTTTCCGGCGCTTGCTAATATGCTGGCTGCGGGCGAACCGCCAGCGCCACTACCAATTACGATATAGTCATAGTCAAAAGTTGGTTTTTGCGACATCAAATCTCCTAAATTATGGTTTTATAATTTTTATATAAATAAGCCGCGTCAGGATGTAGAGTTTTCATAATGCGTTGTGCTTGGCGGCGGATATCGGCAGAGGTTATTTCTGGGTGAGTTTCGCACCAATTCATAACGCCCAGAGTGACGGTTTTTGCGATGTCTTGAGCTTGACCTTCTGGCGTACGAACGCTTAGGCAGGTGGCAATTATGGAATTGTGGAGCTTGTCTGGACTGAACTCCTCTGGCGGTCGCTTTCCTTGCTTGATAACGTCAATTTGACCTGGCTTTACCATAAATTGCCTCCATAGCTAATGACGCCAATAACGCGGTCGACGAATAGAAATGCCGCCAAAATTAATAAGCTACCACCGCTGGCGAATTGCAAAAATCTCTTATGATCTTCCCGCCAACGCTGTAAATTAGAGATGCTGCGTCCGCTGCCGATTAAGACGATAACGACAAATAACGGCAGTGTGGACACGATGACGTAGACCGCTATGCTGATGATTTGCAAGAAGGGGTTTGGTAGGGTAATAATGGCCAGACTGGCGGCGATAATTGGCGCGATAATAAATATGATTTCTGCAATAACGCTAATTATTCCCAGGGCAAAGCTTTCTATGGAGTTTTTGGTTTTTTTGGTGCGCTTGTTTAAATATTCTGCAAAATTGCGTGGAAGCCATAATGAAGTTCCTGGTTGTCGTCGGAAGTAGAACGCCCAAATTGCGATTCCTAATCCAAACATCATCCCTGAAGAGACTGCGGCAACGAGTTGCTCTGCGCTGGTGACGTGGTGGATGAATAGTGATAAGAAATAGGAAATGGAGCTGATAAGTAACAAGGTAATCATTGCGACTCCAAGTACAAAACTGTTGCTCATACGAAAAATTTTTCTCTGGGCGGTTTTTTTGCCAATTGAATGTCCGCTAAGTAACGTTAAAACACTGACGCTAAGCTGAAAACTAGCGTGAATAATCGCTGCAAAAATTATGGTGGCCAGTGATGAGATTGTTACGGGGGTCATTTTTGTGTATAAATCCTTCCCTACCAGTGTACCACAAGCGGAATGAAAAGGTAAATAATGACCGAAAAAGGTATTGCTTTTTTGTCAAATTTATGATAGTATAAAGACAGTTAAATAATTAACACAAAAAGGAAAAAATATGGAAATCAACACCAGTGAATTAGCTGAATTTTTAGAAGTAACCCGAAAAAGGGATCTAGCAACGTGGGAGCGTCAGCGTAATTCATGGGAATTGGATAGCTTTGTGTCACGACGATTGGCGGCTTTGGACGGCGTTCAATCTGAAGAGCTTGAGCTAATTTAATTCAGTACCTATAAAAAATTCCCCGTCGTATTGACGAGGAAAGATAATTTCTGGTAGCACCGGGTGGACCCGAACCACCGACCTCAGGCTTATGAGTCCTGCGCTCTAACCAGCTGAGCTACGGTGCCACACTGCATTGATTGTAACAGATAGTATAAAATTTGCCAAATACGTTTTAGGTAAATTGTGAGATAATGGATATGTGAGATATATTATCGCAGTCAGTGGTGGGATTGATTCGGTAGTTTTGCTGGATTTGATGTCGCGAACGGAAAAAGATTTAGTGGTTGCTCATTTTGACCACGGAATTCGTGAGGATTCGGCGAGCGATGCTAGATTTGTCGAGGCTTTAGCTGATAGATATAAAATACAATTTGTTTGTCGGCGTGAAAAGCTGGGAGCTGATGCCAGTGAAGAATTGGCGCGCCAAAGGCGGTATGAATTTTTACGTGGCGTGGCGACGGATTTTGATGGCGTGATAGTGACGGCACATCATCGAGATGACATTATTGAAACTGTAGCGATGAATCTTAAGCGTGGCTCCAGATGGCGAGGCTTGGCGGGGATGAGTGATAGTCAAATAGTTAGGCCGATGAACGGTTGGACGAAGCAGAGAATTTATGAATATGCGATTCGTCAGAAATTGGAATGGTGTGAAGATGAGACAAATCAAAGTGACTTGTATCAGAGAAATAAATTTAGGCGTAAGATAAATCGTGAACTTGATGAATACCAGAAGCTTGGAATATATGAGGCGTGGCGAAAACAGAGAGAATTAAGAGGGAAAATTGAGCAGGAAATAGAGAAGTTTGATGGAGAAGTCCTGAGTCGGTATTTTTTGACGATGATAGATGATAATGTCGCACAAGAATTGCTATATTATTACGTTTTACGACATTATGATGTGTCGTTACTGGGTTCTCAATTGGAGCGTATGCTAATTGCTATAAAAACTGGAAAAGCTGGCTCTTGCTGGCAAGTTGGTGGCGGCATTGTGATGAAATTGACACTAAGAAGTGTTATAATAAAGAGAGTTTGATTAGTATAGGCGAAAGGATTAGTTGAGAATGGCTGTTAAGATGCCTCAAAGAAATGGAAAGAATAGAATAAGTCAAATTTTACGATTTGGATTGTTTTGGGCAATTATAATTTTTGTAGCGTTAATTTTTTACGCAACACTCTTCCCTGCGTCAAATCTTAAAGATGTTGCATTATCTGATGTAGTGCGTCGAGCAAATGACGGTAAAATTGCTCAATTGGAGATTCAAGGAAACGATATTAAGATTACTCCAAAAGATCAATCAAAACCTACCGAGCATTCAGTCAAGGAATCTAGTAGCATTTATGAGCAGGGCTTGAACAAGGATGCTAAGGTTGAGGTGAAGGTTATTCCACCATCCACAACCGGCGAAACCATGTGGAACCTGGCGGTTATGGTTGTACCTGTGCTGATTATCGTGGTGTTCTTCATGTTTATGATGCGCCAAGCTCAGGGTCAAAATAATCAAGCTATGGGATTTGGCAAGAGTAAGGCTCGCCTGTATGGACAAGATAAAGAAAAGGTTCTGTTTACGGATATCGCGGGAAATGATAACGCCAAGCAAGATCTTCAGGAAGTTGTTGATTTTCTTAAGCATCCGAAGAAATATAAAGATTTGGGCGCAAAGATTCCAAAAGGTGTATTGTTAGTCGGTAATCCAGGTACGGGTAAGACAATGCTAGCCCGAGCTGTTGCTGGTGAGGCTGGCGTGCCATTCTTCTCAATTTCTGGTTCTGAATTTGTGGAAATGTTTGTTGGTGTTGGCGCTAGTCGAGTGCGAGACCTATTCTCCAAGGCTAAGAAAAATGCTCCATGTATCATCTTCATTGATGAGATTGATGCCGTGGGTCGTAAGCGTGGCTCTGGTATGGGTGGCGGTCATGATGAACGCGAGCAAACTCTGAACCAGATTTTGGTGGAAATGGATGGCTTTGATGGCGAGACCAATGTTATTGTTTTGGCGGCAACCAACCGCGCGGATGTTTTGGATCCGGCTTTGCTTCGCCCTGGACGATTTGACCGACGTGTAACTATTACGCTTCCAGAGCGCAAAGATCGTGAGGCAATTCTGAAGGTTCACTTTAAGAAAAAGCCAACTGATGAAACTGTTGATCTTGATAAATTGGCGGCAAAAACTGCTGGCTCATCTGGTGCGGACTTGGCAAATATGGCCAATGAAGCTGCAATCATTGCCGCTCGTCGCAACAAGAAGAAGATCTCAAATGACGAATTAACTGAGGCGTTTGAGCGCGTAGCAATTGGTCCAGAGCGCAAGACTAAGATAATGAACGATCACGAGAAAGAGTTGACTGCTTATCACGAAGCTGGCCACGCAATTGTTGGTCACGTCTTGCCTGATTCCGACCCAGTCCACAAGGTTACGATTATTCCGCGCGGCGGTACTGGTGGAGTAACATGGTTCTTGCCGCCAGAAGATAAGAGCTACACGAACGTTTACGAGTTTAAAGATATTTTGGCTCGAGCAATGGGCGGACGAATCGCTGAGCAATTGATTTACGGCGATGACGGAATTACTACTGGAGCTGGTTCGGATTTGCGAAAAGCGACTGAAATTGCCCGCGATATGGTGATTGAGCAAGGAATGGGCAAGAGCTTGCGCGATCAAGTATTCCATGAGGATAACGGCGGCTTGATGTTCGATAAAATGACCAGAGAGCGTCCATATTCTGATGAAACTGCGAAGATGATTGATGAGGAAGTCGCGCAATTGATTACCGAAGCTAAACATCGTGCAATGTTGGTATTGAAAGAGAATCGTTCATTTCTTGACAAGCTGGCTGAAGCCTTACTGAAGGAAGAAACTCTGGAAGAATCTGAGGTTGACGAGATTCTTAAAGGCACTAAGTTACCAAAAGAAGCTAAACTGCATTCGTAAAATAATATGGGGCGCGTTCGTAGTACGGTTACGAAAATAAATCAGCGGCTTAATGTGAAATTGGCTGCTACGATTCTGGCGGGCTCGACGTTGTTGTCGAGCTTGTTGGGGTTTTTCCGTGATCGTCTGCTTAACTCCGCCTACATGCCAAGCGAAAATGGAGCATTGGCGGGATACCCGGTTGGACTAGATGCTTATACGGCAGCTTTCATGGTGCCAGATTTTATGTTTGCAGTGCTGGTTTCTGGTGCGCTTAGTGTGACGTTTATTCCAGTTTTTAATGAGCGCTGGGTCAAGGGCAATAAGCAGTCGTCTTGGCAAATTAGCTCGAGTATGATCAATTTTATGGCGCTAATAACCATGGCGGCGTCGGTGTTGATTATTATCTTTGCCGATCCGTTGATGAAGTATTTAATCGCGCCTGGTCTGAGTGAATCTGGTCATGCTTTGGCGGTTAGTATGATGCAGGTGATCGCGGTTAATCCGTTTATTTTTGCGGTTGCAGCGGTGATTGCTAGTATTCAGCAAGCGGTCGGGCGATTTATGTTCTGTGCGCTGGCGCCAATGCTGTATAACGTCGGTATTATTATCGGTACGGTGTGGTTTACTGGCGGCGTCAATTTATTCGGCTGGCAGATTTTCGATGGTGGCATTATGGGTGTGGCGTTAGGCGTGGTTTTGGGTTCATTCCTGCAATTGATCGTCAGTGCGGTTGGCTTGGCTGGGCTTGGATTTGATTACAATTTCAAAATTTATTGGCGAAATAAAGGATTTAGGAAAGTTTTATCTTTATTGCCAGCGCGTTCTGTCGATCAAGGAATGGATTATGTGGTTAGCTTGGTCGAGGTCAATTTGGCTTCGCGCTTGGCTGATGGAACGGTTAGGGCGTACCAACAGGCTTTGACTCTTCATATGATGCCGATCAATCTTATTGGTGTGGCGATTTCAAATGCTGCCTTTCCGCAATTAACTGAGCATTTGGGTGAAGGTCGAAATGACCTATTTCAAAAAGACCTGCGTTCCCTGCTGAGAATTATTTTTTGGATGGCACTTCCGGTGTCGGTGGTGATTTTCTTTACCAGGGGATACGTCGTGCATTTTATTCGCAATGGTGGCAATCAACTGATCGCGGGAATTTTGGGCTGTTTGGTTGTGGCAATTTTATTCCGAACTATTTACCACATGGCCGCGCGAGCATTTTACGCCCGCCAAGACACAAAAACTCCACTGTATATTTCAATTTTCTCGATTACTTTGAACATCATTTTAGCAATTGTTTTATCAATGGTCTTGAAAATGGGCGCGTATGGATTGGCTTGGGCTCAGTCAACAGTGGCGGTTTTGGAAGTGATTGTTCTTTTGGTGGTTATGAATCGTCAAATGCCAAAATTATTCGACATGACGTTTGTGCGAGCGATTTTTAAGATGATAATTGCGGGTACTATTACGGGTGTGGTTTGTTATATTGCCGTGCTAATTATGCCGTTTCGTTATCATGACGACAGCTTCTTTAGCGCTTTTCCGAAATTCGTTATCATTTCATTGGTCAGTTTTGGCACGTATGCCGCGGCTTCAAAGTGGCTAAAATTGCCAGAAATTGACCCGATTCTTGCGCGATTGAAAAAAGTGTTATTTGGACGATTGGAGTTTAAGGGCTAATGGAAAATATTCGGAATTTTTGTATTATTGCTCATATTGATCACGGCAAGTCTACGCTGGCCGATCGAATGATGGAGATGACTGGGACGGTGGAAAAGCGCGAGATGAAGTCGCAGTTGCTGGACTCAATGGATTTGGAGCGGGAAAAAGGCATTACTATTAAGTTGGCGCCGGTGCGAATGCGATATAAAAATGTCGATCTGAATTTGATTGACACTCCGGGGCACGTTGACTTTAGTTATGAAGTTTCGCGTAGTTTGCAGGCTTGCGAGGGCGCGATATTGGTGGTTGATGCTAGTCAAGGAATTCAGGCACAAACACTATCGAACGTTTACTTGGCGATGGAGCAGGATTTGACGATTATTCCGGTTTTGAATAAGGTTGATTTGCCGGCTGCTGATATACCGCGCGTATCCAGGCAAGTTATTAATTTGTTAGGCTGCGACGAGAGCGAGATTATTCATATTTCTGCTAAAACTGGTCAAAATGTAGACAAGGTTTTGGATGCGGTTGTTGATAAAATTCCAGCACCAACTGGCGAGGCTGATGATCCGACTAGGGCGTTGATTTTTGATAGTTATTATGACGATTATCGTGGCGTGATTTTATACGTGCGGGTGGTTGATGGGCGAATTAAAAAGGGTGAGTCTATCCGAATGATGGCGACTGGCGCAAATGGACTAGCTCTGGAAGTTGGTCATCTTAACCCAGCCATGCAGCCCGACCCTTCGCTTGAAACTGGCGAAATTGGCTATATTGTGACAAACCTGAAGACGACACGCGAGGCGCGGGTTGGTGATACGGTAACGCTGGGGAGATATTTTAATTAAGATTAAAAAGGGAAACCACGAATCTACAAACAATAAGCTTAACTGAATTTTTTTGGCGTTGGTTCGTAGTATTGACGCGTATGATTGCTGAAATCAGTTTCCTTACCAGATTTGGCATAGCATTTATTCGACAAAACTCATTAAGTCTCTTAATAAAGAAATCAAACGTCAAACGAAATAGAAGGTTCTTTTTCCTAACGAGGAGGCTCTGGAACGTTACTTAGTTACTTTGTTTGAAGACTCTACTAGAGTGTTTACACAAAATTATTGACAGCATCTTTTCCTTTATAATATAATAAAACCTCATGAGGTATTATATGTCTAAACAAAAAATTAATCGCTTTGTCGGATCTATTGGAGCTTTTATTGGGATCCTTGTCTTTATTGCATATATTCCACAAATTATCGCTAACCTACAAGGAGAAAAAGCTCAACCATTCCAACCACTATTCGCAGCAGTTTCTTGTTTAATTTGGGTAATCTATGGTTGGACAAAAGAACCTAAAAAAGACTGGATCCTCATCATTCCCAATGCAGCGGGAGTGATATTAGGCGGTTTAACTTTTATTACTTCTTTATAAAAGTTATATAAACAAAACCAGCAACTTCATAAAAAAGTTGCTGGTAGAGATTTTGGACTATCACAGGAAAAAATATTTAACCAAAGTGATATATTGTTTGATAAATCAGAGTATAATAGTAATTAAAAATAGGATTGGATAGCGAGCAGATTCTTGCTTCCTGCTATGTTTATATTCCATCAAGTGTAAGTTAATTAAGATTAAAGAAGGAAAAATCATGAATCCACAAACAATCAGCTTAACTGAATTACAAAAACACCTCGATCAAACATGTAAAGAAAAGGGATGGGATAAAAATTCTGTCACTGAAGTATTCTTATTGTTTACTGAGGAAGTTGGCGAGCTGGCAAAAGCAGTTCGTAAAGAGACGGGATTTAAGGGCGAGAAAAAACCTGATAACCATGATAATCTGCGCGAGGAGTTCGCGGACGTGTTGAACTATTTGATGGAATTGGCAAATCGGTTTGACGTCAATTTGGCGGAAGTATATTTTGAGAAGCATAAAATCAACCAGACACGGCAGTGGAAATAGTATATACTGTATTGAAAAGCGCAGATAAGATAATAAAATGCGCGAAATAAGTATTAGTTTGTTTGGCGTAAACAGTTGCGAGTAATTGTATGGAATAATAAGTAGGCGTGCAAGGAGCGATTTACTGTGCGTTTATATAAAAACATTGAGCTGATATAATAATACATAGTTATGACTGAAAAAATTACCGTCCAGCCACTTCCAGGTTATAAAGAAGTTAAGCCGTTTGTTTATGCGGGTTTTTTCCCGGTGTCCAATGAAGACTATAACGACCTGAAAGAAGCAATTGAAAAGTTGAGCCTCAGCGATTCGGCGCTGCAATTCGAGCCGGAAAATTCGCCGGTTTTGGGCTATGGTGTGCGAATCGGTTTTTTGGGATTGCTACATATGGACATTATTCGCGAGCGACTGGAGCGTGAATATAATTTGGATTTAATTGTGACTAATCCGAGTACTGATTATCAAGTTAGTCTGACGAATGGCGAGGAGTTGGATATTAAATCCGCCAGTGAATTGCCCGACCCAGCGCAAATAAAAGAGATTCGCGAGCCGTGGATTGACGGTGAAATTGTTGTGCCACAGGATTACATCGGCGCGGTGATTCAGTTGATCGTGAGCAAGCGTGGTCGCCAGAAAAACCTGAGTTACATCGACGAGCGGGCGCTGATTTCATTTGCGGCGCCACTCGCGAATTTGTTGACGGATTTTTATGACCAATTGAAATCTATCACCAGCGGCTACGGTTCGTTCAATTATGAGTTGGCGGATTATCAAGTGGAAGATTTGGTACGCGTCGATTTTTATGTGGCGGGCGAAATGGTTGATTCGTTGAGCGTGATGTGTCATCGGTCGGAATCGCAGCATTTGGGGCGTGAGATTGTTAAGAAACTGAAGGAAGTCGTGCCGCGTCAGAGTTTTGAGGTTTCATTGCAAGCGGCAATTGGCGGTAAATTTATTGCCAGGGAAAATATCGGCGCTTATCGAAAAGATGTTACGGGCTATCTTTACGGTGGCGATGTCAGTCGTAAAAAGAAGCTTCTCGCCAAGCAAGCGCGCGGTAAAAAACGAATGAAACGCTTTGGTAAAGTCGACATACCGAGCGAAGCGTTTATGGTGATGCTGAAAAGGGATTAACTATGAAAAAACCTATTGTTTATATTGATATGGATGGCGTTTTGGCGGATTTCAAATCTGCTTTAACGAAAATATCACCTGAGTTGATTGATGAGTTTGCTGGTCAGCACGATAATATTCCAGGAATTTTTTCTTTAATGGAACCCGTGCTTGGAGCTATCGAGGCGGTTTACGCCCTGAAAGACAAATACGATTTATACATTTTATCTTCTTCTCCGTGGGAAAATCCGACGGCTTTGGGTGATAAGTTGGCGTGGGTGAAAAAGTATTTTGGCGGCGAAGGTTCGGATAACGTTTTCTTCCGTAAGGTTATTTTTTCGTCAGTAAAGAATTTGAGCCGAGGCGATATTTTGATTGACGATCGGACGGCGAATGGCGCGGGCGAGTTTTCTGGTCGGCTTATTCGTTTTGGAAGTTCTGAATTTCCCAATTGGCAATCTGTACTTGATGAGTTATTATAGGTAAATATTATGCCAAGTATTGAAGATCTTATTACAAATTATCAGCCAACTGAATCAACAATTGAGTTGGTCAAAAGTACGAAAATTGCGCTGCTTGCGGGAATTTCTGGTGCGGGCAAAGACACGATAAAAAAACAATTACTGAAGTCGTCAGAGTTTCGCGATATTGTTTCTCACACTACGCGCGCGCCACGCACAAATAACGGATGTGCCGAGCAAGATGGAATTGATTATCACTTTATTGATTCGCAAACTGTCGAAAATATGCTACAAAATAATGAATTTATTGAGGCAAAGTTTGTTCACGGTACGGTTTATGGGACGTCGGTGGCTGAGCTGAAATTAGCGCATGATCAGAACCGCGTGGCAATTACTGACATTGACGTTCAGGGCGTGGAGGAATATGAGCGACTGGCGCCAGATAGCATTGCGATTTTCATTGTGCCACCAAATAGCCAAACTTGGATTGAGCGATTAAAAAAGCGTTACGCAACCGAAGAAGATTTTCAAGCGGAGTGGCCAAAGCGTCATGCCTCGGCGATAAAAGAGTTGGCTTACGCGCTTGAAGTTCCGTATTATCACGTGATTATTAATGACGATTTGGAGCGAGCAATTCGAGTGACCGAGGAAATTATTTTGCGCGGCGACGTGTTTAAGCGTCAGGATGATGAGGCGCGTTTGGTAGCTCGAAATCTCCTCAATGATATAATTAATCTATGAGTTCAGTAAAAACTCCAAAAAAAATAGCAGCCAGGCAAGATCATTCCCCAAAGACCTTGACTACATTGTTAGACCAATCCTTCTTTATCTTTGCAGGTTTGGCGTCGTTTTGGTTAGCGTGGTTGGTGCTTAGAGAAGGTTGGGCGACGGGCGGTTGGTGGCTGGTTGGCTTGTTCTTTGTTGTGTGGATAATTGTGGCATATTTGGCGCTGCCTAGGCTTCATCGAATTTTGAGCAATATGTACGTACCGAATTATTTTATCGGCAGGACACGAACAGCGGACGGAGTATTAAGCGACCCTGTCAATTTGAGCGTGCGCGGCTCGGAAGAAAAGCTTCATAAGGCAATGACTGAGGCTGGCTGGGTTCTAGCGGATGACATAACTCCAAGGTCAGCTTGGAAAATGGTGCTTACCGTGCTGAGTGGTCGTAGTTATCCAAATGCACCGGTGTCGCCAGCATTTTTATTTGGCAGACGGCAGGACTTTGCTTATCAACAAGAAGTTGACGGCAATCCAAGGCGTCGTCATCACGTTAGGTTTTGGCGATGCCCAACTGGCTGGCTTCTTCCTGGTGGTCATCGAGTTGATTGGTTGGCGGCTGGTACGTACGATAAGAGTATTGGCTTTTCTTTATTTACTTTTCAATTCACGCATAAAATTGACGAGAATATTGATATTGAACGAGATTATATTATTGAGTCGGTTAAAAGTAACAATAAAAATGTTAGAGTGACGATATTAAAGGATTTTTCAACGGGCTATCATTCGCGCAATGGTTTCGGAGACTCCATTCGCACTGATGGCGATTTGCCGATTTTGGAAGTTGGTCGGATAAAGACTGATGATAATGTCACCGCCTCAACGCGGCTCGGGGTGATTATGGACGGCACAATTTATGATCGTCATCCGCGAAATCACGAAACCTTGCTAGAAGAGCTTTGGGGTCGCCGACCACCGCAGATTTTAATTGGCGGCGGACTGATGATTCTGGCGTCGTTGTTTACAATCGGGCAAATGCTGGTGGACTTTTCTAGCTGGCCGACGACTTTGGTACAAGTTGCGAATATTGACGGAATTGATATAAATGCCGCGAATACCATGTTGTCAATGATGGCTGGCTTTAATGTGCTGTTGGTCGTGGCGGAAATCGTATTGGTTGGGCTGCTGCTTCGAGGAAGTAATCGGGCGCGAATCTCACTACTTTCTGTGGCAACATTAGCTATTGTTACTGAATCCCTATCCGTGACAATTGGGCGAATCAATGCGTCGATTATGTTGCTTTTGATCTCAATTGGCGTGCATATTATGATCATGATGTTGTTCTCTTCAGATGCAGCGCGCTACTTTACGGAAAGACGATAAGGCTTGGCACTCTGCTTGTATGAGTGCTAGATTTGCGATATAATTGGACTATGACCGAACGTCAACAAGCAATCCTTGTCGCGATTATCGAACAGTACGCTGAAATTGCGGCGCCAGTTGGTAGTGTAACGCTAGCCAAACTGTTTGGTGTGAGCAGCGCCACGATTCGCAGCGAGATGGCAAAACTTGAGGAGATGGGATTTATTGAGGCGCCCCACACGAGCGCGGGTCGAATTCCGACAGATAAGGGATATCGTTTTTATGTCAATGGAATCACGGCGGCGCAAATGACGGAATTGCCGAGCGGTATTGATAGCAGTACGAAGGCTATTGAGGCGCACGTCAATTCAAATGTTGACACTTCAGACAAAGCGATTCGTCGAGCGGTTGATGGTTTGGTGGAAATGACTGGCAATTTTGGTTTTGCGTCATTTGGTTCGAGTTTGTATATGAACGGAATGACTCAGTTATTCAGTCAGCCAGAGTTTGGCGATGGCGATCATGTTCAGGCGGTTGCTAAATTGATTGACAATATCGAGCCGTGGCTGCGTGAAGCGGCACCGGACGAACCGCTAAATGTGTTTATTGGTAGCGAAAACCCAATCGGTAAAAGCAGTGGCGCTACGTTAATTATAAGTAAATTTAAGTCATCATCTGGTGGCGATAATTACATCGGTGTGATTGGTCCGACGCGACAAAATTATCGTCGAACGATGGAGCTGGTGCGTCGTACGGGTGCGATGCTAGAGGAGGTATTGTAATGGCTGAATGGATTGGTGGACTATTAAGCGGTTTGCCGGCGTGGCTGATTGTAATAATTTCAGTAATAATATTTATTATTGGAGCGATTTGGATTTTAGCCTTTGATCCTGGTACGGTTGGCGGTGATCCGGTCTTGCCATTTAAAAGGAGGAAAAATGACGAAGAATAAAAAAGCTGAAGATTTAGAGAAAGAAGTTGCTGAGCTGACGTCGGATCTGCAGCGAACTCGAGCGGATTTTGAGAATTATCGTAAGCGCGTGGATGCAGAAAAGCAATCAGCGCACGAGTTGGGTCAAACTAAGTCGGTGATGAAATTATTGCCAGTTATTGATACGATTGAGCGAGCTGTTGCCAACGTTCCAGAGGAACTTCAGGATAATGCGTGGATTAAGGGTGTGGCTGGTCTGAGTAAGCAACTTGACAAGCAATTGAAGGAGATTGGTTTGGAGAAAATTGACGCCAAACCTGGCACTTTATTTAATCCTGAATTTCATCAGGCTGTTCAATTTGACGAATCGACGGATGGTGACAAGGAAGTTATTGCCGAAGAGCTTCGCGCCGGCTATACTTTGAACGGCTCAGTTATTCGCGACGCAATGGTAAAAGTCACTCGTCAGTAATATGATTGCGAAAAAACAGCGATTAGCACTCTTGACATGAGAGTGCTAATTATTTATACTGAGATAGTTGGCACTCGCCACGAAAGAGTGCTAGAATGAATATAAGATATAGACCAGATGTGATCATAACAGAAAGGGGAATCATATGGGTAAAATTATTGGTATTGACCTCGGTACAACCAACAGCGCATTTGCGTATATGTTGGCTGGAAAACCAGAGGTGATTTCTAATGCCGAAGGTAATCGTACTACGCCATCTGTAGTTGCGGTTAATAAAAAGGGCGAACGACTCGTCGGTCAAGTTGCTCAGCGTCAGCGTGTAACAAACCCAAAAAACACGATTTACGGCGTTAAGCGTTTGATTGGTCGTAAGTTTGACGACAAGGAAGTACAAAAAGACTTGGATATCATGCCGTACAAGATTGTTAAAAAAGGTACTGGCGTGGCAGTCGAAATGGGCGATAAGGAATACACGCCAGAAGAAGTTTCAGCAATGATTCTTAGTAAAATCAAGGCTGACGCCGAAGCTTTCTTGGGTGAAAAAGTGACGGAAGCAGTGATTACGGTGCCAGCTTACTTTGACGATTCACAACGCCAAGCGACTAAGGACGCTGGTAAAATTGCTGGATTGGAAGTTAAGCGTATTATCAACGAACCAACAGCTGCGGCTTTGGCGTACGGTCTAGAAAAGGGTAAGAATGACGAAACTATCGTGGTGTTCGACCTTGGTGGTGGTACGTTTGACGTGTCTGTACTAGAGCTAGGTGACGGGGTATTTGAAGTTAAAGCAACCAATGGTGATACACACCTTGGTGGTGAAGATTTCGACAATGTTATTGTCAATTACTTCTTGGACGACTTCAAGTCAAAGGAGGGAATTGATCTTCGCAAGGATAATGCAGCGATGCAGCGCTTGAAGGACGAGGCTGAAAAGGCAAAGAAAGAATTATCAACGGTTACGGAGTATGAAGTCAACATTCCATTTATTACCGCTGATGCCGATGGTCCAAAGCACTTTGAGATGAGCTTGAGTCGCGCTAAGCTGGAGGATTTGGTTAAGGATCTATTGGATCGCTTAGATGGTCCAGTAGAAAAGGCTTTGAAGGATGCTAAACTTTCTAAGTCCGACATTAACAATGTAGTTATGGTTGGTGGAATGACTCGTATGCCAGCTGTGGTTGAGCGTGTGAAGAATTTCTTTGGAAAAGATCCAATGCAAGGCGTGAACCCAGATGAGGTTGTGGCTGTTGGTGCTGCAATTCAAGGTGGTGTCTTGGCTGGTGATGTTAAGGATGTGTTACTTCTGGATGTGACTCCGCTTTCTCTTGGAATTGAGACGATGGGCGGTGTATCGACTAAGTTGATTGATCGAAACACTACAATTCCAACAAGCAAGAGTGAAGTTTTCTCAACAGCTGCTGATAACCAGCCTCAGGTGGAAATTCATGTTCTTCAGGGTGAGCGCGAGTTTGCTAATGACAATAAGAGTTTGGGTCGTTTTGTGCTTGATGGTATTGCGCCAGCACCGCGCGGCGTGCCTCAAATTGAAGTGACCTTTAACATTGACGCCAACGGTATTCTTAACGTTACGGCTAAAGACAAGGGAACCGGCAAAGAGCAATCAATCACTATCCAAAACTCTGGCAATATGAGTAAGGAAGATATTGAGAAGGCACAAAAAGAAGCCGAACTTCACGCGGACGAAGATAAGAAAAAGCGCGAAACTGTCGATACAAAGAATCAGCTTGAAAACGCTATTTATCAGGCAAAGAAAATGCCAGACGAGTTCAAGGATAAGATTTCTGACGACGACAAGCAAGCGATTGAAAAGGCTGTCGAAGAGGCTGAAAAGCACAAAGATTCTGAAGATAAGGACGAATTGGATGCTGCAATTAAAGCTTTGAATGACGCTATTATGCCAATCGGGGCTAAGATGTATCAACAATCAGCCGACGATAAAAAAGCCGACGAAGCTAGCGACAAAAAGTCTGATAAAGACGAGCCGGTCGAAGGCGAAATTGTCGACGAAAAATAAACCTAACGTCTTTACAAAGAAGGCTGCTCGATAAAAAGAGCGGCCTTTTTGGACTTAGCACTCTTGCACTGAGAGTGCTAAACGCGTATAATACATAGAGTATGAGCAAGCGTGATTATTATGAAATATTGGGCGTTCCAAAGACCGCTTCCGAAGATGAGATAAAAAAGGCTTTTCGTAAATTGGCAATTAAATATCATCCTGACAAACAGGGTGGCGACGAGGCTAAGTTTAAGGAAATTAATGAAGCTTATGAAGTTCTGAAAGACAAACAGAAGCGACAGCGTTATGATCAATTTGGTCATGCTGGCGTTGGCGGTGCTTCTGGCGGCGGTTTTTCCGGTAATCCGTTTGAAGGGTTTGGTGGATTTGGCGGTCAAAACGTTCACTTTGATTTTGGTGACGGTGGACTAGGTGATATTTTTAGCCAATTCTTCGGTGGTGCGGCTAGTGGCACTGGAAATGGTCGTTCGCGTGGACGTGATGTTGAAACTAGTGTAACACTAAGTTTTGAGGACGCGGTATTTGGTGTAGAAAAGAAAATTAGTTTAATGCTGGATGTTGAATGTGAGCATTGCCATGGCGATGGCGCTGAGCCAGGGTTTGGAATGAAAACGTGCCCAACTTGTAAGGGCGCGGGTCAGCAAACTCGAACGATGAATTCGCTGTTTGGGCAAATTCGGCAGGCGGTTGTTTGTGAAACTTGTCACGGTAAGGGAAAAGTTCCTGAAAAAGAATGTTCAGTTTGTCGAGGAAAAGGCACGACCCGACAGAATCAGGATATCACTATTAAAATTCCGGCGGGAATTGATGATGGCGCGACAATTCGTCTGCGTGGTCGTGGCGAAGCAGTTGCTGGTGGCAGTAGAGGTGATTTGTATGTCCATATTCGCGTTAAGGCGCATAAAAAATTCACTCGTGAGGGTAATATTATTCTTAGCGAAGAACATATTTCTATGGTTGATGCGGCGCTGGGAACGGAGATTGATGTAGAGACTGTGGACGGCATAATAACGATGAAAATCCCAGCAGGCACTCAGAGCGGTACCGACTTCAAGTTGTCAGGTCATGGCGTGCCGCACTTACATAGCGAATCTCGTGGTCCGCATATTGTGGGTGTTATTGTTGATACGCCAACCAAATTGACCAAAAAACAAAAGGAGCTTTTGGAGCAGTTTAAGGGTGCGAAAAAACGAGGACTGTTTTCCTAGTATATTTGTCGAGAAAAAATCCTGTGTTATACTGAAGCTAACATAAGAGGGGTTGAAGGTATGGGATTAATTTTTCTGATAATAGTTATTATTGTAGTGATTAAGCTAATAAAATTATTACAGAGAGGTAATAGTCAGCCATCTAATTATTCCGAAGATTATCGGCAGGGATATTGGGATGGCGTGCGTGATGCACAAAATGGATGCGCCAAAATTGAGAATGACAACGGTCAAGTAAGGCTTATTACCGAGAATCAAAACGCCGCTTCGCGGCTTGCGAGTACGCCGTTAAATATCAGTAAAAATGAGAATCTCGATAATATAATTCCTACTAGTATTTCCACATCTGAAGAGAGGGTAAATACGGTTGCTGTGTCTGTTGAGAATAATATTGAACGAGCATCACATATTGATGACAAGGAAAAGGAGAGGGGTCGTAAGGCTACAATTAATATAGCGCTATATACGGCATCGCTACTTCTGACTGCGGGAATATTGCTTCTGTCCCAGGCAATTAATCTATCTATTCAACTTAGGTTTGGGTTGGTGTGGCTGTTTATTTTTATTTATTATATTATTGGTCAGATATTGTATGCTCGCTTGCCGATATTGAAATCTGCGTCGACGGCACTTATTGGTACGGCCTTGGCAGCTGTACCGATTGGCGGTTGGATTATGAATTTGCTTTTAGGTATTGACCCTGCATGGTGCTGGCTTATTACCTCTGTAATTGGTGCTGTTTTGTGTGTTGATGCTACGGTGAGATTAAATAGTCGACCCCTTGCTTATATGTCGCTACTATCGATGTTTACGATGACGACTAGTTTGCCGGCTGTTGTGCATGCGCAGCTGGTCTGGTATTACGTTGTAATGCTGCTATTTGGATGCTTAATGACTGTGGCTGCGTATTTTTCTAGTCGCCTTCCTCGTCAGTTTGTCGAGCCGTTAAACGTCGTAAATCCGTTTATTGTGCCGATGACGATGTTTATCGCGCTTAGCTCGTCGGCATATATGGGTACATTAGATATTAGCGTATTGTTATTTACTAGCGTTGCATATTACTTTACGGTTGCTCTTGTCGAGAAGTCTAAAAAGATGCGTACTTATGAATTGACAACAGCTCGCTTATTGTTAATGGTGATGGCTACTAGTTTCACAATATATTTATCTGACGATAATCAGTTGGTTGTAAGTGTGATTCTAGGGTTAGTGGCACTGGGAAATATAATCTGGTCCGCTGTATCAATGTACGCTCAGAAACAGTACGATAGACATCATGAAATAGTATTATGGGCTAGTTTTGCTGTGTCATTAAGTGCTCTGTTTGGTGTGATCGGCTCTGGAGATTCGCTACGAATGACGGTTGCTTCTATTTTGATCGGTGTTATTTCAGCGATTAGTCTTGCAATCCTTTTTTTGTTACGTCGTGTCCGCTTCGGTGTTATGATTGTGATATCTGGGATTCTATTGGTGCCGATTGGTATAACACTATTCAATATCGATATAGCTATAGCACCACGCGTACAATATCTAATTTTTCTATTTATGACACCGCTACCAGTTATTTGCCGATTGCTAATTTTGAAGCGTCCGAATATTAGTAAAAGTCAGGCCGCTTTGGTATATGGCGCCGCGTCAACTTGGCTATTAATGGCAATGTTTACTTCAGCGATGATAGCCACTTATGCGACAGAGGAAGCCCTGATGTGTCTATCGGGCGCGATAGCTATCGGCGCTGGCATTATGAGTGTGATTGTATGGCGCGAAAAAGTTTATGAGTTTGTAGTTGGAGTCCATACCTCTTTAATGTTGTCGGTATTTTTGCTAGCTTTAGGTTTTGCGATGTCTAGTGAAAACATATCTATTTTAATGGCGTGGATAAATGTGTTGTCGCTATTAATAGTAGAGTGGCTTTATCATCGTCATGGCAACACGGTTATCAAAAATCATGAGTTATTGTTGCATTCTATCATTGGTGTGGCTGTGCTTACTGTATTGTCGTCAATTCATTCGATAGTTTGGTTGCCGCTAGCGGTGTCGCTATACTATGCATTTTACCGATGTCGCAGAGAGGTTTATTTGGGTGGGGCATATCTTACGACAATCATCTTTGTTTTATTATCCCTGCATTGGTTGAATGTGCCGTTTAATGACAATCTCGCAATTGCTGCATGGGTGAGTCTAGTTGGTTTTGGGTCTTTGTACTGGCTGTTGCGAATGAATAGGCAATCGTCAATTATTAGTGATATGACGCTGTGTGCTGCTACAGTTCCAGCGATAGTGTTTCCAATAATTAATCTACTGGCGATATATGATCTGTCGTTCAAGGTATTGGGATGGCTAGCAGCTGTAGCGGCTCTTTATATGGCGGTACTTGCTAAACGAGATTGGCGAATAATGGCAATAGCTGCACATCCGAGTCTGGTGTTGTTGCTTTACCTTATAGCTCAATGGTTTGCCATTCCATTCGAATTTATGTCAGTCGTTGCCCTGGTTGTTTTTGCGGTGTTTTACGGCTTGGCTATTGCTGCGCGAATCAGAAAGATGTCGAGTCTTTGGTATTACTCTTCGTTCTATAGCGCCATCGGCTGGTCGGTAGTCTTATTGTCTATTGCTACATCAGTTAGCGCTACTGTGGCGTCAGTGATTCTGGCAGCGCTAGTGTGGATAATTAATGGTATCGCCTTGATGTTCGAAGGTGTTCCTAAAAAGAATATTTTATATTTTGATTCAGGTGTGATCCTAATTTTGTGCGGTGTTGTATTTACTATTAAAAACCTAGCCCTACCCGTTCACGCTATCACAATACCATATTTGTGGTCAGCGGCAATTCTTTCGGGAGCGGTGATGTCGTGGCGTTGGTTGGGGTATATTCATAAGTCTACGACAGTGCATCTAGTACTGGCTCTCTCTGTGTTTAGTCCGCCGACTCTCGTTCTGGCGTTTGCAGGAGACAGCGTTATGGAAATATTATTCCTAATAGAGCATTCATTGATGGTTGTTGTGGGATTGGTGCTTAACAAACGGCTGATTACGACCTGGGGTGCCGTATGTGTGACATTAGCTTTGATATACCTATTGTCGGGATACACTTATGTATTAGCTATTTTGGCTGGTATATCTATCATTGTAGCGGTGATAATTGTGGTAGCGAGAGCTCAAAGGAACAGAGGGCAAGATATTGTAAAAAGATAGTTTTTATGCCATAATATGGACGTATGAAAGAAAAAACCATTATTGGGTCGACTGAGCTTGTGGATTTTGGCAAGCGAGCGCAAAAAGTCCCAGCTAAAATTGATACGGGCGCCGATTCCAGTGCGGTTTGGGCGAGCAATATTCGCATTGATAAAGATGGTGTATTGAAATTTTCTCTATTTGGTAAGGGTTCGCCGTATTATAATGGTAAGATATTTAAGAGAACTGATTATTCTGTGGCTAGCGTACGCTCTGCAATGGGTCAAAATCAGATTCGTTATCGAACGCACTTTTGGGTGAAGCTTGGCGGGCGAAAAATTAAAATGCTGATGAATTTGTCTGATCGGTCGAAGAATGAATTTCCGGTGTTAATCGGAAGACGGTCGATTTCTGGAAAATTCCTAGTGGATGTTTCAAGAAAAAATGTTCGCAGGAAAAAACCGTCCGTAACTGCTAGTCTTAATGAAGAAGTAAAATTGAATCCATACGAATTTTATAAAAAATATCATCAGAAAGGTGAAGAAAAGTAATGCGAATTGCAATCTTATCCAACGGCAACATTAATTATTCGACGCTTCGCCTGAAAGAAGAGGCTGAAAAGCGCGGTCATCAAGTTAAAGTTATTAAGTATAAAAACTGCTACGTTTCAATTGATGAAAAGCATCCGACGGTCATTTACAAAGGTAAGGAAATTGGTGAATTTGACGTGGTAATTCCGCGAATCGCGAGCCATATGACAAAGTATGGAACAGCGGTTTTGCGTCAATTGGAGATGATGTATCCGAAGGCGTTTTTCATGAATCGCTCGATTGCAATTACTAGGGCGCGAGACAAATTGCGCTCAACGCAGTTATTGGTAAAAGCTGGAGTGTCGATCCCGAAGACGGTCTTTTCCCGAAACGCAACTGACATTGATTCGCTCATTGAAGAGATTGGTGGTATGCCGGCGATTATTAAGTTGGCGCGTGGCACGCACGGAAATGGTGTGGTTCTGGCGGAAACTAAAAAGGCTGCCAAGTCGGTTCTGCAGGCGTTTTATTTGACCAACTCGGACGGCACGAACGTGCTGCTTCAGGAGTTTATTAGAGAGTCGGCTGGTGTCGATATTCGTGCGTTTGTGGTTGGTAGTCAAGTGGTGGCTAGTATGAAGCGTCAGAGTTTGGACGATGATTTTCGCAGTAATTTACACAAGGGCGGCGAAGGAACTAGCATAAAATTGACAGATTCTGAACGTAAAATGTGTGTGAAAGCTGCTAAGGCAATGGGATTAACGGTTGCTGGAGTTGATTTCATGAGATCAAGTCGTGGTGCTTTGGTGCTGGAAGTTAATGCTAGTCCAGGGTTTGGAATTGAGAAAATTACTCGTCGAAATGTGGCTGGAAAGATAATCGAATACATCGATCGAAACGCCAAGCGTGGCAATAAGAAAGATAAAATCGGTGCTTAAGCATAAACTTGTTATAATAGGTTTATGGACGAGCCTCGTCACTCGACAGTAACTCAAACTGTCATCAAATGGATATTTATCTGCGGAATGCTGATGGTTATTGGTGGGGCAATTTTTTATGCTTTTCGAACGGTTTCGCCAAAAACGGAAATGATTTACCTGAATAAGACGATGCTTCGGGCGGAAATTGCTAATGATGAAGAATCGCAGCGGAAAGGTCTGTCTGGAAGGCTGGGAATTGATGAGAATTATGCCATGCTGTTTGTGTTTGATCATAACGATCGTCATAAAATGTGGATGAAAGATATGAAGTTTTCGGTCGATATGATTTGGATCAATGATAAAAAGCGCGTTGTCTACATAAAGCATAACGTCAAGCCAGATGCTGAGCCGCATGAAAAATATGCGCCACCAGTTCCGGCAAAGTACGTGTTGGAGGTGAAGGCGGGTGTTGCTAAGCGGGCGAGCGCTGTAGTTGGGTCACCGGTAAAATTTGATTTGGAGGAGGATAAATGAGCGTGATAATTCTATTTGGAGCAATTTTAGTAGCGGTTTTTGTGATTGCATTTGTTTCATCTCGAAGATTCGGTCCATTGGCGTTGTCGTTGGCGACGGGATTTTTACTATCAGAATGGTGGGGTGGCTGGCTGACAGGAATATTGGACAGCTTAAAATTGGAAACTGGTTTATTGCCAAATGGTGTAATTTCGGGATTGGTCTTAACGTTGGTTCCGTTAATTATGCTCCTTTTAAGCGGTCCGAGATATCAGAAAAAACATGAGAGAATTGTCTCGGCGGTGGGGATCGCGTTCTTGACAGCAGCGCTATTGGTTGTCCCTCTGGGAAAATATATATCATTAGACGGACAGGCGTTGGAGCTGTATAAGATCTTCGCGAATAATTGGCGGTATGTTGCTACGGCAGGCTTGGTGTTTGGCTTGATTGATATTTTTTCACTACATACTGGCGGACATAAACTCGCTAAGCATTGACCTTTGTGTTAGTTTGTGCTAGGATGAAGAAAGCGGATATTCCGAATGGGTCCATAGCTCAGTTGGTTAGAGCACCTGCCTTTTAAGCAGGGTGTCCCGGGTTCAAGCCCCGGTGGACCCTCCAAATTTGATGAAATCGACTCCCTTGGTGGAGTCTTTTTTGTAGCTCCAAATGTAGATATACTTTAAGTATGAATAGATGGCTATTTGAGAAGTTGCATATTTCTTGGTTGGTGGCGGCGTGGTGTCTCGGTCTGACAATTGGCGTAATTTCCATCCATTACATACCGCGGTCGTTTGCGACGAACCCATTATTTTTATTGGTCGGGCCGGCTATTTTCGTAATTGTGGCAATTTGGCGCTGGCGATTTTTTGTGATTTTAGCAATTATTTCTGGAGTTTTGATTGGTCTTTGGCGCGGTGAAATTGGCAGAAAAGGTGTGGAGGTCTATGATTCGTTAATCGGAAAAGTTGCAATTATCCAAGGTCAAGTTTTGGAGGATCCTGATCTCGATAAAAATAGCCAAACGGTTCTTAGGTTGGGCAATTTGCGGATGAATAATGAAAAATTGCCGGGACAAATTTGGGTGACGACGCCAGATAAAAACTCAATTAAGCGCAGTGATATTGTGAGAATTAAGGGTAAAATGACGGCGGGATTTGGGGCTTTTTCGGCAAGCGTATATCGGGCGAAAATTATTAGTGCCGAAAGGCCAGTTCCGGGCGATGTGGCGGTGGGAGTTCGCGATTGGTTTGCGGGGTGGGTTCGCGAGCATATTCCGGAATCAGAATCCGCGTTGGGATTGGGATTTTTATTAGGCTTAAGGCGTGCCATGCCAACTGAATTAAGTGACAATTTGAAAATTGCCGGATTGACACATATCGTGGTGGCGAGCGGCTACAATCTAACAATTTTAGTTCGTTTAGCGCGACGATTATTCGCTAAGCGATCAAAATATTTAGCGATGCTCAGCGCGGCTGTTATGATAATTGGTTTTATGGCGGTGACCGGATTAAGTCCTAGTATGTCGAGAGCTGGCTTGGTGGCGGGACTGAGTCTGGCGGCGTGGTATTATGGTCGGACAATTCATCCGCTAGTTCTGCTTCCTGTGTCGGCGGCAATTACGCTATTGATAAATCCGCAATTTGGTTGGGGCGATTTGGGCTGGCAATTAAGCTTTGCTTCGTTTGCTGGCGTAATTATACTAGCGCCACTTTTACATTCTTACTTTTTTGGCAATAAAGAGCCGGGCGCGTTTCGACAAATTTTAATCGAAACTTTGTCGGCGCAAATTATGACATTGCCGCTGCTTATGATGAGTTTCGGTGTTATTAGTAATGTGGCGTTAATTGCGAATATGCTGATTTTGCCGTTTGTGCCGCTAGCGATGCTGCTGACGTTTATGTCGGGTGTACTGGTTTTTGTGCCGATGATTGGTGCGTTGATTGCAATTCCGACGACGTGGCTACTTGGTTATATGATCCAAGTCACCAATTGGACAGCTGGATTTGAATGGGCTCAAATGGAAGTTAGCATTAATTTGTGGCAATGTGTGGTTTTATATGTGGTGCTAATTTTGGCAATGATTTGGATGAAAAAGCAAACTAAATTGGACCTCGCTAAGATAAATATTGTGGAGTAGTGTATAATAGTAACAGATTGAAATAGCAAATAACTTTAGGAGAAATTATGTCAGGACACAGTAAATGGGCTACAACTCATCGACAAAAAGCGATTGTTGACGCTAAGCGCGGCGCGATTTTTACGAAATTGGGCAATCAAATTGCTATTGCGGCACGTGGCGGCACAGACCCAGCTCTGAACTCAAGTTTGGCGATGGCGATTGAAAAAGCTAAGGCTGCAAATATGCCTAGCGCAAACATCCAGCGAGCAATTGACCGAGTGGCGGATAAGAGCGCGGCGGCTTTGGAGGAAATTGCTTACGAAGGCTATGGTCCTGGCGGCGTAGGCGTTATTATTGAAACGGCGACAGATAATCGCAATCGAACATTGCCAGAGGTAAAAACTGCGTTGGTTAAAAATGGCGGACGAATTGCTGATGCTGGTAGTGTGATGTTCCAATTTACGCGCAAAGGTGTCATTGCTATCGAAGGTAGCGGGGAAGATTTGTTGCTAGCGGTTTTGGACGCTGGCGCCGAAGATGCCGTCGAGGAAGACGGCGAGATTATCGTGTATACGGAGTTGAAAGATTTGGCGAGCGTGCGGAATAAATTGGTTGAACAGGGCTTGAAGGTTAAAGATGCGGAACTGCGATATATTGCCAATACGCCGATAGAAATTGCCGACATGGAAACTGCGCAGAAATTGATGAAAATGATTGATGCGTTGGACGATTTGGATGACGTTGTGAATGTTCATACAAACGCGGATATCACAGCGGAATAAAATCATCGCTTTAAGGAATCGCTCCTTTTCTGGGGCGATTTTTAATTTGACAAAAAGTACGCTAAACTAAAGATAATTAACCATAAGCAAGGAGCGAGCATGAAGTATTTGCGCAACACACTACTTATGATACTAGCCGCGGCGCTAATAATGCCGTCGCCGTTGGTTTTGGCGGAAGGCGTTTCAAGTGCTACTCAAGAGTCGAAAGTTGATGACGCTCAGACTGTTGATAACAGTCTTAAATCGGCTGAGGAAGCGAAAGATTCAGTTATTGATAAGGAGCAGATCGATAGCAATTCACCTTCTCAATCAAGTGAAAATCTCGAGACTCCAACAGAGAATTTGTCTACAAATAGTCCGAGCGAAAATCCTGCTACCAATGAGTCTTCAAAATCTGAGCCAAACCCTGAATCTGAGCCACCAAAAATAGATAATTCAGATGAAAGAACAGAAGAAAATGCGACGATATTAATTTCAAAGATTAGTCAGGATAAAAAATATGTTGAGATTTATAATCCGACGAATCAGAATGTTAATTTGGCTGGTTGGAAAATAGAGTATCACACTGGATCTGGCGCTCAAGCCGTTGGAAAAATTTTCAAGGATGAAGTAATCTTAGCGAACGGATTTTTGGTTTTGTCGAATGATAAGATGTTGGCGGGCGCCATAAAGTTTGATAATAATTTAGGTTTGGCTCAGAATGATGGATCGGTCGTGTTGTTGCGTTCGGATGGGTCGGTCGCAGATACTGTCGGCTGGGGAAATAATTCAAAGTCTGCAGGTTCGCCGATTAAAGGCGGTGTGAAAATTGTTTGGCGCTGTTTTATTGATGAAAATATTATTGATTCGAAATTTTTGTCAGGTAAAAATCTTAACAATCAGGAAATTGTGCCGTATTCGCGTCCGAATTGTAAAAGTCCAGAGCCCAACCCTGAATCTTCAAAGGAGTTGAATAAATGTGAAGGTTTGAAGTTAAGTGAAATCGCGTCGAATGTTGATGAACAATTCATTGAGATTATCAATTCTGGCGAAAAAAACGTCATTACGACGGGCTGTAAATTGACGGTTGGCGATTCTGGCGTTCGTGAAAATATTGGTGACATCGAATTAAATCCTGGCGAATTTTTAACGATCAAAATAAAAAATACGAAGCTGAAATTGCCAAAAACAAAAGGAAAAGTTTATTTACTGGATGAGGCTGGCTCGAAAATTGATGCCGCCGCTGAATATAGTAGTATGCCAAAAGGCGCTTCGTGGAGTTTTGTTGATGATGAGTGGACTCGGACATTTGCCATCACTGAAGGCGCCGCTAATATTTTTAAGGAATATCCAGATTGTCAGAGCGGTTATGAACGAAATGTGCTGGGTAGATGTGTGAAAATTGCCATTCCGCCCGTTGAAAACCCTTGTCCTGTTGGCCAATACCGTCATCCAGAAACTCGCCGTTGTCGAAAAATTGAAGCGGCAAAAACTATTACTCCCTGTAAAGACGGTTATTATCGTAGTGAAGAGACTGGCAGATGCCGATCTATCGCATCAGCTGCGGCAAAAACTTTGAAGCCTTGCCCAGAAGGTCAATTCCGCAATTCATCTACGGGTCGATGTAAGAAAATTGTCTCCACTGACGATATAGCAAAAGAATGCCCAGAAGGATTTGAACGTAACCCACAAACTAAGCGATGTCGAAAGATAAAATCTGCAAATATGCCAACTGTTGGTTCGGCGGCAGCTGAAGTTAAACAAGTCGCTGGCGCTACTTGGGGTTGGTGGGTGTTTGGTGGCGTGAGTTTACTGGCCGTCGGTTACGGCGTATGGCAGTGGCGATGGGAAATTTCGCAATTTGTACGAAAAATCCGTGAACGCATTAAATCCGCAAGCGGTAAATAATTGCTATAATAAAGATATGAGAATTATCGGGATTGACCCAGGAACGGGAATTTTGGGGTTTGGTGTGATTGATTTTTCTCGTGGCAAGTTCAAGATGGTCACGGCGGGAGTTGTGACGACGCCGGCACATACGCCAATTGACGAAAGGCTTGAAGATATTTTCGATAGCCTGACCGAGATTATTGCCGAAACAAATCCTGATGTTATGTCGATTGAAAAGCTATTTTTTGCGCGCAATGTTACGACGGCGATTTCTGTGGCGGAAGCACGCGGCGTGGCGATGTTGACTGGGCGAAAAGCTGGAATGCCGATTGCTGAATATACGCCGCTACAAATAAAGCAAACTTTGACCGGCTATGGCAAGGCTGATAAAAAGCAGGTCCAGGAAATGGTGCGACTTAATTTGGGTTTGAAAGATGTTCCGAAGCCGGATGACTGCGCGGATGCTTTGGCTGCAGCAATTACACACGCGGCGATGAATCGGGTATAATTGAAATATGATTGCACATGTTTTTGGGAAAGTTGCTGAGAAGTTTAACGGCTCGTTAGTCATTGATGTTCATGGTGTTGGATATGAAATTAGCGTGGCGACTAATGATTTTGACGCGGTGGTGTTAGATCAAGAGGTAAAGTTTTACACTTATCATCACGTGCGCGAGCAAGCTGAAGAATTGTTTGGTTTTTCGAGTTTGGCGGCGAAAAAACTGTTTGAAATGCTAATCACGGTTCAGGGGGTTGGCCCGAAGGCTGCGCTGGCTATCTTAAGCTTGGGTGATGCCGAGCAGGTGCGCAATGCTATTGCTAATGCTGACAGCGGTTTTGTGCAAAAGGCCACTGGCGTCGGCAAAAAAACTGCCGAGCGAGTGGTGGTCGATTTGAGCGATAAAGTTGGTCTGCCTACTCATTACGGCCGAACGGAAACTCCATTGCAGACTGAATTAAACACTTCCGATGAGGCCTTAGAGGCGTTGATGGCTTTGGGCTATACATTAGCGGATGCCACTAAGGCGCTCGAAAACGTTGATGTAAATTTGCCAACTTCTCAGCGAGTTACTGAAGCTTTGAAGAAATAGAGTTTTAGTAATTGATATCTATTACGACTCGTTTTCTTCCTTAACTGCCTGTTTTGCTTCTCTAATGAGATTTTCTATGTCGCCGGCTGTTAGCCTGTCGTAGTCATGAAAGCTCTGAACACTACGGCGCAATAGCTGACCTTGTATGCCAGTAATCCCATATAATCCAGGCAGATCACCAAATTGGTGATTGCACGTTTTTTGTTCAAATGTCTCGGCCTGCTCTTTGTCAGAAGCGCCTTCTTTCGATGCGATTCTATCGTACCATAAAAATGGATATCCTACTAGTAAGTCAATTACGTGTTTTGCAATTTCTGTTGATTTGGGGTCGTATTCTTTTGTTTGCTCTAAATTGCCATATCCTCGCTCGGTTAAGGTGTTGCTAATATTTTTTACATCAATTGCGACCCTGGTCGACTCAATTCCTTCAGATTCGTCGCAAGGCGCTAATCCTAGCTCAGCCAAAATATACGGCACTGCCTCTGACATTATCCTAATTCCTTCTGGGACTTGGCCATATACTTCTCTTATGTCTTTTTTTCGGTTTTTGGCATCAAATTCCGGCATTGTAAACTCCTAGTTTAATTGTAGATACTAATACTATACCATAAATGCTATAATTAGTGTATGGCAATTGAAAGAATAGTTGATACAAGTTCGCATGATGACGATTCTGAAGAGCAGCGAATTGAAGTTAGTTTGCGTCCGCAGAGTTTTGCTGAGTATGTTGGTCAGGAAAGATTGAAGCGTAATTTACGCTTGGCGATTGATGCGGCTAAAAAGCGCGGCGAACCGTTGGATCACGTATTATTATATGGTCCGCCAGGGCTTGGTAAAACAACTATGGCGACGGTGATTGCTAATGAAATGGGCACGAATCTGCGGATTACTAGTGGTCCGGCTATTGAAAAAGCGGGCGATTTGGCGTCGATTCTGACTAATTTGTCGGACGGCGATATTCTGTTTATCGATGAAATTCATCGGTTGGGACGATCAGTGGAGGAAATCTTGTACTCCGCAATGGAAGATTTTAAGCTGGATATTGTGATTGGAAAAGGTCCGGCAGCGCGATCAATTCGATTAGATTTACCGCGATTTACGGTGATTGGCGCGACGACGCGAACCGGAAGTTTGGCGGCGCCTTTGCGTGATAGGTTCGGGCATATTTATCGTTTGGAATTTTACACGCCAGAGGATATTGCGAAAATTGTGACGCGTAGTGCGAAGATTTTGGAGTCGTCAATTCGAAGTGAAGCGGCGAATCTATTGTCAACGCGAGCACGCTTGACGCCGCGTATTGCCAATAGACTTCTTAAGCGCGTCCGTGATTACGCCGACGTTAATGGCGACGGAATAATTGATGTAAAAACTACAACCAACGCTTTGGAAATGCTGGAAGTGGATGAGTTGGGCTTGGATCCGGCTGATCGTAATTTATTACAATCGATTCTGGAAAATTATGGTGATAATCCTGTTGGTCTAACAACAATTGCGGCGTTGACCGGCGACGAAGCGACGACAATTGAGGATTTTTATGAACCGTATTTGCTGCAAATTGGTTTTATTGAGCGCACACCGCGTGGTCGTCGAGTAACGATTAGGGCAAAGCGACATTTGGAGAAATAGTTATCGTATTCTTCGGCTTTTTGTGCTTTAATAAAACCAGACAAACTTAACTAGGAGCCGCCATGGGCAAAAAACAAGCAACGACATCACCAGTTAAGAACTCTAAAGCTAGGCGCTGGCTACGGCGATTTATAATTTTGATAGGAATTTTGGCTGGTTTGTGGCTGGTCAATTTTTTAACTTGGCTGCCGGCGTATGTGGAAGTGTGGAATATGGCACGAGATCCAATGGCTGAAAAGGGCGTTTTGGGCTTAAAGCTGAAATCGTCACGCGAAAGACATCGCATACCTACAGAACGCGGATTTTTAAAAAAGAGTACATATCCGTCAGTCGATAGATATTATGAGATGCCTCAAAATGGGTCGGTGAGTGATTTGTTAAATAGACTGCAACGATACGCTGAAAGTTCTGGCTGGAAACTGGACAAAGAGAGGTCTGGGGCGGAATATTTTGTAGGATATAAAGATATAGAGGGTAGGAAATATCAGGTCAGCGTGGGGATAGGTGACGAAAAAGTAGTATATGTATCAGTAGAGGGCTTGGGCAACTAATATGAAAATTAGAGTTATTATATTATCTTTCTTTGTGGCTATTATTTTTGGGCTTTTTATACAACAGTCGGCTCAAGGCGAAGTTGTCCCTTATAATTACGCAGGAAAGAAACTTACGATTACATTACTAGGCGATTCTTATTCGGCTGGCAATGGTGCCGATGGGTATGAATACGGTCCTAATATCTGTCATCGCAACAGTAATAACTGGGCGGAAATGTATAAAAGATGGCTAAGCAGCAATGGTCTGTCGGTAACGCTTATAAATCGCGCCTGCTCTGGAGCTAAAATTAATGATTTCTTGGAGGATAGGAGTGCGGGTAATGTCGTAAAAACGATTAGCGATGATCCCAATAAGCTGGTAACTAATGAACAGGTTATTAAATACGCAGAAGATAAGGATATTTGCAATATTAAACCGAATAACGACTTAAAAGTTGCTTATAGAATCATAAGTAGTACGATTGGCTCTAAGCGCGGAAAAAATCAGAAAAGAGTCAATATAAGATGTAATTATACGATTCGACGACAACTTGATAGCGTGGATCGCAGCACAGATATGGTAATGATGACGATTGGTGGAAATGATTTGGATTTTGACGGCATTGTTAAGTCTTGTTTTGTGGTCGCAATAAGATCTGCTTCAGATTGCAAAACAAAAATTAACGACGCCAGGAATCTGCTGGATAAATTAGAAGATAGAATGAAAACCATTTTATCATCGCTTAATTCTCGTTTACGTCCAGACGCGAAAATAGTGCTTTTAGGATACCCGCTACTAGCGCTTGATAATGGCGAGAAACTATCCGATTTTTCGGTTGCTAGTGAAGTGCGTAAGTTGGGGCTGGAGGGTAATTTACGCCAGAAAAAGGTGGTTGAGGAATATAATAAAAGCCTCGGTAAAGAGAAAGTGATTTTTATTGATAGTTTACCAAAGCGGTTTTCTGGACATGAGCCAGACGCCTCAATATTTAAGAGGAATCACGATCGTTGGATTCATGAATTCCTTGAGCCAAATGCATTCAATATGAGTTCGTGGTATCACCCGAACTTCTTTGGGCATAGCAATTATATGTCAGCACTTCGCGAAAAAGTACCACTGCCTAATTTGGTGAAACCAATAACGAAAACGAACGGCGATATTGATATTGTATTTGCTATTGATACGACCGGTTCGATGGACAGTTCAATTAGCGCTGTTAGAAATAACATTCGAAATATAGTCGAGTCGATCAGTTCGAAAACCAAGAGCGCTAGATTTGCACTGGTTACTTATCAAGATCATCCGTGTTGTGGCGGAAGCTCGGGAGACTATCCGTCCAAAATTGAGACAGCTTTTACGAGTAGTGCCGAGGTGTTTAACAAGGCTGTCAATTCTATTCAACTCGGTAATGGCGGCGATGATGAAGAATCTGTTTATTCTGGCATTAAGGCGGGGCTGAATCTACAGTGGCGAGCGGGAGTAAAAAAGATTATGATTGTGATTGGTGACGCTCCGGCTAAAGATCCAGAACCAGTCACTGAGCTAACCGAACAATCTATCGTTGATGCTGCTTATGCCGTTGATCCGGCTCAAATATATATTATTGACACTTCTGGACATGATGCGATGGCACCTGTGATGTCTTTGGCTGAAAGAACGGGCGGCGCATATTTACAAGTCGATGATAATGATAAGCTCGTTGATCAGGTTAATGTGTCAGTTGAAAGTGTGACAAACAAACCGAATGCTTGGATAAATCGTCAATATGTGGCGAAAATTGGCGACACATTAGAATTGGATGGCGCCGGTTCTTATTCGTCAAACGGTAAAATCGTGAAATATGAATGGGATGTCGATCAAGACGGCGTGTATGACGTGACGACGGATAAGCCTTTTGTCAATTATACGTTTACTAAGGAGTTTTCCGGACTGTTAACACTTAGGGTGACTGATAATTCTGGACTAACGAACGTAGCGACGACGATTTTGACGGTTAGTGATGACGGCGATGAACACGAACGGGAATTTGATAATTGTCCAGATGTGGCGAATCCAGATCAAGCTGATTATGACAAGGATGGAATTGGTGATGCTTGTGATTCTGATCCGGGATATTTGGAAGAATATGGATATTATCAGATGTTAGAGTATGAAAAGAACCAAGCAAAGAAAGATGATAGTAAAAAAGAAAATACAAATCGTAAACCTGTTGACGTGTCTTCGAGTAATAAAGTAAACGGTGGTGGTAAAAAGGAAATAGCTACCGTGGATTCTGGTGGTAAAGACGTAAAACTTCAGGAGAATAGTAGTGTTAATGAGATAGAATCGAGGAAAACTCAGAAGAAATCCGAGGATAATAATGAAGGCAAGAGTGGATCGTCGTGGCTTGGTATTGCTGCAGCTGTTGGAATGGTTGCAATCAGTGTAGTAACAATAGTTATAAAAGTTTATCGCCAAAAAACAAGACTATCTTAAGTCCTGTCATGTTATAATATAGGCATGAATCCACAAACATCCTCGTCGGAAGATTTAACACAGCCTGTTGCGTACGATGCTGATGGCCGCCCGCTATATCATCATCCACCGCAAACTGGTCGCCCAGCTCCAGTTGTGGCGCAGACGAATTCTTATGTGACGGCAAGGCCGGAAATTATCGATGGGGAAAATTTTGATCCACGATTGCGTAGTCAATATGCCAATGAGCCGCAAGTTGTCCATGTTGCCAGGGATATTGACCCGAAGCCATTTACTATTAGCGATGATCTGAAACAAAAACACGAAAAATCAGTTCAGCAATACCCGAATCTCAATTTGAGCGAAGGCGAATATATCATTTTGGACATTAAACGTCATCCGATTGGTATGCTAATCCCGACGGGAATTTCGGTTTTCTTGGTGGTGATGATTATGGTGTTTGTGATGTTTTATCCGTCAATTGCTCGTGACGCAATTATCTCGCCGATGCCTTCACTGACCGATGTGTTTGGCGTGGCAATGTTGCTTATTGGGCTGGTTGCGCTTGGTGGTGCGGTGTCCTTGTGGATATATTTGCAAAATCACTTTTACATGACAAACGAAAGTGTGATTCAGGAAATCCAGGGTAGTTTATTTTATCGGCACGAGCAAACGGTGAGCTTAGGCAGCATTGAGGATGCAAGCTTCCTCCAATCAGGCATTATTCAGACTCTTTTCAATTATGGCACGATTCGCCTCAGCACCGAAGGTGAAGAAACGACATATATATTCCATTTTGTGGCAAATCCACGCAAGCAAATTGCGATAATAAATAATGCCATTGAAGACTTTAAGAATGGTCGTCCTGTTTGTGATGATTAGCTAATTATTTATGGCGACTTTCTTTTACGTAGTCATCTTCATCGACAAGCGTCGCAACAAGTTTGTATGACTTACATTTTCCGTCATTACAATTTGAAGATTCATAGCGGTAACTGCTGTCTTTTTCGCCAATTTTCTTACCTTGCGGGTCTTTTAACAACGCGGGATCCATAGTCGGAAGCGTACCTTCTTCTAACTTCTCTGGGTAATAGCCGTTTTTAACGTAAAAACCTTCTTCCAGGCTATAATGCATGGCGTTAATCGCGGTGCGTTTTTTGGCATTGTTTGATTCGTTGGTCAATTTTGTATATTGTGAGAAACCTAAGATTGCGATAATAATCAAGAAAGTCGCTACAACCAAAAGTTCAATAATAGTAAAACCGTTTCGCTTATTCATGAATGTAATTATAGCAAATCTTGCGACAAATCGGTATAATAAAGGAAGTAACTAAGGAGGGAATGCTATGGCAAAATCAGACAGTAAAACAGTAAATCCAGAAAAGTCAAGTCAGGCATCGGATAAAAAAGTTGATGAAGGTAAGCTTAAGGCGCTTGGTCTAGCGATGGATCAAATCACCAAGCAATTTGGCGACGGATCAATTATGAAATTGGGCGAGGCTCATAAAGTTGATGTTGAAGTAATTCCTTCTGGTGCTTTGAGTTTGGATTTGGCGCTTGGTGGCGGATATCCAAAAGGTCGTATTATAGAAATTTATGGTCCAGAAAGCTCGGGTAAGACAACATTGACGCTTCACGCTATTGCAGAAATTCAGAAGCAGGGTGGAACGGCAGCGTTTATTGATGCCGAGCACGCGCTTGATCCAGCATACGCTAAGCGTCTGGGCGTGGACACGGAAAATTTGTTGGTTTCTCAGCCAGATAACGGCGAGCAAGCATTGGAAATTACGGAAACGTTGGTTCGTTCGAACGCGGTGGATTTGGTGATAGTTGACTCGGTAGCTGCCTTGACGCCACAGGCTGAAATTGATGGCGATATGGGTGACTCTCATATGGGTCTTCAGGCTCGATTGATGAGTCAGGCTCTACGTAAATTGACGGGAATTATTAATAAGTCAAAAGCTACGGTGATCTTTATCAATCAGATTCGTATGAAAATTGGCGTGATGTTTGGCAATCCTGAAACGACAACTGGCGGTAATGCCTTGAAATTTTACGCGTCGCAGCGAATTGACATTCGTCGAATTGGTCAGATTAAAGTTGGCGATGATATTATTGGTAACCGCACGAAAATTAAGGTCGTGAAAAATAAGATCGCACCGCCGTTCCGCGTGGCTGAATTTGACATTATGTACAACGAGGGAATCAGTAAAACTGGCGATATTCTGGACTTGGCGGCAACGCATGGTATAATTGAAAAGTCGGGTGCATTTTATAAATATAACGGCGAAACGATTGGTCAAGGGCGCGACAAAACGAAGAATTATTTGAAGGAAAATCCTGAGGTTCTGGCGGAAATTGACCAGAAGGTTCGGGAGAAAGTAAAAGAAGGAGAAAACTAATGCGCGCAGCAGAAACCGCATATTCAGCCGAACACCACATGGCGTCAGTTAATCTTATTTTTGATGACGAGCAGACCGCTTACCTTCGAGAGCTGTCAGAAAAAATGAACCTTGATTTCGGTGAGTTTATTCCACACGCAACGCTGATTAATGTAACTGAGCAGGATATACCGCGTCTCAAGTTAGCTGCCGCCGCGCTGCCGTCTCTAGACAAACTGGTACTTGACGGTGTCAACTTCTTGCCAGATGAAGCTGGTAACTGTGTTTGGGTTGAACTGCGCGTACAGAAAACCTCCTGGATGATTGAAGTACGTCGGAAGTTGCTTGAAATACTGGACGACATTCATCCAGGGCTGGATATCGATGGATTTCGTCCACACATTACGATTGGGTGTGTCGAGGCTGGTACGCTTGGCGATGTCGATATGAGTGCCATTCCGCGCCAACTGCCAGTTATTACTAAGCCGCGTGCTGCTGCTTGTTATAACGGCGTACATGGCAAAGTGGTTGAGGTGGTCGAATAGTCCACTAGTAGCTAGCGCATAGTTTTGGCGCTATAATAGTTTTATGAAAATCACCGATATTTCTCTTCAGGCTCGTGATAAAAATCGTGTCAATGTAAGTGTTGACGGGAAATATCGTTTTAGTTTGGACGTATTTCAGGTCGGCGAGCTCGGCATTAAGATTGGTCGCGAATATACGGGAGAGGAAATTTCGAAATTAGAAGACGATAGTCAGTTTGGCAAGTTGTATGCTAGGTCTATAGAGTACTGCTTAATGCGTCCGAGAGCCATCAAAGAAGTGCGCGATTACCTACGTCGGAAAACGCTAGCCACTCGTCGACGTTCAGTGAAAACTGGAAAAATTATTGAACGTTCTGGGGCAAAACCGGAGATTGCTGAGCGCGTCTTGGATCGTCTTATTGAGAAAAAATATTTGGACGATGAAAAATTTGCTCGATTTTGGTTTGAGCAGCGGTTCATGAAAAAAGGCGCCAGTATTCGTCGTTTGAAATTGGAACTGGCGCAAAAGGGAATTGATAATACAACGATTGAGTCGTTAGTTAAAGAGAATATTCGCTCTGATGACGAGGAATTGCGGAAGATTATTGCTAAAAAACGTTATCGATATAGCGACCAACAGAAGTTTATGCAATATTTGGCTAGGCAGGGTTTTTCTTACGACGACATTAAGAAGGCTCTTGAAAACCCAAATGATTAATCGACTTTTGTAGATTCTGGCTGCGGACGAGGCTGCTTGCGGAATGGATTTTCGTATGAATTTATTTGCGGAATAGGTGTTTTTTCGGCTATGTGCGAGATAGTTGCTGATTTTACAACAATTTTATCGTCGGTTACTCTTATAATCTGAGAACGATGAATAAGTAGCTCTGTGTCGCCAAAACTTTTCAAGAACGGTCGCCGAATTCGGAGTTGTTGTATAATAAAATTCCCAGCCGCCAACGTATATCCGATAACTTTTCCGATTTTCTTATTTTTTTCATCAATAACCAACTTGTCTTTTAATGTAAAATTGATGTCATAAATTTCTTTTATAGTAATCACATCATCAATTCCGATAATCTCGTCAGTCGAATCGATAATCATACCGAGCGGCCCAATTTCTCTGACGTCGTCAATGCGAAGTAAACTAGGATGTTGGTCCAAAAGCCGCCCCTCGAGCTCATATGCGATTATAGACAAATTCCTCGGATTGATAATTTCCCGCGATGTTCGCGCCAGTTCGGAGCCCGTCTGAAGACTCATGACGGGAATATCAAGGAAGCGATCTGCGGATATAAGCATAACTATATTATAAACGGTTACGTTCTATTCGGCAAACGGATTGGAGCGACCAGCCGGCAGACTAAATGAGTCGTTTGCTGAAGTTGACGGTCGGAAGTCTTTAATAATTTTCATGGTTTTTTTATCGAAGCTTATTGATGCGGTTTGTGGTTCTTCGGTAGGAACTGCTAAAAGTCCACTCAAAAGAAATATCGCGATTGCTACGCCTCCGATTACGACAACGCTATATATTATCACATGAAATCGCCACAGGAATTTGGACAGTGATTTTACGATTGGCTCGAGCTGTTCTGATATTGATGGACTCATCGTGTATAAACCTTTACTTCAAGTGATTGGATTGATATTTCATGATTATTTGCACCTCTGGAGATTGACACGCCTGAAAGCTGCATTCGAGTGACATTTTTTTCAATAAGACTAAGGAAATGTAGAAATTTCGTGTAATCTATATGATCTCCCAATTGAATTGATACGAAAGTGCTTTTTACTCCAGCAGGGCTGGTGGATGTTTGCTTGCTAGGTGTCGTTGTCTTAGCAGAAGTTGTTGGTTCGTTTTGGAAAGAGAAAGATTTAATCGGAATGCCGGCGCGGTCGGCGTAGGTATTTAGATCTTGGATGATCTGATTTTGATATTGATAAAGTTTCGATTCTGAGACGATATTCTTTGCTTTTTTAACTGTGTCGGAATTGCGATCGAGCTGAGATTTTGACGCTAGCAAACTTTGTATTTTTGCATCAACTGCAATCGCTTCTGTTTGCATTTTTCCAACTTCTTCTGATGTTTTACTTAAGAATGAATAGGCGAAAATAACTAGTCCTACCATTGCTGACAATATTATGAGCAATAATAACGACAAGATGATTCGCGCGATACTGGCATTTAGAACTTTTTTCATTGCTTTAAGACCTCTGGCTTTGGCGTAACGCTAATTGTTATAGTAATTGGATAATCCGCAGGTTTGTCTGACGATTGGTTGCCGCCGCTATAAACAACAGTCTCCAAGTGAACGTCGCTAAATATCTCTGATTTTTCTAAACTAGTTTTTATTCGAATAGCGTCATCCTTATTCTTTCCGAGAGCTGTTAATGACAATGGTTTATCTAACGCTGAAGTGTCTAGTGTCAGAGAATCCAAAACCATGCCTGATGGTATATATTGTGCAATTTTTGGAATAATTGTAGAGTAATGAGCTTCGCTGTTGATGATTACCTTGGCTGAGTCGAGGTCTTTCTTAAACTCGCTAACTTCTTTTTGCGTCGATTGATATTGAGCAAGTTTGGCATTTCCTTCGTCGATGTTAGCTTGAGCTGAGGTGCGGCTATTTTCTAAGAATAGATAAAATCCGCCAATAGTTAAGAATAGCAAACCTGCAAATATCAATGATATGATGCAGTATCGTCTTAAGATGACATTTACTCGTCCGGCGCTGATTTGCTTTTTTTCTTGAGGAGGGAGAAGGTTAATCATAAATATCCTCCTGCTTGATTAAGGCTAGTCCCGCAACTGGTGACAGCTGGGAGCGAAGCTGTTTTGCTGGCTGATCTAGTCCGTCGAAATTGAGCATTTGCCACGGACTTGCCACGCGTGCTGGCATTAATAACTCGTTTGTGAAAAAATCACCAATTCCTGGAAGATTACCGCCGCCGCCAACTATGAGAACTTGCTCGATTTTTCTCTCATCAGGGAAGCGGTCTGTGTAATATCGCATAACGCGCTTAACTTCGTTGGTCATTTTTTCCAAACTTGGGCGCAAGGCTCCTGCGATTCTGGCTTGCCTTGGGCCGGGGTTTAATCCGTTTAAGACCTTAAATTGATGAGCTGTCTCAATTGGTACATTCATTTTTTTAGCTAAATTTAAGGTGAGTGAATAGCCGCCAACATTTAAGCCGCCCGTCACACGTATATCAGAATCTAGAATTGCAATATCTGTAGTTGATGTGCCTATATCGACAATAACAGTAGGAAGCATTCCTTCTTCTGTGCGCTTCAGAAGTCTAGCGATTGCGCTGATATTCGGCTCAATTATTGCAACTTCCAGGCCGCATTGTTTTGTGGCGTCTAACATGCTGTCAATCATTTTCTTCGGTGCGGCACACATTAGCACACTAAGTTCATCTTTCGTGCGATTGATGATTCGATAGTCCAAATAAAGAGAATCTAATGGCGCTGGAATGTATTGTTCGGCTTCCAAATTTACCGCACTGCGAATATTGCTTTCTTCTTTCACAGGTAGACTAAATGTTCGCGAGAATGTTCGGTTGGTTGGTATGCCTAGCGCTACGCGATTGCTGTTAATTTGTCCTACGACGTTTTTCTTCAATAACGTTTTGATATTCTGCGCCAAATATTCAGTGTTGTCTGCAGAATTTCCGTCGCTTTTTTGAGAATCGAGGTTAATCGATCCATACCCATGAACTAGCATCCGATTTCTATCAATCGACATTACTTTTATGCTTGTTCGGCTGATATCTAGGCCGATAATTGGTTTTTTTCTATAAAATATGCTCGACACGTTATTATTTTCCCACCTATATATCGGTATTATAACATAAGCTTTTTTGAAAAACTATTATTCCTTAACTTGACCCGCCATACTTGTAATTGGACCCATAACACTAACCGCCACCAGGGCAATGACAACACCCATTGCGACAATCATTACTGGCTCGATAATAGAGCTAACGCCGTCAATCGCGGTATCAACTTCTTCTTCGTAAAAGTCAGCGACTTTAACTAGAACCTTGTCTGTTTGTCCAGTTTCTTCGCCGACAGATAACATTTGCGCAACAATCGGCGGATATAAATCATCTCGTTCGGCGATAATTTTTGACAAGACTTCACCGTTTTGAACTCGCTTAGTGGCTTCTTTTAGGGACTTTTCGTAGGCGACATTTCCGACAGCGCGCGAAGTTACGTCTAATGCTTCAAGTACAGCCACGCCCGCGCCGATAAGAGCGGAGAAGGTTCGAGTAAAGCGAGCGATTGCCACCTTTTTAACAATTGGTCCGACAGCTGGAACTTTGATGATGATATTGTGAAATTTTACGCGACCTTTTGGGGTTTTAATATAGCGAATCAATAGCCAAATGCTTCCGACAAATATTGGAATGATTATATACCAAAACGACACTACGAAATCGCTAATTCCGAGCATAATTTCAGTAAGAAGTGGCAATTTGGCGTCAGGTCCGCCCATGTCTTTAATGGTTTTACCGATGACTGGAATAATGAAGATCATCAGGATAAAGAAGGCGATGATCGTAATGATTAAAAGTACGATCGGGTATGTCATGGCGCCTTTAATTTTTTTCTTCATGGATGAGTTTTTTTCTTGTTGTAGAGCCAGGCGCTTCAAGATGTCATCCAAAATACCTCCAGTTTCACCCGCGGCAACCATGTTCACGTAAATATCATTGAAGGTTTCTGGATGTTTACTCAGAGCATCCGCGAAAGACATACCGCCTTCAATGTCTTTAATTACGGCGTTGATCGTGTCTCGGAAATTGGCGCTTTCGGCGTGTTTTGCCATAGAGTTAAGGGAACGAAGAATAGGAACGCCAGCTGAAACCATGGCACTTAATTGGCGAGTAAACATCACCAATTCTTCAGTCTTGGCGCCTTTCTTTTTCTTGCCGAAAGAAAAACTAAGCTCTTTTTTTGCGCCTTTTTCTTCAATTTTTATCAATTGTCCGCGTGACCTCAAATTATTAATGGCAGATAGTTTGTCGGCCGCTTCAATTGTTGAAGAGACAGTCTCTTTCTTTTTATTGACAAGCAAATATTCAAAAATTGGCATAATGTTACTCCCTTGTTGCCCTCAAAACTTCGTCCACGGTGGTGATCCCGCGCAGTGATTTAATAAGTCCGTCCATCTGCATTGTCACCATGCCTTCGGAAATCGCTTGATCTTGAATATCGTTGCTGGTGGCGTTGGCGGTAATCATTTTTTGGATAGGGATGGATATGCCAAGAACCTCGTAAATACCAACGTGACCCTTGAATCCATTATGTCCACACTCGTCACAACCTTCTGGATTCGGCCTCCATAATCGTTCAATTCCTGAATCTGTTGATCCCATAGGCGTGTCGCCGCCAATTTTATCCTCAAAAGCCTGTTCTTCGAGGTTGTGAATTTTTTTAATCGACTCGGTGTTTATCTTAAACATCTCGGTGATATATTTTATTTCTTCTTCGTTTGGAGTGTATTCTTGGCGGCAATTCATACATAGGCGCCTAACTAGTCGCTGTCCAATCACCGCCTTCACGGTTGAAGCGATCAAGAATGGCTCAATTCCCATATCTAGCAGACGTGGCAAACATGTCGCAGCGTTATTTGTGTGTAGAGTGGAGAACACCAAGTGCCCGGTCAGCGCCGCTTGAACACCAAGGTTTGCGGTTTCGCCGTCACGAATTTCTCCGACCATGATGATATTTGGGTCTTGGCGAAGTAGCGCCCTTAGTCCTGATGCGAAGGTCATTCCAGCTTTGGCGTTGGTTTGGGTTTGATTAACTCCTGGGATTTTATATTCTACTGGGTCTTCAATTGTGGAAATATTGACATCTGGAGTATTGAGTTCCGACAAGACGCTGAACAAGCTGGTCGATTTTCCCGATCCAGTTGGTCCAGTCACCAGGATCATTCCGTTCGGCTGGGCCATTGCATCCTTTACCGTTGCGAGCGACAAGCCCCAATAGCCAAGCTGATCCAGTTTAACGGCCTGGTTCGATTCGTCCAAAATACGCATGACCACCTTTTCGCCGTCAGCAATTGGCAATGTCGAAACACGAAGCGCATATTGTTTTCCTGAAACTTTTATCTTAAATCGTCCGTCCTGCGGCACGCGGCGTTCGTCAATTTTCAAATTAGATAGAATCTTAATACGACTCACCAAAGCACCGTGAACGTTTCGTGGCAATTTATTAACTTCCTTCAAAACACCGTCAATTCGATAACGAACCTGAACGTAATCCTCGCGCGGTTCAATGTGAATGTCGGAAGCGTTGGATTTTATAGCGTATTCCAGTAACAAATTAACAGTTTGGGCAATTGGTGAATTTTCCGCAAAATCGTCTTGGCTAACGTTTTGGTCTTCGGCGGAAGCGTCTTTTTGTACCGCAATAACTTCGTCAAGTTCGGCATTGATATTACCGCGATAATTTTCCAAACAGTCCAAAATGTTGCTTTTTGTCGCTAGGAAAACCTTAGTGTTGTAGCCAATTTCTTTCTGAATAAAGTTCAACGCCTGCACGTCGTCTGGGTCTTCCATTGCAAGAGACAGGCTATTATCCTCATTTTTCTCAAAAAGCACAACGTTGTACTGGCGCGCGATATGTTCGGGAATTCGCTTTAATATATCTTCGGGAATATCCTTTGGCTCAATTCGCACGAAAGGCACACCGATATAATCGCCGATCAACTTTGTCAAATCTTCCTCAGAAATGACTTTTTGTTCAATAGCGGTTTCTTGCAATGTTTGCTTCGACCGTTCAGCGATCAATTTTAAATCAGCAAGCTGTGGCTCATCAACAACCCCACCTTGTTTCAGAATGCTCTCGATTGTCTGGTCTGAAACACGCATAACTCTTATGGTTATTGTACTATCATCGCCAAAAAAAAGCTAGCATAGTATAATATAAGAGTGAATATTTCTAGTGAAGAGAAAATGCGAGAATTGGGCGCGGCAATTGGTCGGGCTGTTTCCGGTGGGGAAGTTCTGGAATTAGTCGGTGATATTGGCGCGGGTAAAACTACATTGACAAAGGGAATTGCGCAGGCTTTAGAGATTGACGAGCCAGTTCAGAGCCCAACTTTCACGATTTCACGCGTGTACGATTCACCTCGCGGTCTGAGTTTGGCGCATTACGATTTTTATAGATTGGGAAATGCTGGAATTATGAGCGAGGAGATTCGCGAAGTGGCGGCTTCTAATTCGGTGGTTGTAGTTGAATGGGCTGGCGCTGTCGATGATGCATTACCGAGTGATCGGTTGGTGATAAAAATTACTGCGATTAGCGAAGAAGAACGGCTTGTGGAATTTTATCTTGGCGGCAAAAAATCTGATGAACTTTTGAGAAAAATAAAGGAGAATATGGCGTGATAATTTTATTAGACACTTCAACATCAACATGTTTTTTAACAATAGTCAATGGAGAAAATCGTCAGGATTTTGAATGGGAAGCTGGGCGAACGTTGGCGCGGAATTTGTTGAAATTTTTGGAAGAAAAGACTGGCGATTTGCATCTGATAAGCGGCATTGGCGTGATGAAAGGGCCGGGAAGTTTTACGGGACTGAGAATTGGTTTGACGGTTGTGAATACCTTGGCGGACAGTTTGAATATTTCTATTGTTGGTGCGATGGGTGATAATTGGCGTGATTTGGCTTTGGACAAATTGCGTTCTGGTGAGAACGAAAAAATTGTTATGCCAGAGTACGGTGCTGCTGCGAATATCACTGCGCCGCGAAAATAATTTTTATCGCCCAAACCATCAAAACCGTGTATAATTAAATTACGGCGGTTTGTGATTTTTGATTCGCCGAATTAGATAGTTTGAAGTTGATCGGCTGTTGATATTTTTCCTTGAGACGAACACTCAGGGGCGGCTGATCGGAAAGGAATGATAATGATAGAAGTAATTATTGCCGCGGCTGTTGGAGCTGGCGCGGGCGTTGCTGGTCTTGTTGGATATCAGCGAACTCGCCAAATTAACGGTAAAAATCAGATTGAGCGAGATCTGGCGGATGCAAAAACTAAGGCGAGCGATATTGTCCTAAAAGCTAAAGACGAGGCGCTTAAGATTGAAAATGAACGTCGCAAGGAATGGCAAAAGACCGAAAATCGTTTGGCGGATCGCGAGAAGACTCTGGATAATAAATTGGAGGAGCTTGATCGACGAGCAGAAAAATTGCGCGCGCATGAGGATGAAGTTGATAATCTTAAAAATGAAATTCGCGACATCCGCTCCAGACAGCAAGAGAAATTGGAAAAAATCGCTGGATTGAAGAAAAAAGACGCTGCCGATAAGTTAATGCAGATGACTGAGCGTGACATTAAGCAAGACTTGGTTGGTTTGGTGTCGAAACTACAACATGACGCAATGGATGACGCTGAAGAGCGAGCGCAAATGATCCTAGTGACTGCAATGGAACGAATGAGCAGTGAGGTGACTGCCGAGCGCACGGTGACTGCGGTCAAGCTGACCGATGACGAGATGAAGGGTCGAATTATCGGTAAGGAAGGGCGTAATATTCAGGCGCTGCAGCGTGAAACTGGCGTAGATATTTTAGTTGACGATACACCCGGCATGATTATTTTGTCGAGTTTTGATCCTGTTCGCCGACAAGTGGCTCGCTTGAGTCTTGAGATGCTGATGAAGGACGGCCGTATTCATCCTGCGCGTATTGAAGAGGTGGTTGCTAAAGCTAAAAAACAGATTGAAAAAGAGGTTCGACAAGCCGGTGAGGATGCTATGCGTGAAACTGGCGTAGTTGGGATTCCGAAGGAGATGTTGTTGTTACTTGGTGAATTGAAGTTTCGCACCAGCTTCGGTCAGAACGTCTTGAAGCATTCGACTGAGATGGCGCAAATTGCTGGAATGATTGCTGAGGAAATTGGTGCGGACGTGCGCATTACAAAAATTGCCACACTCCTTCATGACGTTGGCAAGGCGGTGTCGCATAAAATTGAGGGTAAACATCATCATATTGGGGCGGAATTGGCTCGTAAATATGGTATGGACGAGAGAATTGTCCACGCAATCGAAGCACACCACGATGATATCGAGGCAACGACACCGGAAGCGATTATTGTTCGAGTTTGCGACGCGGCTTCGGCTGCACGTCCAGGTGCGCGTAACGTTTCTGCTGAGAATTTTGCAGAGCGAATGCGCGATTTGGAAAATGTCGCTACGAGTTTTGAGGGAATTGATAAGGCTTACGCGATTTCTGCTGGTCGTGAAGTTCGTGTGATCGTGAAGCCTCAGACGATTGATGATTTGTCGGCGATTAAATTGGCGCGAGATATTGCGACGAAAATTGAGTCGACAATGCAATATCCTGGCACGATTAAGGTTAACGTGATTCGCGAAACGCGAGCAATTGAGTTTGCTAAATAATGAAATTTACAGATGAAGAGCGACGGGCTTGGTTGGCAAGTTTGGGCAGACGTTTTTCTAGTGCGGCGGTGTTGATTGAAAATGAGCAGGGCGAGTTATTGATCGTCAAGGCTGGCTATAAAGACCATTGGTCACTGCCTGGTGGCATTGTTGACGCTGGAGAATCTCCGCTAGAAGCGGCGGTGCGCGAGGTGAAAGAAGAAGTTGATATTCAAGTCGACCCTAAGGATCTGAAACTTGCCATGGTTGCTTCGCGTCATTCTGATGAGTTTTTGACACATCAATTTGTGTTTTTTACAAAGTTAGAAAACGATGCTTTTTCTGAGATAAAATTGCAGGAATCGGAAATTGTGGCCAGCAAATTTATCGCCAAAAATGAGGTTGATTTTGAAGACATGTCGCTACTCTGGGTAATCAGATTTTGGGCAATTGATAAATTCGGTTACGTAAATACGAAAATTATTGATAATGACGGCGTGAAAAAAGAAGTTGTAGAATTTTTTGCGCCGATGATTGGAGGGAAATAATGGGAATATTAGTTATTAGTCGACACGGTGAGAGCGAGTGGAATCTGCTCGGTAAGTGGACTGGCTGGACGGATGTTAATTTGACGGAAAAAGGTCACAATGACACCGTGCGATTGGGCGCTTTATTGAAAGGTCTGTCATTTAATGAAGCTTACACTTCATCATTAAAACGTACACAGCAAACTTTGGCCGCACTACTCGAAGGCTGTGGTGTAGAAAATCTACCAACAACGCATGCAACTGAGTTAAACGAGCGTGATTATGGCGATTTGACTGGAAAAAATAAATGGGAAGTTAAAGCGGAGATTGGCGAAGAGGCTTTTAATGGTATTCGACGCGGTTGGGATTATCCAGTGCCGGGCGGCGAAACTTTGAAAGATGTTTATGTGCGGGTTGTTCCATATTTTGAGCAAGAGATTTTGCCGAAATTGCAGAATGGTGAGAATATTTTATTGGTGGCTCACGGCAATTCTATTCGGGCTTTAATTAAACATCTTGACCAAGTTCCAGAAGCCGAGATGGCGAATGTAGAAATGCCATTTGGTCAATTATTGGTTTATACGTTCGATCCTGGTCAATCTTTGCCAATCAAAAAAGAAGTACTGTCGGTTGAGATTGAAGCCGTGAATGCTTAAATAGTTGTATATATTTCGTACGCACTTAACGCCGATAAAAATTGTTGAAATCTAAGAGTGTCGTCGCCGCGATATGGCCACGTTGCATGGTTTAGCCAGAAACCCATTAAGGTTAGGCAGTGATCTAAATTTATTTCTTTGTAATAGTTTGAAATATTATGACCGCTTTTATGTAGGTCGATTAGTAGGCTAGTGATGTCACTACCGGATTCTCCAGGTCCAGACCAACTCCAGTCGATCAACTTAGTGCCGTGTTTGGGGTGCCAAGCCATATTTGATTGACGAATATCATGATGACAAAAAACTAATTTTTTTATATCGCTATGTCGACCTCCGGCATTTAGTAAGGCGGGTAAGTCTGCCAATAATTTCTTAGTTATATTTTGGCTATGAGGCGTTAATCTGTCTAAGAATCCTAATGACAACTCTCTCAATTTAGCTATTTTCTGCTCGTCTAACGAAGCCCACCCTTCTTTAATAAAACTATCACGTGATGATTCGATATCAAAAGTATCAGGTAGCACTGGTATATTTTCCAACTCGTCAAATTTTTCCTTCGCTGATTTGATATAAGCGCCTAGTGTTTCGCTCTTTGCTCGCCATAGCCAACCTTCGTTGGGCGTCATTGTCTCCATGATGAAAGTATCATCGTCTCGCAGTATTGATCTGGATGGGATTCCGCTATATCCATGACAGCGCAGATAAGATATCGTGAACGCTTCTTTTCTCAGATATTGGCGCAGTCTATTTCGCTTAATATTATCGTATTTAGTCGATGTTCGCTTAATAAATACCGAATGATCATTTTTTGTGGCGATAATTTTGTCGTATTGCATATGGCCGCCGTTAATATTGCGATAATTTTCGGAAAACTCTGCTATCTTAATTAGCGACCGACAAGACAAATAATCAATAGCTCTGGCTACTATTTCATCATGCGATGCGTATAATTTAGGCAAATTATTGAGTGGTAGCCAGGCTGCGTCGATAGTGTCGTCTCGTCCTGACACCTCTGATAGTTCGTTGACTACGAACAGATACGCACTAGTTTCAATCCATGACGTCTGGCTGTTGCGTGGATCGTTAACAAGCCCTTTGTATATTAATATTGGACTGTCACTAATTATCGTTCCAGTTTCTTCTCTTGTTTCGCGAATTGCTGCCGTAAAAGAATCCTCTTCAGGGTTGACGAATCCTCCAGGTAGTGCCCATTCTCCGCTAGATCGTTTTATCAAAAGGATTTTTTGTGCGATTGGGCTGATTATTACGCTGTCTGCGGTGTAATTTGGACCGTCATACCATAATTTACGATTTATAGATATTGGCATTGTTTTTTCATATAGTAACTAGAGTATTATTCAGTGCATTTTCAGCCAAAGCTGCTTTTACGTGTTCACGATACTTTCTAATTTTATCGCCTGGACCTGTATGTTTGCCAGGAGTGTCGCTCAATTTGACCGTAGGCACTCCATCGACTTCTGTGGCTTTCATAACAAAGTTATTGGGTGTAATTCCAAGGTCGTTAGTTAAAGTTGTACCCCAGCCGAATGTTACATTTATTTTGTCCTTAAAGTAATCAGCTATCCGAATAATTTCATCCACATCAAGTCCGTCACTAAAGACGATAGTTTTCTCTAAAGGATCAATTCCGTTCTTTTTGTAAATTTCAATAGCCTTATTTCCAAATTCTATTGGGTCGCCAGAATCGTGTCGTAGTCCTTTCCACGAAGTCATTTGTTCGGGCGTAAAGTCAGCAAAGAAGAAGTCGGTTGTAAATGTATCAGTTAAGGCAATTGATAGTTCGTTACCATATGTACCTTGCCAATCTTTTAGCGCCTGATTATGGCCACTCAGCGGGTTGTCTCCGGCTTTATCTGCCAGTGCAGCGTAGACCATTGGCATTTCGTGCGCAAAAGTTCCAATTGGTTTTAACCCTAGTTTATGCGCCAAGTATATATTTGAAGTTCCGACAAAATTGTCAGGGAGCTCATTTGCAACTCTTTCAATTACGTGCCTATGCCAATCATAACTAAAACGTCGCCTTGTGCCGAAATCAGAAAATTTAATGTCTGGGCGGCTCTTTAATAATTTGATTTTTTCGTCTAACCGGCGATCTCCTTCGGCATACACTTCTTCCAAAGAGTAACCTTCACGTGCGAGTTTGTTACGAAAATATATTTCATTTATCTCACTCATGATAACGGTTTCCCAGAATGTAACTAGGGGCCATTTTCCCGTAGCCTCAACCGCTAGGTCGCCGCGCTTATCATATCCGATATTGACCAGAGGCAAGGGATTACTTATTAGGAAATCAAGGTATTCTTGCGAAAATGTCGCTTTGCTGTCTTGGTTTTGTAGTCCGGCTAAGTAGGCTATTTCATCAGGCCGCCATCCTTCAGCTAACTCATTTAGCCTATCCTGTAATTCTACTGGGGATACAAATTCGGATAATAGATTAGGGGAGCGATTTTTCAGTGTGAAAGTAACTTCTGCTTCAGGATGTTTTAAGAACTCGTTCATCCCCATAGTTACTTTGTAATAATCTAATCCTTGTGATATTTTTGAGCCCTTCTCCATTTAAATTGCCCCCTGAACCATCTTCTTTGCTTCTTCAGTCGATATTGCTAATATTCCAGCCTCCTTCATTGCGGATAATGCTTCTTCTTCGGCTGTTGGAGTTAATCCTACAGCGCGGATGGCGTCTATAAGTAAGTATGTAGTAACACGCCTGTCATCTTTGAAATGTTCGGAGATATCTAGGGCGGTAGATTTTACGCAAAAATCTGTTGCTAATCCGCCGAGAAGTACTTTAACTTTTTCATTGGGTGTTTTTGGCGTTATGATAGATTCTAGAGTTTCGCCTTTGTCGCTTCTACCTTCCCAGCCAGAGTATCCGTCTGTCTGACTGGTACCTTTATTGATGATAATATCGCTAGGCTGAATATTTAGGTCTTTGTGAAAATTGGCTCCTCTGGTGTTAGTTACGCAGTGAACTGGCCATTTGTCAAAATGTGGTGTTTTTTCGGGGTGCCAGTCTCGGGTGAATACAACTGTGCCGTCATGTTTTCGTATTTCGTCGACGATAGAATTGATGGGCTCAATGATTTGCTCTGCTTCGGCAACAGCAAGACTTCCATCGATAAAATCATTTTGTGGATCAACCCCGACAAATATATAGCTATACTTTTCCATAATACTAAAATCCTCCTTACTTAATGTATAGTTTACACTTACTATCTAGTCTAATAGTCAGTTATTGTATTGTCAACACTAATTTATGAAAAATATAAATTTTCTAGATTTTTACAAGGAGATCAGTCTAAACTACGATCTAAATTCTCGAGCTTACTTGAATTGAATTCATATAATTTTGCTGGACGATGCGCGCCATCTCGCCACAACTCATTAGTTTCATGAATTAAGTTTAAGCTGAGGAATTTTTTTCGAAAATTACGCTTGTCAAATTCACGACCAAAAACTATCTCGTAAACTGTTTGCAATTGTGTTAAGGTAAATCTTCGATCCAGAAAAGCAAATGCCGAATTGGTGTATGTCATTTTGGCAATTAGGCGTTCTTTAGCGTATTTAATGATGTTGGCGTGATCGTATGCTAGTTTTGGTATTTTATTTACGTCAAAAAATGCCACTTCTAAATCTTCATTGTATGTAATATTGCGTCCACAGCTCATGTAGGTTACAGATACTGCATGTCCTCGCGGATCACGACTAATCGTATCGAAAGTGTAAAGCTGTTCAATGTATCGTAGGTCGTCTTTAATTTTTATGCCTGTCTTTTGGAAAACTATACGTTCGAGCGCGTCTGTAGTTGTCTCGCCCTTGGCGTTATACCCTCCAGGGAGGGCCCATTCTCCTTTAAAAGGTTCATTCGGTCGTTTTAATAATAGCACTTCCAGGGTATTGTTGTTTACTTGAAAAATTACTGCATCCACGGTTAACGTTGGAGGTGTATACGGTTTTGTGTAATTCATACAATATATCTTATCCTGAAGTAAGCTACTTGCCAAGTTATTTTTATGCTTCATGAGATATAAAAGTTTGTTTGCAAATTTATTCTGTACTTATTTAGTGATATATGTTAAGATAGATCAGAACGAATGATAGAGATATCTTCGGGGTGTGGCGCAGTTGGCTAGCGCGCGCGGTTTGGGACCGTGAGGTCGAAGGTTCGAGTCCTTTCACCCCGACCAACTTAATGATCATTCGAAGTATTAAAATAGCTGAAAGTTTGGTCGGCTATTTTATTTTTTTTAAGTCATCTGTTATTATATAAAGTATCATGAGTGTCGAATATAATTCATCACAGAAGAGTAGTGGAGATACCCCCCCCGAAGACGATGATTACCTTCCTCCATATTCGGAGATATTTAAGCCGGGATTGCCTGGATCGCGCACGGTTATAGGCGTGGCACAAATGACATACTATCCACGGACACCCGATTATGAGGCCGCTTTGTTGGAGCATCTTCCGTATCTAGACGAAGTTACTCCAGATACCGTGAAAAAGTGGCTCGGTCTTGACGATAGCAGTGATAAAGAGAATTAAAGCTTATTCACATATAATCCAATAATCAAGTCGCCATCATGGAATTCTTGCTTTAGTTGCCAATATGGCGGAACTTGTTTTTTATATTCGTCATATGTTTTTTCGCGAAGAATAAGCCAGACTCTTGGAGATTTTACTGACTCTAAAGAACTAATTTCTGGAGTATTTAGTTTCTTAATTAATCCCCATTCGCCAACCCAACCTAGCTCTTCTTTCGGCTTCAGGAGTATAATTTCTTTATTTGTGCGGTTGTAATAGGAAGTATGAAAATAAGTGTAGATCTCGCCAGAAATAATAACATCACTACTCTGGATATTTTCATTTATATGATTCATGGCTGTGTTGGTGCTATTCCAGGATGATTCTACGATATTTTTACCGCCGATATGCCACATGTAATGACCGATAAATAACGTCAGAATGATAGATATTCCAATAGACCACCATTTTTTATTAGAAAAAATAAGCCCGATGAATACCGCAATCAAGCCGTAAAACGCCGGCGCTGAATAAGTGAAATATCGGTCTAAGTAGACTGGTCGACCCTGGCTGAGTATGTAAACGATGATCATCGGCAACAGTAACCAAATTGTTAAAATCCAAATTGCTGCTTGGTATTTTGGGCGTTTTTTGGCTAGAATGAATGAAACTGCGACTATAATTGGCGGCAGTAGCAACCCAAAATAGCGGACAATTCTGTCGTCGTAAGTTAAGAACATTGATAATGTTGTCGGGATGGTAAATTTAGTAACTTCGGGGATCCAGAAGCCGCCACTTACTCGGCTGGTTTGGGAGATCATAACTGGTAGCCAGGGGAGGAATAGTAAAAAGCATGTTCCTGCGGCAAGCCAAACGTTTTTGTCCTTAAATATATTTTTTATGGCAGTGCGATTTCCGCCAAGTTTTAGCCATATATATGCGAAATGCGCGGGTAGTATTAATGCTAGGAAATATTGTGTATAAAGACCGAGTGCCACTAAAATCCCGTATAACGCCCACCAGAACTTCTTATTTTTGCGCTCGACCGCCAAGACAAATGCGTATGTCATTGCTACAGCCAAAAGTGCCGCCAGCGCATACATTCGAGCTTCGTCGCTATAGCGAATTAAGAACGGTCCTAGCGCTGCTAAAAAACTTCCAAATACGGCGATTCTTTTAGAGAAAAGTTTTTGGAGTAATAGAAATAATAGGGCAATCGTCAGAACTCCGCATGTAACACTAAATCCTCTGAGCGAAGCTACGGAATTGCCGAAAATCGATTGCCAAACGTGCATGATAACGTAATAAAGTGGCGGGTGGACGTCCGTGGTTGTAATGGTGATAATTTCCCTGATCGGCTGCTGAATGATGGCCGCCGTATATCCTTCATCGTGCCAAATGTTGGCTTTTGTTAAATAGGTAAGTCGAACGTTGACGGCTAAAATTAAGATTGGAATTAGCCAAATCCAACCGGGCATTTTATGAAGAAATGCATATAGCTTTTTAAGATATATACGGATTTTTTTCATGAATTATCTGGATAATTTTAACGCTATCTCTCTCGCTTTATCCGCCAAAGTATCGTCAATTTTTTCCAGCCCCGAATCCGAACTTACGCCGCGTCGCTCTAGCGCCTCGCCAATAAGAAAATCTGCAATTTGCGGGTTTTTGGGCAGAATCGGACCGTGAAGATAGGTAGCAATTATGTTGTTGTAGCGAGCACCTTCGTTTGCGTCGGTCATATTATTGCCGGCGCCTTTAATAACTTGCCCAAGAGGTTTGGCGGTCTTATCTAAGAAAGTTTGTCCGCTGTGATTTTCATAGCCAACGATATCTCCAAATTCCTGACTTTTGATGACAATGTTGCCAATCATCCGCTCGTCGCCAGCAATCGTTTCAATTGGCAGAATGTTAGCGCCAACAATTTCCTCGCCCTTGAGCGTTCGGAAAAATCGACCAAATAATTGGTACATTCCGCAAATCATCAACATCGGCACGCCGTCTTTTGCTAATTGTCGCAGTTCGTCAGCCCGTGCTAGAAGGTCGTTTTGGATAATCGTCTGCCCAGAATCTTGTCCGCCGCCGCCAACAAAAATATCAATTTTAGAAAAATCCGTTGAATCGCCTGGATTGTGATCGATAATCTCAACTTCGAAGCCGCGTCGTTCTAATCGTTTTTTCAGGACTAGTGTATTGCCCCAGTCGCCATAAAGATTCATATCTCGCGGGTAAAGTTGTGCAATTGTTATTTTCATTATGATATTTCCTCCACGTCGGTTTTTTCGCTCAGTAGGCGACGAATTGCTGTCATGGCTGTGTAGCTACAAAAAATCTGTTTTGGCTCATCGGGATTGACATTAATGAAATCCTCCAGAGCTTTCGAAATATTGGTGTCAATTTTCCCAATTAAAATGTCGTCATATTGAAGTCGCAAAGCCATATCGTAAGCACGCGCACCGCTGATCATCGCTACGTTTTTTAATAGCGAAAAATCGACGTCCCAGAACCAACTTACATCTCGTCCGTCGGCGTAATTGTCATTAACAGCGATCATCGTAGCACTATTATTTTTGGCAAACGACAGAAGCGCCAACCGAAAGCCACTTGGATTTTTCACTAAAATAAGCTCAATTGGCGTGCCATTCAGGTAGATCGTTTCGCCACGACCAAACGCCGGCTTTATGTTTTTCAACGCAGATAAAATCGTATCGGTAATTTCCGGTCCCGCTATTTGTCGAGCCAGGGCAACCGCTGCCGCCGCATTGAGAAGATTGTAAACTCCAGTGAGTTGCAGATCTACGTCAATTTCTTTATTGTCAATTTGAAAAGTAGCCTGTTGAGCGTTAATCTTTTTCAATAAAACATCGGCCGTCACGCTTTGATTTGCGACTGCGTTTCCGTATTTTAGGGTGTCGTCCGTTGGCATCAATTGAAGTAATTCGCTGGTTGTACCGAAGAAAACTTTTTTAGCCTGAATATGTTCGCTAATCTTAAAAATTCGTGGATCGTCGCGGTTGAGAACGACAGTGTCGCTGGTGGCTTCAGCGATTTTTTGAAGCAATGCGGCTGTATTGTCAATTTCTCCAAATCTGTCCAATTGATCGCGCATAACATTCAGAAGCAGGGAAAAGCGCGGACGAACAATTTGCACGAATTTAACCGCCCAAGCCTCGTCCAGTTCCAGAACCGCAATATCAGCGTCCAGCTTGCCGCGGATATTAACCTCATCGAGTAGCGCTGCTGCCACGCCTCGGGAAAAATTGCTACCAGTACGATTAGTGAAGACTTTCAATCCGACCGATTCCAACAACTCTACAACAATTTTTGTCGTAGTCGTTTTTCCGTTAGTTCCGCTGATAATCACCACGCCTTGCGGCAAATCTGCCAACGTTCTCTGAATAAATTTTGGGTCAATTTTTTCAATCACCAAACCCGGCAAGGCTGAACCGCCACCGCGTAATTTAGCGACTTTCTTGACGCTTTTGCCAATAATAGTACTAATCATCTGTCTTGCCATATTGTCTATTATACTCTGCCGGGCCGATGTGCTACAATATCAATATGTTTTTGGTGGGTATCTTTCAGTGGTGGTATGGCAATGGCTTGTTGCAATATATCCGACAAAGTTTTCTGGGGGTTTTACGAACCGCGGATTTTTTCTCAGTCGGGCTACTTTTGAAAACCTTATTCAATCCGTTTCGCCAGATTTCAGCTGCTCCAGTTGGCGGCGACTTATCTGTGCAGCTATCTGCGTTTTTTGACAAAATGTTCTCGCGAGCAATTGGTGCGGTGGTGCGCTCCATGGTGATAATTGTCGGGATATTGATGATATTGCTACGATTTTTATGGATGATTGTAGGAATTATTATGTGGCTGGCGCTGCCGCTGATGCCGTTTATCGGAATTATTTTATGGCAAATGGGAGTTTCTGTATGGAAATAGAGCCGAGATTTAATTACGACAGTTTGCGGGCTCAGAAGGCGCGATTTTCTGTAAGGTTTGGTAATGCTTGGCATATCGTGGCGATAGCTGTCGGCATTATGATGGTTCTACTTGGTTTGTGGTCGTTGATTGAACACGGGGCGATTGGTTGGCTATTATTTGGTCTGAGTGGTCCGATGATTATGGTGTCGATTTGGTGGGAAAAAGATCTTAAGACGGCAGAAATTAGTAAAAATCCTAAGACAATTGACGATGTGATGGCGGCGGACGTTTTGGGTAAATTGCCGCGCAGACCGACGCCGATTGATATTGCCGAGGCGATTACAGGCACGCGAGCCGGTCAGTTTTTGTCGGTGCGATTAGGCTTAACGCCGAATTTTTTGAGCAATATTTCCGTTGACGATCCTGATAGGACTGAGCTGGTCTGGAAAGCGGCAATTGATATTTGGAAGAGCACAGATAGCCCAAAGATCACTAGTGCAGTTTTGGCGGCGGCAATAGTTAAGCAGTTGCCGCAACATGATTCTTTGCTGGCGAATATGAAGATCGATTTTCATGATATCGAGGAGGCTATTCGATGGTATGAGCGAATCAAGGCGCTGATTGACCAATATAAAGAGAAGCCGCTAAATACGGGCGGAATTGCTAGGGATTGGTCTTTTGGTTATACGCCACTGCTGAGTCGATTTGCTCAGAATATTAGTGTCAGTGTATCTGGCGGCGCGTTTACAACTAAGTTGGCTGCGCATGAGGAAGCGTTGGGGCAGATGCTTAAAACGTTTAGTTCTGGCGGGCGGCAGAATATTACGCTGGTTGGTGCTGACGGTGCGGGAAAAAGCACCGTCGTGTCGGCGTTTGCGGAAATGCTGATTGACGGACATCGAGGCGTTCCTGGTTCGCTGATGTATCAACAAGTTTTTATGCTGGATGCGTCTTCGTTGATTAGCGTGGCGTCGGGTCGCGGGGAATTGGAAAATCTAGTCACGATGATTTTGAACGAAGCTTTTCTGTCGAAAAACGTGATTTTATGTCTGGACAATGCGCAATTATTCTTCGAAGAAGGCGTTGGTTCGGTTGACCTGAGTAATGTGTTATTGCCAATTCTGGAGGCAGGCAGACTTAGGACGATTTTAACGATGGACGATCAGCGATTTTTGCAAATTTCCCAGACTAAGCCGCAGCTTGCTCACGCTTTGAACACAATTGCAATTCAGCCGTCAAATGAACCCGAAACTATGAAAATTATGCGCGATCAATTGGTTTTATTTGAGGCGCAGCATAAAGTGACATATATGTATCAGGCGCTGGCGGAGGCGTATCGTGTTGGCGGTCGTTATGTTCAAGATTTGGTGATGCCAGGTAAGGCGTTGAAAATTTTGGAGGCAGCAGCAAGTTATGCGAGTGGTGGGCTGGTGACCGCACAGTCTGTGGATGACGCAATTGAAAAGACTCTTGGCATAAAAATTTCAGTAGCATCTTTGAGTGACGAAAAGGAAAAATTGTTAAACTTGGAGTCATTAATTCATCAGCGAATGATCAATCAAACGCGAGCCGTGACAGTTGTTTCTGACGCTATTCGCCGCGCGCGTACAGGTGTTAGAAATCAGAATCGACCGATTGGCGCATTCCTGTTTCTTGGTCCGACTGGTGTTGGTAAAACGGAGCTTTCGAAAGCTTTGGCGGATGTTTATTTTGGCGGCGAAGGCAATATGATTCGCTTGGATTTGAACGAATTTGTCAGGCCGGATGACGTGGCTAGGTTAATTGCGGATGGCGCGAGAGACCCAGGAAGTTTGACCGCTCAAGTACAGAAGCGTCCGTTCTCTGTCGTGCTTTTGGATGAAATTGAAAAGGCTCATCCACAGGTCTTGACGACGCTTTTGCAGCTTTTGGATGAGGGAATATTGCGTGACGAAAATAACCGAGAAATTAGTTTTCGCGATACGATTGTAATTGCGACGTCAAATGCTGGTGCGGATAGAATTCGTGAATATATTGAGCGGGGCTATCAATTGGAGCAGTTCGAGCAGACATTTATTAACGAGTTGATTAATGCCAATTTATTCCGCCCAGAGTTTTTGAACCGTTTTGATGAAATTGTTTTGTTCCGTCCGCTAGGAAAAGAGGAGTTGCTGCAGGTTGTTGATTTGATTTTAGCGGGAGTTAATAAGACTTTGGCGCCACAAAAAATTCAAGTTGCAGTCGAGGAAGAAGGTAAGAAATTGCTAGTCGAGGCTGGCTATGATCCAAGATTGGGAGCTCGTCCGATGCGCCGCGTCGTTCAGCGAGCTGTCGAGAATACTGTCGCCAAGCAAATGCTGGCGGGAACTGTCGCGCCTGGCTCAACTACAATTATCACCGCTGATCAAATTCGCCAAATTTTAGGTTCGCAATCCGCGCAAATGCCGTCAGGAATTCAAAATCCGCCATTGAATAGCTAGCTCAGCCGCTCGACTAGTGTTTTTATGATTGTCATTATAAATAAAAACCCGTCATAATGACGAGCTATTTTGGTACACCCGGCAAGATTCGAACTTGCGACCCCTTGGTTCGAAGCCAAGTACTCTAATCCGCTGAGCTACGGGTGCGTATGAAGTTATTATAACATAGATGACGTGTGAGTAAAATGATATACTATATGCATGGACGTTATGACTAATATATCACTGAAACAATACACAACTATGAAATTGGGAGGTGAGACTCGCTATATGGCGACAGCGGATTCTGCTGGTGATGTTGTGTCGCTATATCGTAATGCCCGAAAGGAAAATTTGCCGATTTTTGTGTTGGGTGGTGGCAGTAATGTGATTACGCATGACGAGGTTTTTGAGGGAATCGTACTGTTGAATAAGATTAAAGGTTTTGAGGTTATCTCTGAAACTGACGAAACAACTGATGTGAAAATTGGTGCGGGCGAAGTCTGGGATGAGGTTGTTGAGAAGGCTATTGAGCTTGGACTTCAGGGAATTGAGGCTATGTCGGGAATTCCTGGGACGGCTGGAGCTGCGCCGGTCCAGAACGTTGGGGCGTACGGTCAAGAAATTGCCGACACGTTGATTAGTCTGGAAGCTTACGATTCAAAAACCGACACAATTGTAACTATTTCCGCTGACGAATGTGATTTTTCTTATCGAAACAGCATTTTTCGCGACAAGGAAAAAGGGCGATATTGCATTCTGAATATTACTTTGCGACTAAATAAATCAGAGCCGAAACCGCCGTATTACGCTTCTTTGCAGAAATATATTGACGAGAATGATATTCGTGAGGTCAATTTGTCGGTGATTCGCGTGGCAGTTCTTAATATTCGTTCGGAAAAATTGCCAGATCCAGCGGAATTGCCAAGTGCAGGTTCTTTCTTCAAAAATGCGCTGGTTGAAAAATGGAAATTGGAAGAATTGCAAAAAGAATATAGCGACATTCCAAATTATGCGATGTCCGACGGAAGATATAAAATCCCGACAGGTTGGTTGATAGATAAGGCTGGCTTAAGGGGTTATCGCAGTCACGGCATGCGAGTTTACGAAAAGAACGCGTTGGTACTCGTGAACGATTCGGCAACAGGATATGATGATTTGGCGGCGATTCGTGAGGAAATTGTACAGATTGTCTTTGACAAGTTCGGTATAAAAATTGAGCAAGAGCCGCTAGAACTTTCCCGATAATAAGCATATGCTTTTTTGTAGATTTGCGCTACAATATTGATATGAATCGTGGGACGGGTGGCTATACGATAATAGAATTGGCGATAGTAGTGGTGGTTGTTGCAATTTTGGCTAGCATTGCCTTTGTTGGTGGTGGAAGATTTTTGAACTTAACCAAAGATCAGGAGCAGAGGGCTGATGTGTCTGAGCTGTCTTTGAGGTTGGAGCGATATTACAAGTATAAAAATGTTAGTGCTATCGGACACGAATATCCCTCCTGTGCTGATTTAATTAAGGATTTTTCGTCAATTGTAGGAAGTGATTCTCTGAAAAAGGAGATGATCAAGTGTAATCGTAGTGATTGGGCTGGCGGTAGTAATGGTGAGTTATTGTATGAAGCTTCGAATGTGGATGACGGCGATTGCACGAAGCCTGCATCCAGTCCTGTGTCTGATGTTGTAGCGGTAACTTGTGTGAAATATAGCATTATATATAAAGAGTTTTCAACAGGAGTAGAGAAGAAGGTGGATAGTATATGGCGCGACTAGCGGAAAAAAGTGATGGATTTACTATTGTTGAGGTAGCGGTGACGTTGGTTGTAATTAGTATTTTTTTGATTGTTATTTTGAGTATGCAAGCGCAAGTTAGCCAAATATCAGTCATGAATGCCCAGTACAACAAGGCGAGTCTTCTGGCATATAATAATATGCGTCGTTACGCAAATGATTCCGCTCCGTCTTGGTTTAAATGTACAGACCCTCCTCCAATCTTTAGGGCTCCGGGTTCTAGATATAAAGTTGAGGAAAGTGTGGGTAATATTGACGGGTTACCAGGAACGGTTAAGCAGGAAGTATATGCATCAGCGCCATACGGATGTAAGAGTGGAACAGTTAGCCTGGGGATGCCGGTTAAAGTGGAGTCTATCGTAGAGTATGGATTGCCAAGTTCTGGTGTGGGTAGTGGAAAGAAGGTGGTACATGCGACATATGTGGCGTTCTAATGAGGGGGGCTTTACCGTAGTCGAATTGGCAATGGTGATGGTTATCATTGCAATGGTTGTCGGCGTATTTAGTCAGATGTTAATTTCTGCAAACCAAAGTGCGTCTATCAGCAAGGCAAAAGCCGAGATTAGTCGAAATATGCACAATTCCATGGATGCAATTGAAACTGACGTACGTCAAGCTTCGCGCTTTAAGGTGAGCAGTCGCGATGGGGAAGATACTTTTGCTACGGATAAAAATTTCGCTGGCTCGACGCCCAGGGAATGGGGATATAGAAGTAATCCGTATTCAAGTAGCGCCATTACTGACCCCGAAAAGAACTCACTTATATTGCTTCAATATGCTGCAAATATGGGGCGCGGCGCTGATTCTAGGGAGATTGTGTATCTAAGAACTCCGAAGTTTGACTGTGGAGCAAATAAGACTCAGCAGCCGAAGTATAAAAAAATAGTCATATATTTTTTGAAGAATAGAGAGCTGCATCGGCGGACTATCTATAATGATTTAGTTGATTTCTCCAGTTATCCTCCAGCGCCATACTCAGGGTCTGCTGCGGGATATTTCTGTATGAATAGTCTGGATGCTGATAAGTTTAAAGATCGAGCTATGAAGCTTCGTGAGGATTCGATTTTGGCAACTGGAGTTTCGGAATTTAAGATTAATTACTATGATGGAAAAACGCTAATAAGCAAAAATAGTGACGCTCCAGATAGCGATAAGAAAGCTCTTGATGGCGCGGATAGTGTAGAAATTACTCTGACAATTCAATCACCTAGCAAGCAAGTTTCTGATTCGCAAACCTTAACAATACGAAAGATAAATAACCTATGATTCAACAAAAAAATGGCTATTCCTTGGTGCTGATCATACTTATGAGCACTTTTATATTGGCGCTTTTGGCTGGCGCCATGAGGGTTGTTACTCAGTCGTATATTTACTCTCAGGAAGAGTACTATTATAAATTAGCCCAAGAAGCTGGCGAGGCGGGTACGGCTTACGCTAATGCTTGTTTGGATGCTAATAAAGCTGAACAATCATGGAGTTCGGCTCCTGGTGGGATTGGGCCACTTCACCCAGAAACCAATTGCAAGGGGGCTGTAACTTTTCCTGGTAATAGATATGTATTTGAGAATAGTAAGTTAAGAACGACTTTTGAAGTCGGTGATTTGGAAGCGTCAACTAAAAGAGCAGCCTTGTCAGCTGCTACTGCTCAGATTTCATCTGTGGGTCGAGTTGAAATAACAAATGGTAGCGGTGTTGTTCTAAAGACTTATGTCGCTGTTGTAAAAAAATCAGTTACTTGGCCGGCTGATATTGACGCAACGCGTACAGTAAGCGGCACCAACCGTACGTGTGCGATTCTGTCGAATAATGTATGGTGTTGGGGTAAAAATAATATGGGGCAATTGGGTGATGGAACTACCAGCAACTCTAATATTCCAGTGAAAGTTCGTTCTGTTGGTGATATGAGGAATGGCGAGATTATTGATGTTTTTACAGCACAGCACCATAGTTGTGTATTAACTAAATCGAGTACTGGTAGGAGAATATATTGTTGGGGTGATAATAGATCTGGACAACTGGGCAATAGTGATTTTGGTGGTAGCTATTCTGCTGTACCAATTGAGATTAAAGTTGTTAGCCCGGCTGCAATCTCGGATTTTTCTGGAGATAAAATTAGCGCAATTGGAGGGACGGGTGATACTTCGTGTGCTATCGCATCAGGTAAGGTGTACTGTTGGGGCGGGAATGACAGGGGGCAATTAGGCTACGGTAGTCCAGGTAGTCCTGGCTATAGCGCAGTACCAGCGATGATTAATTCGGGCGGACTCAACAGGATTCCTAATAATTATTCCGCCACTAAGTTATCGACTGGTGGATCTCGTTCACGGACTATGTGTGTTATAACTACTGAAAAAAGGGCTTACTGTTGGGGGCAGGCTAAGTTTGGGCAGCTGGGTGTTGGTCCAATAACTGGCGATAATTATAGTCGAGCTACTCGAGTTAGGGGATTGGAAGATGTGACCGACATATCTCAGGATGGATATTGGTGGGAAAAAGATCCTGATTATGTAACTCACACCTGCGCTATCGCCAATGCGGGCAGGGTATATTGCTGGGGTGGCGCTGGACGCGGACAGGCTGGATCTCTGGGGAGTGGTACTCCTAAAAAGCATATTGAGCCGGAGTTGGTTCATGGTTTGCCTGGGGTGGCTTTGCAGGTTGAGGTTGGTATTTCTCATTCTTGTGCTTTAATGAATAATGGCGGAGAAAATGAAGTGTATTGCTGGGGAAATAATGAGATGGGTCAACTGGGGGCAAACATGGAATATAAGAATCCTCCTGACGGAATTATATGGACATATAAACCTAGTCAAGTTAAGGACGGGCTGCCTGCGGGAGAGAGGATTGTTAGTTTGTCAGCCGGAGCTAACCGCGGCTGTGTTATTATGACAAATAAACGCTCGTACTGCTGGGGGTTAAATAATGAAGGACAAATCGGTGATGGTACTAATGTAGATAGGATTAGTCCAACAGAGTCTTTATTCTTGCGTCCAACGCAGAATCGATACATATATTAAAAAAATGCTTGCGCTTTTAAAAACGTTGTAGTATTATCGAATTACAAATTAAAATAATATATTTAGGGGGCACATTATCGTGACTACAAAGAATATAAAAAATCAAGGTTTTACACTAGTTGAGCTTTTGATCGTTATCGTGATCATTGCAATTTTGACAGTCGTTTCTTTGGTTGCATACAACGGTTTGCAAAACCAGGCAAAGACATCTGCTGCTAAATCTGCTGCTGACGCCGTTGCTAAGAAAGCTGAGCTATACAATACAGCAAAGAGTAGTTATCCAACTGGTTTGGGAGACATAACAAACGCAGCTAATTCTGGCGAACCATACTACTTGGACGCAAATACAGTTAATGGAGGTTCTCTCACTGCTGGTACTCCTCCTACTGCAGGAGCTAACACTATTGAGTATGTTCCATGTCCGACTACGGGTACTGCTACGGGTGCGCACGTTAAGTACTACAACTTCTCAAATAATACAGTAGAAGAGCGAAAAATCGGTACTGGCTGTTAATTAGCTAAGTATATAAATAAAACTCCGGCGTTATGCCGGAGTTTTTTTATGTGCGGGTTTACATTAAATATCGCGTAGAGTATGGCAGAATTCTACGACTTCTTTACGTAGTTCAGCCAACTTATCGTCATTATCGCGACTATCTATTGACCGCTTCATCCATTCCGCGATTTTTTCCATGTCGTCTTCTTTGGCGCCTCGCGTTGTGACAGCTGGCGTGCCTAAGCGGATACCGCTTGGCCTGAATCTTGGTAGTGGGTCGTCTGGAATCGCATTAGCATTCAGTGTCAGACCGATTTTATCCATGGCGATTTCCGCTTCCTTGCCGTCAATGCCGAAACTGCTGTGAATATCTGCCAGAATCAAATGGTTGCTAGTGCCGCCAGTTACCAGCTTAAAGCCGCGCTTTTGCAATTCTTCCGCCAGTCTTTTTGCATTTTTAACGATTTGCTCGGCGTAATCTTTGAATTCTGGCTGTAAAGCTTCTCCAAATGCTACGGCTTTTGCAGCGATGGTGTGCATGTGCGGTCCGCCTTGCGTGCCAGGGAATACTGCTCGATCAATCAACGTAGGTAAATTCTCGAGAGTTTTCTCTGGTTTTTTCAATGGATTGCCAACTATTCCTCGACTAAGAATCAACCCGCCTCGTGGTCCACGCAGAGTTTTATGAGTTGTTGTGGTAATTACATGAAAGCCATAGTCGAACGGGTTTTTGGCAACGCCACTAACGATTAGCCCCGCAATATGGCTCATGTCTGCCATTAGCATAGCGCCAACTTCGTTGCCGATTTCAGCGAATTTTCCGTAGTCTAACTCTCGTGGATATGCTGAAAATCCTGCCAGGATAATTTTTGGCTTGTGCTTAAGTGCTAATTGGCGAATTTCTTCATAATCAATTTCGCCAGTGTCGATATTTTTTATACCATAGCGAATGAAATTGTATTCTCTGGCGCTACGAGTAACCGGGGCGCCGTGCGTAAGATGTCCGCCGTGAGCCAAATCCATAGCCAGAATAGTATCGCCAGGCTCGCACCAAGCGTAATAAACTGCCTCATTGGCTTGCGCGCCAGAATGTGGCTGGACGTTAGCGTGATCTGCTTTGAAAAGTTTCTTAGCGCGGTCAATCGCCAGCTGTTCGACTTGATCGGTGTTTTCTTGTCCGCCGTAATAACGCCGGCCAGGATAGCCTTCTGAATATTTATTAGTGAAAACACTACCAAGCGCCTGAAGCACATCTGACGAAACGTAATTCTCGCTAGGAATCAGTTCCAGGCCGTCCGTTTGGCGCTTTTTTTCTGCTTTTATAAGTTCTTCAATTTGCTTGTCTTTCATGACTAAACCTCCGTTAATACTTATTATATCATTGCTTATATATATCATCAGTGATATAATTTACGCATGATAAAAGACAAGTATCTTCAAAAAATCGGCAATTTAATCGCTGAAAATCGTCAAAAACAAGGTTTGACACAGACGCAATTAGCTGAGGCGATTGGTACGTCGCAAAGCGCTATTAATCGCATTGAAAACGGGGGTCAGAACATTAGCATTGAGATGATTGCTCGAATTAGTGAAGTGCTTAATAATAATATTGTAACCGTGAATCATTCCGGAAAAATGAATTTTAAGGTAACTGGTGGCAAAAAATTGTCTGGTGAGATACAAGTTAAGACTAGTAAAAACGCTGCAGTTGGTCTTCTTTGTGCGAGTTTGTTGAATAAGGGGAAGACGACGCTTAGGAAGGTGGCGCGAATTGAGGAGGTCAACCGAATTATCGAGGTTCTGAACTCGATTGGCGTTAAAACTCGCTGGTTGGACGGTAGTGATCTTGAGATCGTGCCGCCAGCGCGTTTGAAGCTTGAAGATATGGATATTGCTGCGGCGAAGAGAACTAGGACCGTGATTATGTTCCTTGGTCCGCTATTACATCAATATGACGATTTCAAATTGCCGTTTGCTGGCGGCTGTAATTTAGGCAAGCGCACGGTTGAGCCACACCTTAGTGGTTTGAGGCATTTTGGAATGAACGTCACGGCGGAAACTGATTATTATCACGCAAAAACTGATGTTAATTCTGGCGATCGAACGATTTTGTTGACGGAGCGCGGCGATACGGTGACGGAAAATATCATTATGGCTGCGGCGTTGTCGCCAAGCACTACTATCATCCGCAACGCTAGCCCAAATTATATGGTTCAAGACGTCTGTTTCTTCTTGAAAAAGCTGGGCGTGAAAATTGAGGGAATTGGTACGACGACCTTGAAGATTACGGGTCGTAAACGCATTAGTAAAAATCTGGACTATTATCCGAGTGAAGACCCAATTGAAGCAATGAGCTTTATTGCGGCGGCTGCGGTGACGGATTCGGAAATTACCGTTCGTCGTGCGCCGATTGAATTCTTGGAGATTGAATTAGCAACATTGGCGGAAATGGGTCTTAAGTTTGAACTCAGCAAGGAATATTTTGCTAATAATGGGCAAACTCGTTTGGTTGATATTAAATTGCAGCGCTCCAAACTCCAGGCTGCCAAGGATAAACTTCACGCCTTGCCGTTTCCTGGAATTAATATGGACAATTTGCCGTTCTTGGGGCTTATCGCGACGGTGGCGAAGGGACGCACGTTGGTTCACGACTGGAGTTACGAGAACCGAGCAATTTACTTTACAGAGCTGAGCAAGCTGAATGCGCAAATCGAGCTGGTTGATCCACACCGTGTTTATATCACCGGTCCGACAAGATGGAAGCCGGCTGACGTTGTTGCTCCGCCAGCGCTTCGTCCATCTGTTGTGATACTTTTGGCAATGCTTGCTGCTCCAGGTGTATCGATTCTTCGCGATGTATATTCAATTAATCGCGGATACGAGGAATTGGCGGCACGCTTAAATTCGCTAGGTGCTGATATTGAAGTGATTATTGAATAGGAATTCGCTTGATCTGCGGTTCTTTTTTAGGCTGGATTTGCGGTTTTGGAAAAATAAATTTGAGATAATCTTTCATCATTCGGGCGCCGGAAATAATTGGTAAATAGTTGCTCAATTGGTGGCGGATATGTTTTTCTAACAATTGGTCATTTTTCAAAATAGCGGCAGCTTTATGCATGTTGACGTACAGAGATGAAACTTCGGCTTCGTAGTTTCTCCCGGTAACCTCGAGGCAAGCGATTGGCTGAACATCGGCAACGCCGCCGTCACTAGTGGAGATGAGGAGTTTCAAATTGGCGATGTCTTTCTCCCATGAAGTGCCACACGCTTCTAATCCAACGATAGGAATATTTATTGAGGCGTCTGAACCGATTGCTAACGCTCGCCCCAACTCCTCGTCATAGTCTTGTATATAATGAACACGCTCCTTGAGGACTGGATCGTTATCAATCAATTTTAATACTTCGAGCAATTTCTGATACATCGTTACGTCGCCTTGGTGAACTTTTCCTGTCAGAATATAATGCGCGTTGTGGCTAATGAGAATTTGGCGCAATGAATCTGGGTTTTCAAACGGCATATAAGGTCGTTTGTAATTGGCGAATCTTCGCTTGAAGTCGAATAATATCGCGTTTTCTGGGATTTGTATGGATTTTCCGTACTGATCTTTGCGACTCAATAGGACTCGATTCAATTCCTTTCGACCGAGTTTTTTCAAATACCTCAAATCCGCGCTACTAAGCGAGTTTAATTTTTCAGAAAAATCATTTGTGGGCAGTCCAAATTTATCGATAATTCCGTGATCGCGATATGTTTGCAACGTTTCAGGCAGTACCCACGTTTCAAGATCTATTCCATTGGTAATGGCTTGAAATTTAACTTTGTCGTTGTTGCGGTCGCGGAAATTTGCTACACGGGCATGTAGTTTACTAACACCATTCTTCGCTTCAGTAAGTTCAATTGCCAAAAGATTCGGCCTCAGTCTGTCGTTGCGAAATTGTTCCATTAGCCAGCAACGCACAGCATTACTTTTTATATTTGGCAGAACTAATTTTTCAAATTGCGAACGATGGAATTCCGGTTCGGCTGCTTGAAGAAGCGTGTGGTTCGTGTAAAGTGTGTGTTTGCGAACGTAAACGACGGCTTCGTATAAATTCATTCCGTTAGCGCACAGTTCGTCTAGTCGTGCCAATGCGGCAAAAATCGTTGCGGTCTCATTAAGTTGAATAACAGCCGGCTTAATACCGAGGAGTTTTAATGCTTTATAGCCACCAAATCCCAGCGCTACTTCTTGGTATAATCTATGATCGCCAGATCCGTCGCCTTCGTACAATTGCCCAAAGTTCGGTTCTGAAATTGTAACAAATTGCGTTGAGCCGAGCGTCTTCTTAAAAATGCTTAAGCTTGCATCTGGGAATCCGTTTGAACTTACGAAAACTTCGTCAATATATTCAAATCCGTAATCTTGAGGTGAAACGGATTCTGAAAACTCTTCTTGCGCGAGGTCGGTAATTTTCTGGTGTGATTCGCTGCGATAAAACGGCGTTACTACTACGAACGGAACTTCCAATTTTTCAGCTACACGTCGCGTGTCCGCCGCTAAAACTCCAAGTCCGCCGCCACCTTTAATGCCGTTGGACTTATCATAAATTTCCATTGTCCAATAGACATATGGTCGGTTTTCAGATAATTGATGTGTTAAACTGCTTCGTTCAATCACATCATAAAATTCGGACGCATCTTCAATGTCATGCGGTTGGTATTTTGGTTTTTCTGTATAAATATATGGATCCATCGATGCCCTTTATGGATTGAAATTGTCTAACTTGGTGCGGGTGGGGAGAATCGAACTCCCATCTCAAGTTTGGAAAACTTGCATACTAACCGCTGTACTACACCCGCAAGCTTTTACTATTGTAGCAGAAAGATGTTATAATGTGAATACGCCCTGATAGCTCAGTTGGATAGAGCAGAGGACTTCTAAGCCTAAGGTCGTAGGTTCGAATCCTACTCGGGGCGCCATTTCATATAACTAATGGGGGATATATGGACGCGAATCAGAAGCCGCAAATGACACGGGAAATGATGGAAAGGCTATATGGTCGTATGAATACGTTGAGCAATAGTAGCTCTAGAGCGTATGGGGATACGGGCAGAATGCTAACCGCTAATCGTAGCGTGAATTCAGGGCGTCGATATATTAAAGGATACGAATCTTCGATATCGGCCAATAATTCTGATAATAGAAGGTGTACTCCTAGTTCAGGAGTGAGTGGATCGGTTCAATCTGATAATTCTAGTAATGTAGCTGACACGGGATTGTCTGGCGGGAATCGACGAGTCAATGGTCTACAAAATAACAGTGTTCCGTCAGGTGCGAATAACTCTCGCCAATCTTTCAATGCTAATCGAACTACTTTTCGTGAACCACCTTCTCGCGGGTATAATCCGTTTGGATAAGAAAATAACCTCACTTCAATGTGAGGTTATTTTCTTGGAGGGCCAGGAGGGGCTCGAACCCTCGACACCCTGCTTAAGAGGCAGGTGCTCTAACCAGCTGAGCTACTGGCCCACAATTTCATTATACAACAATCAATAAAAATGTCTACCGTTTTATTGAAAATAATTTATCGGTGTGAATAAATTGTCGTAAAACTTGGGGCGAATGATGGGGTTCGAACCCACGGCCTCCGGAGCCACAATCCAGCGCTCTAACCAAGCTGAGCTACATCCGCCACAACCAAGCTTCTCAAATTATAGCACACACTATATCTGTACTCAAGATGGTAAAATTGCTATACTTAATGACAATGAGAGAACTAAATGGCTCAGAATTAGCTGGATTTATCAAGGAGCGCCAGGCGAAACAGGTGCGAGCTTTAAGGCAGGCTTGGCATATTAATCCTCGTTTGGCAATTGTTACTGATGTCGAAAATCCAGTTATTGAAACGTACATGCGTTTGAAACAGAGGTATGGTGCTGATATTTTGATTGACGTGGAGATTCATCGAGTCCCTGCGGGCGGTGCTTTGGAGGTGATTCAAGAATTGAACAATCGAGACGATGTCCAAGGAATAATTCTGCAATTGCCGATTAGTAATTCTGATCAGACTGAGGAGTTACTCGAGAGTATTCGAGAAGATAAAGACGTTGATGGTTTGCGCAAGAGGGCGATTTTTCAGGCAGCCACGCCAACGGCTATTAGCTGGCTGCTGGCTGGATATGGTGTTGATTTGAAAAATAAAAAAGTTGCGATTGTCGGGCGAGGTCGTTTGGTTGGTGCGCCTCTTGAGAAGATGTGGCTAAAGTCTGGCGTTGATGTGACGGTTTTTGAAAAAGGTGACGATTTATCTCAACTGATAAATTACGATATTATCGTGTCGGCAACTGGAGTTCCAGGGCTGATTAAAAGCCAAATGATTAAGACTAAGACGGTCGTTGTTGACGCTGGAACTGCTTCGGAAAATGGAAAAATTGTTGGCGACGTATCTGAAGAAGTGCGTCAGCGCAATGATGTAATTATTACACCAAAAAAGGGCGGAGTTGGTCCGTTAACAGTCTCTGCGTTGTTTGATAATGTAATTACGGCTTGTCTAAAAATTGCGAATCAATCAAAAAATTAAGCGGCTTTTATGGCAGCTTTGACTTGCTCGACAACTTGGCGCGGCGTGAGGTTCGCTTTTACGATGTAGCTATGAATTCCTAATTTCTTCAAATCGTGCGGAGCTTCTTCTTCGCCGAGATTAGTGAGGACGATAACGGGAATAGTTTTTCCCCAATCTTTAGACCTAATTCGTTTCAAAGCCTCCGCGCCGTCCATTTCCGGCATTTGTAAATCTAGCAAAATAATGTCTGGCTGAAACTTCTCGACTACTTCTATGCCAATTTGTCCGTTGGCGGCCAAGCGAACGTCAAACCCGTCCGACTCGAACTTCATTCGGTACATCTGGCTGATGGTTGGGTCGTCTTCAATGATAGCGATTTTTATCATGCTTTAAGTATATCACATAAATTATGTTATAATTTTTGGCATGGAAAAATTTAGAGGCGAACAGTATATTACAGAAACAGGTGATTTTCTTAATGGAATTGATCATGAAGCTAATGAAAAATTAAATAGGGAAATTGCTGATCTTAGGAGTGAGGAATGTAGGGTTAAAATTGGGGAAAAGACCGATCCTGCATATAATAATCCAGATAAAATTCAGTATATATACAATTATCTGGAGCAAGGCGGGGCGGAATTAAAGGATGTTCGTAAGGATATTATCCATATAAATTTGGCGGCGGTAGCACTTGCGAGTGTTCTAGAAAAGATTCCTTTTGTGAGAGAAAATAAATGGGGTAATGATATAGATTCATATCTGGAGATTTCTCGTGATAAGTTATTGTATGGTAAAGATCAAACTGATTCGAAGCCGTGGCACAATCAACGAGGTTCCGCACTGACATTTTTGACAATTTCTGAAGCTGAGGATTTGAGTGTTTTTGATGAAAATGGCAAAATATTGTCAGAAGGTAAATATCCAACTATGGGTGGTCCACTGCTGGATGAGTCGGTATTTGATGAGAAGATTAATGGTTTGCCGCTGACGGAAGTTATGGTCCAAGAAAAGATCAATAACGGCGTAGATAAAGCGACGGCTATTGAAGAAGTAGAGAAGAGAATTAGTGAAGTCCGAGAGTTTATCCAGGCGCCAGTGACGGAGAAGTTTTCTGATGTTATTCGGCATTGTGCGGATTCGCTTGGTATTCGTGAGCGGGTAGAGACGGTGAATAGTTTGTCGATTGACCATTTGAAGAAAGTGGCGGAAAAAGAAAATCGTTCGATTGATGATATGCTGGTGATGAGTTTTGGCTGCGGAACGGGACTGGCGACTTTGAAGATGTTGAAAAAACTTAAAGATGAAACGGGTGAGACGCCAACGGTTATCCTGTTAGATCAAGATCCGTTGTCTCTAGCAGCGGCGCAGAGTCTAGCTAAGAAATGGAATTTGGAAGATAAGATTGAAGTTCATTGCGAGCGATTATTCAGTAAGCTTGGCAAGCCTTTGAGTTTGGAGGGAGTTTTGGGAAATCGTAAGCTAGATATCGCGGAAGATTCTGGCTTGCGAGAATATCTGCCGGATGGCGTTTATAAGCAATTGACACGAGAATCATTGAAATTTCTACGAACCGGCGGACTAATGATCACTGGCAATATGAACGTAAATCGCCCACAAAAAGAATTTTTGCATGGACTAATGGGGTGGGTTCCAAAAGTTAGGATGCGCTCAATTAAAGAAGGTTTTAAATTGCTCCAAAAATCTGGCATACTAAAAGAGTCTATTGAAGCTACAGTTACCGCGAGCGGCGTTTACACAGTTTTTGCGATTGAAACGTAGAATAAAATGCTATAATAAGCATTAGTATGATGATACGAGCATTAGTGCTAGGATTGGTTGCGTTGATGGCGCTAATTTTAGGCGTTCTTGTGCTTAAAAAGTCGAAGCGACGCCACGATGCAAAGTATTGGTTTTTTCTGGTTTGTTTATGTTTGGCTGTGTGGTCGGCTGGACTTGAAGTGTTCTCCCTGGCGGACAATGGAGTAGTATTAGACACTGCATCCAGATGGTTTTATGTCGCTTCAGCTGTTTTTTGTCCTGCGTTGGCTATTTTCACTACAAAGTCGTTTCTTCCATCGACAAAATCAACGAAGAGTTTTATCTGCGCATCTAGTATATTAATAACGATTTTTTCGCTATACATTATTTTGGTGCCTGAATTTATTATTAATACATCAGAAATTGTCACGCCAGTAGATTTTTCTCGAATTCCGATTCATGCAGTCAACTATGTTATTTTTGCAACTTTTTTCTCGGTATTCTTCTTAATTTCTATGTGTTTTGGTCATATAGCGTGGCGCAAATCAGATCCTGTTCGACGCAAGCAAGTCGCGATTTACATGATTGGTCTGTTGATATGTAGCATTCCTGGCTTTGTAGTGGATCTGTTTCTTCCGGCGTTTGGTGACTATCGATATATATGGATTGGTCCAATTGCTACGATTATTTTCTTATTTGCAATTATGTATAGCATCGTCAGGTACCGATTGATGGACGTAAAAATGGCGGTGGCTCGAAGCGTTTCGTATATGCTGCTATTAATTGCACTGGCTGTCGTCTATGTGATTTCCGCATATGTTATTTCAATTCTGGTTTTTCAGCGTAGCCTGACGGTTGATAGCCACGTAAATCTTATGAATATGATTTTGGCTATGGTTTTGGCTGTCGTATATCAACCGGTGAAGAAAATATTTGATAAATTTACTGATAGGGTTTTTTATTACGGAGAATATGACGCTGATACGTTTACGCGTGAGATTAGTAAAATATTAACTTATACAGCGGATTTGCAATTGCTAACTCGACGTGTTGGTAATTATATAGCGACTTCTCTTAAGGCGGAAAAAGTAGCGTTTTGCATTCCGGAAAAAGGAATATATGGTCGAGCGGGTCGGCGACGAATATCTGTTGTCGAGGAAGACGTTCACAGGATTATGGATTACTATTATAAGAATTGTAGTTTCCCGGAAGTTATTTTGGCAAATCAAGTAAAAGATCCAGAGCTGAAGAAACTTTTGGATATTCATCGCACGAAAATTGTTATGCCGCTGCTGCATCAAAATCAAGAAACGGGAATTCTGTTTCTGGGCGAGCATAAAAGTTTGGGGTATAGTTCTCGCGATATTGAAATGCTGGAATCGATTGCTGGGGAATTGGCGGTGTCGATTCGAAATTCTTTGTCATTGGAAGAGATTAATGAATTGAATAAGAGTTTGCAGCGCAAAATTGACGAGGCGACGAAAGAATTGAGGTTCAGTAATCGACAGCTTCAGCGACTAGACGAGGCGAAGAACGAATTTATTTCTATGGCTTCACATCAGTTAAGGACACCGTTGACTAGTATTAAAGGTTATCTGGATATGATGCTGGAGGGTGATTTGGGGAAGATTACACCGACGCAACGTGCGGTTCTTAGAGAGGCGTTTTCTTCGAGCGAGCGTATGGTGAGGCTAATAAACGATTTTCTTAATGTTTCTAGACTTCAGACTGGCAAATTTAATATCGATAAGCAGAAGGTAGACATTGCTCAAATTCTTCGGGATGAAGTTGCTTTGCTTAAGGTTGTGGCGGATCAGAGAACTGTCGAAATGGACCTAAAGATTGATAAAAAAGTTCCATTGATTACGGCCGACTCTGAGAAGATTCGTCAAGTTATGCTGAATATGATCGACAACGCTATTTACTATTCAAATCCGCACAAAAAGGTAATAATTTCTCTAAAAAATAGTAATGGTGCGATTGAATTTACAGTGAAAGATTCGGGAATCGGTGTGCCAAAATCAGAGCAAGCAAATTTGTTTGGCAAATTCTTCCGCGGCGCAAATGCCAGAAAAAAGCGACCAGACGGCACTGGCGTTGGTTTATTTTTGGCGAGGAAAGTTATTTTATCACACGACGGCGAAATGATCTTTGAATCAGAAGAAGGAAAAGGTAGTACTTTTGGGTTTAAGTTGCCAGTTCGTTAACGAAATAAACTCAGTATTCCAGAAATAACGATAATTAAAGCAATTGCAACGAGTCCCGCCATGCCAATGGTGCGAATGAGTTTTTTCCGATCAAAAAACCATTGAGATAATTTGGGGCGATTCGTTGCTGTAATCCTTGTTACCTTTGGCCGCTGAGATGTCGCGTCCATCCCAGAATATTTTTTATTGCGCTTTTTCTTCTGCTTTGTCATGGAAATATTATACATTAATAGATAACGGCGGAGAAGTGGCTGATTTGCTATAGACAATTCGACGGTAATTTGTTATGATATCTGAAGTCGTGGCCTTATCGTCTAACGGTTAGGACACCAGGTTTTCATCCTGGCAATCCGGGTTCGATTCCCGGTAAGGTCACCAAATCGGAACTAAAATGGAAACAACGGTCGCCTGAACGGGCGGCTTTTTTTGCTGGCAGCACGCAGCGCCGACCGGCGATTTTTCTGGGCGGAGTTAAGAAAATGGTCGTCATTTATGACGACTTCTTTTTGTTGTATTTATAGGTTCGACCCGAAAATTTCAAGGCATAAGGATTTTTTGCGCTGAGGTCATCGCCCTTTGTGATTTTACGCCCAAGCTCGAACCTATCTTGAGAGCAAGCCTAGACTCTAGCAAATACATCAGGACAAAGCCCTGTTCGGCGGGTCGCCCGCACCCCGACCCGCCGAAACCGCCAGCGATAACTAGTTTGTCTGGTTGGGTTATTTTTGATATAATTATAACCGTCTTAAGTTATACCTATTGCGTCCGCAGTAGAAAAAACGTACCGCAAGGTTTCGAGCGATGTGCCTAAAAATTAGGACATCGCGCGAAACAGTAGGACATGTCGTTCTGCTGCGGACAAACGACTTAAGACACCGTTGCGGTGTCCTATTTTATTTTTGATAGCACCGCAGAAAGTAGTGCTATGACTGACAAGATAACTTTTATAGATTTGTTTGCAGGAATTGGCGGTTTTCATCTCGCATTTCATAATCTCGGTGCAGAGTGTGTTTTTGCATCAGAATGGGATAAAGACGCGCGAAAGACCTATGAAGCCAATTTTGCAAAAATATCGCCCGAATTATTCAAGAAAAACACTAACGGAGAAACGCGTTTTGCTGGTGATATTACTAAAGTTGATGCCAGTAAAATACCCGACTTTGATATATTAACAGGCGGATTTCCTTGTCAGCCATTTAGCATAATTGGCGCAAAGGCAGGCTTTGAGCATGAGACACAAGGGACACTATTCTTTGATATCGAGCGAATTCTAAAGGAAAAGCAGCCGAAAGCTTTCGTTCTAGAAAATGTTCGTAATTTGACCGCACATGATAAAGGAAAAACCTTTAAGATCATTATTGAACATCTGGAAAAACTGGGATACTTTGTCCACTACAAAATCATAAATGCCCTTGACTATGGGGTTCCACAAAAGCGTGAGCGAATTATTATTGTAGGATTTAAGGAGAATGTTCCTTTTAGTTTTCCAGCCCCTCTGCCAATCGAAAAAAGAGCCACCATAAAAGATATCTTAGAAACTGGAAATATTGAGGACAAATATTTTGTAAAGCCTGAAATACGCGACAGAAGGCATGCTAAAATGCTACTCAAGACGATTACGGAGCCGAGTCGTCCATATATCACTCATGAAAATGTATCGGGGAGTGTTACTCCACATAGCTACTCGTGCGCACTTCGTGCGGGCGCAAGCGCTAATTATATCTTGATCAATAATGAGAGACGGCCAACGGAGCGTGAATTATTGCGAATACAGGGATTTCCTGACTGGTTTAAGGTAGTTGTTTCGTATTCTGGAATAAAAAAGCAAACTGGAAATGCTATAGCAGTTCCAGCCATTGAGAGTGTCGCCCGAGAGGTTCTAAAGTCCCTGAGGCTATTCAAGGAGATTAAGAAGTGAGTCCTACTACGGCAAAACAACTACTTGATGTATTTCTTGCAAAGCAACGTGTTCATTGGTATAAACCAGTTCAAATTGCCGAGATATTGTATAGAAAGCGCATAGACCCAAATAGTGTAGATATTTTAGACCTAGAGACATATAGAACAAAAAGCAAGAAGTGGCGCGACGATATAACCATGGAATTATTAGGTCGAAAGAGCACGAGTTCTGCAAAGTTCCAAGACGACTTGTTTAATAACAATGCGATTCCGCCAAGTCTTTTAAATATCTTGAGTCAGGAGAATATAAGGACAGGCGGAGCCGTGGAGGCTTACATATACAGTATGTTTGCAAACAAAAAATCACAGCTAGCAAATGCCCTCAGTTATGCAGTTAATTCATCGCCTCAGGCTTTCAATGTCGTACATTTTATCAACTCTTTCTATGCGGAGCCGGGCTTAAAAAGAAGTCTTGATAAAATATATGAAATTATTGTTTTCGCATTGTTTTCAACATTAACCAACGAGCTAGAGCTAGAAATGCAATTATCTGTAGCGGACAATAAGATTGATATTCTGCGCGAGTTTGAGGACTTCACAAAAAACATTATGCAATTATCTGTAGATAATTTAGTCAGTACCGAATCGGCCAAGGTGTATCGTGTAGGCATTACAAACGCCGCCGACAGAGGTCTTGATATGTATGCGAATTGGGGGCCTGCTATTCAGATTAAGCATCTTGCTCTTGACGAAGCGTTAGCAGAATCGGTAGTTAATTCTATCAACAGCGACAGGGTGATAATTGTCTGCAAGTCTGCTGAGCAGCGTGTTATTGTCAGTCTACTAAATCAAATTGGCTGGAAGTCAAAAATACAAAGTATAGTAACCGAACAAGACCTAGAGCGATGGTATGAAAAAGCACTACGCGGTAAGTTTTCGGAAAATATGGGTGTTAAATTACTGCAAAATATAGCCAATGGTATATCCGAAGAGTTTCCTTCGGTGGTACAGGATCAGAATTCGACTATAGCTTGTCGAAATTATGACAATATCCATGACGATATCTGGAGATAAAAATAACCCAACCAGACAAACTAGTTATCGCTGGCTGTCCCGGCGGGTCGGGGTGCGGGCGACCCGCCGAACAGGGCTTTGTCCTGATGTATTTGCTAGAGTCTAGGCTTGCTCTCAAGATAGGTTCGAGCTTGGGCGTAAAATCACACCATAAAGAATGTTTGAAATAGTTCGCTTATTGTGGCGAGTTTTTTCATTGTTGCTTTGTAGTTTCTTTGGCAGCGGACTCATCGTCAGTCCGAGACATCATTTCAGAATAGGCTTCAAGTATATCGCTCTCCTTATATTTCGGTTTATGTGAGCGCTCGATTGCATACCAGATTGTTACGGGTATCAGCAGGGCGGTGTTTATGCAATATATCGTAATTGCAGCTTCTATGGACCCAACGATATTTATAAATACTCCAGTATAGAACAAAAAGAAAATAATTACAGTAGTTGAGCCGAAAATAAAGAACAAAATTTTTGAAATAATATATTTATCTATTTCTGGCATAATATTTTATATTCTAGCATTAAGAAAATGGGTAATCTAGTCTTGACTAACGCAAATCTTGACATTAAATAAGTATTACAAGTCTCCTTGGCGCCATTTTTCATCACTGTTATTTCGTGATATAATTTTAAAAATGAGTGATAATATATTTAAACGAACAAAAATATTAGCAACAATTGGGCCAGCAACGTTCAGCCAAGAAAAGGTTTACCAATTGTTGGAGGCCGGCGTTAACGGCATCCGTATGAACTTTAGCCACGGCGCTAACGAGGAGCGAATTGAGCAGATCGATTGGGTGCGCACAGCTAGTAAACAGTTGGGCAAGCCTGTAGCAATTCTACAAGATTTGCAAGGTCCAAAGATTCGCCTGGGCGTTTTGAAAGATAACATGCTGAATGTTAAGGTTGGCGATATGTTAGTCTTGGACTCAGAAATTACTGAGCATGACGGCAGCTTCAATTTGCCAGTGCAGTACAATTTGGCGGAGAAGATGAAAGTCGGTGAGCCGCTTTACATGTTTGACGGCAAGATCAGAACGGTTGTACGAGAAATTGTTAGCCCAACTGCAATTCGCGTAGAAGTCCAGAATGATGGTTTTTTGATGAGCCGCAAGGGCTTGAACTTGCCAGACACAGATTTTGGTGGCGACATTCTTACTCAGAAAGATATTAACGATTTGGAATGGGGTGCAAGCCAAGATTTTGATTATGTTGCATTGAGTTTTATTCAAAAAGCTGATGACATTATTGATTTGCGTCGTCGATTGACAGACTTGGGCTCGACAGCCAATATTATTGCCAAGATTGAGACTAAGTCTGCCGTTGATCCAGAGAATTTGGAGGAAATCGTTAAGGCTAGTGACGGTATTATGGTTGCTCGCGGCGACTTGGCGGTGGAAGCTGGTGCGGAAATTGTCCCAGTTGTACAGCGTCGAATTATTGCCTTGTGTCGTAAATATTGCAAGCTAGTGATCGTTGCGACACAAATGATGGGCAGTATGGTTGACAATCCAGAGCCAAGTCGCGCTGAAGTTAGCGACGTTGCAAATGCCGTAATCCAAGGCGCTGACGTGGTTATGTTGTCTGACGAAACTGCCAATGGTAAATATCCTGTTGAGACCGTTCGTGCGATGCGCAAGACTATTATCTACACTCAAGAACACAGTGAAGTAATGTTGGTAGAAAAGGCTGAAATGCGTGAAAAAACTGACGCGATTTTAAGCTACACAGCAGCTCAATTGGCAAGGAGAATTAAGGCTCGAGCTATTATTGCGGAAACACACACTGGTGCTACTGCAATTAACGTTGCCGCATATCGTCCGAACCTACCAATTGTTTGTGTGACCGAAGATGTGAAGACTGCGCAAAAGTTGGCGCTAAGGTACGCTTCTCGTCCATATGTTCGACCAAACGACCCAAATGCAGCAACTAAGCTAGCTGATGAGTTGAAACAAGAAGGTTATTTCGGTGCGGACCCAGTTACGGTTGTGCTTGTTAGCGGCCACAATCCAGAACCAGGAAAAACTGACAATATCCAAGTCAAGACGTTGTCATAAGGAGAATTTGGGTGGGCAGAAAATTTCCGAAGCAAACAATTCGCGATGTTGATCTACGTGGAAAAACTATTCTTCTGCGAGCAGATTATAATGTGCCGCTAACAAAGCGCGGTCAGATTTCTGATGATCTAAGAATTCGTGCTTCGCTGCCCACGCTCCGATATTTGCTGGAGCAGAATTGCAAGATTGTTATCATGTCTCATCTGGGGCGACCAAAAGGTAAGGATCTTAAGTTTAGTCTGAAAGTTGTCGCAGATCACCTATCCAAGTTGCTGAGCCGTCCGGTAGAATTGCTGGATGATTGTGTGGGCGAAGCTGTTCATCAAGCCGTTCGCCGCGCGCCACGAGGCAGTATTCTTATGTTGGAGAATTTACGCTTTTATGACGAGGAGGAGGCTGATGATTTAACATTTGCCAAGTCAATTCAACGCGCTGTCCGAGCAGATTATTTTGTGCAGGACGGATTTGCGGTCGCACACAGGGCGCACGCCAGTACTCATGCGATTACATTGTGTGTTCCAGGGCTAGCGGGATTGCTATTAGAAAAAGAATATGTAACTATCACCGAGGCGATGAATAAGCCAAAACGTCCGTTGGTTGCGGTTATTGGCGGCGCGAAAGTTAGCGATAAAATATTGCTGATTAAGCGTCTGATTAAAAAGGCGGATCGGATTTTAATTGGCGGCGCTATGTCAAACACGTTTTTACATTGTCGTGGATTTAATGTCGGCAAGAGCGTGTTCGAGTCAGGAATGGAAAAGGTTGTCGCGGAAATTTATGATTTGGCGGCGGCTAAGGTTGGCGTAGAGAATGTTGACGATTTTTTGGTATTGCCGATTGATGTGGCAGTTGCGCCAGAGATTTCTAAGGATTTTCCTCGTCAAGAAGTTAATATTGATAAAATAAAGAACTCAGATATGGCGCTGGATATTGGAAGTCAGACAATTGAGAAATTCACGAAAATACTGGCCGGCGCGAAGATGGTTATTTGGAATGGTCCGCTGGGCTATGCTGAGATTGATAATTTTGCAATTGGTTCGGCACGAGTAGCGCTAGCTATTGCCCAGAATAAAGGGGTTGTTTCAATAGTCGGCGGTGGAGATACGGCTGATTTTATATTGAAATGGGACGGGCATGACGGTGCCAATTTTACCCATGTTTCCACTGGTGGCGGAGCTAGCATGGCCTTGATGGCTGGTAAAAAATTGCCTGGAATCGAAAGTTTACTAGACGCATACGGTTTGAGGTGATAAACTAAGCATAAGGATTATCTCATGAGAAAAAAGTTAATCATCGGTAACTGGAAAATGAACTTCAATATGCAGGAGGCTAGCTTATATTTGCATAAGCTGATGAATACGCTGCCGTCGCATAGAGATGTTGAAGTGGTGCTGGCGCCTACTATTTTGGCGCTGCAGAGTTTGAGTTTACAAATTAATCGTCGGATCGCTAAGTTGGCGGCTCAGAATTGCTATTGGCGGGATTCAGGCGCGTACACGGGAGAAATTCCAGCGGCGCATCTTCGTGGAATTGCTGATTATGTGATAATTGGCCATTCGGAACGTCGCTATATTTTCATTGAAAGCGAAAAAGATATTCGACTGAAAGTTCAGGCGGCAATTCGAAATCGTATTCATCCGATTTTGTGCGTTGGTGAAACGATTCAAGAGAAGACTCTTGGCGAAACGAAGGATGTTCTGGCTGATCAATTGACTAGCGGTCTGGCTAATGTGACGGCGGACGAGCTGGATGAAGTGGTTATTGCGTATGAACCAGTTTGGGCGATCGGTACTGGCGACAGCGCTAAAGCGTCTGATGTAAAAAAAGCCACACAGATGATTCGACGACATATTTCTCATTTGTATGGTAAAAAAGCGGCGGAATCAGTTCGAGTTGTCTATGGTGGAAGTATTACGTCAATAAACGCCGCGGATTATTTAGCAATTGATGAACTTGATGGTTTATTGGTTGGAGCAGCCAGTTTGGATGCATATCAATTTAAGGAGATAATCTCAAAAGCACATAAAGGTTAAAAAATAGGGGGCATATGACAGATATTGATTTTGATGAGTTGGATAGAGCGGTAAGCTCTCTTATGGATAAGCAGCGAGAAAAGGAAGCTCCAGTGGTGGCTAATGAAAATAATAACGAGGTTTCTGCGTCTGCGTCCGTAGAGGAAAAGTCTGAACCGGAGAACTCTATTGGTACTAGTTTTGCACCTCCGGTAACTCCATTTACGCCTTCGTCTGTTGCTTCTACTCCTTTATCATCGATCTCTCAGCCTGAAGTAAAAAAAGAGCCTTCTAACGACGATATGACTCCTAAAGAGATCGATAGTCCTGCGAATGAGAAAGTTGCTAACGACTCAATAATCAACAGAGCTCCTGGCGTGGCTGCTAGCGAAGTAAAAAGTACGTCTGTTATAGCAAAGCGTCCAACTGGTCGTTTCATGGATGTAGTTAGACCTTCATCTGTCAGCACTATCCAAAAACCTGCTGCCCCCACTCCATCCCGAACTGGCACGACAATTCAGCCTTCGCCTGATTTGGTGGACGTGATTAGTACAAATAATAGACATTCTGCGGTAGGGAAAGAAATGTCTGATATAGTTGCTCAATCAGATAATCTTAGTGACACCCCTGATCTTAAAGATGTACATAATGAATCTACTTTTGCGGAGATTGAAGATGCGCCTGCTGAGGAATTGTCATTGACAGATAAGATAGCGCAATCATTAGCCGTAAGTAATAGTGAAGCTTCTGCTACACCGATGACTACGCCGCTGGAATCTCCGTTTATCGCTAATGTTGAAGTGGAGAAGCGACCACTTGGTTCTGTTAACCAAACTATGACTAATTCTGAGATGAATAGCGATGAAGATACGTCTATGCCCGCTGATTCTGAGGATGTAAAATTGGAACATCAATACAATACCAATTTATCTAATTACAGCATGAGCGAAAATTCTTTGGGTGATGCACCCGACTCACCAATGGATTTGAGTCCAGAAATTATAGCAATTGAGGAGGCTGGTGTCCCTGAAGATTCAGACGATAAAATGTCCACTGACATTGACAGTTCTTTGATTGAGTCTTCTGAATTATCCGAAAAAGAAACTATGGATTCTGAGCCGGCACCGATGTTTGCCGCCGTATCTACAGAGGTAAAACCTTCAGCCGACAAAGAAAAGAAAAAATCTGGATTATTAATAGCGCTGCTTATTGTTCTATTTTTGGCAATTGGTATGGCTGGCGGCGCTGTTTCGTACTTTTTGCTGATAAAATAGATATATGTCTAAATTTACTGACGGATTAAATAGCGAGCAGGCTCGAGCGGTGACGCACGCTGATGGGCCACTGTTGATTTTGGCTGGAGCCGGATCTGGAAAGACCAAAACTCTGACCCATAGAATTGCTTATTTGATTGGCGAGTTGAAGATATTTCCTAGTCGAATATTAGCGGTTACATTTACTAATAAAGCTGCGAAGGAAATGCGTCAGCGATTGGCACAAATACTGGGTGAGGATTCTGAAAATCGGCAATTTATGCCGTGGATGGGAACTTTTCACAGTATTTGCGTGCGAATGTTGCGGATGGATGGTGAAAATATTGGTCTGAGCAAGCGATTCTTAATTTATGATACCGACGATCAAATAAGCTTGATGAAGCAAATTATGAAGGCTCGCGGTTTGACGGATAAAGATATTAAACCTCGAGCTGTACTTTCGGCTATTTCGAATGCTAAAAATGAAATGCGAAGTGCTGAGGATTTTTCGGCTTCAACTCGCGGCCCAAGAGAGCAGAAAATAGCTGAATTGTTTTTTGCTTATGAAAAAGCTCTGAAAGATGCTTCGGCGTTGGATTTTGACGATTTATTGATAAAAACTGTGGAATTATTGAGAAGTAAGCCAGACATTCGTCATAAATGGCAGCAGCAATTCGAACATATTTTGATTGACGAGTACCAGGATACGAATGCTGTGCAATATGTGTTAATTAAATTGTTGGTTAATTCGCGTCGCAATTTATGCGTGGTTGGTGATGACGCTCAGTCGATTTATAGTTTTCGCGGCGCTGATTACACTAATATTCTCAATTTTGAGCGTGATTTTCCAGGTACGACGGTGGTTAAGTTGGAGCAAAATTATCGTTCGACTGGCGCGATTTTGAATATGGCAAATGCGCTGATTAGTCATAATATTCATAGAACTGATAAAAATTTATGGACAGCGAATGGCGACGGTGTTGAGCCGAAATTATGGCAATTATATAATGAGTCCGAGGAGGCTTTGGCGATTGCGAATGAGATTCAGGCGCAAATTGCGAACGGTCGTCAATATGGCGACGTGGCGGTGTTGTATCGAACGAATGCACAAAGTTACGCAATTGAGCGAGCCCTGCGTCAGAGTTATATTCCGTATAAAATTGTCGGCGGTTTGCGATTTTTGGATCGAGCGGTTGTTAAGGATTTGTTAGCATATCTGCGATTGTTATATCAGCCGAGTGATCGAGTCAGTTTTTTGCGAATTGTGAATACGCCAAAACGTGGCGTTGGCGTGGTGAGTATTTCTAAGTTTTTGGACTGGAATGACGCGACAGGGAAGGACATAATTAGCGGGTTGCTGGCGGTTGAGGAGGCGGATACTTTGACAGCGCGCGCAAAACGTCCGTTGCTAGAGTTTGGTCAAAAATTGCACGATTTGCAGCAGGAAATTGACGGATCTCCGGCCGAACTGATTGAAAAAATCATGAAAAGTACTGGCTATGAAGATTTTATAAACGACGGAACGCCGCAAGCTGAGGAACGAATGGAAAATATCGGGGTGCTTTTATCGGAAGCGAAGGCTTACGTTGACGTGGCGACGTTTTTGGAAGAGATGGCTTTGATGTCTTCGACTGACACAACTGCCGATCAGCAAGTGACGCTCATGACGCTTCATGCGGCTAAAGGCTTGGAGTTTCCGGTGGTTTTTTTGGCGGGACTGGAAGAGGGGATTTTGCCGCACGCAAGAGTGTTTGATAGCGGCAATGCTGATGACGTTGAAGAGGAACGTCGATTGTGCTATGTTGGCGTGACTCGGGCGAGGGAAGAATTATTCGTTAGTTGTGCTAGCTCTCGGACGCAATTTGGTCAGATTGGCTATAATATGCCATCGAGGTTTTTGGATGAGATGGGCTTGATGGCTGGTGGTGTTGATAGGCCAGCTCAGCCGATGGTAGAGCCTGATTTTTATTCAGAAGATATTGGTTTGGAGGTTGGTGATCGAGTTCGCAGTCCGAGTTTTGGTTCGGGGGAAATTATTGACAGCGAAGGGCTAAGTGTTACGGTTCAGTTTGACAATGGAAATATTAAGAAATTGAACGTCGAGTTCGCGCGCTTGGAGAAAATTTGATATAATAAGAATACCTGCGTTGTGGGTGTGAACTTATGGGTATAAGATTACAAGCAAAACACTATTCTAAGAAAATTACGTTCGTTTCTGGCGCGATATTGATGCTGGTTAGCGGTTTATTTTTTGTCAATCAAGCATTGGCTGACGCTACTAAGCCAGCAGCTAAGGCTGGCGAAAAGTTGGTGACGATTTACGACAGGGGCGCAGAAAAGACGATTGTTACAAAAGCGAGGACGATTCGCGAGGCTTTGAAATTGGCTAAGTTTTCTATTGATGAACGCCAAGACGTAGTCGAGCCGAGTCTTGATTCGGAGATGGTGGCAGAGAGGTACAGCATTAACATTTTCCGCGCTCGTCCGATAACAATCGTCGATGGAAATAAACGCCTGAAAATAACCACAGCTGAACAAACGCCAGCTTTGATTGCGAAGGCTGCTGGAATTGAAGTTTTTGAAGAGGACAAAACTACTTTATCCAACTCTGATAATATGGCGGTTGATGGCGCAAACATGGTGATGAAAATTGACAGAGCGTCGATGGTTAATTTTGTACTTTATGGCAAAGAATCTGTCATTCGCACGCACGCTAAGACGGTTGGCGAGCTATTGAAAGAGAAGAATATTGATCCAAAGAAAGATGATACGCTATCCGTAGATCGTTCGGCAAAAATTATTCCTGGAATGAAAATTGAGCTTTGGCGTAATGGCAAGCAAACTATAACCGCCGAAGAAGATGTGAAATTTGAGGTTGAAAAAGTTCAAGACGCGAATCGAGATTCGGGATATCGCGAAGTAAAACAGGTGGGCGAGAATGGTAAGAAAAATGTCACTTATGAAGTTGAAATGAAGAACGGCGTAGAGGTGAGCCGTAAGGAAATTGCTAGTGTTGTAACAAAAGAGCCAAAGAAGCAGATTGAGATTGTGGGGACGAAAGTTAGTCTACCTTCTGGATCTCATTCGGATTGGATGTCTGCGGCTGGCATTAGCCCTGATGATTATGGCTACGTGAACTTCATTTTTACGAAAGAGTCAACTTGGCGAACAACGGCTAGGAATGGGCAATATGCTGGGCTCGGTCAGACGAATATAAATAAGCTTTCTCAGGCTTGTCCAAACTGGCAGAGTGATCCAGTTTGCCAGATTAGAGTTTTCAATAATTATGCGATAAGTAGATATGGTAGTTGGGCTGGGGCTTACAATGCATGGAATCGCCAAAAATGGTGGTAGACTAACGCTGGCGGCGTAAGTTGGTTGCAGTCTATAGATAAAAAGTGCTTAATCTGATATAATTTATTTGACTAGGTTAACAAGTCATTATATGATTATGCGCGCAAAAGGTTTATTTTTTGGAAAAATTATTGGATTGGCTGTGTTGGTTGCGATTGCGACTCCAATGATTTCGTTTGCTGATGGTAATGCTTCTAATGAACATCTAGTTCGTATCTATGATCGCGGTGAAGAAAAGACCATTATCACAAATGCATTGACCGTTCGGCAGGCCTTGCGTGCGGCTAAGATTACGATTGACGAAAAGATTGACGCGGTTGAGCCAAATATTGATATGGAATTGACAGGCGCAAAATACCAGGTCAATATTTTTCGCGCTCGTCCAATAACAATCGTCGATGGAAATAAACGCCTGAAAATAACCACCGCTGAACAAACACCGGCTTTGATTGCGAAGGCCGCTGGGCTGACTTTGTACCGCGAAGATAAGACGCATTTTACGAATTCTGACGATCTTTTGGTGAACGGTGTTGGTCTGGTGATGAAGATTGAGCGATCAAAACAGCGAACGATAACCGAAGAAGTTGATGTTAATTTTGAGATTGAGCAGATTAAGGACGATTCTCAGCCGATTGGATTTAAGAGTGTTAAGCAGCTTGGGGAAAAAGGTGTGCGGAAGGTGACTTATCAGGTTGAGGTAGAGAATGAGCGCGAGATTAGTCGTAAGGAAGTTGCTAGCGAAATCACAAAGCAGCCAAAGAAGCAGATTGAAATAATTGGCACGAAGCCTAAAAATCCATTGACGAAAAGTAAGGGCGCGCAGATATTTACCGACTCCAAGGGTGTGGCGCACCGCGAGACGTATTATGATTTGCCGATGAATATTGTGATAAAAGCTTGTGGTAGCGGCGGTACTTATACGGTGCGGGCGGACGGCGCGAAGGTCGATAGGGATGGCTATATTTTGGTGGCGGCTAATTATGGTAATTATCCGCGATGTTCGGTGGTTGAGACCAGCATGGGTCCGGGTAAGGTTTATGATACTGGTGGATTTGCAGCCAAACATCCGCACGGATTCGACTTGGCGACCGACTGGACGAATGGAGATGGACGCTAAATGGCTTCTTCTCGTGGACCAAAAAAATCGCTCGGACAGCACTGGCTGAAGGATCCGGAGATTTTGGCGGATATTGCTGAAGCGGCCGAATTGACGAGTGATGATGTCGTGTTGGAAATCGGACCAGGGTTAGGCACTTTGACTAGTCGCTTGTTGGCTCGGGCTAATTCAGTGACTGCCGTGGAATTTGACGCGGATTTGGCACGCAAGTTACCAGGGCAGTTTCCTGGTAAGAAATTAACTGTCGTAAACCAAGACATATTGCAATTTAATCTGAATCAATTGCCAAAAAATTATAAAGTTGTAGCCAATGTTCCATATTACATCACTAGCAAAATTGTTGAAAAATTGATGACCGCGGAAAATAAGCCGAGCATTGCGGTGCTGTTGGTACAAAAAGAAGTTGCCGAGCGAATTGCGGCAGAGGCTGGGAATATGAGCATTCTATCTGTGAGCGTTCAAGTTTTTGCCGAAGCGGAGCTGGATATTGAAGTTCCGAGGCAATTTTTTACGCCACCGCCAAAAGTTGACTCGCAGGTTGTAGTTTTGAGGACTCACGACAATCCGTTAATTATTCCAGAAGATCAGAGAGATTTTTTCCGCATTGTTAAGGCTGGATTTTCTGCAAAGCGTAAGAAGTTGCGTTCTAGTTTGAGCGGTGGGCTGGGGATTGATAAAAGTGCCGTGGAAGAATTGCTGAAAAATGCAGGAATTTCACCAGATGCTCGCGCTGAAGATTTGGCGATTGAAGATTGGAAGAGGCTACTGAAAGAGTGGTGTCTGCGATAATTGCTCTAGTGGTGATATAATATATATCATGACTAAGAAACACGCTTACATCACTACCGCTATTCCTTACGTAAACGGCTTGCCACACATTGGGCATGCTATGGATTATATGTTGTCAGATGTGTGGGCACGTTATTCCAGACAGAACGGGCGTGAAGTTCGTTTTCAGGCGGGCGTAGATGAACATGGTAATAAGATTGCCGCCAAAGCCGCCAGCCAAAATCAAACACCCCAAGAATATGTCGACCAAACGCACGTTAATTTTAAGAATATGATTGCTGAGCTGAATATTTCAGTGACTGATTTTATTCGAACAACTGACACGCATCACGTTGCTGCGGTGCAATATATTTGGCAAAAGCTCGTTGAGGCTGGTTACATTTACAAAGGTTCGTATGAAGGCTGGTATTGTCAGGGTTGCGAAGCTTTCGTTACGGATAAAGAAGCTGCCGATAATAATGGGGTTTGTCCAGATCATCAAACTCCGTATCAGCGCTTGAGCGAGGAAAATTACTATTTTAAAACCAGTGCTTTTTCGGACGATATTCGTCAGGCGATTGAGTCAAATAAAATGAGAATCGTGCCTGAATTCCGTAAAAAAGAGTTTTTGGAATTGATGAAAGATGGCTTGAAAGATGTGTCGGTTTCTCGTCCGCGTAAAAATCTTAGCTGGGGCGTGCCGGTTCCTGGTGATGATAATCAAGTCATGTATGTCTGGCTGGACGCTCTCAGTAATTACATTACGGTTATCGGTTATCCTGATCGTCCAGAAGAGTGGCAATCTTTTTGGCCGGCTGACGTGCAAGTCATTGGTAAGGACATTCTCCGTTTCCACGCTGGTATTTGGCCAGCAATGCTCATGGCACTAGACTTACCACTTCCGAAAGTATTGCTTGTTCATGGATTTATCAATTCTGGCGGAATGAAAATGGCAAAGAGTCTCGGAAATGGTGTTGGTCCAGCCGATATTATTCCAGATTATGGCGCCGAGGCGTTTCGATATTATTTCTTGCGCCACGTACCAACGCAAGATGACGGCGACTTTACTTGGGAAAAGTTTGAAGCTGCGTATAATGGTGAGCTTGGCAATGATTTGGGCAATTTGGTTCAGCGAGTCGCTAAAATGGTGCAGAGTTATCAAGCGGGCGTTATTGGCGACGCTCCACAGTCAGAGCACGACATGGGACCGTATCGTCAAGCAATGGAAAGTTATATGTTTGACCAAGCAATGGACGAAATTTGGCTAATTGTTCGCTCTCTGAATCAATATATTGAGCGAGTTCAGCCTTGGCAGGTTGCTAAAAATCGTGATAAAGATCCAGAAGCGGAGTCGCATTTGAGTGAGATCTTGGCGCACGCTTGTGGCACATTATTGCAAGTGTCTGACATGCTTCGTCCATTTATGCCGCAAACTGCCGAGAAAATTCATGATATGTTTGCTAGTGGTGTAGTGCCGTCAGAATTGACGCCTTTGTTCCCGCGCAAATATATTCACACGCCAGATCCACGCGCTTCGAAAACAGAATCTCAGGTTAAATAGTTTATGATTGAGGCTGATAAGAAAAGTGCGACTGAGGGTTTACGTCTGATAGATTCGCATTGTCATTTGCACGATACGGAATTTTTTACGGACAATCGCGAGCAATTTTACAAAGAAACGGTCGAGGCGAATATTGGTATTATTTGTGTCGGTACTGACCAGCGAAGTAGCCGCCAAGCTGTGGAATTTGCCGCGAACCATGAGTTTACTTGGGCGGCAATTGGCGTTCATCCGCACGATACGAAAGATGGCTGGGAAGATGTCAAAACTTTGCTGGAGAATAAGACGGAAAATTCTCCGATTGTGGCAATTGGTGAGATTGGGCTCGATTATTATTACAATAACAGTCCGCGGGAAACACAAATTGAGGGCTTGGAGGCACAACTTCAAATGGCAATAGATTATGATTTGCCGGTAAGTTTTCATGTTCGCGATGGCGCGAAGGGTCAGCCGTCAGTTTGGGATGATTTTTGGCCAATTTTTGACAATTTTCCTGGACTGCACGGCGTGTTGCATAGCTTTACCGATACGTGTGACAATTTGGAAAAAGGTTTTTCGCGAAATTTGTACGTTGGACTTAATGGAATTAGCACGTTCACAAAGGATCAATTGCAGAAAGAATTGTTCGCTTCAATTCCGCTGGAGCGATTATTGCTAGAAACTGACGCGCCATTCTTGACACCAGCGCCGTTTCGTGGTAATATAAACAAGCCAGAATATGTGAAGTTGGTGGCTGAATATTGGGCGAAGCAGCGAAATATTGATTTTGATGTTTTAAGCCAGGCCACTCTTCACAACACAAAAGAACTTTTTGGCATTTGAAAGTGGAGAAAATGAGTAGTACGCCGGAATGTGTTACAAAAACACCTGAAATTAAAGCTCTTAAAGAGGTTTATAGAATTTATTATAATGCCGAGAAGGATAACTTTGACTCTAAACTAAATCCCAATTTAGGAGAGGTCGCAGTTAAAGGTGGCAGTGATGAAGCGCTTAAGCACTGCAGGGAAGTGCTTGGTGAAAAAAAGAAGCCTACTGATCCTGTTGAGTCTGTGAAAGAAATTGGCAATATATTAGCAGATCTTCGAAAAACTAAAGCTAACGAGGTGCAATAAGTGACTAAGTTTTTGAAAAAAGTACGAAGTTTGGTTTTTGCTGATGATAGTGACGCAGTATCTTTGCTGAAATTTCGTAAAAAAGATCGTCCATTAAAGAAATTTACCGAGCGCGAGCTAATCCAATTGGAAAGTGAAATTGGCGCAACGATTTTTGGCGAGAAGCCGGCGTATGTTGCGCGACGAGAATTTTTTAATTTAGATAAAGATACCTGGATTTGGTATGAAGAAGTTGCCGATGGTAAGGGTGGTCGGCAAGAATTGACGACGCGTTATGAAGTGCAGCCAAAGGGGATTTTGAAGATTCAGCCGAATTATAGATATAGCTATTTGGAGGGCGACGAGCTTCAGAATTTTGTCTTGGCAACTAAGGAATATTACGAGCGAGTTTCTCGGCAATTATATAAGAAAGATCCGCAAACCGGTCAGCCGCTTTGATATAATAAAAAAGTGAATAAAGACTATATCTATCTTGATCATGCTGCTGCAACGCCAATGGATCCGTTGGTGATTGAGGCGATGTTGCCATATTTTTCTGAAAAGTTTTTCAATCCGTCTAGTCCGTACGCTCCAGCAATATTTACAAAGCGTGAATATCAGGACGCGAAGGCTCGGCTGGCGCGCTGCTTGGGTGTGATGGCTGATGAATTGATAATGACAGCTGGAGCAACTGAGTCTGTCAATTTGGCGTTCAATGCAGCAAATGGCGTAAGTTTAATTTCGGCAATTGAGCATGATTCGGTGATTAATTCCGCAAAGGCGCGTTCGGAAGTGAAGCTAATTCCGCCAATGAAAAATGGACGAATAGACCCGAACACGGTTAAAAAAATGTTAACGCCAGACGTTGGATTTGTTAGTGTTGCGCTGGTGAATCATGAGCTGGGCTACATCCAGCCAATTGAAGAAATTGCGGAAATTGTAAAAGCTGAGCGGCTCAGGCGCCAAGAAAATGGCGAACCTTTACCGCTTATTTTTCATACAGATGCTTCGCAGGCGGCGGCTTTAATTGATGTGAAAATTAAAAGGCTGGGTGTTGATTTATTGACATTGTCTGCGGCAAAAGTTTACGGTCCAAAGCAAGTTGGTTTATTGTGGGTGCGACCTGGTGTTACGCTGAAAGCTAATATTTTTGGTGGCGGTCAAGAATTGGGGCTGCGCAGCGGAACTGAAAACGTGGCTGGAGTGGTTGGTTTTGCGACGGCTTTGGAATTGGCGCAAAAACGACGTTCTGCCGAAGTGAAGCGACTGCGAAAACTACGAGAAAATTTGGTAAAAGATTTGAGGCAAGCTTTTCCTGATGTGTTGATATCATCAGATATGAAAAAAAGTTTGGTGAGTTTTTTGAATATATCATTTCCTGGAGTTGATGCTGAAAGATTGGTGTTTTTATTAGAATCTCGTGGAGTTCTAGTGGCTACGGGGAGTGCTTGCGCGGCTAATTCTGGAACGCGTTCTCATGTACTAGCGAGTGTTGGTCTGAGCGAATCAGAGATTGACGGAAGTCTAAGGCTTACCTTAGGTAAGTTGAACGATGATGAGAATATAAAGCGGGCTGGTGAATTTATCATTGAAGCTGTGCAGGCGGAAATGAAGAGGACTCATCGATGATTCATAAACTAGTTGGCTTAATTATTTTTGCTGCTTTGGTGATTTTTGGGCTTAGCGCGTATTTATCGCCGAATGATTTGGGAAAATGCCAAAGTGTAGGCGAAGGCGATTGTCATAAGGCTGATGCAATAGTTGTTGTCAGCGGTGGCGATACGAATGCGCGAACTGACGAGGCTATTAAACTGTATAAAGAAGGTTGGGCGCCGTTGATTGTTGTGTCTGGCGCGGCGGCCGATAAAACTGGCCCGTCCAACGCTAAGGCTATGTACCAGCGAGCGATTAATAGCGGCGTTCCTGAGAAAGCCATTGTTATGGATGAATCTTCCGAGACAACCAGACAAAACGCCACCGAGGTGAAGAAAATTGTCGATTCGCGAAAAATTGAAGATGTGATTTTGGTGACAAGCGGATATCATATGCGTCGGGCGCAACTCGAATTTTCAGCACAATTTAACGATGTGAAGATTCGAAGTCATCCTGTTGCTTCTGATAAAAACTGGAGCTCGTGGTGGTGGTTGACACCGTGGGGTTGGTGGCTGGCAATGGGTGAATTAATGAGAATTGGGCTATTCGCTCTGGGGTTGTCCAGATGAGCAAGAAAGTTTTTGTTGGAATGTCGGGTGGTGTGGATTCCTCTGTGGCTGCGGCACTTTTGGTTGAGCAGGGTTATGATGTAACGGGTGTTTATATGAAAAACTGGTCGGAAGATCTTCCTGGAATGCATTGTCCGTGGGCGGAAGATGTTGCTGACGCCAAGCGTGTGGCGGTTGGTTTGGGTATTGATTTTCGAGTTTTTGATTTCCAGAAAGAATATAAGCAAAACGTTGTAGATTATATGATTCGTGAATATCAAGCGGGTCGCACGCCAAACCCAGATATCATGTGTAATCAAGAAGTGAAGTTTAAGATATTTTTAGAGGCTTCGTTGGCAGCTGGAGCGGATTATATTGCGACAGGGCATTATGCGCGTGTCGCTCATGAATCGTCTTCGTCGGCCAAATTATTACGCGCTCGTGATGATAATAAAGACCAAACATATTTCTTATATCGAGTGACTTCGGAAGCTTTGTCAAAAACCATATTTCCGCTGGGCGATTTTACTAAGGCGGAAGTTCGCGAAATGGCGAAAGAGCGTGGTTTGTGGACGGCTAGTAAAAAGGAATCGATGGGAATTTGTTTTGTTGGGCAAGTTGGAATTCGCGAGTTTTTGTCGGAATATGTTAAAACTGCGCCAGGAAATATTATTGATCAACAGACGGGATCTGTCGTCGGTAAGCATGACGGCGCAATTTTCTATACACTCGGTCAGCGTCATGGGCTGAATGTTGGTGGCGGACTACCTTATTATGTTGTGGGCAAGGATATGGAGAAGAATGAAGTTTATGTTTCGCGCTCGATTGATAATGATAATCTGTGGCGAAAAGAACTTAGGCTGGCGGATGTTCATTGGATTAATCAAGCGCCGCATAAAGATAGGAATGTGCAAGTTCGGCTGCGTCATCGAGGCGCTTTATTCGACGCGAAAATTGACGGAGATATTGTGCACCTTTCTGCTTCGGAGCGTGCCGTAGCCGCGGGTCAATCTGCGGTAATATATGACGATGATGAATGTTTGGGTGGCGGAATCGTGAAAACAGATTGACGTTATAGGAAAAATAGTGTAAACTGTTCTAAAGTAAGGAATAATAAAACGTAGAGTTAAAGGAAGAATTAATTTTATGCTAGCAATTCGTTTGCAACGTTTGGGTCGCAAAGGTTATCCAGTATATCGCTTGGCGGTACAAGAAGCACATCGTCATCCATCAAGCGGTCGTGTAGTCGCTTATGTCGGTAGCTACAACCCACACACTAAAGAATCAAATATCCAAGTTGAATTGGCTCAGAAATATTTGGACAATGGCGCACAGCCAACGCCGCGCGTAGTTAAGCTATTGAAAAAAGCTGGCGTTAAGTTGCCAAAGTGGGTTAAGGAAGTTTCCGCTGACAAGCACAAAGCCATCCGTAATCCAGAAAAACTTCGCAAGAATCAACCAAAAGAAGAGCCAGCTGAAGAAGTAGCTGAGTAATCTGTTGAGATTGGCGACTTGATCTATAAACCCCATCTGTAAGGTGGGGTTATTTTATGGTATAATTACACTCATGAATGCCCAAAAAATACGTAGTAAATATCTTGAATTTTATAAAAAACAGGGTCACGCCGTTGTTGAGCGTGCGCCGTTGATTTTAACTAATGACCCGACGACTTTATTTACGGGCGCCGGAATGCAGCCGATGATTCCATACTTGCTTGGTGAGGCACATCCCGAAGGTAAGAGAATTGCCGATTCTCAAACGTGTTTGCGAGCGCAGGACATCGACGACATTGGCGATAATCGTCATACAACGTTTTTTGAGATGCTTGGAAACTGGAGTTTGGGCGACTATTTTAAGGAAGAGCAAATTGGCTGGATGTGGACGTTTTTGACTGAGGAAATTGGTCTTGATCCGCAGAGATTGTATGTAACGTGTTTTATTGGTGCGCCGGAATATAACATCGATAAAGATGTTGAAGCGGCTAAATTGTGGCAGAAAAAGTTTGCAGAAAAGGGCATTGATGCAAAAATGGCGGATATCGGCAGCGAAGAGCAGGGAGCGGCGCGTGGTGTGAATCCAGGTGAAAGAATTTTCTTTTATGACGGCAGTAAAAACTGGTGGAGTCGTAATGGTGGCCCAGAAACTACTCCGGTTGGCGATCCATGTGGTCCGGATAGTGAGATGTTTTATGAGTTTGATTTCATTGAGCATGATCCAAAATTTGGTGAAAATTGTCATCCGAACTGTGATTGTGGTCGATTTATGGAGATTGGCAATAACGTATTTATGGCATATAAAAAAGTTGCTGAGGGGCAATTTGAGCCGCTTGATAAGCCAAATATTGACCATGGATCTGGACTTGAGCGAATCGCGGCTGCAGTAAATAATGATCCTGACGTCTTTAAGATTAGTTTGCTTTGGCCGATTATTGAAAAGCTGCAAGATCTGAGCGGCAAGGATTACACTTCACATACCGAAAGTATGCGAGTGATTGCTGATCATTTAAGGGCTGCGGCGTTTATGGCGGTTGATGGGTGTGTGCCAAGTAATAAAGAGCAGGGCTATGTAATGCGTCGTCTGCTCCGTCGGGCAATTCGTTATAGTTTTGATTTGGGGATCGAGCAGAATTTCCTGCAAGAAGTTGTGCCGACGATTGCTGATTTGTATGAAGCCGATTTTCCAGAGGTAAAGAATAATCGCGACAATATAATTGCCGTCCTCGTTAAGGAGGAAAAAGCTTTTCGCCAGACTTTGAGAAAAGGTTTGCGACAAATGCAGCGCTACATTGACAATGGCTTGACTGGTGAAGAATTGTTTACTTTGTACGACACTTTCGGTTTCCCAGTGGAACTCAGCACGGAAGAGGCATATAAACAAGGAATTAAGCTTTCGGACAATTGGCGCGATGAATTCGCTAAGAAAATGGATGAGCAGAGGCAGCGCTCTAAGACGGCTCGCAAGGGGCAATTTAGCGGCGGTTTGGAAGGTCATGACTCTATTCATCTGAAATATCACACGGCGACGCATTTGTTGGGCGCGGCGTTACGTAAGGTTTTGAATGCGCCAGATTTACAGCAGCACGGAAGCAATATTACCGCCGATCGATTGCGCTTTGATTTTAATCACGATAAATTGACGCCAGAGGAAAAGCAGGCGGTCGAAGATCAGGTTAATGCTTGGATTGATGAAGATTTGCCAGTTAGTTTTGCTGTTTATCCAACGAGTGAGGCGCTAAATATGGGTGCAATCGGCGCATTCGGTGAGCGTTACGGTGATGAGGTTAAGGTTTATTCCATTGGCAAGGATGATAATGTCGTTAGCTTTGAAGTTTGCGGCGGTCCACACGTCGAACACACTGGAGTTTTGGCTGAAGATGGCAAGCGATTCAAAATCACCAAAGAAGAATCTAGCTCGGCTGGAATTCGTCGAATCAAGGCTGTTTTAAGATAGATAATTAACTGTTGCTCTAAAATCACAAGCGTTATATAATATTTCTTATATGGCATTGAAAGACATGTTAAAGAAGTCTGATAAAGATAGTCGCGAACTATTGGTTAGTTTAGATATTGGTACGGAAGTGGTTAAGGCGTTGATTGCTGAAGTTAAAGATGACGAGCTGAAGATTATTGGTGTTGGTCGAAAACAGCAGGAAATGGGCGATATGCACAGCGGTGCAATTGCTGATATTGCTGGGGTTGTGGCGAATTGCGAAGAGGCTCTGTCTGAGGCTGAAGATCAAGCTGGCGTTCAGGGAAAGCGGGTTGTTATTGGCATTGCGGGTGAACTGGTCAAAGGTGTGACGAATACTATTCGCTATCGCAGGCCGCAGCCGAATAAGCCACTAGACATTGCCGAGATGGAGTTCATCATTGAGAAAGTTCAGGAGCGAGCTCAGGGAAAGGCTCAGGCTCAAATTGCGCTGGAAACTGGCAATGAAGATGTTGAGGTGAAATTGGTCAACTCGGCGCTGGTGAGTATTCATATTGATGGCTATAAAGTTTCGAATCCGATTAGTTTTCAGGGGCGAGATGTGGCGGTGCAGATTTACACGGCGTTTGCTCCGATGGTTCATATCGGCGCGCTAGAGAAGGTCGCGGACGAGCTTGCGCTGGATTTAGTGGCTGTGGCTGCTGAGCCATTTGCGGTGAGTAGGAGCGTTTTGGGATCGGATACGGATAGCAATTTTACGGCAATTTTAGCGGACATTGGTGGCGGTACGACAGATATTGCGGTTGTTAATGATGGCGGAGTCGAAGGCACAAAGATGTTTGGCATTGGTGGACGAAGTTTCACTAGGACTATTGCAGCTGACCTGGATTTAAGCTTCAAAGATGCGGAAAAGTTGAAGCTAAATATTGATAATGAGAATTTGAAGCCTAGCGTAAAGAAAAAAGTTGACGCGGCGATCGACAAGACCTTGGAAGTTTGGCTATCGGGCGTTGAATTGGCGCTGAGTGATTTTGATAATGTTGATTATTTGCCGAATAGGATTTTACTGTGTGGTGGCGGATCGAGCCTAAAGAAAATTACTGAAGCTCTGAAAACTCGACGCTGGCCAGAGGATTTGCCTTTTACTAAGAAGCCAGTAGTTCAATATATCAATCCAAGTGATATTACGGGAATAGTTGACGAAACCGGAGATATTAGCGATCATACATTTGTAACCGCAATGGGCTTGTTGCGAGTTGGATATGATACAATTATCGGTAGTCAAGACGGTAATAGTTTAGTTGAAAAAGTAAATAGGTTGTTAAAGATTTAAAATGAATAAAGACGTTATTTATATCGATGTAGAAGACGACATTACGACGATAATTAGTAAGATTAAGGCGTCGAAAGAGAGAATTATTGCGTTGGTGCCGCCTCGAAGAATTGGTGTTTTACAGAGTGCAGTCAACATCCGATTACTAGCTCGGGCGGCAACTTCGGCAGATAAGAGAATTGTATTAATCACGAATGATTCGGTTTTGGCTGGATTAGCGGCAACGGCGAAAATTCCTATTGCAAAAACGCTTCAGAGCAAGCCAGAAATTGCGGAGATTCCAGTCCTGAAAGTTGATGACGACAATGATGTGATTGATGGCGGTAAGCTGGCGGTTGGAGATATGGCGGATTCCGCGAAAAGATCAAAGAAATCCGATGAAGACTCTGCCGTAGATAATGTTATAGCTGACGCAAATAAGAAGGAACCTAAGGGGTTGGGCTCTCTGAAAAAGATGGTTAAAAAACCGAAAGTCCCTGATTTTAATACATTTCGTAAGAAGTTCTTATTGATAGGCGGCAGTACCTTACTTTTGATTGTATTTTTGGTTTGGGCAATTTGGTTCGCGCCACACGCCACGGTCGTTATTTCAGCAAAGACTACTAGTATGACTGTCAGTGATACTGTTAGTTTGAATGAAACAGCTTCTACAAGCGCAAAATCTAATGTCATTAAGTCTGTAAAGAAAGAATTAGCAAAGGAAGTTAGTGTTGAATTTTCTGCTACAGGTAAGAAGAATGTCGGAGAAAAAGCTACCGGAGTAGTTGTCTTCAGTAACTCGTCGTCAAGTAGTGTGACTATCTCAGCTGGTACAATTTTGAAAAATAGCGGGTTATCTTACACTTTGAATTCTTCTGTGACTGTTCCAGGGGCTACGTTGGGTTGGAGTTGTCCAGGATATAAATGTCCGGGATCTGCTTCTGGGTCTATTACCGCAAGTGAGGGCGGAGCTCAGTATAATGCGGCAACTGGTAGTATGAGCATTTCGGTTGATGACATTTCTGCGTCGCTGCGGTCTGCTACTAGTGGCGGCACCGATAAAACTGCAACGGTTGTTACGGCTAGTGATATAGAATCGGCAAAAAGCAAGCTGAGCGAAAAGAAGATTGATGGATTAAAAGAGCAATTGTTGTCATCATTTGGCGATTCGGCAACGGTTATAACGGAAAGCTACGTTGAAAACCGATCAGATCCTAGCTCGAGCGTGGCTGTGGATGGTGAGGCGACTGGAGCTGTAACTCTGAAATCGACAATTACCGCCAGCGCATTGGCTATTGATAAGAATGAGCTAAAAAACTTTGTAGAAGCAAAGCTTAAAGAGGAGATTTCTGGTAAGAAGTCGCAGAGAATTTATGACAATGGAGTAAGCAAGGTTGCGTTCTCACAATTTTCTAAGGCACATAATGCACAGACTGTGCGCTTAACTACGAATGGCAAGGTTGGTCCAGATATTAAAGAAGCGAACGTAAAGGATCAAGCCAAAGGCAAGAGTTACGGAGAGGTTCAGTCTGCTATTGAATCTATCGAAGGTGTTGAAGATGTCGATGTTAAATTCTCGCCATTCTGGGTTAAATCTGTTCCAAAAGATATCAATAAGATTAATGTCGAGTTTAAGATAAAAGATGTCAAGTAAAAACTTCTTAGCGCTAGATGTTGGATCTCGGCGAATTGGTTTGGCTATGGCAGATTCGCAAGTGAAGATCGCTGTGCCGTTTGGTTGGTTGGAGAATAATGAAAATATTGTCCAGGAAATAACAGAGCTAGTATTGAGGCACGATATTGATACGATCGTAGTGGGTTATCCACGAAATCAATCTGGCGAACCAACGAAGCAGACGGAATTTGTGAAAGAATTTGTTAAGCAATTTGAAGACATTGAGCTTGATACGGAGATTGTTTTTCAGGACGAATCTTTAACGAGTGTGCAGGCCGAGCAAAGATTGGGGAATAAAATTAAAGATAAGGGCGAGATTGATGCAGAGGCTGCTAGCATAATTTTGCAGGATTTTTTGGAGGATAATTATGAAAATTCGTAAACGACGTATTTGGCTATTGGTGTTGTCTATAATTGTAGCTATCGCTGGAATCGGCGCCCTTGGGGCAACAGTGTGGTATAAGCAGATGCTTTCTCCTGTCGACGTAAATAGTCAGCAAACCTTCAGAATTAATATTAAAGAAGGTATGGGGTCTAGCGATATCGCCAAAACTTTAGAGGATAATAAAATTATCAAAAACTCTTTAGCATTTTCTATTTACACAAGACTCCATAACTCAGCGAGCAAATTTAAGGCTGGCGTTTATTCTGTAAAAGCTTCGCAATCTGTCGATGAGATAATTAATCATTTGACCAGCGGTAAAACTGATGAGATTGCTATAACATTTTATCCTGGATCGACTTTGGATAAAAAAATGAAGAATTCTGACGGCAGAGAAGTTGAGTCCGTGTTACTTAAGGCGGGATTCTCGGATGATCAGATAAAAAAGGCATTTGCTGCTAAGTATGACAATCCAGTTTTTGCGGGTAGACCAGAAAATGCTGGGCTTGAAGGGTATATTTATGGTGAAACATTCTATATTTCCCCAGATGAAACTGCAGAACAGGTTTTGCGGCGCTCAATTGATCATCTGGAGAAAATTGTTAAGAAATATAATCTGGAGGAGAAATTTAAAGCTCATGGGCTGACCTTATATCAAGGGATAACACTAGCATCGATTATTCAGCGCGAATCGATTGGTTGTGGGTCTGGCGCGGAAACTTGCGAGGATCAGCGTAAGATTGCTAGTGTGTTTTACAATCGCCTGAAGGCTAATATGCCGTTGGGTTCTGACGTGACATATCAATATATTGCCGACAAAACAGGGGTAGAGCGCTCGCCAAACCTTAAATTGCCATATAATACACGTATTCAAAAAGGCTTAACTCCTGGACCAATCGCTTCGCCTAGTTTGAGCGCGTTGAATGCTGCTGCTGACCCGATAAACTCTGATTATCTATATTTCCTGAGCGGTGACGATGATATTACGTATTTTGCTAAAACCAACGAAGAGCACGAGGCTAATGTCAAGGTTCACTGTCAAAAGAAGTGCCAGATTTCTTGACAAAAACGCATTTTATAAAATTTATTGACTTTATTGTCAATGTTGTGTAAAATAGATGTTAGATCATTTGTCTAATTTATCAAACAGGGGTGAATTACGATAAATGACCTGCCAAAATTGTCGCTACGGATATAGCAAAACTAATGTAGAATAATAATAATCAATTAGGTCGACAACATATCCTGTTCTATTGCGAGAAGAAAGACAATTTGGTAGAGGTGCTAGTGGTAACATTGGCGCAAGGAGAACGATTATTCGTAACCATTTTACATCTCTTCGGAGTAAAAAACGTAAACTGCAATCATTTGCAATCTACGGTGGAATATTTTTATTGACTATATCATTTTTGATCTACGGTAATAGTGGTAGTAACGTATCTGCTGAAAGATCAAAAACTTTAGCATCATCTGAAACTACCGGTGCCTCATCGGTATCTAAGTCTGCTAAGTCTAAAACAGCTTCAGTAGATGAATTAACGGCAGCTAATGCTGTAACTAACTTGGCGGAAACGGCGGAATTGCCTTCGGCTGGTGACTTGCGCGAGTCTGAAACTTCACTAACAATTAAGAAGAACCTTTCCCAGAATGATGCAGAAGTTATAACAAAACCTGACATTGTTAAGCCAGATACTTCGGCTGCGCGTGGCATTTCGTCTTATGTAACCAAAGAGGGTGATACGATGGAGTCTATTGCTAAGAAATTTAAGATTTCATCTCAGACGCTTCGTTGGGCTAATAATACAACTTCAGACGCTGTAGAGCCGAATAAGTCTCTAGTCGTGCCCCTTGTTGATGGCGTTGTCTATACTGTTAAAGATGGTGATACTGCACAATCTCTGGCAGAAAAGTATAAGACGAGCGCTGAGCGTGTTGTTCTATATAATGATATCGATGACGGTGCTAAGTTGTCTACTGGCTCTAGGATTGTGTTGCCTGGAGGTGAGCTTCCAGAAAATGAGCGACCTGGTTATGTCGCTCCACGAAGTAGGTCTTATGGTAACCGATATTCTTCTTCGGCATCGTCTACTACTACGAGCGCGAGTCGAAGCTGGTTGACTGCTTCTGTCGGTAACCGCTATGCGGCTGGTAACTGTACTTGGTATGCATATGAGCGTCGTTTACAGTTGGGTCGTCCAATTGGTAGTTTCTGGGGTCATGCTAAGGCTTGGAGTGCTAGTGCTCGTGCTGCTGGGCTCGTGGTTAACAATGTTCCAGCACCGGGTGCTATTATACAGAATGTTTGGGGTGGCTATGGCTATGGACACGTCGGTATCGTGGAACGAGTAGATGGTCAGAATATCTATGTTTCAGATATGAATTATGCGGGTTATAATATTATCTCTTCTCGCATCGTACCGCTTGCTGAGGCTGGTCGCTATAACTTCATTCACTAAAATTTAAAATGACACCAGTGTAACACCCCATCGACCGATGGGGTGCTTTTTGGTATACTAAAGATATGTTTGTAGATATTGCAAAAGTTTTAGTGCGCGCCGGTAGAGGCGGCAATGGTGTAGTTAGTTTTCGTCATGAGAAATACGTCGATAAAGGCGGTCCTGATGGCGGTGATGGCGGTCGTGGCGGTGATATTGTTTTTTTGGCGACAAAAGATCTTAACACGCTTTTGAATTTTAGATATAAGCCGGAACTTAAGGCTGAAAAAGGCGGCGATGGCGGAAAACGTAATAAGCGAGGAAAAAGTGGCGTTCCGCTAATTGTTAAGGTGCCAATGGGTACTCTAGTAAAGCGCGATGGCATGGTGATCGCAGATTTGACCGAAGATCAACAGCAGGCAGTGGTGGCTCGCGGTGGAGATGGTGGATTTGGAAATGCACACTTTACGTCTAGTACGCGCCAAACGCCTAAAATTGCTGAACTTGGTGAGGCTGGCGAGGAATTCGAGGCAGAGTTGGAATTGAAATTATTGGCCGATGTTGGTTTGGTTGGCTTTCCGAACGCTGGTAAGTCGACGTTCCTGAGTGTGGTTTCTAATGCGCGTCCGGAGATTGCTAATTACGAATTTACGACTTTGACACCGAATTTGGGAGTGGCTGATGTTGACGATGGGTCGATTCTGATTGCTGATATTCCGGGGTTGATTGAGGGTGCATCAGAGGGTAAAGGTCTGGGTGATCAATTTTTGCGCCATGTCGAGCGAACGGCCGTGCTGCTTCATATGATTGATGTGTATAGTGATGATCCGGCGGAGAAATACCAAACAATCCGTCGCGAGCTTGAAAAATATTCTGAATCATTGGCGGAGCGCCCAGAGATAATAGCGCTGACCAAATGTGAAGGCTTGGATGATGAGATTATTGCTATGCAGTCGACTGCCCTTCAAAAAGTAGCTAATGGTGCGCCAGTTGTGGCGATTTCTTCCCAGACGCACGATGGAGTGACTGAGCTTCTACGAATGTTGCGCGATGAAGTTGCTAAATATCGAGAGCGTGAAGCTGAGATTGTTGATGAAAAAGAGGAGGATTTGCCGACAATTTCGTTGGATGATCAGGTCATTTCTGATGCTTGGTCTGTAAGGCGTGTTTCTGACGCCGAATCTAATGAGACTGACGATGAAGATGAAAAAATTGAGTTTATTGTTACGGGCGCTAAGATTGAAAAATTTGCTCGTCGAACTAACTTTGACCAATTCGAATCCGTTAATCGATTGCGAGACATTATGCGAAAAATGGGAATTACTCACGAATTGTTGCGCCAAGGGGCGATTGGTGAAAGCTTGATTCAGATTGGCGAATCTATGCCATTTACACTGGTCGAGCAATAGACCCGTACTGGTGCAAATTAGCGTGAGCTTGATGGTATAATATAAATATGGCGCAAACATTTTTCTTCTACGACCTTGAAACTAGCGGTCTTAATCCCAGGCAAGATCGAATTATGCAGTTTGCCGGTCAGCGAACTGATATGGATTTGCGGCCGATTGGTGAACCGTATAATATTCTCGTGACACTAAATGACGATACGCTGCCGAGTCCTGATGCGTTGATGGTGACGGGCATAACGCCGCAAAAAACTGTCGAAGAGGGTTATACTGAGGCTCAATTTGCGCGTATGTTAAGCGAGGAAATATTTACGCCTGATACTATTGCTGTTGGATTTAATAATATCCGTTTTGACGACGAGTTTATTCGTCATTTGTTTTGGCGGAATTTTTACGATCCATATGAGTGGACCTGGAAAGACGGTCGATCCAGATGGGATTTGTTGGATGTGGTGCGCTTAACCAGGGCGCTTCGACCTGAGGGAATTGAGTGGCCAATTGACGATAAAGGTGAGCCGAGCAACCGTCTGGAGCTCATCACGAAAGCTAACGGAATAGAACATGAAAACGCCCATGATGCGCTGGCAGACGTGACGGCGTTGATTGCTGTGACTAAATTGATTAAGCAGAATCAGCCACAAATGTACGACTATTTGCTGAAAATGCGCGATAAGAAATTGGTTCAGAAACTGGTGAATGTCGATGATAAAAAACCTTTTGTTTATGCGAGTGGTCGTTATGACAAGGAATTTGCTAAAACGACCGTGGCTTTTCCGCTAACCACGAGTCGAAATGGTGGCGTGATTGTTTATGATTTGCGTTATGATCCAACGCCGTTTGTTGATCTGAGCGTTGAGGAATTGTCGGCTAAGATATTTGCAACGTGGGAAGAAAGGCAAGCTGAGGATTTTGTTAAATTGCCAGTTAAGGAATTGCAATATAATCGTTGTCCGGCAGTTTCGCCGCTTGGCGTGTTGACTCAGGGTGATGGCTGGCAGAAGATTTCTCTGGATGCGGAAACTGTACAAAAGCACCAAGATATTTTACTTTCTCATCCAGATTTTGCTGAAAGGTTGCGTAGTATATTTGAGAATAGGCCAGAGTTTAAGAAAATGACCGACCCAGAAGCGCAATTATACGATGGATTTTTGGACAATAGCGATCGAGTTCGTGTTGAGGCTGTGCGTAATGCTGGCGAGCACGAATTGGCTGACTTTCATCCGGATTTTCAGGATGAGCGATTGTCGCCACTATTGTTGCATTATAAAGCGCGAAGTTTTCCTAATTTGCTGAGTGAAGATGAGTTGCGACAATGGGAAGAATGGCGCACTGATCATTTACAGGCGCAACTGCCGCAATTTATGAAATCTCTGCAGCGATTAGCACCTAGCGCACCTGATGAGCAACAGTTTATTTTACAAGAATTGCAATTATGGCTGGAATCGGTTCTGCCTTCTGTTGACGCCTGAAATATGGTTATGCTAGAATTGAAACAATTAGATAAAAAGTGGAATATTAATTAGGTAATTTAATTTAAGGAGGGTGGCTCTGATGTCATTTAAGAGCAGGGGTCATAAACTATATGCGGGTGTGATGGTATTTATTTCCATGTTCACACTTTCTTTGTCCATAGTATTAGCACCGTTCGCCAAGGCGGAAGATGCGCCGCTGTATACTTGGAGGGATATAACCATACCTGGACAGGGGGATATTTCGGAGTCGCGCGTTAGTCCTGACGGATCAAAACTTTTTGTCTTGCGTAGAGATTTAGCTAGCGGCAGTGTTAATCTTCTGGTCTCTGCGAATGATGGTGCAAGCTGGAGCACTTTCGCTGCACCAGAGGGCGCGAATGGACTACTAGTTAGCTCCGATGGCTCTAAGTTGGTCGTAAAGGGGAAGTATGGTGAAAATGCCATCTATGTTTCTACCGATGGTGGTCGAACTTGGGTTAAGCGTAATTCGTCTGTTCCTTATACTGCGCGTGTATTGATGAGCTCAGACGGCTCCACGCTGGTCATGTACTGGGAACATAGTTTCTATACAGATCCTATGGCAATATCTACTGATGACGGCAATACTTGGGTTCCAAAGGGAGATGAGTATCCCGATTATGTCTTTAATGGCGGAAAGATGGCTCGCCGGAGTAATGACGGTACATTACGACAATCTACCGACTATGGCATGACTTGGTCTACGATTGGGAGTTCCGCTGGTCGTGTTAGCTTCAGTTCTGACGGCAAAAGCGTGTTTGACGGTTTTCGCACGTCTATAGATGGCGGCGCTAACTGGAATCAGCTTCCTGAATATCCTATAGATACTATACGCACTACTGAGCTGAGTGGTATTAGTAATGATGGTAAAAAATTGTTTGTTACATTTAAAAACGATTCTATAGACGATCCGTCCTTGCCGGTTTTTGTATCTTCTGATGGAGGTAAAACTTGGCAGAAATGGGGTGACGAGGGAGTTTCTTTCTCATCCGTTTCTATGTCTGCTGATGGTTCTAGAGTATTCGCAACATCACAATTTACAGATCCAGATTATAAGTCCGTCTATCGCCTAGCAATTCTACCAAGGCCTCAGCCCGTAACTCCCGGTGGTACCGGTACGGGTGGAACTACCACTCCATCAACTCCTACCACTCCATCCACAGGCTCTGCGTCTTCGGGTGCTTCAGTCACTGCATCATCATCCGCTTCCAGTAAAAAACCAGGAAAATCATCAAACCTTGCTGAAACAGGAGTTTCTGTTTGGGTAGTTGGTGGGGTAGCTGTTATAGCTGTCGCAGCTGGCGGATTAGTCCTAAGAAAACGGCTGTAGAAAAACGACATCATTTCGCCCAGAGTGTGGCTAGCGGATTGTCGTTGACCGGTAGGTGTTCATATGGTAATATCTAGAAAAGCTATTTCAATACACCAAAGAAAGGTGCCCCATGTTATCTGCGAGAAAAAAACATAGGGTATATAGAAATGCGTTGGCTTTCGTCCTCATTTCTGTATTCTCTCTGTCTACAATATTTTCACCCTTAGTCAAGGCCGAGGCGTTACCTAGCTATGCCTGGAAAGATATAGTGATACCGAATGGACATTTTAGTGAGTCTAAAATCAGTCCAGACGGTTCGAAATTGTTTGTCCTACAGGCGGTTCCGGGGTCATCTAGTAAAAGGCAGCTTATTGTCTCTGAAGATGATGGTGTAAGCTGGAATACCTTTGTAGCTCCAGATAGAGCTTATGGTCTAATGGTTAGTGCGGATGGTTCTAAGTTGATAATAAGGGGTAAATATGGAGAAAATTCTATTTATGTATCAACTGATGGTGGCCGCAACTGGATTAAGGTCGCCTCTCCGGTGTCTAATAGTGACAATTTGTTCATGAGCCCTGACGGAGCTATTTTGGCTAAATATGTATATGCAACCGAGGATCTTTTTGTTTCTAATGACGATGGGCAAACTTGGATTCAAAAGGGCAAAGAAGAGCCTAGTGCTATATTCAATGGCGGAAAGATGATTCGCATGGATCAAGATGTCAATTTGGTGAAAAAATCTGTTGATTATGGCGCAACCTGGATTACTGTTAGTTCTGGTGTCGCCGACGAGGCATCATTTAGTACTAATGGAAGCAGTATATTTAATGGCAATAAGGTATCGCTGGACGGTGGGTTTAGCTGGACTTCGACGTCGGTAATTCCGGGTAAGCAATCTGATAATATTGTTTCGGAATTAGGTATTAGTAATGATGGTAAAAAACTATTTGCTGTCTTTGAGCCGAACAGCTACTCTCCTTCGTGGTCTCCAGTGGTTCATTCTGTGGATGGCGGCAAGACATGGCAGCAATGGGGCGGTGAATCTTTTGAAGGGCGCAATATCTCAATGTCGTCTGACGGCTCTAAGATTTTTGCAATGTCAACAACAGGGGTTTATCGATTAGCAACAGTGCCCGTTCCTCAATATAGGTCGTTTGATGTAAGCATAAAGCTTGCTCCTGCGAACACTGACAACTCTGTCGCCAAGTCCGTCATATCAACTGACTCGCTATATTGTTACAATATAGACCCTTCATCTGTAGATCCTCTGTCAGCTGACGGCATTACAGTGGCTGATTCGCAAGTTAAAATTTTGGGAGGGCTGCGCTTTAAGGTTAATTGTCGGAACATTACTACTGGGCTAGGGTCTTCGAATATTATGATAACCCTTGCTGATAAGCACGACCCATTAAAGTTGAGGGTATATAGAAGAGGTCCTGCTGGGGATTTGCGGGACGTTACTGGCAGGTTCACGATTAAGAGTGAGACTATCGCAGGCAAGGTGCTGACTACGGTTTCGTATAATGCAGTCGATGCAGATGATAATGATAGCGACAACTCTATAAACGATGCTATTAACGGAGTGTTTTATTTTGGCGTTGTTAACGAACCTATATCTGTTACCCCAACAACTCCAACAACCCCATCCGCAGACTCTTCGTCTTCAGGTACTTCAGTCACCACATCATCATCCACTTCCAATAAGAAACCAGAAAAAACATCATCAAACCTTGCCGAAACAGGAGTCTCTGTTTGGCTAATCGGCGGACTTGCAGTTGCTGCAGTTGCTGGCGGATTAGTACTGAGAAAGCAACTGTAGATATTATCAGGCTCGCTCTTTTTGGTGTTATTTAAGCATGGTCGCAATAGTTTTATTATTGAATGAAGAAAATTGACTCTAAATACTGGTTATGCTAAAATACTGGTAATAGTTTTGTGTAGTGAAAAAAAACAAATTGGAGGGGTAATGTTAACTAAGAGTAAAAAATACATAATGCATAGGGGGATGTTATCTTTAATATTTGCATTTGCGCTATCAGTGTCGGCGATCCTGTCGCCTTTGGTTAGGGCAGAGGAGTCTCCTAAGTATACGTGGAAGGATATAGTCGGAATACCTGGAGGTAATGTACATAGTCCGCGAATTAGCCCTGATGGACTAAGGCTTTTTGTGAATCAACATGTTGCTGGCGGCGAAAAATTGCTAACTTCTGTGGATAATGGCGCTACTTGGAGCGTGTATTCATCTCCCGTAAGTGCGTCCGCAATGGCTATGGATAGAAGCGGTACTAAGCTTGTGGTTTCGTGGTTTAATCAGGATTTTCTATATTTATCAACTAATAGTGGATCTTCTTGGACTAAGACGCCGTCTTTTGCGGGTATTGTAAATACACTTCCTAGGATAAGTCCAGATGGCTCAATTTTGACTGCATGCGGTCGGTATCTACAAGTTAAAGTGTTGTACGTCTCAATGGACAATGGAGCTACTTGGCTTCAAAAGGGTAGTGAATGTCCAGATTATGTATTGAACGATGGGAAGATGATACGTATAAATAACGATAATTCAATAAGGAGATCTAGCGACTATGGTTTGACTTGGTCAACTATTAATACCGATCGAAGTAGACGGGCTGTCTTTAGTTATGATGGACAAAGCGCTTTTGACGGTGAAAATGTCTCTTTAGATGGAGGCGTTAATTGGAATCCTACACCTGAAGTACCACCTCGATCCTCTAATAATAACATTTACGCAAAGGGTATTAGCAATGACGGAAAAAGAATGTTTGTTACGTTTATTCCTGCTAGCCCTAGCGATTCAAAATCTCCAATGATGGTATCTTCGGATGGAGGTAAAACTTGGCAGAAATGGGGAGATGAGGGTTTTATGGGTATTGCCGACATGTCGGCTGATGGTTCCAGGATATTTACACTATCGGGTGATCTTCCTGATGCTACTACTCGCCTAGCAACTCTATTGACACCTCCACCCGTAACTCCTGGCGGTACCGGCTCAGGTACGAGCGGAGCTGCCGCCTCATCCACAGGCTCTTCATCCTCAGGCGCTTCAACTACTGCGGCATCGTCATCCACTTCCAATAAGAAACCAGGAAAATCTTCAAGCATTCTTGCGGAAACAGGAAACTCTATTTGGCTAGTTAGTGGGTTAGCTATTATCGCCGTTGTAGCTGGCGGATTAGCGCTAAGAAAACGACCGTAAAATTAACTCATAGACGGAGCGAGCTTTTGAGATTCGACTTCATGATCAGGCTCGCTCTTTTTCATGTTGGAAAGAATATAAATTGATAATAAAATAAGTTCGCTTTTTTGATTTGGTGTAAAATAACGGATTTTTCTGTTGATTCGTCGTTGCGCGATTTCGCTGGCAATGTCAATGGACTTCCAAAACAGAACAGAAAGTGATTTTCTGAGGATAATTGCTGATGGTACGATAATTGCCCAGAAAATAACCATTAAAATTGCGGGCAGACTGATGTTTGTGAAGGGGATTTTTCCTAGGAAAAAGAAGAAAAAAAGTTGGTCAATAACAAAAGGTGCGAGTAATATCACTCCGAGTGTTATAACTAAGTAAATGCCCAGCTTTCTCATAGATCTAACTGTAGCAAATAAGATATTGACTTGCAATCATAAGCGTAATGTGTTTTAACTCTGATTTGCGTCGATATTTGGACTGGAAAAAATAGTTAAAAACCTGTATAATATAGCGGTTATGACAGAGGTAATTCGTGTTAAAGGTGCTCGTGAGCACAATCTGAAAAATGTAGATATTGAGATTCCGCGAGATCAGCTGGTGGTGATTACTGGACTTAGTGGATCTGGGAAATCCAGCCTGGCATTTGACACGATTTACGCTGAAGGTCAGCGCCGTTATATGGAGAGTCTTAATTCGTATGCGCGTCAATTTTTGGGCACAATGGATAAGCCTGATGTTGATTCGATTGAAGGGCTTAGCCCAGCGATTTCAATTGACCAGAAGTCGACCAGCCGCAATCCGCGTTCGACCGTAGCTACGGTGACAGAAATTTATGATTATCTGAGGCTTTTGTTTGCGCGAATTGGCGTGCCGCATTGCCCGATTTGTGGCAATGAAGTGACGCGTCGCACGACCGAGGTGATTATTGACGAGATTCTACGACAATTTGTCGATAAGCGAATTCTGCTATTGGCGCCAATTGTTAAGAATAAAAAAGGTGAGTTTGCGCATATTCCGGAGCAATATCAGCGACTTGGTTATGCCAGGGTTCGCGTGGACGGCGTGGTGTACGCGCTGGATGAATTTCCAGAGCTGCAAAAAAGTTACAAGCATAACATCGAGCTGGTTGTTGATAGGTTGGCGTTGACGGCGGAAATGCGATCTCGACTAAGCCAGAGCGTTGAGCAAGCGCTGGACTTAGGTCAGGGGGTTATCGAGGTTTTGGATGCGGATAGTGATGAAGTGAAGACGTTTTCGCAGAGATACGCTTGTGTTGATCATCCTGATGTCGATATCCCAGAGCTGGAGCCGCGATTGTTTAGTTTTAACGCGCCGCAGGGAGCTTGTCCTGTGTGTACGGGTTTGGGATCGAGGTTGGAGGTCGATCCAGAATTGGTCTTTAATAACAATTTGACAATTTCTGAAGGCGCAATTCGACCGTATAATCGAATGAATTCTGACGCTTGGAATATGAAGCGATTGGCGTCTGTTGCTGAAGCTCACGGATTTAGTTTGAAAGTTCCCGTAGGCAAGCTTTCTGATGATGCTAAACATAAAATATTGTACGGAACTGGCGACCAAAAATATCGCGTTGATTTGGGTGGCGGTCGGCATTATGATACGACTTACGAGGGTGTTATTCCTAATTTGGAGCGACGCTGGAAGGAAACTGATAGCGATTTTATGCGACGAGATATTGAGCGATTTATGCGCGAGAGGGATTGTTATGCCTGTAAAGGTGCGCGCCTGAAACCTGTAGTTTTGGCGGTGACGGTTCATGAATTGAATATTGTTGACGTGTGCGATTTAAGTGTCGATGATGCATTGGATTTGTTTGACAATAAGCTTCAATTGACTGAGCAAGAAATAACGATTGCTCGCTTGATTGTGAAGGAAATTAAATCTCGTTTGGCGTTTATGAGTAATGTTGGGCTGAACTATTTGGAGCTAAGTCGAGCGGCTAATACATTGAGCGGTGGCGAGGCACAGCGAATTCGCTTGGCGACGCAAATTGGTGCTGGACTTCAGGGTGTGCTTTATGTGCTGGACGAGCCGTCAATTGGACTTCATCAACGTGACAACGATAAGCTGATTGATATGCTGAAGCGTCTTCGTGACTTGGGAAATTCTGTGCTGGTGGTCGAGCATGACGAGGACACGATTCGCCAGAGTGATTTTCTGGTTGATATGGGGCCAGGTGCTGGTGTGAATGGCGGTCAAGTAGTGGCAATGGGGACGCCTGAAATTGTTGCGAAAAATGAGAACAGCATAACGGGGCGCTATTTATCTGGGGCGGAAAAAATTGTCGTTCCGAAAAAGCGTCGCAAAGTTGTGAAAGATAGAAAGCTGATTGTTCGTGGCGCTCGCGAAAATAATCTTAAGAACATTGATGTGGAATTTCCTTTGGGGTTGATGACTGTAGTGTCTGGTGTTTCTGGTAGCGGAAAGTCGACTCTTGTGAATGACATCGTGGCGCGGGAATTAGCGGCGGAACTTAATCGCGCAACGACGGCGCCAGGATTGCACGACGCTATAGAAGGTGTGAATTTGCTTGATAAGACGATTGTCATAGATCAGTCGCCAATTGGTCGAACGCCACGCTCTAATCCAGCAACATATACTGGAATTTTTACGCCGATTCGCGAACTTTTCGCTAGCACACCCGAGGCTAATGTTCGAGGTTATAAATCTGGACGATTTAGTTTTAACGTTAAAGGCGGTCGCTGCGAAAATTGTCAGGGCGATGGTGTGATAAAAATTGAAATGCACTTTTTGCCGGACGTTTACGTTCAATGTGATGAATGTCACGGCAAGCGTTACAATCGCGAGGCGTTGGAAATTAAGTATAAAGACAAGACGATTGCTGATGTTTTGGATATGACAATTGATCAAGCGGCGGAGTTTTTTGACAGCGTGCCGAATATTGCACGTAAACTTCAGACGTTGGTTGAGGTTGGGCTTGGCTATATTAAACTTGGTCAGCCAGCAACTACTTTTTCAGGCGGTGAGGCGCAGCGAATTAAATTGGCAACGGAACTCTCCAAGCGTTCTACTGGAAAAACTATGTACATTCTGGACGAGCCTACCACTGGGCTTCATTCTGCTGACGTAAAACGACTGTTGGGGATTTTACAGCAATTGGTTGAAGGCGGCAATAGCATGATTATTATTGAGCATAATTTGGACGTCATAAAGTCAGCCGACTGGATAATTGATATGGGTCCAGAGGGCGGAATTGGTGGCGGTACGGTTGTGGCTTGCGGTACGCCTGAAGATATCGCCAAAGTGCCAAATTCGTTCACTGGCAAATATCTGAAAAAGATGCTTTAAGACTACTTTTTACGCTTGGTTTTTGAGAGGAGAACTGACAATTGTTTTCTTAGCAAAGCGCGAGTATTTGGCTGTTTCAAAGCGTGAATAGCCATTGGTGAGACAGACAGGAAAATAATGAGGATTGCTGCAACTTCAATATTTACGCCTGCTTTGGTCAAAAACTCGCCAGCGTAGAAACCCAGATAAACGAATGCTGACGACCAAAGAAATCCACCGATAAGATTGAAAGTTAAGAATGTTTTATAGTGCATTTTACTAGCGCCGGCAACGATTGGGGCGAAGGTTCTTACAATTGGTACAAATCGAGCCAGGACGATTGTCGCCGAGCCGTGTTTGTCATAAAACTTTTCTGTTTGCTCCAAATATTTTTTCTTGAAGAATCGGGAATTTTCTTTTTCAAACAGCTTGCGTCCAACTTTGTGGCCAAAACTATAACCAACACTGTCGCCCAGCACTGCCGCTGCAAAAACCAAAAGTGCAAAAATGTGGATGTCAATGTGTAGAATGTTTTGCTGAACCATATATCCAGCGGTGAAAAGCAGGCTGTCGCCGGGTAAGACGAAGCCGATTAGTAGACCGGATTCTGCGAAAATTACTGATAAAATTGCCAATACACCAAAGCTAGTTATCAAGTGAATAAAGGATTCCATATCCTAATTATATCACAATTAGCATGTGCGATTTTAATTATTCTTCGATGAATCCGCCAGATTGTCGCGCCCATAATTTTGCGTAAACACCGCGTTTTTTATTGATGAGCTCGTCGTGCGATCCGTCTTCGACAATTTTCCCATTTTTCAAAACAATTATACGGTCCAACTTAGCAATTGTAGATAAGCGATGGGCAATGACAATTGAGGTTCGATTCTCCATCAGCGTTTTCAAAGACTTTTGGATCAACGCTTCTGACTCAGAATCTAGCGCTGAAGTCGCCTCGTCGAGGACTAGAATTGGCGCATCTTTCAGGATTGCCCTAGCAATTGCAACTCGTTGTCGCTGTCCGCCAGATAATTTAATTCCGCGCTCGCCAACCATTGTGTCAAAACCGTCTTTAAGTCCAACGATAAAATCGTAAGCGCCAGCTTTTTTGGCGGCTTCTTCAATTTCCGCGTCCGTTGCATCAGGTCGACCGTAAGCGATGTTTTCGCGCACGGAGCGGTGGAATAGTAATGGCTCTTGCGGTACGTAAGCGATTTTGGCGCGCAGGCTTGCTTGGGTGACTTCGGAAATATCTTGTCCATCAATGGTAATTTTTCCCGAGTCAATGTCGGCGAAGCGTAATAGCAATTTGGTGAGCGTCGTTTTTCCAGAACCGCTCGCTCCAACCAAACCTATTTTTTCGCCCGGTTTAATATCCAGAGAGAAGTCGTGGAAGAGAGTGTCGCCTTGACCCTCGTCGTGTGTGAAAGTTATTTTATCCATAGAAATTTCGCCGTTTGTAACTTTTAGCTTTGAATCGCTTTTATCAATCAATGTCGTTGGCGTTTGTAAGATCTCTACCATATCATTTGCGTTACCGATAATTCGGTTGTAATTGCGCATAATTCCGTTCATGTTCCACAATTCATGTGCGACACTTCCAGTGTAGGTGATAATAAGATAAACGGACGCCACTGACACCAAATTATTCTGGGCTGCGTACACTGCGAAGGCGATTGCTCCAATTTTAATAACCATGTTGATTGACGAATACACGGTGCTGACTTTTAAGAATCCGCGCATTACGTCGAGACTCGAGTTTCGCCAAGAGTTGACGGTTTTTGCGAAAAATTTCTGTTCCGTAGCTTCGGCGCCAGATGACTTGACTGCTAGAACGTTTGAGATTGCGTCGGCTAATTGTCCGTTCAATTTATTGCTGGATTTGGCTTCTTTTTTTGTCAATTTCGCCATTGGCTTGGATCCGTAATAAACGACGATGCTGAAAACAATTGAGAAGATGAGTAAGAATAACGCGTATTGCCAGAGAAGGGTCGATAAGACGATTATTGAACCGACTAGCGAAACAACTAGCGGCAAAACTGACCAAATTATCGTGTCCCAAAAACTTTCTACCGCGCCGACTAATTTATTTGTTTGGCTAACGAGCGATCCGCCGAATTTATTTGAATGGAAGAATAATGTTTGATTGGTCAGTTTGCTAAAGCATCGAGCGTACAAATCTCGTTGCATGGCGGTTTCAAATGTCCAGGCGAGATATAAGACTAATCGCCAGCCGATGACGCTCGACCATAATCCATTGACGCCATATAAAGCAATTAGTGTCCATAGATTTTTTGCGTTGTGCAGTTGATTGTGTTGGATAATGCTAAGGAGCTGAGCAATTATGAGCGGACCGACAAAAATAGTAACCACAAGAGTCAGCATCGCAAAAAATATTGCCAAGTTTCGACGGTGTTTGTACGGCGCTGACGTTTTCCAAAATAGACGAAATATTTCTTTGCTGTTTGGTTTGTTTTTCAAATCAATTCCTTTCGATAATAAATTAATATTTATAAGCTGCACAGAAAACTGAGCGTTCTTAATTATTCAAAATTATGCATTAGAGGAACTCGCCGTCGGGAGTTCATAGACTTTGACTATTATATGGAATATATAGATATAAGTCAATTTGTGGAGTAAAGCCCTTGTTTATTTATTGTAAATACTTTACAATAGGAACATGACGCAAATTGTTAGGCGATCAACAAAACACACGAATGATGTGATGGCGATTTTGAAGAGCAAACATCACGCGACGAATGCGGAAATTGCTCAGGAATTGCGGAATATTCATCCTGAAGTCAGCGACACGACGGTGCATCGAATAACTCAGCGCCTGTGTGGCGACGGGATGATTGGTTTGGCGCCATCGACCAAAAAGGGTTGCTTGCGATATGATATTCGTAAGGGTGATCACGATCATTTTGTGTGTAGTGACTGCGATGGTTTGATGGATATTAAAATTGCCGATGAAATGAGAAAACAGATTGCGCATGAAATTAGCGATTGTTATATTGACGGCCCGTTGGTTGTGACGGGAGTTTGTAAAAAATGCCAGAAAAGGAGGAAATAATGGCTTTATATGAAATTACAACGAAGCAAGAATTTGAAGATAAGGTGCTAAAAAGCGACGGTCCTGTACTAGTTGATTTTTGGGCGCCGTGGTGTCCGCCATGTCGTGCAATGGCTCCGCTTTTGCATCAAATTACTGAAGAAACAGAGTTTGATATTGTTAAGGTTGACACTGAAGCTAGTCAGGAAAATGCGCAATTGGCTATGGAATATCGCGTGCAAGGAATTCCAAACATGAAGATTTTTGTTGGCGGCGAGGAAGTTGCTGAAATGATCGGCATGAAGCCAAAGCAGACGTTGATTGACGCTCTGGAAAAAGCTGCAAAATAGAAAATAGAAGGGGGATTTATGAAGGGTTTTAGTGGAAATATCGAAAAACTTACGTTAGAAAATGATAGTTTTCGTCAGGTTTTATATACTGCCAGGCATTGTCAATTGGTATTGATGAGCTTGCCTGTTGGTGGGGAAATTGGTTCGGAGGTTCATGAGGAGAATGATCAATTTTTCCGATTTGAGTCTGGCGAAGGTAAGGTTTTGATTGATGGCAATGAATATATTGTTTCCGACGGTAGTGCGATTATTGTGCCGGCGGGCGCTGAGCATAATGTGATAAATACTGGCGAAGAGCCGCTTAAGCTCTACACGATTTATAGTCCAGCACATCACAAAGATGGAATCGTTCGGGCGACTCGCGAAGAAGCGGAGGCTAACGAAGAAGATTTTGACGGTGTAACTACCGAGTAAGCTGTCGCCAAAGGAGAAAGTTCCTGCTAATTATGTCTCACAAAGGATCAATCGCCGGCGAGATGTTTAGTTCATTCGGACGGGCGATTTTTCGTGGAATTGCGTGTGTAATGTCGCTAATTTTTAGGATTGCACCGAAGAATGACCGCGTGCGGGTGATTGTTTATCGTGATGATGGTAGGATTTTGTTAGTTAGGGGTCGTCTTAGCCGCCAAAAGTGGGCTCTACCAGGAGGCGGAGTGAAGCATAATGAGAGTTATGAGCAGGCTGCCGTTAGAGAAGTCTTGGAAGAAATTGGATTAAAGATACATAATCTGCGATATCTAGGAAAAGCTAATTCTCATGAGTCGTATGCCAAATTTTCAGTTAGAGTTTTTGCGGCGCACGCGTCTGACTATGACATAAAATGCAACTTTGAAATAATGGAAGCCCGGTGGTTTAATATGAATTATCTTCCTGAAGAATATTGCACTTTGTATATTAATAAGCATCAGTAGGCGGCTCTGCTTTTATGTATAATATGAGTATGAACGATCGACAAATTTCCCAGCTTGAAATAGTAAAGACTAAAGTTCGGCAGTTGCTGGGTGGCGACACTTCGGGGCATGCTGATGATCATGTTGAGCGAGTGGCGTTGTTGGCAGAGCGTTTCGCTAACGAATGCAGCGAATCGGTGAACCTGCAAGAAGTGCTGTTGACGGCTTGGCTGCATGATGTTGATGATTATAAATTAGTCGGTAAAACGCAGGCAGAAAAATTGACGAACGCGGTAGATATTATGGCGCAGGCAGAGATAGCTGATGATTTAAGTCAGGTTGTGCTGGAAAATATTGCGGCGATTGGTTATAGTAAACGGCTGAATGGCAAGCAGCCGCAGCGGCTGGCGGGGAAATTGGTGTCTGACGCTGATATGTGTGACGCTATTGGCGCAGTCGGCATTGAGCGAGCGTTGGTTTATGCTTGTCATCATGGTGGGCGGATTTTTGATCCTAAAGTTTGGCCGAATGTCAATCTGGCGGCGCACGAATATAACGCTGATGGTAATACGCATGATACTGACGGATTTATCAATCACTTCTTTGAGAAACTGCTGAAATTGAAAGGTTTGATGTTGACTGAGCCGGGGCGAATAGAAGCGGGAAATCGTCATCAAATTATGGTTGATTTTCTTCGCGCTTACTTCCGCGAGAAGAATGCGTCTGACTGGAGTGAATTTTTGGATGAATATTTACGTAGCGTCGATTAAATATTGAAGAATGGTTAGCTTTCGCTTTTTATTGATCTGATCAATGATTTGTAGTTATATGAAATTATGACAAAGTATAAAATTGAACGGATTTATGAGTCGACCGCGTCAGGCGATAGTTATCGTGTGTTGGTCGATCGATTGTGGCCGCGAGGAATTAGCAAAGAACGAGCTGCATTGGACGAGTGGAATAAAGAAATTGCCCCGACCGATGAATTGCGTAAATGGTTTAATCACGACCCGGAAAAATTCCCGGAATTCTCTCGTCGTTATATGAAGGAGTTAGATAATAATCCTACAGCAGCCGAGGCGAAGAATAATTGGAGTAAACAATCTGCAGTTACGCTGTTATATGGCGCCAAAGATACGGAACATAATCAGGCGATAGTTCTCAAAAAGTGGTTGGAAGATTAGTCAATCGCTAGAAGAATACTTGCATAATTAGCGTGTTTAGATTGTAATGTATTTAATGAATCAAGCATTGCAAGCTAAACTGAAAACTTTGCCGCGAACGCCCGGCGTTTATTTTCATAAGTCGGCGAGCGGCGAGGTAATTTATGTTGGCAAGGCGGCGGTTCTTAAAAATCGCGTACGTCAGTATTTTCAAGATTCGCGCGGGCGAGATAATAAAACTATGGTGCTGGTGGCGGAGATTTTTGATACTGATTGGATTGAAACTGAGAGTGAGGTTGATGCGCTGTTTTTGGAAAGCGAGATGATCAAGCGGTATATGCCGCGATACAACGTTCTGTTGCGCGACGACAAATCTCAGATGTACGTTCGGATTAATATGAAAAGCGATTGGCCGACGGTCAGTTTTACGCGGAATCCTGCCGATGATGGTGCGGATTATTTTGGTCCATTTTACAATGGTTTTGCGTTAAAAAAGGCATTGCGCTATTTGAGGCGAATTTTTCCGTATCTCACTCACCAAAGACGCCCCGGGCAATCAAAGTTGGATGAAGATTTGGGCTTAAGTCCGAAAATAAGTGATGGTTCGGACGCGTATAAAGCTGGTTTGCGTAAATTGATAAGTTATATTAAGGGAAATCGCAAGGCTATTGCTGTGGAGCTGGAGCGTGATATGAGAACGGCTGCGGGACTTCACGATTTTGAGCGGGCGGCAAGTTTGAGGAATAAGTTGCGCGCCATGCAAGAACTTCAGCGACGCGTTATGTTTGGCGATAAGGAGTTTTTGGATATTTCAAAAGACAAGGCTCTGGCTGATTTAGCAAAACTACTTGGCTTGAAAAATATTCCAGTGCGAATTGAGGGCTATGATATTTCGCATATGAGCGGACGTCAGGTTGTGGCGAGTATGGTGGTCTTTACGAATGGTGTGAGCGATCGTGCGGAATATCGCAAATTTAAGGTGGGTGAAAAAAATGACGATACTGGAAATATGTATGAGGTGATTTTTAGGCGGCTTGGCGAGCGAAACATCAAAAGCTGGGGTCGTCCGGATTTGTTGTTGATTGACGGCGGAAAAGGTCAACTCTCGGCAGCGATTAAGGCGAGGGATGAGCGCGGGATAAAATTGCCGATTATTAGCATCGCCAAACGCGAGGAAGAAATTATTATTCATAAAACTGGCTCGCAAATTGATGTATCATACATTGAGAAGCTGCAAAAATCTATTCATCAGGATGTCACTATTTACGAAGATAATGATGTGTATGTAGTGAATTTGCATCCTGCTCAGCGCAACGCCGGATCTCATTCAAAAAATCTACGAGGCTCTGCTATTGATGACGGTTCCAGCCGGGACAATTTTACAAAAAGTTCTATTGCGACGATAGACATTGTTAAACTTTTCCAGCGGATTCGTGACGAGTCGCACCGATTTGCTGTGAGCTATCATACAGTGCTGAAGCGTCAAAATCAGACGAAAAACCAGCTGGAAGAAATTCCAGGGATTGGCCCAAAGACACGTGCTAAATTGTTGAGGAAGTTTGGTAGTGTGAGAAAAATTATCGAGGCAGATTATGCGGAATTGCAGGCGGAAGTTGGCGCGAAAAGGGCAGATTTGATTAAACGCTTGTCTTAAGTTTGGGCGACTAATCGACAATAAAGCATAAATTATATATAATAAGACTAATGAAAAGACAATTTGCAACGTTTTTGATTCGGCTGATTCTTAACTCGGTAGGTATTTGGGTTGCGGTGCGGCTGCTTGGAAATGAAACTCCGGGCGCAACTTCTGCGTGGACGTTTATGGTGGCGGGGTTGATATTTTCGGTAGTGAATAGCGTATTGAAGCCAATCGTTACAATTTTAGCTCTGCCAGCAATTTTATTGACCTTAGGACTGTTTACCTTAATTGTGAACGGCTTTATGGTTTATATTTCGCTCGCTTTGGCACCAGGGATTTCTATGACTTTTGCGCATTCAATTATTGCCGGGATTATATTGAGTTTGGTAAACTATATTATAAGTAGCGCGCTGGTTTTGCAGCGGGAAGAAAAGGAGTAATATGTCAATTGATACAATTTTACCGTACGTGACGCTTGGATCTGCCGTACTGATGATTATCGCAATTTTGTTGCAACAACGAGGCGCAAGTTTGGGTGCAGGATTCGGCTCGTCTGGAGAATTATTTACTACTCGTCGCGGATTTGATAAAAACTTGTTCGACGTAACTATTGTTTTTGCGGTGATTTTTGTGTTATCGATTTTGGCAAGTATGATTTTGCCGGGATTGCAAAAATAGGAGAATAGATTTGAGCTCGGATAATTCGTCATGGAATCGTTTTGCGCGGCTAAAAGTTTCCAGTAAAGATGTCAATAAGCGTCTGCGTAAGATTGAAAAGGGAAGCTTGCGCCATGCGCATAAATTCGTGACATCCAGGTTAGACCGTTTGTCTAATGTGCGACGTCGGGTTTCTGTCTGGATTATTCTAGTATTGGTGATGATTGGCGCCAGTGCGGTGCAGTGGCATATTTCTCGCAATTCTTTCACGACAATGGCGTACACTTCTGGCGGATCGTATTCTGAGGGTGTGTTGGGTCCTTTGGAAAACTTAAATCCGATTTTCGCAAAAACCAATGCTGAAAAATCCGCCGCGAAATTGCTATTTTCAAGTTTGTATCGATATGACTCAACGGGCAATATAAAGGCTGACATGGCGGATAGCGTCAGCGTGAACGACAAAGAAACCGAATATATAGTCAAACTGAAGAAAGGTCTGAAGTGGTCGGACGGACAAGACCTAACGGCGGACGATGTAATTTTTACGTTGAAGCTATTGGCGAATCCAGAAGTTGGAGCTGAGATATCTGGCTGGAAATCTATAAAATTCGAAAAAGTGTCTGACGATTCGGTGAAGTTTATCTTGCCGTCGTCATATTCGCCGTTTGTCCACGCTTTGACATTCCCGATTATTCCTAAACATATATTAAAAGATGTTAAACCGTCGAATTTACGTGAACATGATTTTAATAAGTCGCCTATATCCAGTGGTCCATTCGCCTTTAGGTTATTGCAGAATGCAACTAGTGATGGCAGTAAAAAAGTGCTATATTTGCAATCGAATAGCAATTATTATGGCGGCACGCCTAAGTTAGAGCGATTCCAGTTGTACGCGTATCCGACGCAGGATGATATTGCGAAAAGTTTGCGTACGCGAGAAATTACAGGAACTCCAGAATTGATTTATAATGATCAATCCGCCGAGGTAAAATCTATGTATGCCGCAGAAGCGCATTCTTTGAATAATGGAGTTTACGCGCTGTTTAATAACAATAGTCAGTTCTTGCGATCAAAAGCAGTTCGTCAAGCTTTGTCGCTCAGTGTTGATACGTCCAAGTTACGCCAATCTTTGTCATTGTCTACGGAGGAATTATCTGGCCCAACGCTTAACAAATTCCTGGGAAATAGTTCAAACTCGTCTGGTTATGACGTCAAGAAAGCAAAATCTCTACTTGACGCCGAGGGCTGGAAGAGTGTGAATAATGTTCGTCAGAAGGGAAATGATAAGTTAAAACTCAACGTGGTCGTTTTGAAGAATAGCAATTACGAAAAGGTCGCTAGGTATTTGGCTCAAGTTTGGTATGACGAGTTGAATATAGAATCGGATATTAAAGTTGTCGATCCGAACGACGCCACTCAAAATATTCTTCAGACAGTTTTGCAACCGCGCAATTTTGACGTGCTGGTTTATGAACTCTCCTTGGGCGGCGACCCTGATGTTTACGCCTATTGGCATTCTTCACAGGCAACCAATAATGGTTTGAATTTCTCCAATTACAATAATGCGATAGCGGACGATGCTTTGGAGAGCGGCCGATCTAAAATCTCGGCAAAGCAACGCGCTGATCGTTACGCGAAGTTTACTGCCACTTGGCAAGCGGACGCTCCAGCGATTGCCTTGTATCAGCCGAAGTTTGACTATATCCATATTCGGAACGTTAAGGCTCTCGACGCAAGCACCGAAGTTGTCAATCCCGTCGATCGCTATGTTGATGTTCAATATTGGGCGACAGAGAAAAAGTCCGTTTACAAAACCCCGTAATCGGGTATAATGGTAAGTGGTTATGCGGGCGTGGCGGAATTGGTAGACGCGCTAGCTTGAGGGGCTAGTGAGCATTGCGCTCGTGGAAGTTCAAGTCTTCTCGCTCGCACCAAACATATTGCAATTATTGGATGAATTGTTTGTGATATGTTTTGCAAAATCTGATATAATAAAGGCGGTGGCGCGTTGGCGGAGCGGTTACGCAGAGGTCTGCAAAACCTTTTAGACGAGTTCGACTCTCGTACGTGCCTCCAATTTTTGATAAATAGTCCTGAGTATTGGGCTATTTTTTATTTTGCGAAATTGTACACTTTACTTAGTGAATATAGTATAATATAAGAAGTCTGGCGCGTAGGCGTCTGGATTGTATGTAAATAAGCGCGAGTGGCGGAATTGGTAGACGCGAGGGACTTAAAATCCCTTGACCAAAAGTCGTGCGGGTTCGATTCCCGCCTTGCGCACCAAAGTTGTAAAGAAAATAATATTAAATAGGAAAGGGACAAGGTAAGAAATGAGTCCATTGGTAATCGTACTTATTGTTACAGTGGTAGTTTTATTAGTACTCGTAGGAGTTGTAATCGGTGCGTACAATGGTTTGGTTGTATTGCGCAACCGCGTAGAAGAGGCATGGAGCGACATTACTGTTCAGCTAAAGCGCCGAACTGATTTAATTCCAAATTTGGTCAACTCAGTAAAAGGCTACGCTACACACGAAAAAGAAGTGTTTGAGAAGGTCGCAGAAGCTCGTTCAGCAATTATGAATGCCGGCAGCGTGGCTGAAACCGCCAAGGCTGAAAATGCTTTGGAAGGCGCGTTGAAGAGCTTATTTGCCGTATCTGAGGCTTACCCAGAATTGAAAGCAAACCAGAACTTCTTGCAATTGCAACAAGAATTGGTTGACACTGAGGATAAAATCCAAGCAGCTCGCCGATTCTACAACGGTGGCGTTCGCGACTTAAACACGAAGATCCAGACTTTCCCAACAAACATCATCGCGGGAATGTTCGGCTTCCAAGCTAAGGAATTTTTCGACGTTGAAGACCGTGCAAGCGTTGAAAATCCGGTTGAAGTAAAGTTCTAATTGAACTCTGAAATGAAAATCGCTCGTCTATTTTTAGCGGGCGATTTTTGATATAATTAACATATGTACAATGCAGTTTCTCAAAACAAACGCAACACAATATTAATTATGTCTGTATTTGTGATAATTATTGGAATTATCGGTCTGTTTATCGGCGTGGCAACTGATAGCTATTCGCTAGCTCTCATCATTTTTATATGTGCAATTTTATATGCTTGGTTGCAATATTTTATAGCTGGCAAGTTGGCTATGATGATGACTGGAGCTCAGGAAATTAGTAAAAATGACGCTCCTGAACTTTGGCGAGTGGTGGAAAATTTGTCTATCGCCTCTGGTATGCCGATGCCGAAAGTTTATATCATCGATGATCCAGCTCCAAATGCTTTTGCGACTGGTCGCGACCCAAATCACGCTATTGTTGGTGTGACTACTGGACTTTTGGATATTATGGACAAGCGTGAGCTGGAGGCGGTTATGGCGCATGAAATGAGTCACGTGCGAAATTACGACATCCGTGTGAGTATGATTGCTTTTGGTCTGGTTAGTGCGATTGGTCTATTTGCAGATTTGGCACTTAGAATGATGTTTTATAGTGACGATCGTGACAGGGATGTCAATCCTATCATCTACGCTTTCGGGTTGATTGTGGGTATATTGGCGCCGCTTTTGGCAACGATAACTCAATTGGCGGTTAGTAGGCAGCGTGAATATCTGGCGGATGCTTCGGGTGTATTATTGACACGAGACACTGAAGGGCTAGCAAGCGCGCTGGAAAAGTTACGCCAATACGGCAAACCAATGCAAAAACAAAGCTCTTCCACTGCCAATTTGTTCATGAATAATCCTTTGAAGCCCGGATTTTTCTCAAAACTATTTAGTACTCATCCGCCGCTAGAAGATAGAATTGCAAGGTTGAGGAATAACGCAACAAAGATGTAATTATGGCAACGAAAACCTCCAAAAAACGAGTAGTCAAGAATCCTAAGAAGTCAAATGCTGATCATAAAAAAGGTGTATGGCCTGGTATTAAGCATGACTTTAGCAAATTAAATCAGCAGCGACGTAATTTTCTGCAGCGCCGACCTCATCGTAGTTTTCGGCTAACTAAGCGACGAGATTACCAACGAGATCTAAAAATTCCGGGATATTGGTCGCTGACTAGTGAAGCTTGCCGTCTGGTGTGGCGAAACAAGAAGACTTTCCTGGCGTTAATCATCGTTATGTCGATATTGACGTTTGCCTTAGCCAGCGTCATGTCGCAAGATACATATCAACAACTTAAAGACGTGATGAATCAGGCTGAGTCAAATGGATTCGGCGGAATTTATACAACAATTAGCCTATTTTCTGGCGTTGCGGTTAGCTATATTTCTGGCAGTGGAACGGCTGGTGGAAATGTGCAGCAAGCGGCGGGAATCTTTCTGGGGCTATTAACTTGGCTGTCGTCCGTTTGGCTAACGCGAGCTATTTTAATTGGTAAAAAACCGAAAATGCGCGACGGTTTGTATAGTTCTGGATCGCCCATAATTGCGCTAATAATTGTCATTGGAGTTTTCTTGATTCAAATGGTGCCGGCGGCAGTGGCGGTGATTATTTATAGCGCGCTTAATGCTTCGGGAGTGTTAAATCAAACGCCGATTCTGATGGCGGCTGGCGGTGCGGCGATTCTGATAGTGGCGATGTCAGTCTATTGGGCGACTTCTACGGTTTTTGCGATGATCATCATAACGTTGCCGGGGATGTATCCGTTTCACGCGTTGCGTTTGTCGGGCGATATTGTGACGGGGCGAAGACTAAGGATTTTGCTGAGATTTGCGTGGGCTGTTGTTCTGTCTGTGCTTTTGTGGGCGGTAGTTCTGATTCCGGTAATTCTGCTTGACGGCGCACTGAAGGGGTGGATTAGTGGTATCGACTGGTTGCCAATTGTCCCAACAACTGGCTTGATTTTACTTTACGTAACGATAATTATGATTTCTGTGTATGTCTATTTGTTCTACAGAAAGGTGGTTGAAAGTGACACCAAAAAAACCAAGAATTGACGAAATCAAAAACCTGTTAAATCGTTATAGCTACGAATACTATACCTTGGACAAACCGAGTGTGAGCGATGCGGTTTATGACAGCCTGATGGATGAGCTGAAGAGAATTGAATCGGATCATCCAGAATTGATTACTATTGATAGTCCTACGCAGCGAGTTGGGAATAAACTGCTCGACGGTTTTCAAAAAGTAAGGCACGTGCGCCGAATGGTCAGTTTGAACGACGTCTTCGATAAAAGTGAAGTTGAGGCGTGGATTGAGCGAACTGATAAATTGATACCGGGTCAGCGACATGAATTTTTTACGGATATAAAAATGGACGGCTTGGCGTGCGCGTTGATTTATGTCGATGGTGTATTGTCGCAAGCTGTGACGCGTGGCGATAGTTTTGTTGGCGAAGATGTAACGAATAATGTTCGGACTATTAAAAACGTACCGCTTCGTCTGCGTGAAGCGGCGGGTTTTGAAAATTTTTTGCGCGGTCGGACAGAGATTCGTGGCGAAATTGTCATGCTGAAACGGGATTTTGAGGAGCTTAATAAAAAGCAGAAATCTCTAGGGCTGCCTACATTTGCCAATCCGCGCAATTTGGCTGCGGGGACAATTCGTCAATTAGATCCTGCGCTGGTGGCGGCGCGCCCGTTGCATTTTCGTGGATATGATGTGATTCGCGATGATGGTTCGGAAGTTCCGACGAATAGTTTTGCTTACGAGGCTTTGACGGCGCTGGGGATTTCTCGCAATCAGCAGGCTAGTGTTTTTGATAATTTGTCCGACGTGATGAAATTTGTTGATGAATGGAGCGACAAGCGTCATGACTTGCCGTTTAATACGGACGGGCTGGTTATTAAAATTAACGATCGAGAGATATACGACAATCTCGGGATGGTGGGTAAAAATCCGCGTGGGGCGGTGGCTTATAAGTACGCGGCCGAAGAAGCTACAACGATCGTTCGAGATATAGTCATTTCTATCGGGCGAACTGGCGCGGCGACTCCAGTGGCTGTGTTTGATCCAGTGGTGGTGGCGGGAACTACGGTGCAGCACGCTAGCTTGCATAATGCCGATGAAATTGAGCGTTTGGATATTCGGCGAGGCGACACTGTGGTGATTTTTAAGGCGGGTGATATTATTCCGCAAGTTGAGAGTGTCTTGAAGGAATTGCGACCTGCAGATTCTGAGCCAATTGATTATGAAGCAGAATTAAAACGGCAATATCCGGAGTTGGAATTTGTGCGACCGGAAGGTGAAGCTGTTTATCGAGTCAAGGGCTCTAGTGGTCCGCTGATTTTGAAGCGAGCTTTGGCGCATTTCACGTCTAAGGGTGCACTTGATATTGATACGCTTGGCGAAAAGAACGTGGAAGTTTTGATTGACAACGGTTTGGTCAGAGATTTGGCGGATATTTTCACGCTTACTAAAGACGATTTGTTAAAGTTGGATCGGTTTGCTGATATTTCTGCGCAAAAGTTAATCTCGGCAATTGCTGATAAAAAAAGTCCAGAATTAGAACGATTTTTGTACGGTCTGGGAATTCGTCATATTGGCGCGCAAACTGCGATTGATTTGACGAATCATTTTGAAAGTATGGAAAATTTAGCGAAAGCGACGATTGATGATTTGCGGCAAGTTGATGGCGTGGGTGAAATTGTCGCCGAATCTGTAGTGGCGTGGTTTGCTGATGAGGATAACGTAAAATTGCTCAATAAATTCACCGAATTAGGTGTTGTTCCTCAGTTCAATAAAAAATCTGGCGGTTTGAGTGGAAAAAGTTTTGTCGTCACGGGTACTCTGAAATCTATGGGACGCGACACTGCTGCGGATAAAATTCGTAATCTCGGTGGAGTTTTTCAAACTGCAGTTTCTAAAGACACGACATATTTGGTGGCTGGTGGTAAGGTTGGTGCTAGCAAATTGAAAAAGGCTGAGCAATACGGCACGAAAATCATTGACGAGCAAGAACTATTGAAAATGATAAGCGACACAGATCAATAGTCGCAGTGAGACATAAAGCTTGTGTTTTTTTGGGCGATAATGCATAATTAAACATGAGCTGGTACGCATAGGGGCATTCTCCTATGCTTGCCAATTGAAAGACAAACACACATTCAAATATGCCCCGGGTGGGCGCGTAGCAGCTCTTCTATAATGCTTATGGTATGATATAGTTATGGTTACTGTTTCAAAAAAGAGGGAAGAAAAACTAGCAAAATTAGTGCGAGAATTTTTTGCTGTTCATCCAGATGTGAAGCTTGTGGCGATAACTGGTAGCGCTGGAAAGGCTAGTGCAAAAATAGCTATCGGTACAGTTTTGGCGCAACAATTTGATATTCAACTTCGCAATGAAGAGCCGAAGACGAAAGCTGACATTTTCCTTCAGATGATGGGCGTGAAAATGCCTGAAAAAGGCCTTTTCAAATGGTGGAAGGTGATGCGCGCCGTAAAGAAGAGAATTAAGGCCGAAAAACCGGAAGTTCAGGTAATTGTTCAGGAATTTAATCCAAAGGAACTTGGCTATAACGATTGGTTTAAGGCTTATGTTGTGCCGGATATTACGGTTGTAACTTCTGTGACGAATGGTCGAATGCAGGTTGAATATTCCTTGGAGGAAGTAGCGAATGAGATGATTTCGCTGGCGAATTTCTCGCGAATGGCGATGATAAATCGTGATGACATTGACGGGCGTTTTGCTAGCTTTTTGACGAATCCTAATATCACTACTTACGGAAGTGATCCCGTGGCGGAGTATAATTTTGACGATCGTAATTTTTCCCTGAAAGATGGACATCACGGATTTATTATGTCGCCGGAAAATCCTAATGGGCTAGAAGTCAACGTTAAGCTAATCGGCGAGCATAATATTCGTCCAGCGATCGTGGCGGCAGCTATTGGTTATGCATTTGGTGAAACTGAGGAGAATATAAAAAAAGGTATAGAAAATTTGCGTCCACTGCCTGGCAGGATGAATTTACTGAAGGGTGCGGACAATACTTGGTTGATTGATGATAGCTATAGTTCGACGCCGTTGACTGCCTTAGCTGCTTTGCAATCTTTGTATCGAATTGAGACTCCGCAGCGCATTGCTGTACTTGGTAATATGAATGGTTTAAAGGGGATTTTCGAGCAAGCTCACGCTGAACTTGGTTCTCATTGTAGCCCGGATTTGTTGGATTGGGTTGTGACGGTTGGCGAGAAAGCTAATCAATATTTGGCACCGGCTGCTCGTCAAAGAGGTTGTCAGGTGAAGGAGTGTAAGAATGCCATCGAGGCTGGGTCTTTCGTACGCGACAAATTGAAATCTGAAGGCGTTGCTCTGTTTAAGGGTTCGAGCGGCGGCGTATGGCTGGAGGAATCTATAAAAATCAACCTTCATAGCACTGAGGACGATAAATACTTAGTCAGGCAAACGCCGGAGTGGATTGCTAGGAAAAATCAATTTTTCTCACAATTTAAAGATTAATGTGATATATTAAATTCAAGGTATATAAAATAAGGGGGAATGATGGATCAAGGTAATCAACCTGCACCGCAGCCGCAATATAACGGCGTGCCGATGCAACCAAAAAAGAAGAAAACGGGATTGATAATTGGCATAGTGCTGGGAGTTATAGCTCTTATTGCTATTATCTCTGCTGTGCTAGTTTATTTCTTGTGGTGGCAGAATCCAGAAAAGATGGTTACAGACGCTGTGTCTAATGCTATTATGGCAAAGAAGATGACTGCCGACGGTAAGGTGGTTATTGATATGCGCGACCAAGGAAAAATAGAGCTAAACGTAAAGACTGCTACTGATTCGGGAAAATCAAAGGCGAATATTGATGCTAAGCTTAATGTTAAGGGAGTTGAGAAAAATATCCCTCTTAAAGGTGATGTGGTTCTTGATAGTGACGGAACGATATATGTGAAGATAAATAACTTTAAGGATTTGTATGGAACTTTGCTTGAAGTAGTTATGGAATCTTCGTCTGGCGGCAACCTATCAAGATCTCAAATAGAAACTTACCGTGATCAGGCATTGGAGAAGATGGGTTCTGAGATAGATAAAATGAGCGACACGTGGATGAAGATTTCTCCAGATGAAATCGGTAGCGAATACAAGTGTGGAATTAACGCTCTGAAGAAAATCCAAAGTGACGAAAGTGCACGTAAGGAATTGGCTCAGATTTATCAAAAGAATAGTTTATTTACTATAAAAGATTCAAAGATTAGTGATCGTAACGGCGGACGCGGCTTTGAATTGCAAGGTAATAATAAATCTAATTCGTCAAAATTTGAGGAAGAGTTTAAGAATTCATCAGTCGGCAAGGCGCTCGGTAAGTGCGGAAAATCTAATAGCTACAAGAGTAGTGAATCATCATCTATTGACGAATCTTCATTGAAGGTGTGGGTTGATAGGTCATCTCATGAACTGAAGGCTGTAGAGCTTAAGGGTAATGATAAGAAGGCTTCTGTAGAAATTTCATTTGACATTAATATGAACAAGTCTGAGGAAATCAAGGTTCCTTCGAGTGCTGAAAGCTTGAAAGAGTTTGTAGAAGGTTTTATGGAAGGGTATTCGAGCGGATTGTCATCAACCTCAATCAGGTAAGTGATTTAATTACCTAATAATAATCCCGTTCGTAATGAGCGGGATTATTTGCTATAATTACAGATATGAGACGCTATAATCCGACAGAAATTGAACAAAAATGGCAAAACAAATGGGAGGCTGACGGCACTTACGCGGTTGATTTTAATGACACGACTCGGCCGAAATATTACAGTTTGAGCATGCTTCCAGGGATTACAGGGGCGGGAATTCACATTGGTCACGGTCGTACTTTTCAATTTGCCGACATCAAGGCACGATTCAAGCGTCAGCAGGGCTATAATGTCTATCATCCAATCGGCTGGGACAGCTTTGGTCTGCCGGTTGAAAATTACGCTATTAAAGTCGGAAAAACGCCGCGCGTAGCGCACGATGAGGCGAAGGTTCATTTTAAGGAGCAATTGAAGCGACTTGGGTTTAGTTATGATTGGACAAAAGAAATTTCTACAGCCGATCCAGAATACTACAAATGGACTCAGTGGATTTTTACGCAATTATATAAGCACGATTTGGCATATCAAAAAGAACAGCCGCAATGGTGGTGTGAAACTGATAACACAGTGCTTGCTAACGAACAGGTTGAAGGTGGCAAATGTTGGCGCTGCGGCAATCCTGTGACCAAGCGCAATCTTAAGCAGTGGTTCTTCCGAATTACGGCGTATGCAGATGAAATTTTAGAGGCAACCGATGCGCTTGATTGGACGGAAATGGTTAAAACCATGCAGAAAAATTGGATTGGTCGATCAGTTGGCGCGGAAGTTGAGTTTGCGGTTAGTGGTCAAGATTCCAAGATTACAGTTTTCACAACTCGTCCTGACACGTTATTTGGCGCGACGTATGTAGCTTTGGCACCGGAGCATTCTCTGATTTCTCAGTTGGTCAATTCTGATACGCGCGAAAAGGTTGAAGCGTATATCCAAGCTTCGCAACAAAAATCGGATGTTGAGCGCCAAGAGAATAAAGAGAAAACAGGCGTATTTACCGGCAGTTATGTCATAAACCCAGTTAATGGTCAAAAATTGCCAATCTGGGTGGCGGATTATGTTTTGGGCGGCTATGGAACCGGCGCAGTCATGGCTGTGCCAGCGCACGACGAGCGCGATTTTGCGTTTGCTGAGAAGTTTGACCTGCCGATTATCCAGGTTATTGATAAGCCTGAACATTCAGCCGATGCTGGCTGTTATTCTGGTGAGGGTGAGTTGATAAATTCCGGTCAATTCAATGGGACTAGGAGTGAGGATGCTCGCGAGCAAATTGTTGCGTGGCTGGAGCAGCAGAATTCTGGGCGAAGTAAAACCACGTATAAAATGCGCGATTGGTTGATTTCTCGTCAGCGCTATTGGGGCGCTCCAATTCCAATTGTTCATGTTGATGGTCGTGCGCCAATTGCCGTGGCTGATGAATGCTTGCCGGTGATTTTGCCAGAGGTAGAGAACTTTAAGCCAACAGGTGGTAACACTTCTGTGCTGGCGCAGGTTGATAATTGGGTGCGAGTCTGGGTGGATGTTGAAACTGGAAAAACTGTACCGATTACAGAAAGTAAGCCTGATGGCGACAATTGGGTAGAAGGTCGACGCGAGACTGACACTTTGGATGGTTATGCTTGTTCTAGCTGGTATTTCTTGCGATATCTCGACCCGCACAATGATAATGAAGCATGGAATCCTGAGAGAATTAACCATTGGATGCCGGTTGATTATTACAATGGCGCCGACCACGCCGTGGCTCACTTGCTATACAGTCGTTTTTGGATGCGATTTTTCTATAAGCTCGGTCTCGTTCCGACTCCAGAACCTTTTAAGCGAATGATGTATAATGCTTATATTATGGCGCCAGACGGTCAGAAAATGTCCAAGTCTAAGGGCAATGTTATTGATCCGATGGAGATTATGGATAGTGGATATGGTGCTGATGCGTTGCGAGTTTACGAAATGTTCATTGCTCCTTATGATATGGATGCGCCGTGGGATCCTCGCGGGGTTCCGGGAACTTACAGGTTCTTAAATCGAGCATGGAACTTGGTTCAGGAGTTTGTTGATAAGAATCCAAACGACTCTCTTGGCGCGGATGAAAAAACAGCCCAAGAATTATTGCGATTAACTCATTTAACGATTAAAAAAGTTACTCGTGACATTGAAGATGAGAAGTTTAACACGGCCGTGGCTTCGATGATGGAAATGGTCAATGGTCTGTATAAGATAAAAGAATCGCAAGGAATTGACATGTCAGATGAATGGCGATTTGCATTAGAAAGCTTGATTCAGATTTTGGCGCCTTTTGCTCCGCATATCACAGAGGAATTGTGGCATGAAATGGGTCATAATGATACGGTTCATGTTGGTCACTGGCCAAAGTGGGATGAAAAATATCTAAAGAGCAGCGTGATGACTATTATAGTTCAAGTGAATGGCAAGCTTCGTGCGAAGCTTGAACTATCGAGTGATATGGACAAGCAAGGTGTTGAAGCGGCAGCCCTAGCTGACGAAAATGTCCAGAAATTCACAAACAATAAACCACCTAAAAAGATGGTTTATGTTCCAGGTAAGTTGGTGAATATTGTAGTCTAGGAAACAGTCTACTTCGATTCGTTCTTTATCCCTGCTATAGCTATGCTTGGCTTTCCGTCACCGTTTATGTCGCCTATGGCAACGTCGACAGTAAATCCTGGTTGGACCTCTGAGTTGCCAGTCTTGCTTTTGTAGAGATCTTTCATGTAGGCAGCAGTTTCATATATGGAGCTTCTTGCCTCATTAGGGTCTATCTTATTTTCAGGATTTTCTTCGTTATATTCTTTCATGGCTGTTTCGGCTACCGAAGTTGGATTTTCTCCTTCTTCAAGCGTGACAGTGCGAATTTCTGTATCTTTTGGTAGCTCCGTGATGATTCCATTGCTATAATTCTCTACAACTTGAGCTACTTGGTGGGCAGGGCTTGGTCCTTTTTCTGGTGATTTAGGGCTATAGAATAAGCCTAGAGCGTTTGCAATTCCAGCTACGCCTAGCGTGGCTAATGCTACTGCACCGATTTTAACTACAGATTTTGGTATTTCTATTACAGGTCTGTCGTCTTCATTGTTGTTTTGTGATGTAAATCGTTCCGTGTTCATATTTGCTATGTTACCATAAACGACATAAAAAGTCAATATTATTATCTAATTTGCAGACAAGCTCTTGAGATTGTCCAATAAAAAAGGTATAATGGTACGTAAGTTTTATGACAACCTAAAAGAGGAGAATAAATTATGGCACAACCTAAAAAACAGAGTAGCCCACGTAAAACTGGTCTTCGTCGCAGCCACTTGGTACTAAAATTGGCACGTCGCGTTAACGCAACTTCACCAGTTAAGGTGAAGACAACCAAGCGTGAAACTGGTAAAACAACAAAATAATAATTACGAACAGGACGCTTAATAATGGCATCAAACCGTCATTTGGGACGAATTGTCGCACTGCAAACACTTTATGAACATGAATTTCGCAAAGAGGTTGGTGATAGCGATGTTGATTATAAGACTATTTTAAAGCGTAATTTGGCTGAGTATAAATCATCGGTTGACGATATTGAATTTATTGATAATTTGATCAGCGGCATACTTTCGACGCAGAGTCAATTGGATGAGAAATTACAGCCATTGGCGCCAGAATGGCCTATCAGTCAGTTACCGCGAATTGATCGGGCGGTACTTAGAATTGGTTTATATGAATTGCTATATTGTGCAGATACCGTTCCACCAAAAGTGGTGATTAACGAAGCAGTAGAATTAGCGAAAGCGTTCGGTTCGGATAACTCGGGTAAGTTTGTGAATGGCGTGCTTGGCACGGCACTCCGTACTCTCGTGGAGGAGTCCGACAGTGAGAACAAGCAACTTTGATAAGATAAAAAAATATTTTGGTGGCAGCAAGAAGCCATTGATTCAGGAAATTGTACGCGAGCCAACTGCCGGTGGCGTGATTTTTCGTCGTAATAAAAAGGGCGAGGCAGAGTTTTTGCTTTATCAGGACGCTCGCGATCGCTGGACAATTCCGAAAGGGCACATTGAGCCGGGTGAAACAGCTCAAGTGACGGCTCGTAGGGAAATCGGCGAGGAAACTGGGCTGAAGAAAATTGAACTTCACGGCTGGCTGGGCAAGGTGAATTTTCGCTATCGTCGAATTGATAAATTGGTATTGATGACAACGCAAGTTTATCTGGTTAAGGCGCTGGATCCTAACGAGAAACTCCAAAAGGAGGAATGGATGAATGGTCTTAAATGGTTCAGTTTTCATGAGGCGCTGGATGAAGTTGAATATGAAGATATTGGCAAGCTGATTCTTTTGGCGATGAAACGAATTAGACAGGAGAACTTATAAATGAACGGAATGAATACTGCGCCATATCAAGATTTTGCGCGCGAAAAATTAGGTTTTGAATTTACGAATTTGGATTTACTGATTACAGCTTTGACTCATCGTAGTTATGTGAATGAGCATCGAAAATCCGTTCATCATCATAATGAGCGTCTGGAATTCTTAGGTGATGCGGTTTTGGAATTGGCGGTAACAGAATATTTGTTTACGCATTTTTCTGAGCCAGAGGGGATTTTGACTGCTTGGCGGGCAGCTTTGGTGCGAACAGAAAGTATTGGCGATGCTGGCGATAAGTTGGGTTATGGTCCGCTGATTCGTATGTCAAAGGGTGAGAAGAACGGCTCGGATAGGGCGCATTTACAGATTTTAGCTAATGCGTTTGAGGCGGTAATCGGCGCGATTTATTTGGAGCGCGGCTTTGACGATGCTCGCGATTTTATTCACAAGCATATAATTGTTAAGCTGGATGGAATTTTGGAGTCTGGCAGTTGGCGTGATCCGAAGTCATATTTGCAGGAGATTTCTCAGCGAGTTGACAATCAAACGCCGGTATATAAAGTCCTGAGCGAAGAAGGTCCAGATCACGATAAAGTCTTTACTCTTGGGGTTTTTGTTGGCGATAATATGATGGGGCGAGGCATTGGTCCGTCAAAGCAGGTCGCCCAACAGCAGGCTGCTCGCGCCGCAATTGCTAAATATAAAGAATCTGGCGAGAAATAATTAAAGTTTGCACGGCGTAAACTGCTCGTGTATAATGAAAATACAGTTTAATTCCAGGAGGAGGGCAGAATGTCAACAATAGATCAGCAGTTTGTAGAATATACTGTAAAGGCGTTGGTTGGACATCCAGAAGACGTTGTAGTAGACCGAACGATTGATGAAAAGGGCGTTTTACTAACATTGACAGTTAATCCAGCAGATTTGGGTCGAGTTATTGGTAAGCGCGGCAGTACGGCACAGAGTTTGCGTACACTTCTGCGAGCTTTGGGTGCAAAGAATGACGCTCGATATAACTTGAAGATCGTTAACAATGATGGTTTTTCTGGTGAGCGTGAAGAAAATGATTATAACGGTAATGCTTCTGTGGATAACTCAACAGATGAAACTGTGGAAAATGGATCATCTTACGCAGAAAACACCAGAAAAGAGCTTGCAGAACTCGACGATCTTGATATATAATTAAAACCAGTTCAAGCACAGACATTATGCGAGAACAGCTCTATGCGAGACAATGGGTAACCATTGAGAGCCTTATTTGTGCTAAAAAACCGTCCTTACTGGGACGGTTTTTTGGTGGGGAATAATTTCTATAAAAAGACATGAAAATAGCCCGCCAAGAGCTTCGGCCGAGGCTTAAGCCTCAAGGCGAGCTATTCTCATTGGCGGGCGTTAAGCCCTAGTTGCGGGAGCGAATGCTCCACGCAGGACGCACATTGTCCCAGAGTTCGTGGGAGCTATTTTCGATCCTCTGAGGAAGGTGTCTCTGACACTCCTCGGTGTCATAAATCCTCCGCAGACAGACCTCAGGGGAGGCGTGCTTAAGAAAGACGTTCGTAAGCTCGCTTCCGACGACTTCATTGAGGAAGTCGTACAGATAAATTTCGGGATGACCTTCCCAAGAGATCTCCCCAAATTGCTGGTCGAGCTGGACAGACTCTTTGTCCCTCTTGTCGAAATCACACCATTCGGTGCCGTCGTAGACGGTGATGGTGCAGTTATCGTACAGAGAATTAAGAGTCACTCCATAGCCATCGTCCGCCCACCAAATAGCGCTGACCTCGGATCCTAGGAGGATCTCGAATGCCGCTTCCTCCGACTGTTCGTCGGAGGCGTTTGGCTCCATAGAGACCAAGGCGGTGATAGTGATGGATACATGCCCGTCGGGTGCTTCCTCCACGACAGAGTAAGCTAGCAGTCCGCATTCCGCGAGCGTCATTTCCCATGATTCAGCGTCCTTGTGCATGACAATTCCTTCCTGCATAGGGGCTACCTTCACTCGGTTGAGTAAAAGCTGATATATATATCATACCTGGACAAAAAAGTCAACACTTGCTACACTGTAACAGATGAGAAAGTTTCAAGTAATTACGCTTTTCCCAGAAATGACAACGGGAGTTTTTAATAATTCCATGATGTGGAAGGCGCAGAAAGACGGTATCGTGGAGCTTACGACGGTGAATCTGCGGGAGTTTGGTTTGGGTCCTCGTCGTCAGGTTGATGATACTCCTTATGGCGGCGGCGATGGGATGCTTCTTATGATTGAGCCGTTATGGAAAGCGGTAGAATTTGCGAAATCTCAAGATGAAACAGCGAAGGTGGTGTTAATGAGTCCGCGAGGGCAACGCTGGAAGCAGGCTAAAGCTCAGGAAGAAGCCGATGATGACAGGGGTGTGATATTTATTTGTGGGCGATACGAGGGTGTTGATGAGCGAATTTTAGAACTAGTTGATGAGCAATGGAGTATTGGCGATTTTGTGCTGACGGGCGGAGAGCTGGCGGCAATGATGATGATTGATTCTATTGTTAGGTTGATTCCTGGAGTTTTGGGCGGCGAAAAGTCTGCGGAAATTGAAAGTTTTTCAGATGGAGAAACGTTGGAATTTCCACAGTATACACGACCTGAGGAGTTTAAAGGTTTACGCGTGCCGGATGTTTTATTGAGCGGACACCACGGAAAAATTGCTGAGTGGCGCGCTGAACAATCGCGGATATTGACCAATAAAAATACCCCATAGAGACGGGGTATTTTAAGTTGTGGTGGATTTGTCGTAGAGCGAAAGATACGATTTTGTGGTGTTTATTTTTGTAACGTTCGCTGATTTAACTTTATGACGTTTTTATAAAAAGTGCAAGTGCTTTCGTAAAAAATACAACAAGCTTGAGCTTTTTTGATACGCAAGCTATACTGAAATTATGTCTAGAAAAGTGAATAAAATTGTTAAATTGATTACAGGACTATTAATAATGGCGCCATTATTATGTCAATTATTTACGTTTGAGAAGTTTTCTGCGGTCCTTACTTCTGCGGGAATTACGCCATATTTAAGTCTTCCGATTGCGATAATATTGGTGGTTGTTGAGCTAACGTCGTTGCCGTTTTTAATTGATATGAATATGCCAAAAAGAATTACTCTGATGAGCAGAACGGCTGGTTTTTTGAGTTTGGGGATTATGACGGCAATTGGTTTTTTGGCGTTTGCGAATGGGCATGCGGCGGTGATATTTGGTGCAACGATAAAGAATGTGAATAGTGTGGCTGCGATTTTTCTGGTATTCGTGATGTGGGCTTTGCTGATTTGTGCAAATTTATCGACGAAAAAAACAGCCAAATAATTGGCTGCTAAATTTCAAACTTGGCTGGGATGGAGGGATTCGAACCCCCGAATGGCGGGACCAGAACCCGCTGCCTTACCACTTGGCGACATCCCAACGGCAAACATAATTGTACTATAGAAAAATGATTTCCGCAAGCGTTTACTGGCCAGCGTTGACGCGATATACTGGTAGTATGGATTTGCAATGGATTGTGAAATTAATTGCTGACGGGCTAGTGGTGCCAGTCGTGCTAATTGGTGCGTACGCGCTGATAAAATTGGTTCCAAATAAAGAGAAGTATCAAGTTTATAGTCAGGTGTTGATGGCTGGTTTGACGGCTTACGTGGCGGCAAAAATTATCGGGTCAATTTACCAGCCAGATCAGATGCGCCCGTTCGAGATTCTGGGCGTATCTGCCGGTGCGTCATTCCTTAATAATCCGGGTTTTCCGTCTGATCACGCTCTATTTACAATGGCGATTACTTTGGCGGTATTTTTCGGAGCAAAGAGTTGGCGACTGGCTGTTGTTTGTCTAGTTATGACAATCTTAATATGTGTCGGTCGGGTTATTGCATTGGTACATACGCCACTTGACGTTATTGGTGGATTATTGATTGCCTGCGTAGGGATTATTTGGTATAAACCGATGGACCTCTTGAAAAAGCATAATATTTAAGCATATACATTTGCAATATTGACAAGTTTACGTTACAATTTACGTATGAAATTATTGTCAGCTATTTTCCGTGAAGAAATATCAGATTACACATATCCATTTTCAAGGCGAGTTTTCTTGAGGATTTTGGCGATTTTAGTTGCTAGCGGCGTGGCTATATGGTTGCTGGCGCTTGCGTTTGATAAATTTATGATCACTCCTGTATTTTGCGCGAACGCTGAGCATATTTCTATTTGCGCAAACAGCACAAGCATAGCATCTTACGTTGCGTTAGTTCTGGCGGGAATTATGCTAGTTCCAGTGTTGGCGGTATTTGGTATCAAGCGACCTCTGTTGGTAGTAATCGCGGCAACTGTGTCATTGTGGGGCGCTACATTATGGGCTGGCGGATCTTGGATTTTGTCATTACTATGGGTAGTTTTAGCGACAGTTTTGGTATATTTGTCGTTAATCTGGTTGAACAGAATTCGTGGCAATGGCGCAGCAATTTTATTTATGACTTTATTCGCAATCTTAGCACGAGTTGTCTTGGCGCTATAATCACTGTACACTAAGTGTATGGAAATCATTATCATTATTCTCTTAATTGTTATTACTATTGGTTTGGGTGTGACATTATTTGTCTTGCAATCAAAAATCAGCGAGCTAAAAAATCAATCATCGGTCGAGCTAATTAAAACCGATGTCGTGGAATTAGGTCGAACTATTGCGAAACTGAATGAATCCGTTAGCGATAAGTTGGAGCGAAGCAACGCGCAAGTTCAGACTTCCGTACAGAAACAATTGTCAGAAAGCGCAAAGTTGGTGGCTGACGTGACACAGCGATTGGCAAAATTGGATGAGACCAATAAGCGTGTGGTCGATGTGGCGACCGACCTGAAAACCTTGCAAAACGTGTTACAAAATCCAAAGCAGCGTGGCGTTTTTGGGGAGTTTTATCTGGAGAGCGTGTTGGATAACGTTTTGCCAGCCAAGCAGTATCAAATGCAATATCGCTTCAAGGACGGTGAAATTGTTGACGCGGTTATTTTTCTGGACAAGGGTCAAATATTGCCGGTGGATAGTAAGTTTTCTTTGGAGAATTACAATCGCATGATTAACGCCGAGACAAAATCTGAGCGTGAAATGTGGCTAAATAAGGTGAAGGCTGACCTTAAGGGGCGAATCGACGAAACTAGTAAATACATTCGTCCGCGTGAAAACACTATGGACTTTGCTTTTATGTTTATTCCTAGCGAATCTTTGTATTACGATCTTCTGATTAACAATGTTGGTCAGGGCGGTTCGAGTCGCGATCTGATTGAATACGCGTTCCGGGACAAGCGGGTTATTATTGTGAGTCCGACTAGTTTTCTCGCGTACCTGCAGACCGTTCTTCAGGGGCTTCGTAGTTTGCAGATTGAAGAGCAGGCTAAAGATATTCAAGTTCGAGTTGGTCAATTGGGCGTTCATATTAAAAAGTTTGACGAGTTGATGACGAAAATGGGCAAGAGCCTTAGTACGACCGTTGGTCATTACAACAATACGTACAAGGAATTGGGGAAGATCGATAAGGATGTCGTGCGAATTTCTGGTGGCGATAACCAAGCGCAGCCGGAGCTGATTGATCGGCCGACTCAGGAAGATTGACATAAAAAATACCCCGCCGATTAAGCGGGATATTTTATTGTGAAGTTATAATCTATTCTTCGTCTTTGTTTCGGTAATTGACGAGTAGAAATAGGTTGCCGCCTAATGCTGCGCCGATTAGAGTAGCGGCAATTACTTCCAGGCTAAAGCGTGAATAGCTTTTTTCGCCTTCAGCTGGCAATACTCCGTTGCTGCGTAGTTGAGAGTCGGTTTTCTCTGTAACAGCCAAAGAAACTGCTGGGTTCAAAGTTGCGCCTGAGATGTAGATTTCGCGTGGGTAAGTGCGGCCGTTTTTCTCAGTTTGAGCAGTGCTTTGATCTTTTTGGATTTTTGCAATAGCAGTACTTTTAATGTACGAAGAGATTGAGCCAGATACGACAAGACCAATCATCAATGCCAGGCCAATTACAAAAGCTTGACCAGCTGCTTTGATTTCTTTGCGCTGCAAAACTGCGGCGACGCCAAATACAAATACAGCGGTACCGACTAATTCCATCGCGAAGATATTCCAAGAGAACGCAGTGAATTGGTCAAAGCTTAGGGCAAATCCGCCGTTTGTTAATGAGCCAACAAGTACGATAGCCGCCATTGCGCCGAGGAATTGAGCTCCCCAGTAAAATGGAACAAGTACGGTCTTTAGCTTACGCATTGTCCATAGACCAAACGTGACAGCTGGGTTTACGTGTGCGCCAGAAATGTTGCCGATAATTGCAACGATAAACATCAACGCAAAACCGACATACATCGATGACAAAATGTCTGATGCGAATAATGCGGCAAGCGTCAAAATGAACGTGCCGATAACTTCCGCGATAACGATGTTAATTAAGTTGTTTGGTAATTTAGAATCTAGTTCGACACGCTTGCTTTTAGCGGTAGATTCAGTAACGACGCGCTTGACGGTCGTTTTGGTTTCAGTCTTAGCAGCAGTGGTTTTCTTTTCTGCGGCTTTAACTGGGGCTTTCTTTGAAGTTTTCTTCGTAGCCATATTCCCTCCTTAAAGTAATATCACGACTATTATAACATAATTTGCTATACTGTAGTTATGGGATTATTTGTAAATCAGCAAGATCAGCGCAGTGAATTGCAAGAGCGAATTGCGGCGGAATTAAGAGAGAAGGCGAAGGCTTCGAGTTTGCAAGAAAAGGCAACTATGGACGGCGTCGACGACATAAGATATTTGGAAGGTACGAAACAGACGACGACTTTGGCGTGGGCGTGGATTTTAATTGCTATTATGGCTGGTGCGGTGATTGTAATGTTTTTAATGCAAGGACGATAAAATGGTTGACTTAGACGAATTGAGAAGAGAAATAGTTTTGGCGGTTTCGCAATCTAAATCCCCGCGTGAGTTTTTACGTGATCGACGACTTAGGGAATTGTATGATCAAATCAAGTCATTACCGCCAGTTGAGCGTGGTCCGTTTGGTAAGCAGATTAACGAGTTGAAGCAGGCGATTGAACAGGCTATTGATGTGCGACTGGAAGAGCTGGAAAAAGTTGACTTGAAACCGATTGACGTTACGGCGCCGATGGATGTGAATTCGCCCAAGCCTGAACTTTTGCCGAGCGAACAAGGCACGATTCATCCGCTGAGCGCTGAAATTGAGCGCATTTCTGAGATTTTTAATCGCATGGGATTTGTCACGGAAGAGTCTAGAGAAATTGACGATCAATTCCATATGTTCGAGAGCCTGAATTTTCCAAAAGGTCATCCAGCGCGCGACGATTACGATACGTTTATGGCCGAAGAAACTGATTCTAATGGCGATCGTTTGATTGCGCCGGCGCATACGTCGACTATGCAAAATCGTGTATTGACGAAATATCGCGACAATTTGGAAAAAGGCGAGGCTATTGCCGCTATCGTTCCTGATCGCGTTTTTCGTAACGAAGATTTGGACGCGCGCCACGAGCATACGTTTTATCAAGTCGAAGGTGTGTACGTTTCACGCCGAGTTAATGTTGGCAATTTGATTGCTACGTTGCAAGAGTTTTTGCAGGAATATTATGGCAAGAAACTTGACGTTCGCGTTAATCCATTTTACTTTCCGTTCACCGAGCCGAGCTTTGAGTTTGCATTAAGTTGTCCGTTTTGTGAAGGAAAAAATCCTGATTGTAAAGTCTGCTCTGGTGAGGGCTGGATTGAGCTATTGGGCTGCGGAATGATTCATCCGAATGTCCTTCGGGCGGCGCAAATTGACCCGAATGAATATACGGGGTTTGCTTTTGGCTGCGGAATCGACCGCTTGGTTATGATGAAATATGGAATCGAAGACGTCCGTCATTTTGAAAGTGGCAAGTTGGACTTTTTGGAACAATTTTAGCAATATGAAACTTCGACAGATTAAGGATTTTTTATGTAAGAATCGCCTTCAGGCGCTCTGTATTCTTAATGGTGTCGTTTTGGCTGCGGGCTTGGTTGTGGCGATGTTGCTTTCTGATGATACTCGGTGGACGAACTGGAGTTTGAGTAGATTGGGCGAAACCACCTCGAATCGTTTGTCTGCATTTTCGTTCAATTCGGGAGTGTTTTTATCTGGTTTGATTATGGCGACGATTGGGTTTTTTATGAATCGTGGTTATCTTAAACTTGGTCAAATTCGCTCTGCTCGAATATCTGGCTGGATACTTTCACTGTTTGCGATTTGTATGATGGGAGTGGCGCTTTGTCCGAACGATACGATACACGCGGCTCATTTTGTTTTCTCGCGCGGCATCGTGATATTGATGGTGCTTTTAATGTTTCTTTTACCGTCGAGTTTGAGCTATTTAACTCATCGTGAGCGAATCTCATCTTTCAGTTTTCCGATTTTTGCGGCAATTATAGCGGCGCAAGGTTACGCGATGGGCAAGTTTTGGTTTGTGATAGTAGAAGTTTTATTGGGGATTTTTGCGACGATGTGGCTAGTCCTGTTTTGTCGTCGAATGGAGCTTAAATTGTCCGACTTGAAAACTTCATAAAATGCTATAATTACTTCAAAAGGAGTAATTATGAATCACACAATTTTTGACAACATCGTATAGCGGTAAGTTGGACTTTTTGGAACAGTTTTAAGGAGCTATTACACACGATAATAGTAGTAGCTCAAAAACTTGTAATAAAAGAGGCAGTTCTGTGTGCCGATAGAGAATTTGTTGCAGCGAGAGAGATCGCTAAAAAAGATAGGAGGAGGTAAAATGGATACACAACAATTTGACGCACTCATCATTGGTTTTGGCAAAGCTGGCAAAACATTGGCGGTAGCGCTGGCAAATGCGGAAAAAAAGGTAGCGCTAGTGGAGCGGTCGCCAAAGATGTATGGCGGCACCTGTATTAATATTGCTTGTATTCCTACTAAGGTGCTAGTCAATGCAGCCGAACATCATCAAAGTTTTGACGAGGCGATGGCGCATAAGACAACAGTGGTAGCGCGGTTGAATGAGAAGAACTATCATATGCTTGCGGATCGTGAAACAGTGAGCGTCATTGAGGGTGAGGCATCGTTCGTAGATGATCGTACTGTGAAGATTGTGGCGGGTAGCGATGAGCTAGTAGTTAGTGCGCCGCAGATTTTTATTAACACCGGTGCGGAATCAATCATCCCAGATATTCCAGGTGTTGATAAGCCGTTTGTGTATACCAGTACTGAATTGCTGGATAGAATGACGCAGCCAAAACAGCTAGCTATCATTGGTGGCGGTTATATTGGGTTAGAATTTGCCTCAACTTATGCCAAACTTGGTACAAAAGTAACAGTGTTTGAGAGGGGCGATGCTCTGCTTGCACGTGAAGATCCAGCAATTGCTCGGGCTGCTACTGAAGCATTGCAGGCACAGGGTATTGAGATTGTGTTTAGTGTGGATGTGACAGCGATTGAGGGTGAGTCTACTGCGACGATTCGCACAGTAAATCATGATGATTACGCTGGTTATGATGCGGTTTTGATGGCTACGGGCCGTCGCCCGGCAACGATGAGCTTGAATTTACCAGCTGCTGGTGTAGCGACGGATGAGCGCGGGGCAATTGTGGTTGATGAAACACTTCGCACTAGTCGGTCGCATATTTGGGCAATGGGTGATGTAACGGGCGGGCCACAATTTACCTATGCGTCGCTGGACGATTTTCGGATTGTGAGAAGCCAGTTGCTGGGTGACGGTCTGTACACTCGCGCCAAACAAAAAACCTTACCGTACGCGGTCTTTATGCAAACGCCGCTAGGTCGGGTGGGTATGACAGAGGCTGAGGCGCGTGCGACGGGGTGCGAAATTATCGTAAAAGAGCTGCCTGCTATGGCGATTCCACGCCTGCATGTTGATAATGCTACAACAGGATTGCTGCGTGCGGTGATTGATGCAAACACTGAACAAATTTTGGGTGCTAGTTTATTGTGTCGTAACTCACCAGAAGTCATTAATATTATCAAAACTGTAATGGATAATGGCCTGCCATATACTGTGCTGCGTGACCAAATATTCACTCATCCAACGGTGAGTGAGGCATTAAACGATTTATTTGCATAAAGGAGTAATTATGAATCACACAATTTTTGACGACATCGTATCTGGAAAAATGAAATCTTGGAAGATTTGGGAAGATGAGAAATTCCTAGCATTTTTAACACCGTTTCCGAATACGCCAGGTTTTACTGTGGTGATTCCGAAGCAGAATCCGGGCGATTACGTATTTTCTTTGGATGACAATTTATATTCCGAAATGATGCTGGCAGTGAAAAAAGTTGCTGGTATTTTGGAAAAAGCATTTGACACGCCGCGAGTGGCGCTGATTTTTGAAGGCACGGGCGTGGCGCATGTGCATGCCAAATTGATGCCGCTTCATGGTGATTTGGCAAAGGGAATTGGTTCGCCAGTGTCACACGAGCAAGCGTTTTATGAGGAATATCCTGGTTGGCTAACCACGGCTGACGGTCCAAAAATGGACGATGCTCAATTGGATGAAATTCAGGCGCGAATTTTAGCCGTGCAAGGTAAATAGTAATTTTCTATTCTGATTCTAATTTTACGTTTTTTCCTTCGTACATATCCAAATAGAACGGATATAGTTTGTCGGCGTGCTTTTTAACCTCGTCTTGGTTTAAGGCTACAATGTCGTGACCGATACCGAATGAGGCCGGAATTGAATAATATTGGAATTTGGCGCCAGAAGCTGCAGCCATTTGCTTGGGTATGTTGATTGCGAGATTTTTATCAATTGCAGTGTCGTTTTCGCTCGTTACAACCCCGACATATTTTAGCCCTGGAGCTTTTAGATCGGATTTATAGTTCTTGGCGATTATTATATATTTTCCAAGAGTGCGATATGACAAATTGCTACCCGTGAACGAATCTGGAAGAATATTTCGTCCGTAAAGATTTCGTAAAAGCGGAATTTTCCAGGAAGGGGTTTCTGACGCTGAAGGCTGATAAAAAGGTGATAGAAGTAGTGCTCGTGATATGGTTTGGCTGTTGTACTGAGTAATCCAGGTTGCCATATTTGCGCCGCCAGAAAGTCCGACAATTCCCGTTTCATCACCCAAACCGCTAATTATGCTGGTGCTGGAATTCATAAATTGTGCCATTGCTGGAATGGTAATTTCTCCGTGTCGTTTGTTGTCCGTCAGACCGTGGCTGGGAACGCGGGGAATATAGACGTTATAGCCGGCGTTGAAAAAGGTGTCGCCCAAGTCTGCGAATTGCTGTGGACATGCGCTTACGCCATGAATCATCATAACGGCTTTGGCGGTTCTTTTGCCGTGGGTTTTGATGATCGATCGGCATTCTGGTCTAACGTCGGCATTTGAAGTGTCTTCACCAACAGTACGATTTGCAGCAGCGATGGCGTCGTTGTAACTCAATTTTTCAGAGCTTGAAGATTGCAATTGCTTGGATGTTGCTGGCCAAAAGAAAGCTGCGGCGACCAATAAGGCGGTTATAATGACGATTGAGCAGACTGCCCAAATAGTAATTTTTATAATGCGATTTTTTCGTGAAGTGTCCATGAGTATATTATATTGGTTGCGAGTGGAGTTGTGAAGTTTTGTGGCGTCAGCGTTCTTAATAGCCCATACAAATGTCTCGATAAGGTCGCGTCACAATTTCCATTGAATCTAGGCCGAGTTTGGTTTCAATTTCACTAATCATCATCAGCGCACTAGTCTCATCATCTGACAAAACCTCAACTTCCACGAAAGTCCCAGCGTCTTTGATTTCGTCGATGGTTACCGTTGCTTGCGGAAAAGCAGAGGATTGAAACGAGCGACGGTGTTTGTTAACCTCGACCAGTTGCGCCATGCCGAGGTTTGCTAGTAGCTGCTTGGCGGTTGCCGCATCTTCGGGTTGAATTGGCAGGTTCGTCTCGGGCTTAATGATTACATTATTTTCCGTATGCGTCGCAGCGGTCGTTGCTGGTTTATACGTCACCTCAGCAAAACTATCACGCTGGCGAATCCGCAAGCATTCAACTGTCTGCATAAAGTCGACATCAGGACGAGAATAATACGTATCAATTTCGCGAAGATTACTCTTCGGTTCAAAACCGATGTTTCGCAGCCGCTCGATTAGCTCTTCAATATTGCCCGTTAGCTGGCGCTTGCGTTCGATTTCTAGTAATTTTTTGGTCATTTGATAGCCTTTCTTATGGAAGCGTAGATATTTGAATACTTATTTATATGATGGTTTAATTATAGCAAGAAAGGTAAATGATTTTATGACCACACACCAATTAAAATTGGCGACCGAGCCGTTTAACGCTATTATTTCTGGCAATAAGACTATCGAGTCGCGACTATATGACGCCAAACGACAGAAGATCCAGATCGGGGATCGGATTATTTTTACAAATAGAGATAATTCCGAGCAAACTGTTACCGCTGAGGTTGTTGGTTTGCTTAGATGCGCGACATTTCGTGACTTATTTTCTCACAATAATCCGCGAAAGTTCGGCGGTGATAATGTCGAATGGTTGGAAAATCAAATTTCTGAATTTTATTCTCTCAGCGACCAGCTGGAAAATGGCGTGATAGGTATCGAATTTGAAATATTTTAATGATATAATAATGACCATCCTATCAGGCTACACTAAAAATCGTAGTCATCACAGGAAGGTGTACTATGACTGAAGTTTCAGTCAATGATATCATTGTACGTCCGGCAAGGGCGGACGATTTCGATTTCGTCGCGGATCTTATGATTCGGGCGCTAACACCGTTTTATGACGGTGACCACTACGCACACGCACGGCGTATCTTTGATGCGCACATGGCAGGCGGTGTTGACCGCGTCGGCCAGTTCTCGGCCGGACAGTACATGTTCATCGCCGAGAGTGATGGACAACCCGTGGGTGTCATTCATGTTGTCAACAAGAAACAGGGGACTGTCAAGATCAGCCCTCTCATTGTTGACACGGCGTACCGAGGAAAGATGGGCGTCGGAAGTATGCTGCTCAAGCACGCCGAAGATTTCGCCCGAAGCCATGGTGCTCGGCAGATCTACTGCACTGTGGCAGAACCGAACAAAAAGGCGCTGGAATTCTTCATCCGGAAGGGCTTCCGCGTCACTGGCACGGCGAAGGACCACTACAAGATTGGTGTCGATGAGCACATGCTGTACAAGCAGCTCGTTGACGAGGCGGGGTTCGACTCGCCGAACATCTCTGTGGTTCCGTTTAACGAGAGCCAGCACGCTGACGGTGCGCGAGCTCTCATCCTGTCGCAGACGAGTGACGACTTCGAAGGAGTGGACGACAGTTGGGTTGACGCCCTCTTCGCTGGCTACCGTCGTATGGAATCTGGCGACGTCAACAACAAGTTCAAGATTATCTTTGTCGCTGAGTGCAACGGTCAGGTTGTTGGTGTCGCTGGTGCAACCCCGAAGAAGGGTCAGCCTATCAAGCTGATGCCTCTCGTGGCGAAGTCGGAAGCAGCTTTTGAGGCGCTCATTATCGACCTTCAAGGGCTGTTGGAGGATTACGGTCGCAAGCTGTACATCCATCTCGTCCCTGAGCCGTGGCAGGTCGTCTGTCTCCAGCGTCACGGCTGGAGCTTGGAGGGCGTGTTCCCGGGAGGGTATGCGCCTGCCAGCGTCGTTCAGCAGTGGGGAATCAGTCTCAACAAGGAAGGAGTGTCTATGCGTAAGATGCGCATCAAGCGTCCATACTACGACGCAATCATGTCCGGCAAGAAGACTCTCGAGGTGAGGGTCGGCTATAACAGCATCAAGCGGCTGAAGGCTGGCGAGCTGCTACAGCTCGAGACCGGTCACACATCGGGCGTGGTACGGATCAAGTCGATACGTATTTACCGCAGCTTCGCCGACATGCTGGCGGCTGAGCCGTGGCAGCAGATCGTGCCGCAGGAAGAGAGCGAGAGGGAGGCTCTCCGCCTCCTTCGTAAGATCTACCCTGGCCACAAGGAGAACCTTGGTGTTCACGTCATCGAGGTCCAAAAGTAGGACAACGAGAGAGGTGTACATCCTCTAGGCTGGAGAAATCCATCTGAACAAATGCGAGTGACTTGGGCTAGTGTCACTGGTATCTGACTTAAGATACCGAACAGGCTATACTGTCTTTAATGAAAACACTAAAGATGAATTATTTGAAGAAATCGGTCAAGTTTGGGTTTATATTGTTGAGAATAATACACAGGATGTCGCGTAATAAATCAAATAATACAATCGTCCTAGTGTTATCGGCATATCACATGTCTAGACCCGCATCTATTGTGTATGCTAAAATAAAACCACAAATAACATCCGCGCGCCGTTTCGCAGCAAGAGGATGTTTATAATCTGAAAGAGGTGACTTTTATTAAATCCATCATCTGCAAAGACGTCTTCGGTAATCAATACACCGTTCCTGTTGACGAGCTAAATATTCGCGTCGGCGTGTATGCAGTTATCATTGAAGATAATAAAATTCTTTTAACTAGGCAATGGGACGGTTATAGCCTAATTGGCGGCGGCGTCGAGAAGGGCGAAGCAATCGAGGAATCAATTGTCCGCGAAGTTAAGGAGGAAACTGGACTGACTATCACACCAGATAGAATTATTCACCAAGCAACCACTTTCTTCAAGCGCAACGCTGAGTCGCAAGCTAACCAGTCAATCCAACTGTACTTTACCCACAGTCAGCTGCATGGGCAAATCAATAACGACAACATAACCGACAGCGAGAAGACTTATACTAACGGCACGCCAGAATGGGTTGATCTGGATAAGATTGACGATATAAACTTTCGCCACAGCGTGGACCTAAGAATAATTTTACAGGCGTATATTTCGCTAGAGGAGATCGAGAGTGTATCATAAGGCTTGCTATAGGGGCAGTAAGAGTATTGGGAAGATTTATCTTAGCAAAAAAGAGCGTGTGAAGTCTGCACGTAGTATGGGAAAATATGTCGGACAGATCAAGTCTCGGATAAATGCTTTAAATAATCAATAACATCTATATAATAAGGATCTGCGCTTTCTGAAATATTAGTATCTAATAGTTCCGATAACGTCATCCAACGGTATTTTTTATGTTCCCAGCTTAATTTAACAGAAATGTCAGCCTCAGTCTTATCTATGACTATCTCAAAAAGTATATGTCTTGTGTTTTTGTATTGCTTAACAAATAGCTTTTTTAAGCCATTTGGATGTATACATATGCCAGTTTCTTCCTGTACTTCTCGTGCGGTCGCCATCCTGGAGGTTTCTTCAGGTTCTACTTCTCCTCCAGGAAGGTCAAGATGTCCAGGGAAATTAGGGTGCGTGTCTCCCCTATAAAGCAGTAGATATTTACTATTTTTATTCTTAATAAGCGCTTTTGATACTGCTTTAACCACATTTCAATTGTAATGAAGAGACAATATTTGGTCAATGCGACATACTATGAACAATGAAAAGCGCCAAAAAATCAACTTGGAGACGAAGTCACTTTTACGAATCGAGAAAACACCAGTCAGACAATCACTGTAAGAGTGGTTGGTTTATTGCGTTACCAAACCTTTCATGACCTTTTCATTCACAATAATCCTGCAAAATTTGGCAGTGTTAATATTTCCTCTTCAGAATCTTTTCTCTGCTAGAAAATCGGCTAGAGCTAACAATCCAGAACTATCGTCGCCTTCACTTGTTTTAGGATTGCGTTCATGTTTGCGACGTTTATAGTTTTCGCTAGATCATTTCTGGCTAGTGGAGTAGCGGTTTGTTGATAAAAATATATGGGCACTGAAATATAAAATGGGTCAGACGTGAAAGTTTCGGCAAGATTCCTTAGGTCGGCTGCATGTAAGGATATGTCAAAGTTTTGTAAATATGTCTGTATAGTTTCACTTGAGCTCAGTCGAGCAAGGTCTGTATTTTTTACGGTGTAGGTTTGGCTGGTGTAATTGCCATCATAGTACGCTATAAACTTTCCTGGGCTGGACGGGTAGGATGAGATTTTATCGAAACAAATGTCGCGCACTAGATCTAAAAGTATTGGATATGTGCAGAAAAATGCGGCAGTCAATTCATCGCTGGCGTCGGCGATTTCTATATCAATCTTAACGTCTGTAAAATCCTTCGGACTATGGCTGATTTTAAGAGGAGAAATTTTAGATTTTGGGTGTGAATTGCTGGGAGTGGTTTTTTGACTATCGATAAAATATTTTTGACAAAGAGCGAGCTGTTTTTGTAATAATGTCATGTCTGTTATATCAATGTTGGATTGCATCTCGGCTTCTATGTGTGAGATGGACTGTTGAATAAGAGGCTTTTCAAAAGGCGTAATATCGTTGATGATTTCTTCAAATAATGTATTAGACTCGCTTGTGAATAGTGCGGACGTAAAAAATACGCTTGATTCGCTAGTCGTGCCGTCCAACTCTCCAACAAAAGCTCGGTTACTGCCAACTTTTTCCGTTTCCTTTAAGAATCGCCTAATAATCAGATGCTCAAACAAGTGGCACATGTCGTGGTCTGCTGGTAAATCGTAGGCAGAGTATAGCTTATGAATCATAGGTTTATTATAACAAGGTAGTAACCCCACTCAGGTAGCTTTATGCTACCAGGACGGGGTAATCTAGAACTTAGAAACACTCAGTCGGCATAAACCTACCAACTCCGCTTTTGTTTGACTGCTGCCAGATAATAGTGGCAACGGCCATTTGGGTCTGAGATGAAAAATAATTCTTCTGCTTCATCATTTGGACAGATTCTGAGGTGTTGGTCATTGGCATACGGCTTGATAAGATATGTGAATTCAAACTCAAAACCACCAGACATTTTCTTTACCTGTTGACTCTCGTCTGTTGGGTCGGGATAGTCAATTGCTACAAGTATGAGCGACATGAGCGACTGGCCAGCTGTTGTTTGAAATAGATAATAGACCGCATCTGGATATAGCGTGATGAAAGAAGCAAATTCACGAACGTACGTCGCTTCATTCAGTACAGGAAAGGCCTGAGTGATAAAATCTGGTATTGTGATGCCGATGCTATTTTTCATGTCTTTATAATTATACTATTTTGAGTGTGAAAAATAGACAGTTTTATGACGTGTCCAGGTCATATAGCTCAGAAGAGCCCGGTCAGGTGGTCTCGCAGGCGCAGGTCGTTGCCATTCATGATCGTGAACTTATTATCCACGATCACATGACCTCCCTCGCTGTCAGGCAGTCGCCAGAACACAATGTTCTCGCCGAGTGGGCCACCGGTAGCCTTAACATGGCCATGACCATCACCAGGGATGTTGCCATACCTGCCGCCGTAGTAGACGTTGATCATCCCTCCAGACCGCTGGATTCTCGCTTCTTTTCCGTCGAACCAGCCGAACTGTTCCATGATAACTCCTTCTGGAGTCGGGCAGAGAAAGACTATTCTCTGCGAAGTGGGACGTCTCAAACCCAATGGTTTTGAGCGAAACGCCGACCTCTGCGAGTGCAAAGGCTGATATATATATCAATAACAGAACGCGATGTCAACCGACCTCTGCGAGTGCAAAGGCTGATATATATATCAATAACAGAACGCGATGTCAACTAATTATGTAATATATTTTGACAATTGTTGATTTGCGCCGCGGATTTCCGTCGAATCATTGATAGTAAGGTGATATAATTATACTAGTATGAAAGTTAGCTTAAATCTTATAAAACAATTGATTAATTTTGAGTTGCCGCCAGTTGATGAGCTGGTGTCGCGGGTAAATCAGCAACTTGGTGGTGTCGAGGAAGTGATTGACCTGAAAGCCAAATATGGTGGCGCACGCATTGTGCGGGTTGTTGAGTGTGAAAAGCATCCGAATGCGAATCGTTTGAGCGTGACTAAAATTGACGATGGCGGCGTGGTCGCGGATGTGCCGCGTGATGACAATGGTTACGTGCAAGTGGTTTGCGGTGCGCCGAATGTTCATGCTGATATGTGGGCAATTTGGTTGCCGCCAAAAAGTACCGTCCCAGCAAGTTTTGATGACGCTGAGCCGTTCATGCTGGATGCGCGACCGCTGCGTGGAATTCTAAGTCAGGGTATGCTGGCGGCGGCTGATGAGCTGGCGATTGGTACGGATCACGAGGGAATTATTGAGATCAATGAGCGTGATATTCCGGCGGGTGTTACACTCCAGGCTGGCGCAAGTTTTGCGGAAGTGTTTGGGCTGGACGATTACGTGCTGGAAATTGAAAATAAGATGTTTACACACAGACCGGATTGTTTTGGGCAACTTGGTGTGGCGCGCGAAATTGCTGGCATTTTTCATCAGCAGTTTACCAGCCCTGATTGGTATAATGCTATTCAAGAATTCGCAGATAGCGATGGCTTAGAGCTTGAAGTGTTTAATGAAGCCAATGAGCTTGCGCCCGCATTCTCTGTGATTGCTATAAAAAATGTAGATATTCATCCAAGCCCGTTGTGGTTGCAATGTCAATTAGTCGCAATGGGCGGCAAGCCTATCAATAATATCGTTGACGCGACAAACTACGTGATGTTTATGACGGCGCAGCCGACTCACGCTTATGATTACGACAAGTTGCGTGGGCATAAACTTGGCGTGCGAATGGCGCGCGGCGGCGAAAAAGTCGGTTTGCTTAATGGCAAGGAATATGAATTGACGGCTGACGATATTGTTATCGCTGACGGCAAAGGCGTGATTGGGCTAGCTGGAATTATGGGCGGTGTTGACACTGAAGTTTCGGTTGAAACGAAGAATATTGTCCTTGAATGTGCCAATTTTGATATGTACGCGCTACGTCGCACGGCTATGCGCCACGGAATTTTCACCGACGCCCTGACTAGGTTTAATAAGGGGCAGTCGCCAGCACAAATTGACCCTGTCTTAAAATGGTTAATTGGTATGGTTGGTGGTGAGCAAGCTAGTCCTATGCTATTTAAGAATCATTCTTCATTGCGACAAGTGTTGGTCGATGGTAAGCACTGGCACGGTGGATTGTTGATTCCTAAAAGGTTTGTCGAAGAGCGTCTGGGTGTTGACTTTGCTGAGGATGAGATTGAAGCACTACTAAAGAATGTTGAATTTATCGTTGACGATGGTAATAAATATGGCGAAGCTGGCGTGATGGTTTACAGTCCATTTTGGCGAACAGATATTGAGCTTCCTGAGGATATTGTTGAGGAAGTTGGGCGATTATACGGTTTTGATAGATTGCCTCGTCATTTGCCAGAGCGCAGTATTAAATCTGCGCCGAAGAATGAACGTCGTGAATTGAAGCAGAAGATTCGCCAAAGTTTGTCTAGGTCTGGAGCGAATGAAGTTTTGACATATAGCTTTGTTCATGAGCGAGTTTTGAAAAATTCTGAGCAAGATCCGAGCCGTGCGTATCGCTTGAGTAATGCGCTTAGTCCCGACTTGCAATATTACCGAATTAGTATTTTGCCGAGTTTGCTGGATAAAGTTCACGCCAATATAAAATCTGGACATGACGAATTTATGCTGTTTGAAATTGGCAAAATTCACGATAAGAAATTAGGATTTAACGATGATAATTTGCCGATTGAAAAGACTTTCATTGACGGAGTTTATGCGAATAAAAAACTTCAAGTTGGCGCGCCGTTTTACAAGGTGAGGAAAATTGCTGAAAGGCTGATGAAGGATTTGAGTGTTGAGTTTGATTTTGTGAAGATTGCGGAATCTGACGCCGATGTTCCGGCACCGTTTGATGCGAAACGCAGCGCTTGGATTGTGGCGAAAAATGGCGACAATTTGGGAATTGTTGGCGAGCTGGTTCAGTCTGCCCGACGCAACTTCAAATTGCCAGATTATACCGCGGCGTTTTCTATTGATATTGAAAAATTACAGGAAAATCTGAGTAAAAATCAGGGCTGTAATTACCAGCCGTTGAGTCGTTTTCCATCGACTGCCAGGGATATTTCATTGAAGATGGACTCGAATGTTGATTATGCGAAGGTTTATGCTTGCGCTGAAGAAGTTGCGAAAAAACACGGTGAGCTGCAAATTAGCATAACGCCGATTGCGATATATCAGCCAAAAAATGACGATTCGACAAAAACTGTAACTTTGAATGTAAAGTTTACGAGTGCCGAGCGGACGCTGGAAGATAAAGACATTACGCCGATTATTGAGGAGATTGCCGCCATGGCTGCGGAAGAATTTGACGCCGCTCAGGTTTAACGTGATTTGTTGCGCTTGATAAAAATTGCTATAATTGAAAAGTAAATAAAGGAGGAATATGGCAACTACAAAAGGCCAGAGAATAGGTATTTGGGTTATTGCCGGCATGATGTTTTTGGGGACCGTTGGCGGATTTGTCGCTATGATGGTGGCGCCTGGAAATGAAGCCAAAGATCAAGCCGCGTTTAAGAAAGCTCAGGATGAATACACCAAGGCTACTGACGAGCGAAAAAAGAAAGTAGAGGCTCAGGCTAATGAATTGAGCCAAAAATATTACGGCAAGTTTTCTGAGTTTAGTTCGCGGGTTGGCGCGTTTGAAGCCGGTGACGTGAAAGAGCTTGTTAAGGAAGATTTGGTTGAGGGCGAAGGCGCTGAAGTTAAGGACGACACCAAGTTGGCTGTTTATTACATTGGCTGGAACGCTAAGGGTGAGATTTTCGATCAATCAATTGCTGACGGTAAATTGAAAGCTCCGCTCAATATGGATGGCCCGGCAAATACTGCGGTTATTCAGGGTTGGAAAGAGGGTTTGATTGGTATGAAAATTGGTGGTGTGCGTGAATTAACAATCCCGGCCGACAAGGCTTATGGCGACAAAGCTCAAGGCGATAAAATTCCTGCAAATTCTCCACTTAAGTTCGTAGTGATGGCTATTGAAAAGCCAGCCGATATTCCAGAGCCAGAAATGCCAGAAGTGATGAAGCAATATTATCGATCGCGAGGTTTCAATGTCTAAAGATGTTATTATTGTTGGCGCTGGTCCAAGCGCGTTAACGGCGGCAATTTACTTGTCGCGCGAAGATGTCAACACGACATTATATGAGCGTGGCGTGGTCGGCGGAATGGCGGCGATTACTGATCAAATTGACAATTATCCTGGATTTGCCGAGGGCGTTACGGGAATGAAATTGGCGTCTGAATTACAACAACAGGCGGAGCGATTTGGTGCGAAGATTGAGTATGGCGACGTGACGGAATTGAAGCAAGTTGATGGCGAATTGGAGCTGACAATTGACGGTCAATCTGTCCGCGCGAAGTCAGTTTTGCTGGCGACTGGCTCGAATCATCGCAAATTAGGCGTTCCGGGCGAAGACGAATTATATGGTCGAGGCGTGCATTACTGTGCGACTTGCGACGGTGCGTTTTATCGTGATAAAAATCTAATCGTTGTCGGTGGCGGAAACTCAGCGGTGCAAGAGGCGATATTTTTGACGCGATACGCTAGCCACATTGATCTGCTAGTTCGCAGTAAGTTACGCGCCAGTGACATTTTACAAAAAGATTTGCAGAAGTATGTCGATGATGGAAAAATTACCGTTCACATCGGTGCAACGACTGATGAAATTATTGTCAAGGACGATAAGTTTTACGGCGTTAAATCGACCCAAAACGGCGAGCAGAAAGAATTTACCGCTGACGGATTGTTTGTGTTTATTGGGCTAATTCCGAACACGCAATTCCTGACAAACTCGGACGTTGAGTTGGATTTGGGCGGACACATCATTACTGACGAACATCTGCACACTAATATTCCTGGCGTTTTTGCTTCTGGCGATGTGCGCTCGGGGGCAACTATGCAAATCGCTTCGGCGGTTGGTGAAGGCGCAGTAGCTGCGGTGCAGATTCGTGAATATTTACAAGAAAAAGCCAGAGAGGAGTAAAAAATGGCGGATTTTAATCAAATTTTAACACCTGGTGATGTCGATAACGGCATCGTAAATGTAGTTGTTGAGATTCCACAGGGATCAAGTCATAAAATTGAGTGGAATCGTGAGCTTGCAGTGATGCAGTTGGATCGTGTTGAGCCAGCTATTTTTGCAAAGCCAACAAACTACGGTTTCATTCCACAGACTTTGGATGAAGATGGCGATGAATTGGACGCGCTAATTATTACCGACGAGCCGTTGACGACCGGTATTTTTATGGAAGCAAAAGTTATCGGCGTGTTGGAATTCGTTGATGATGATGAAGTTGACGACAAGGTTATCGTTGTGCCAGCCGACGACCGAAACACGGGCAACGCAATCAACTCACTAGAAGACCTACCTCCGCAATTATTGAAGCAAATTGAACACCACTTCAACCACTACAAGGATTTGAAGAAGCCTGGTTCAACAGTAGTCAAGGGATTCGGCGACGTAGGAAGAGCAAAGCAGATTATCCGCGAGTCAATTACTCGTTGGAACGAAAAATAAATCACGTTTGATTGTTAATTAAAACTGAGAGACTGGCGAGCGTTACTTGTGTCGGAAGAACGAGGAAACGCCGCCAGTTAATTGTTGTAAGATGCCGTTTGAGCGGGATAATTGTAAACGTAATTTATCTTTGGCGTGTGGCGTAATTATGACGTCTCGCCAATCTGGTTTTGGACGAGCGGATTTACTTGTTAAGACTTCAATTGTGTCGCCGTGCTGTAATTTGTAATTGAACGGCTTCATTACGCCGTTGATCTTAAATCCGCTTGCGCGCGCCGCAATATCAGAGTGAATTCGGTAGGCATAATCCAAGGGAAACGCTCCGCGGGGCAAATCATAAATGTCGCCCTTTGGTGAGTACACGAAAATCCTATCAGAAAACAGCTTCATTCGGAATTTGTTGGAGTCGAATCGCTTTCCTTCGCTAATTAAAGCGGCGGCTTCTTGAAGCTCGCGAATCCACGACAAATCGGCTGGCATAGTTCCGATTTTTCCTTTTTTATAGGCGTCGGTCAATTTTTGCTCATTATAGTGGAAGCTGGCCGCTAATCCGCGCTCGGCGTATTCGTGCATTTCTTTGGTTCGAATCTGGAACTCGACAATTTGTCCGCTCGGAGTTTGCACGGTTGTATGCAGGCTTTGATAGCCATTTGGCTTTGGATTGGCAACGTAATCCTTAATCCTCTCGTACATCGGCTGATACATATCGTGTAGAATTCCCAAAACCAGATAGCCGGTCGATAAATCATCGACAATTATCCTCAGGGCAATCAAATCATAAATCTTATCAATATCGCCAACTTTGTCTAATTTCTTAAACAAGCTATAAACGCTCTTAACACGTCCGTCCATCTGGAAAACCAGCTTTTCCGCCTTTAGTCGCGCTTCAACTTCGCGGCGAACGTGATCCAATTTTCGTTGCGATTTTTTCAATCGACTGTCCATCAAATTTTTGGTTTCTTGAAAAGCTTTCGGCATCAAATATCTAAAACTCAACTCCTCCAACTGAACGCGAACTCGCCCCATATTTAAGCGGTCGGCCAGCGGCGCAAAAACTTCAATTGTTTCTCTGGCAATTTTTTTCTGCTTTTCTGGCGTCATAAATTGCAGCGTTCGCATGTTGTGCAGGCGGTCGGCTAGCTTGATAATTATCACGCGCACATCTTCGCCCACGGCAATCATCAACTTGGTCAAATTGTCCTTCGTGTGCGGTAAATAACTATCCAAATTTCGCATCCCGGCGCGAGCTTGTGAAACTTTGGTTACGCCGTCCACCAGAAACGCCACATCGCGCCCAAACAAACTCTCCAAATCGTCCAAAGTTGCGTCGGTATCTTCAACGGTGTCGTGCAGAACTCCCGCCACAACCGTATCGATATCCATACCCCATTCAATCAGAATTCCCGCCACTGCCAATGGGTGATTGATGTAGGGTTCGCCACTTTTGCGCTTTTGTCCAGCGTGCTTTTCCGTAGCGTAATCGATTGCGCTCGCTAAAACCAATACTGGCACTTCGTCGTATTTTTGCTTAGCAATTGACAATAACTCTTCGCGCGTCATATTTATATTATACAACTTTGTAGTATAATAAGGAAAAGCTAAAGCGAAAATATCTAACAGGGAGGGCGATATGGCTGTAACGAGAATAGCAATTAACGGCTTCGGGCGAATCGGACGCAATGCGTTTAAGATTGCGAACGAGCGAAGCGACTTGGAGATTGTCGCGATCAATGATTTAACTGACACGAAAACGTTGGCTTATTTGTTGAAGCATGATAGCAATTACGGCGAGTACGGACGTCAAGTTGATTTTACGGAAAACGAGCTGATTATTGAGGGTAAGTCGGTTAAGGTGTTGGCTGAGAAAGATCCAGAAAATCTGCCGTGGCGAGATTTGAATATTGATGTGGTGATTGAATCGACGGGATTTTTCACCGATAAAGATGGTGCGAGCAAGCACTTAACGGCTGGCGCAAAGCGTGTGGTTATTAGTGGTCCTACGAAGTCTGAGGGAGTCGATACGATTGTTTTGGGAACTAACGATGACAAGGTAAAAAACGCGACGCCAATCGTGTCTAATGCTAGCTGTACGACCAATTCTTTGGGCGCGGTTATGGCGATTTTGGACGCGGAGTTTGGCGTTGAAAAGTCAATGCTAACGACAGTGCATAGTTATACGGCTAGCCAAAAGCTTCAGGATGCGCCATCCAAGGATCTTAGAGAAGGTCGCAATGCTGCCGAAAATATTGTCCCGACTACGACTGGCGCCGCAATTGCTGTAACTAAAACCTTGCCGCAATTAACCGGAAAATTTGACGGACTTAGTGTGCGCGTACCGACTCCAGTGGTGTCGCTTAGTGACGTGACGGCGCTTCTCAGGAAAGATGTGACTGTCGAGCAGGTAAATGACGCGTTCAAAAAAGCCGCCCAGAGTAATTTCTATCAAGGCATTTTGGGCGTTTCTGAGGAACCTTTGGTCAGCCGCGACTTCATTGGCAATTCATATTCTGGAATTGTCGATCTTCCGTTGACGAAGGTAGTTGGCGGTAATTTGATTAAGGTTATGGTCTGGTATGACAATGAATGGGGCTATTCTAATCGCTTGGTCGAGTTGGTAGCTGATGTTGGATACTACTTTAAAAAGAGTGAATAAGGCCATCTTCCAAAAAGGAAATAACCCCGCACCGTGACAGTGCGGGGACGCCAGATTTTGACGATTTCACAGAATATTTTTTACGTACGCCTTCTGCTGGCGCGGAGCACCTCATCAGTCCTCCTCGGACTTCTCAGGCTTAGTGTCCTCATTGCCCCCAAAGAGGTACTTCAAGAAGGCCGCCATCTCCTTTTCGGCGGCTCTCCTACGCTTCCACTCAATGGCTCCGAGCACGACGCTCATCATGAAAGAAATGATGGCCGCCCAGGCAGGAGCGTCGTATATCATCGTCGACAAAGACGAGATTGGCGGCCACGCCACCTCCCACCGTTGCACCGTCAGAGGTGCGTCCAGGTACGCGATCGCCAGCTCCGACCAAGCCAGGGCGACGAACGTGATATGGATCGTTGCGAACAGCCCCGCCGCCGACAGGGCCGCCGTCGACAGTCGGTGTCTGTACAGTGACACGATGGTGAAAGCAAGCAGTCCAGCAATGAGCGTGACGCTAATGGCCACGGTCAGAACGGCAGTGGACATAACTTTCTCCTTCCAGAGAAATTTTTGAGGTGCGGCCTTTCAGAACCGCGACCTCAACCGGGGTGAACTCCCCGGTTAGTTGCTTTTCACGGTTTGAAAAGCTGATATATATATATCATACCAGCCACAAAATGTCAATACTTTTTGTCAAATATCTACACCCTACCTCTGATAAAATACCTAACTTTTCCTTGCAAAAATCACCGAAAACGCTTATACTAAAATTATGAAAATCTACCTCGGATCTGACCATCGTGGCTTTATGTTGAAGGAAAAAGTTTTTGCCTATTTGGTTAAGAATGGCTATGACGTGCAAGACGTTGGCGGTGTAGAATTAAATCCTGATGATGATTTTCCGCAATTCGCGCAGGCGGCGGCGTTGAAGGTTATTGGTGATGATAGCAAAGATCCGCGTGCGATATTAATTTGCGGCGGCGGTCAAGGAATGTGTATGGCGGCGAACCGCTTTAAGGGAATTCGTGCCAGCGTGATTTGGGATGCGTTTGAGGCAAAAATGACACGCCAAGATAACGATTCAAATGTTTTATGTTTGCCAGCGCGAGTTTTGGAAGACAACGAGTCTGCTTGGAAGGGAATTGTGGAAACGTGGCTGAACACCCCTTACACGAATGCTCCGCGATTTAATAGGCGTAATGCGCAGTTGGATGAATTGTCATGAGTAATTCTGTAATCGCACCAGCAATTTTGGCGGAAAATGCTGATCAATATAAAGAGCAGGTTGATAAGATAACTGGTCTTGTTGAGCGTGTGCATATTGATATTTCTGATGGCGAATTTGCTCCAACTTTGACTGTCGGAATTTCAGAATTATGGGCGCCGGAGGGTTGGATGATTGATATTCATGCAATGGTTAATGATGTTGCTGAGTATGTTCCGAAGTTGATTGCCTTAAGACCGCATATGATTATTATTCACGCAGAGGCGACGGGAGATGTGAAGACTGCGCTTATGCAGATTCGTCAAGCTGGAATTATGGCGGGGCTGGCACTACTTAAGCCAACGGTTCCGCGAACGGTTGAGGAATTGATAAAAATAGCAGATCATGTGATGATTTTTAGCGGTGAACTGGGGCGATTTGGCGGCACTGCTAGTTTGATGCAATTAGAAAAAATACGACTCATTAAAGCTATTAATCCTAATGTTGAAATCGGATGGGACGGCGGAGTGGCTGTAGATAATGCGTATAGTTTGGTTCAGGGTGGCGTTAACGTTTTGAACGTTGGCGGCGTTATTCAGAAATCGTCAGATCCGCGCACCATTTTCTCCAGATTGCAACAGGAGATTAATAAAACGAGCGTGCTTTAATGAATGTCGACCAAATAGCGAAATTGAAGAAAATATCGCAACAATTGCGAAAGTCTGTTATTCGTGAGCTATCTGAAGCTGGCTCGGGTCATTCTGCTGGGTGTTTGGGTTTTGCTGACGTTATGGCAGTTTTGTATTTTCACGCCATGCGATTAGATCCTGAGAATCCTAATTGGGAATATCGGGATATTTTCGTGATGAGTAACGGCCATTATGCGCCACTTTTATATGCCACGCTGGCGGAGCGGGGATTTTTCGATAAAAAAGAGTTGGCTAATTTGCGAAAATTTGACTCCAAGCTTCAAGGTCATCCGGAACGCGGTAGTCTGGCGGGAGTTGAAACGACTAGCGGTCCTCTGGGCTGTGGTCTGAGTCAGGCGGCAGGCATGGCGTATTCATTGCAATATTTGGGCGGCAATTCTGAGCGATTCGTTTACTGCAGTTTGGGCGATGGCGAGCTGGATGAAGGGAATATTTGGGAAGCGGCGATGTTTGCGAAAAAATATAATCTGGCGAATTTGATTGCGATTGTTGATAGAAATAATATTCAGATTGGTGGCGATACGGAAAAGGTGATGCCGCTGGGCGATTTGGCGGACAAATGGCGAAGTTTTGGCTGGGATGCGCAGGAGATTGACGGGCATGATCATTTGGCGATAATTCAGGCGATTGATAAGGCAAAGAATTCTCGACAGCCGAGCGTGATAATTGCGCATACAATTCCTGGTCGTGGCGTTGATTTTATGGAATATGATTACCGTTGGCATGGAAAATCTCCAAACGCCGAGGAGGCGGAGCGGGCGCTTGCTCAATTGAGTGAAGGAGGTGGCGAATGAGTTTCTTAATGGAGAATTGGCAGAATTTAGAACTTGCGGCAATTCGGATGGGTTTTGGCGAAGGCCTGGTTGATATTGCTAAGAAGAATAATTTGGTGGTGGCGCTGAGTGCGGATTTAATGGAGAGCGTTGGCTTTGGTAAGTTTTATGAGGAAATCGGGAAACCGCGGGTAATTGAAGTTGGCGTGGCGGAGCAGAATTTGGTTACCGTGGCGTCTGGGTTGGCGGCTATGGGAAATGTTCCGTTTGCGGCTAGTTATGCGGCGTTTAGTCCGGGTCGCAATTGGGAGCAGATTCGAACGACTATTTGTCTGAACAATCAGCCGGTTAAGTTAGTGGGTTCTCATGCGGGGCTTAATGTCGGTCCGGACGGCGCGACGCATCAAATGTTGGAAGATATTGCGCTGATGCGAAGCTTGCCTAATATGGTGGTTTTGGCGCCCGGTGATGCCAATGAGGCCAAGCTAATGGCGGCGGCAATGGCTGGAGATAAACGCCCGAATTACGTAAGATTGCCGAGAGAAAAAACGGCGTTATTCCTAAATCAATCTACTTTTGAGATTGGAAAAAGCTATACGTTGAGGCGCGGCAAAGATGTTGCTTTGTTTGGAACTGGTGTGATGACTTATCAATTGTTGTTGGCGGCGGAAAAGCTCGCGAATGAATATGACATTCGGGCAGAAGTGATTCATTTTCCGACGATTAAGCCGCTGGACGAGGACGCTGTGCTTGACGCGGCTCAAAAATGCCAAGCTGTTATTACGGCGGAAGAAGGGCAGATTTCTGGTGGATTTGGCTCAAGCGTGGCAGAAGTTCTTAGTGAGAATTTGCCCGTGAAGATGAAGCGAATTGGCGTCAATGATACATTTGGCGAGTCGGGTAAAATGTCTGAATTGTGGAAAAAGCACGGTTTGGATGTCGATTCAATTGTTTATAGTGTTGTCAATTTTCTCCAGTGAAAAACCCGCCAGGAGCTACCGCCAAGATCTAATAGACCTCAAAGCGGTAGTCCTCCTGACGGGTATGTGTCACCTGTGGTCGTGCCTACGGTCATTGTGATCGTATTTGTGGTGGCTGTGACTTATCCCACATGTGACCACGACGGGGATCATTATGGTCCACAGTATGTGCACCACAATTCCAAGCAACCCGTAGGTCGCCCACGCCAGAGCAAAAATAACCCACCATATCACGCAAGCTAACCCCACGGATAGCTTGGCTGCGAGGACGGATGCCTTGACTGTAGGGCTCATTTTTTTCTTCCTTTCTGAGAAGAAAATGCTCAAGACCAAAGGGCTCTTTCGCCCTTAGGGGTAAGCCTCGAGCAAAAGCCATTTTATGTTACCACCAAAACAACATAATGTCAATTCTCTTGGCATAGCGGGCGGTAATTGATATAATTACCATAAGTATTTTAGGGGGCAGTATGGGATTATCGATTTCAGAGATTCGGAAAAACACGACGCGGGCGCGTCATTTAATGCAGCGGACACGGGCGCAGCGTTTTGCGGTTGGGGCGTTTAATATTGACAATCAAGAGACGCTGATTGCGGTGGCGCGGGCGGCACAAAAGCTTCAATCGCCAGTGTTGGTTGAGGTTTCTGACGCCGAAGTGAAGGCTATGGGTCTAGAGAACGTTCGTGATTTGGTGGATAATTATAAGACTGAGTACGGAATTGAAATGTATTTGAATCTGGACCACGGTCCGACGGTTGAGGGCTGCAAGCGAGCGATTGACGCTGGATATGAGTTTATCCATATTGATATTTCTCAGGCAAATCACGACGCTTCCGACGAGGAAATTATTGCGAAGACTCGTGAAGTTGTTGAATATGCCAAGTTTACTGGTGCGCTAGTGGAATCTGAGCCGCATTATTTTGGCGGAAGTTCAAATGTCCATACGGAAGATATAAATTACGAAGAAATAAAAAAGACTTTTTCTACGCCAGAGGGTGCGCGTGCGTTTGTCGAGGCGACTGGAATTGACACTTTTGCGGCGGCGATTGGCAATTTGCACGGCAAATATCCAGTTCCGAAAGTGTTGGATTTGGATTTGTTGGCTGACATTCGTGAGGCGATTCATTGTCAGATTTCATTGCACGGTGGGTCTGGCACGCCGCTACATTATTTTGAGGATGCTGCGAAAATTGGCGTTTCTAAAATCAATATCAATTCTGATATGCGTTACGCTTTCCGAACGACTTTGGAGAAAACCTTGCGAGAAAATCCAAATGAGTATGCTATCGTTAAGTTAATGCCGCCAGTTTATGCCGCCGTACAGGAAGTGGTGGAGTCAAAGATTAAGGCGTTTAATTCCGTCAGAAAGGCGGTGGTTTAATGGCGAAAATCATCACCGTTGGTGCGGCGATTCAAGACGTATTTTTAAGTCAATCAGACGCACTGACGCCAGTTTGTGAGAGTCCAGAACATTGCTTTGCGCGACTAGATTTGGGGGCGAAAGCCGACGTAAACCAGATTCATTTTTCGACTGGCGGTGGCGCTACAAACGCCGCGGTAACGTTTTCCAGGCAAGGGCATTATGCTAGCTTTATGGGCGCGATTGGTCATGATCCAGCAGGGCAAGCGGTAATTGCTGACTTGGATAAGGAAAATATTGACACGCATTTGGTGCGATATTCGCCAAAATACAGTACGGGATATTCGGTGTTGTTGTTAGCCTCAAATGGCGAGCGAACGATTTTAACATACCGCGGTGCTTCAACGCATTATCATGAGGCGGATTTTGATTTGTCTGAAGAGGACGCGGATTGGCTATACGTTTCAACTTTGGCGGGAAATATGCCGATGCTTCACAAATTATTCCAACAAGCCAAGCATCGCGATATGAAAATCTGTTTTAATCCTGGAAAGAAAGAGCTTGCACAAAAAGATAAATTGCTGGGACTTTTGTCTGATGTCGATGTTTTGACGCTTAATAAGGAGGAAATGCAACAATTGGTGTCTGGCGAGGACTTGGAAGCCTTGGTTAGAAGAGGTTTGAGATTAGTTCCGGTCGTTTTGGTGACGGACGGCGTAAACGGCTCAATTGCAAGCGATGGAAAAACTATCGTGCGAGCACTAATGTACGACGACAGGCCGTCAATTGATAGAACTGGCGCTGGAGATGCGTTTGCGTCGGGATTTTTGAGCGAATGGGCGCGAAGTGGCAACTTGAAAAACTCTGTAATTATGGGCAGCGCGAATGCTAGTTCGGTGGTTATGAAAATTGGAGCAAAGGCTGGAATTTTATATGCTGGCACAGTGCTTCATGCTATGCCAATTCAAGAAAGGGAAATATAATGGCGCAAAATTTGGGGAAATTGTTGGGCGATGACGCGAAAAAGCGTCGAGCATTAACCGAGCTCAGGCAGATGACTAGAGATGATAGTGATGTGCGATTGATTGCGGAAATATTGGCTAGAGCGCATTCGATTATTCGCTCTCTAGGTTTGGATCCGTCAAACGCTACGGCAGAAGAAATTTATCAATCACTAATGGCTATCGCGCCGAAAGTGGACAAGTGGGCGCCGTTTAAGGCTTCTGAGTGGGTGCTTTTGGATGTTGATGGACAAGTGATTTCGTTTAATCCGATTGACATTATAAATAATTATCACTGCCAGTTGCCTCTGGGAAAGCAGCAAACAACGTATGGCAAGCGAGGTCTGGGATTTGAGATTACGCGCCGATATAAAAACCACCCGCGTACATATAATCCAGCTGTGGAGCGAGTGGTTTGTCAGGGTGGAATTTGTTGGATTGAGCCGAAACCTAAGAAATAATTATCGGTCGCAACAAGTTCGCTGATTCCTAATTAGCTCAACTACTTCCGTAATGTCTTCAGTAATTGTGTAGGTTTTTTCATCGCCGTCAGAAATTAGCTTATTTGGAAGCATATTTTCGCAAACAAAATCATCCCATTTGCCCCAGAATTTTTTATCAAACAGAACAATTGGCACTGGCGCCATTTTCTTAGTTTGTGTCAATGTGATAATCTCACAAATTTCATCCATCGTACCGAATCCGCCAGGGAAACAAACGTACGCGTCAGCCAGAAGCGTCATAACGATTTTTCGTGGCGCGAAGTGAGTGAATGCGAACGAATCTGTCGTGTAGTTGTTTAAGGATTGCTCGTGTGGCAAGCGAATGTTGAATCCGACTGATTTTCCGCCAGCTTCCATAGCGCCGCGGTTTGCCGCTTCCATAATTCCGCCACCGCCGCCGGTGATGATCGTGTAGCCTTCTTTAGCTAGCTGAAACGCTAAATCTTTGGCTTTTTGATAATATTCATTATCTTCAGTTGTCCTGGCTGATCCAAAAAAAGTCACGGTTTTATGATATTTTTGGAGAATTTCATAGCCAGCATGAATTTCGTCATCGACTTTTCCTAATCTGAACATCGCAGCCTGAAGTTGCAATTCGCGCGGAATACAAACATTTTTCGGTGTCATCATTATCCTTTTTATTTTATGATTTTAACTTTACTACTATATCATAAAATGCCTATGGTTACAATACGTTGACGGCAAATAATCCATCATATACAATCAAAACACAATCTAAATGGAGGTTTTATGGAAAATAAATCAACAACAAACAAGTGGCTGATCGTTGTGGTGGTTATTATGGGCATAATCATTGTTGCTATGGCGACATGGATAATTGCTGGTGCTATGCATAAAAATAGTGACTCTAACTCTTCGGCAAAAACCAGCCAGACAAAGAAGGATTCATCTGACTCAATAGAAAAAGCGCGTGGTGAAGGCGAGGAGCCATCAAATGAGACAAAGAAAGAATATAAAGATTTCCGAACCAAAGGCGACGGTACGGGCATTCGTTTAACTTCAGCAAGTGATGTTGATAAATTGGATATTGACGCGTCATTGAAGCAATTCTTGAAATCTAAAGTCGGTCAGCCAATCCCAGAACGTGAAGGTTCTGTATATGAGCCAATTATCGACCGAGCATACGGAAAATACGCAGCGGTTTACGGTTTAACAAACGCTTATACTATTATCGGACCAAAGAACGGTACTGGTGAAATTGCAATTGTTGCAGGCACGCAACAGGGCGGAATGCCGTGCTCGGATTTAAAGAAGGCATCTGTGCCGAGTCGTCTAGTTGACGGCAAATGTGAAGTTTCTGGCTCATCTCAAACTTATAGCCAAGACTAGTTTTCATAAATATAGTAAAATAGAGGGGTGAATAAATTTCGCCTCTCTTCTTCATATCAGCCCACTGGCGACCAGCCGCGAGCAATTGCTCAATTAGTCGATGGTTTGGAAAAAGGTCAGCGCGAGCAAACTTTGCTGGGTGTGACTGGTTCAGGGAAGACGTTTACGATGGCGAATATTATTGCCAGGCGCAATGTGCCGACGCTGGTTTTGGCTCACAATAAGACTTTGGCGGCGCAACTTTTTTCTGAGTTTAAGGAATTTTTTCCGGACAATGAAGTCCATTATTTTGTTAGCTATTTCGACTACTACCAGCCGGAGGCGTACATCGCTTCAAGCGACACTTACATTGAAAAAGACTCAAAGATTAATGACGAAATTGATCGGCTTAGACACGCAGCAACTTCTGCGTTGCTTACACGTCGCGACGTAATTATCGTAGCGAGTGTGAGCTGTATTTACGGCATTGGTTCGCCAGAAACTTACACTGATATGGCTATTAAATTGACCGTTGGTGAGCGTCGAGTTCAGGACAAGTTTATCCGCCTATTGACTGACATTCAGTATAAGCGCAATGACATCGATTTTGCGCGCGGAACTTTTCGGGTGCGCGGCGATGTTGTGGATATTTTCCCAGCAGGTCAAGACACTGCGGTTCGCGTGGAATTCTTTGGTGATGAAATTGAGCGGCTGACGAAGATTGACCCTTTGACTGGCGAGATTTTGGATCGGCCAGACCAATTGACAATTTTCCCGTCCAGCCACTATTCGACGCCACGTGAGCGAATTGAAAAGGCAATTGTTGGGATTGAGAATGAATTTAATCAACGGCTGAAATGGTTTGAAGATAATGGCAAGTTTTTAGAGGCGCAAAGGCTGAGTCAGCGCACCAAATATGATTTGGAGATGTTGAAGGAAACTGGTTTTGTGAAGGGAATTGAGAACTATTCGCGCTATTTGACCGACCGAGAACCTGGCGAGCAGCCTGCGACTTTGATTGATTATTTTCCGGACGATTGGTTGCTTTTGGTTGACGAATCGCACATGACATTGCCGCAAGTTCGGGGAATGTACAACGGCGATCGCGCCCGTAAGGAAGTTTTGGTTGAGCATGGCTTTCGTCTTCCGAGCGCGCTGGATAATCGCCCGCTTCGATTTGACGAGTTCAATCAGCATATTCATCAGGCAATTTACGTTTCTGCTACGCCAGGAGATTATGAGCTTTCTCATTCGCCAAAGCCAGCTGAGCAGCTTATTCGACCGACTGGGCTGCTTGATCCGCCGATTGAAGTTCGACCAACCGACGGGCAAGTCGATGATTTGATGGAGGAAATTCGCCAGACGATTGCGAAAGGTCATCGCGTATTGGTGACGACACTAACCAAGCGAATGGCGGAGGACTTGAGTGCCTATTTGACGGAAAACGGCGTGAAGACGGCATATTTGCATAGCGAAATTGATACGCTGGAGCGTGGCGATATTCTGAAAGATTTGCGACTTGGGACGTATGATGTGCTGGTTGGGATTAATCTATTGCGCGAAGGTCTGGATCTTCCAGAAGTCAGTTTGGTGGCAATTATGGACGCTGATAAGGAAGGTTTCTTACGTAGTGAACAGGCGCTAATTCAGACGATTGGACGGGCGGCGCGGCACGTTGATGGGCGAGTTATTATGTACGGCGACAATGTTACGGATAGCATGCGTCGAGCAATTGACGAAACGAATCGACGTCGAGCGATCCAGCAAAAATATAACGAAGAGCATAATATTACGCCGCAAACTATTCAGAAGAAAATCGACGATGGTTTGCGATCGATTATTCCGCAAAAAGAATCTGATAAAAAGCCAAAGCTCAACCTGAAGAAAATTCCAAAAGACGAATATCCAGCTTTGATTAAAGATCTGACGGCGCAGATGGAGCTACATAGTGCTAATTTGGAGTTTGAAAAAGCGGCAGAGCTGCGTGATTTAATTGCAGAAATTCGTCATACGATGTAGAATAAAAATATTATTAGATTAGGAGGGATTATGGCAACAAAAGAACAACCACAGCCAACAAACGTCGCGCAACCAGAAATGCCGATGCAACCAAATGCTTATCAAGCATATCCACAATACGCATATGAAGACCCGAATAAGGGCAAGGCAAAGATGTTGACCTTGGAATACGCTTTGGCAATGGGTTCAGCGATTATTTCAATCATGTTGCTGATTGATATTATAACTAAGGTGTTTGGTTTGTGGACAAATTCAACATCAATGTTATTAAGAAGTGTTGGCGGATTTTTTGCCCCATCAATGGTAACTCAGGGAACGGGAATTATTGCGGCGTCAGTGTTTGCTGTGCTTTTGGCTGTATTGTCACTAGTTCTATTCTCACGCGTATCAAAAGCAGTTCCAGAGCGTGAAGGCTACACAAAGCGAACAGCTTACAAATTGGTAACTTACGGCGGTTTGGCTGTTTTGATTATTCCAGCTGTCGACTTAGTCGCTCGATTAGTAAGTATTTTGATCAACTCGTTGCTATTTATCGGCGTTGGTGACGGCGGCGAATTCTATAAGAGTTTGTACTTGGGTGAATTCTTGCCATACGCATTAGCTCTTGCAATTGTTGCTACTAGCGCTTACTTCATTTGCCAAATTGTCAAAGGACGCAACATGTCAAAGGCTTTGTCTTTGATGCTGATTGCGGCCTCTTCTGTTGTATTATTGACTGGCGCTATCACAATCGCTGTTAAGGCGCACGACACGGGCAGTTCAGTAAAGACTATTCCATCAGACTACAGTCGCTACAAGAACTACCAAGATTACTCGATGTAATAAAACTTGGAAAAATAAAGTCGCTCACTTTGATGGGCGGCTTTTTTTAGTGGTATAATATTGATATGATAACTATTTCTACCAGCGATATTCAGCACTTGGCGAGTTTGAGTAGTCTGGCATTGACTGATGACGAAACCGACGGACTGCGCCAAGATTTGGAAAATATAATTGGCTATATTGAGCAGTTGGGCGAGCTTGATGTGTCGGGTGTTGAGCCGACTTATCAAGTTACAGGATTGAGCAATGTTTGGCGCGAGGATGAAGTTCAGGCGGGGATTCCTGTTGAGAAATTGCTCGATTTGGCGCCAGAAAAACAGAATAACCAAGTGAAAGTTCCGCAGGTATTGTAATGAGTAAGATTAGTGATTTTATCGGCAAGAGCGCGGTCGAGAACGTAAAAAAAGCGTTGCGACGAGCGCGTGAAATTGAGGAGTATAATGCGCTGCTTAGCCTAACGGAAGAGCGTGCGCTGGAGCGTGCAGCCAAGGTTGATGCTGGCGAGATTTCTGGACGATTGGCGGGCGTGCCATTTGTTGTGAAGGATAATTTTTTGGCGTTTGGTGCGCCAACGACCGCCGCTTCAAAAATGCTAGAAAACTTTAATGCGCCACTACAGGCGACGGCTGTTGAAGAATTGGAAGCGGAAGGTGCGATTTGCATCGGTAAGGCGAATTTGGATGCTTTTGCGCACGGTGGTTCAACGGAAAACTCGGCATTTGGCCCAACGAAGAACGCTGCGGATGAAACGCGAGTTGCCGGTGGATCATCTGGTGGATCGGCAGTAGTTACGGCGCTCGACGTGGTTCCGTTTGCGCTTGGTACAGATACTGGCGGTTCGATTCGCCAGCCAGCCAGCTTTAACGGAGTGGTTGGAATTAAGCCGACTTACGGAGCGGTTAGTCGTTATGGCGTAGTGGCGATGGCATCAAGTACGGACACGATCGGTTGTTTTGCTACGAATGCTGAAGATACGGACTTGGTGATGGAAATTATGGCTGGACGCGATGATAAAGATATGACGACTTTGCCTGATTTTTGGAATAATCAGCCAGAATTTGCAAAGAAAAAAATAGGTCTAGTCAAGCAGTGTATGACTGATGACGTGGACGCGGAAGTCCACCAAAAAACGCTTGATTATGCGGAGAAATTGAAGCAGCTTGGCTACGAAATTGAAGAAGTAGATTTGAGTATGATGCAACATTCCCTGGCGATGTATTACATAATTGTGCCGGCGGAATTATCCTCGAATTTGGCGCGATATGACGGCGTGCGATATGGTCATCGAGCGGCGGAAGCAAAAACTTTGGCGGAACTTTATGGTCGCAGTCGAAATGAAGGTTTCATGACTGAAAATAAGCGACGAATTATGATAGGAAGTTTTGTATTGTCAAGCGGATTTTTCGATGCTTATTATATGCAGGCCCAAAAAGCCAGGACGTTGTTGATTGACGAATTTAAGAAGTTATTTACTGAATATGACGCGCTATTGATGCCGGTTGCGCCGACTCCTGCGTTTAAGATTGGGGAGAATGCTAGCGATCCGATAAAAATGTATTTGGCGGACATTATGACTGTGCCGGCAAGTTTGGCTGGACTTCCTGCAGTTTCAGCGCCGGCTGGAAATAGTGATGAAGGATTGCCAATTGGCGTGCAGCTTATTGGCGATTACAAGTCGGACAAGAACTTGCTGAAGCTAGTTTCGGAAGTGGAGAAGATTTGATGGACGGATTGATGGTTGCGATAGTTGTTGCGGCGTTGATTATCGGCGTCTTGCTGATGATTTTCATTCAATTGACTTCTCGTGGTCGCGGTCAAATTGACAAAGAAATGTATCAGAGGGTTTGGCGGCAAATTTTACGCAATGTCGAAACCAGAAAATCGGAAAGTATGCAGATGGCGATAATGAAGGCGGACAAGTTGTTGGACAAAGCTATGCGCGACTGTGGTGTGGCTGGCGAAACGATGGGCGAACGTATGAAATCTCGCAAGGGATATTGGAGCGATGAAAATGGGCTTTGGGCGGCGCATAAATTGCGTAATCAAATTGCCCACGAAACCAACGTAACGGTAACGGCGCAGAGTTTTCGTCGAGCTATGGCGAGTTTTGAACAGGCATTAAAAGATTTGGGAGCATTATAATGAGTGTATATGACGATTATGAAATGACAATTGGTATCGAATGCCACGTTCAGCTGGCGACGAAGACCAAGCTATTTAGCCCGGCCGATAATGACGCTCGTGACGCTGAGCCGAATACTAAGACGCATCAGATTGATTTTGGTTTGCCGGGGATGTTGCCAGTTTTGAACAAACACGCTGTTGAGTTGGCGGTTCGCGCTGGAAAAGCTTTGAATTCGCCGATTGCGCACGTTAGCCGATTCGATCGAAAGCATTATTTTTATCCAGATTTACCAAAGGGCTATCAGACTTCACAGATGTATAATCCGATTATTTTGGCTGGATATGTCGATGCGCCGCTGGAAGACGGCTCTTTGAAACGCGTGCGAATTGATCATGCTCACATGGAGGAAGATGCTGGTAAATTGACGCATCACGACGGCTATTCGTTGGTCGATCTTAACCGCGCTGGCACGCCGTTGATTGAGATTGTTTCTGAACCAGATATGCATTCAGCCGAGGAAGCCAAAGCTTACGTTTCGGAACTTCATAAATTGATGGTTTACGCGGGTGTGACTTATGGCAATTTGTATCACGGAAATATGCGATTTGACGTTAATATTTCGGTGGCGAAAAAGGACGCAACAGAGCTTGGGAAGCGCGCTGAAATTAAGAATCTCAATTCCTTCCGTAGTGTTGAAAGGGCTGCCGAGTACGAGTTTAAGCGCCAAGTTGATATTTTGGAGCGTGGCGAAGAAGTTGTTCAGGAAACCAGAGGTTGGAATGATGACAAGCAGATAACTATTTCTCAGAGGTCAAAGGAAGACGCACAGGATTATCGTTATATGCCAGACCCAGATATTCCGCCAGTCGTGTTGACTGACGAGGTGATTGCTGAAATTCAGTCCAAAGTGCCGATGCTTTCTGGTGAATATAGGGAAAAATGGAGCGCGCTAAACTTGGATAAATCTGTTATCAATTCGCTTTTGTCTAATCAGGATTACGCCCAGATTACATTGGAAGTTCAGGAAAAGTCGGGCGAGGCTTCCGCTAAGCGAGTCGCGCATTGGTTTGCGAGCGCATTGACGGCTTCTGACGAAAGTGGCGCGCAAACAGACAATGAATCTACGCGCGTGGCGGTTGACGATTTAATAGAATTGGCTGAAATGACAGAGAAGTCTGAAGTTTCCAGCACGAATGCGAAGGAGTTATTCAATGAGCTTCTGGCTGGCGCAAAAAATCCGCGCAAGCTTGCCGAAGAGAAGAATTTGTTGCAGGTTTCTGATGAATCGGCGATTGCTGCAATCGTTGACGAAGTTCTGAATGATCCAGCTTCGGCGGCGTCAATTGCAGATATCAAGGCTGGAAAAGATAAGGCTATTGGCTATTTGGTCGGGCAAGTCATGAAGAAGTCTAAGGGTCAAGCCAACCCAAGCCTTGCACAAAAACTGATTCGCGAAAGATTTTAGAATTGCTGAAAATAATAGGGAATAGGAGCTGAAATATGAGAAAACCAACTAAAGCTATCATCGCCGCTGCTGGTTTTGGTACGCGATTTTTGCCACAAACTAAAGCCATGCCAAAGGAAATGTTGCCGCTGATTGATAAGCCGATTATTCAATACGTTGTCGAGGAATTGGTTGAGGCTGGCATTAAAGATATCATTATTATCGGTAGTGCTAATAAACGGGCGATTGAAGATCATTTTGACGAGCCGAATGAAGAACTTTTGGCTAATTTGCGCGCTGGTGGTCCTAAAAAACAACCGTTCATTGACGCGGTGCAGAATTTAGCTGATATGGCGAACTTTATTTATATTCGCCAGAAGGGCCCGTACGGCAACGCAACGCCTTTGGCTTGCGCCTCTCATTTGATTCATCATGATGAGCCTGTGATTTACACATTTGCAGACGACTTTATTGCGGCTAGTCCAAGTCGTTTCAAGCAGATGATCGAGGCGTCAGAAAGCTTAGATGGAGCGGTTCTGTCATGTAAGAAAATCACCAATGACGCGGAGTTTGATCGTTATGGAGTCATCAATGGTCAAGGGGTAAAAGACGGCGTTATAAAAATGACGAATATTGTTGAAAAGCCGGGCAAGGAGAACGCGCCTTCTGATTTGGCGAGCGTCAGTAGCTATTTACTTCCGGGAGAAATTTTCGGCTATCTAGACAAAGCCAAGGAAGAATTTGACGGCAACGGCGAGTTTACAATTCAGCCAATTATGCAACAAATGATTGACGACGGATTTGATTTCTATGGCGTAGAGATTACGAACGGCACTTATTATGATACTGGCGACAAATTGGAATATCTAAAAACGGTGATCGACTTTGGGCTGCGTGATCCTAACTTTGGTGATAAATTGCGCGCTCATCTGACGGATCGTCTAAAATAATGTATAATAAATAGCATGAACGGATTGCTTATTATATTAGTGGTTTTGATGGTGATTTTTGTCATCATGATGATCGCTATGACAATTTCCATCATCAAATTAACGCGCCAAATTCGCCAAACTCAGCAGAACGTGGAGGCGATAAGCCAGAGAATTGCTAACTTAAATGGAATTGTAAGTACGGTTTCAATTGGCGTGGAGCTAGCCAAAAGCTTCGCTTCAAAAAGTGGATTTTTCTCGAAATTTTTCTCAAAGAAGAAGGTAAAAAAGAGTGAAAAAGTCAGCCAAAGAACAGCCAAATAAGTTGGCGAAGAAAATTGTTCGTGATAATGAAAACGACGCTCGTCGGGCGATTTTGGAGGATTTGTTCTTTGATTTTCATAAATCTCGCCACCAAGTTTACTGGGTGAATTTTGTTCGCGGAATTTTCTTTGGTTTGGGAAGCGCTTTGGGTGCGACGTTATTGATCGCGATATTGATTTGGATTTTGGGGCAATTTGCCGACATTTTCCCGCCGTTGGCTGATTTTATCAACCACTTAATTGAGACAATGCAACGTCGTCAATAGCGTGCTATAATTGTTATTAATGACTAAGGGGAAAAGCGAACAATTATCGTCGGCGGCTTTGAAGCCGTCTGATTTCGTGCATCTTCATAATCACACTTTTCACTCGGTGCTGGACGGATTGACTAAGATTCATGACTTGGTTGATAAGGTTAAGGAGCTCGGAATGGAGGCTGCCGCCGTAACCGATCACGGCACGATGAGCGGCATTCTGGACTATTACAAGACTGCCAAAAAAGCGGGAATTAAGCCGATTATCGGAATTGAAACTTACGTGGCGACTCGTTCGCGATTTGATCGCGATCCAGGTAAAGATAAGCAGCGTTTTCACTTGACTGTGCTGGCGATGAACAACACGGGTTTTCACAATCTGATGAAGTTGTCGACGCGCGCCAATCTGGAGGGAATGTATTATAAGCCGCGAATTGACCATGAACTTCTGGAGGAATTGAATGAGGGGTTGATTGTTCTGAGCGGTTGTGCGAGTGGTGAAATTGGCGTGGCGTTGAAAGAGGACGATTATGATCGCGCTCGTGAGATTGCCAAATGGTATAAGTCAATTTTTGGCGATCGCTATTATCTGGAGCTGCAGGACCACGGACACCCGAAGTCGAATACGCACTGGGATGTGCAGGCGAAGATCAACGAGGGCTTGATTAAGCTTTCAAAAGAGCTTGGTATTGAAATGGTGGTGACTTGTGATGGTCACTATTTGACGCACGAATATCAAGACGCGCACGAGATTCTGCTTTGCGTTGGGACGGGTTCGTATCTCAGTGATGAAAAGCGAATGAGCTTGAAGGATTTTGAGCTTCATTTGACAGATCCGCGCGATATTATTGATCACTGGGGCGAGGAATTTCCTGAAGTTATTCGCAACACGAAAAAAATAGCTGATCGCTGCGACGTTGAGATTGAGCTTGGGCGAATTCTTATTCCAAAATATCCATTGCCAGACGGCGAGAATGAACATTCGTATCTGCTTAGATTGACATATCAAGGTTTATTGCAGCGTTACAATGGAGCTTCGAAGGAGGAGGCTGAAAAGTTGGATCCTGACGAAATTATCCCGAAACTGTCTGATGAGGTTCGTGAGCGCGCTGAAATGGAGCTTGGCGTGATGGGGAATATGGGCTATGAAGGTTATTTCTTGATTGTCCAGGATTTTATCAACTGGGGAAAATCTCAAGGAATTGTTTTTGGTCCAGGGCGTGGTAGCGCGGCTGGTTCGATTGTTGCGTATGCGCTGAACATTACAGATCTTGATCCTCTAAAATATGGTTTGCTGTTTGAGAGATTCCTGAATCCTGATCGTATTTCTATGCCCGACATCGACGTCGATATTCAGGATACGCGCCGCGACGAAGTGATTGAATATTGTGCAAAAAAATACGGCGAAGATCACGTTAGTAATATTGCAACGTTCGGCAAGATGTTTGGTCGTATGGCAGTGCGTGATGTTGCTAGGGTTTTGGAAGTTCCGTACGCTGAGAGCGACCGCTTGGCGAAGTTAGTTCCGCCGCCAAACCAGGGGCGTCACATTCCGTTATCTGTGAGTATTAAAGAGGATGCGGACCTTCGGAATGAATATGAAAATAATCCGACTGCGAAGGAAGTTTTGGACTATGCAATTCAGCTGGAAGGGACGATTCGTAGCCACGGCGTTCATGCTTGTGGTGTGGTGATCGCGCCAGATACGTTGGCTAATTATATTCCGCTTGAAATGGCGCAAAAGGGCGTGGTGGCAACTCAGTTCCCGATGGGTGAGGTTGAAGAGTTGGGTCTATTGAAGATGGACTTTTTGGGACTTTCGAACCTTACGATTATCAATAACGCCATGAGGATTATCCGAAAAGCTTACAAGAAAGAAATTAATCTTTCGGAGTTGCCGCTTGATGATAAAAAGACCTATGAGCTGTTTCAGCGCGGCGACACGACTGGCGTATTCCAGTTGGAATCGGCGGGAATGAAGCGATATTTGCGCGGACTGAAGCCGACTACGTTTGAAGATATTATTGCTATGGTGGCTCTTTATCGTCCGGGTCCGATGCAGTTTATTGACAGCTTTATTAGGCGTAAACACGGCGAAGAAGAGATAACTTATTTGCATTCCGGAATGAAAAACTCGCTGAAAAATACTTACGGAATTTTGGTCTATCAGGAGCAGTTTATGCAGATTTCTAAGGAATGGTGTGGATTTACTGGCGGTCAGGCTGACACATTGCGTAAGGCTGTTGGTAAGAAGAAAATTGACTTGATGAAAAAGGTCAAGCCTGAATTCGTCGAGGGTGCGGTTAAAGTTGGTGGCGCAACTAAGGAGATTGCGGAAACTTTCTGGACTCAGCTGGAAGAATTCGCTAACTATTGTTTCAATAAGTCGCACGCCGCTTGTTATGGTTTGATTGCTTATTGGACGGCTTATTTGAAGGCGCATTATCCTGACGCGTTTATGGCGGCGCTTATGACTAGCGACCATGACGACACTGATCGTTTGGCAATTGAAATCACCGAATGTAAGCACATGGGAATTAGCGTGTTGAGTCCTGACGTAAACGAATCGTTCGTTGAGTTTGCTGTGGTACCGAATGAGAATAAGATTCGTTTTGGAATGTCTGCGGTGAAGGGCGTTGGTGTTGGCGCGGTCGAGGAAGTTCTGCGGGCGCGCGAAGATGGGCCGTTTACGTCGGTTGAGGATTTTGCTAGGCGCGTTTCAACCAGCAAATTCAACAGAAAAGCTTGGGAATCGCTTATTAAATCTGGTGCATTCGATGATATGGGCGATCGATCTGATTTGCTATTCAATCTGGATTCCATTACGTCATTTGCGTCCAAGCTCCAAAAAGAAGCCGCCAGTGGGCAGACCAATTTGTTTGGAATGTTGGGTGGCGATGATGCGGCGAGCGTCCAATCGACTCTTCATCTCCAGAAGGCTCCTGTGAAACACGACGATAAAGAGCGCTTGATGTGGGAGCGAGAATTGTTGGGGTTGTATATCTCGGCGCATCCGCTTGATAGATATGAAACGTATTTGAGCGAGCAAACTCAACCATTGACGCAATTAGTTCCTGAGTACGACAGTCGAATGATGACGGTTGGGGGAATTATTAGCACGGTTCGTACAATTGTCACAAAAAGCGGTTCGAAGATGGCGTTCGTGGGAATTGAGGACAAGTTTGGTGAGGGCGAGATAATCGTCTTTCCAAATCTGTATGAGAAAGTTGGCGCTAAGCTGGTTCAGGACGCAGTGATTCGAGTTTCTGGTAAAAATTCAGCTCGAGATCGTGACGGAAATTTGGGCAATGAAAGTAAACTAATTGCCGATGATATTATTGCGATTACGGATAACGATATCAATGGCTATGAGTCGACTGGCCGTAAAATGGAAGCGCCAAAAATTAGCTCTGCTGTAAAAAAAGAGCGCCGTGAAGCTTATCGTAATCAGAAAAATGGAACTTCTTCGAAGTCTGCCGTAAAGAATGACGTCGCCAAACCGCAGCCAAAAACTCATTCGGCGCCTGTTAATGTTGCGCCAGAAATTCCCGCCTCAAAGTTATTTGTGTATATTAAAGACCCGAATGACCATTCGCGGTTGGTGAAAATGAAGTCTGTTTGCGGCGAGAATGCTGGCACGACTGACGTGGTTTTGGTACTGGGCGAGAAAGAAAAATCAGCCATGCGCCTGCCGTTTAAGGTGGATGCTAATGATAACCTATTAAGCCAATTAAAAAACACCCTGGGTGAAGAGTGTGTAGTTCTAAAGTGATAGTTAGCCCGCTGACAGAGCCTCAGCCGGAGCTGATTGCTCTGGCGGGCTAACTATGTCAGCGGGACTTGTCCCGCTTTATCTTGCCGCTATGTTCGTTTGTACGTGCCAATGAGCACGTAGCGAACAGTGTGGCAGTCGCTGTAAAAACTGCCGCTGATATTGACCAGGGCAATATCGGTAGCAGAACTACCATATAGGCAGCGAACTCCAGCATAATTGCCGTCGCTGCTATCACAGCCAAGATTGATGGCACGACTCCCGACATCTTGTCGTGGGAGTACAGTGCCCATGTAGCCAGGTACATGACCGATATAGTCGTGATGATCATAGCAATGTCCATCATTGCATTTCTCCTTTTGTGCGGGTACTACTTTCTCTGGGGGATTCCAAAGAAAGTTCATATAAATATAACACATATGGTTAATAAAGTCAATAAGCAGACTTGAGGGATTTATTTATTCGTTATTGAGATCATCTCATCCTCGGGAAAATTAGTCCAAATAGCGCAATTCCTGTTGCGACCGACACGTTGAATGATTCTTTTTGGCCGAACATTGGGATTTCTACAGTGAAATCGCAGTTGTCCAAAAGTTCCGGTGTGATTCCGTAGACTTCTTCTCCAAGCAGCAGCGCAAATTTTTCAGGCGGCTGAAATTCTGATAACATCACGCTGTCTTTTGATTGCTCCAGCGCGATAATTGGCAAGTTTTCTGTTCGCTGATTCTCTTTAATCCAATCGTTAATATCTTCATAAAACTCAAATGGCACCAAACTTTCCGCACCTAAGGCTGTTTTATGAATTTGGCTGGTGATTTTCTCGCGAATATGCGGCAGGCGGGGATCTTCAGATCGAATTTCTCCATCGACAAGCGCGCAAGCAGGCGCCTTGCTACATAAACTCAATTCTGGATACGGCGTGTAACCACTGAGAATAATCTTCTTCACACCAAATCCTTCGGCTGTGCGAAAAATTGCCCCAACATTATGCGTCGAGCGAATATTGTGAACTAACAGAGTAATTTCTGGATTCATATTACTATTATATCACTCGTCAAACCGTAAGCTTTTTGGTATAATTTTCATATGGACGAAGATAAAATTCAGGCGCGACGCCGCGAGCAGGATGAGGAAGCGACTCGTCGTCGAGCGTCAATTTTAGGACTTCAATATCTTGATGGGCGGGAATTTGAAGATACTTTACCTTTGCTTAAGGATGTTTTAACGATAGAAGAGATGTATAAAGGCAGGTTGGTTCCGTTAGCCTTTAATGAGGAAGACCAGTCTTATCGATTTGGTGTTACGTCGCAAACTTCTGAATCGTTGATGAAGCGGATGCGAGATCAATATGTTGAAAATGGCAAGCGAATCTTCTTCTTCCTAATTTCTGGTTCGGCGTTTCGGTCAATCATGCTCAGGTTTGATCCGCCAAAAAAAGTGATTTACGACAATATTGAAATTGCCAAGGAAGGTGATAGCGATACTCTGGCGCAGGTTACGCAGACTTTGGCTTCTGTGGGCACGAATGACGTGTTTAACTATTTGATTGACCAAGCGGATTTGTTGGGTGCGTCGGATATTCACATTGAAAATCAGCGTGAGTCGATTCGAATTCGTATGCGTGTTGACGGAGCTTTGCACACGGTGGCGGAACTTAGCAGGGATAGATATCGAGTGATTATGGCGACTTTGGCGTCGCGCGCGAATATTTCTAACGCTTCCAGAGAGCCTCAGTCTGGGCATATGCAGCAGGAAATTCATAGAGATGGCGCGTCGCACGTGCTGAATTTGCGTGTGGAAGCCGTGATGACGGTGTATGGCTTGGACTTGGTGCTTCGATTGTTTAATTTTGACGAATCAATGTTGAACTTGGATCTCTTGAATATTTCAAAGAAAGAGCGCGAGCAAATCGATGAAGTCATTTCTCATCCGCGCGGGATGTTGTTGATGGTTGGTCCGACTGGTTCGGGAAAGTCCACAACGTTATATAGCATTCTTAATGCTCTTAATACGCCAGACCGAAAGATTATCACGCTGGAGGATCCTGTAGAAAATACGATTCCTGGGATTGCTCAGATTCCAATTGATACGACAAATGGACAGAGGTTTGCTGACGGTTTGCGCAGTGTTTTGCGTCTTGACCCAGACGTGGTGATGGTCGGTGAGATTCGCGATAATGAAACTGCGAAGACTGCGATTCAGGCTTCAATTACGGGACACTTGGTGCTGTCCAGCTTTCACGCCAATTCGACTGCGGCGGCGTTTAGTCGTATGATCGATATGATTGGGCAAAATCCGATTTTTAGCTCGGCGGTTCGGCTGGTGATTGCTCAGCGACTGGTGAGGAGATTGTGGGATGATAGCAAGGAAGAATATGAGCCAGATGAGGCGACTCGTAAGTGGGTAAAAGAGGTTTTGAAGGATTTGCCAGAGAATGTTGATTGCCCAGATTTGGATACGTTTAAGCTTTGGCGTGCGGTGCCAACGGACGACGTGCCGTTTGGCTATAAGGGGCGAATTCCAGTAATGGAGCAACTGGTCGTGAGCGAGAATATTCAGAAATTCTTGCGCGGCGATGTTGAGGATGTACATACAGAAGCGATTGAAAAGGCTGCAAAAGAAGATGGTATGGTGACGCTACTTCAGGCTGGCGTGTTGGCGGCTCTTCGTGGTGAAACGACATTAGAAGAAGTCAATAGAGTAATATAATTGACTTTATAGCCATAAACTGATAAGATATTAGTTTATGAGCGAAAGACAACGGGATGGTTATGTTGTTAAAGATAAACTATCTCATACAGAAGATCTGAATAAAAACTACATAAGTCAAATTATAGATTATGTAAAGCTTATTATTAAGCATGTACCGTTTCTTGTTGAAGGTGAGGAGTTGCGCGGTGAATATCAAGAATCTTATGGGAAGGTTCTTGGGTTGTTTCAGCAAATTGAGGAGGAGTATAACGGGCTTTCAGATTGCATAGAGATAGATTTTGATATAGAGGAAGTCCAAGAATCATTAACAAGTATATTTAATGGAGCATACGAGAAATTTATAAGGGAAAATCTTAGTGTAGTTTTTCCCGAAAAGCTGGCGGAAGTGAATATTCCAGAATTTTGCCAAGCTGAAGAGTATGCTATTCCCGACGTAAGACGATGGCAGCACGCTAATAAAATAATTAGTCCTGAACTTGCAGATCGTGAATATATGGACTTTATCGCAGAGGCAAGGGAGGCTGTGACTAAGAGCCTTACTAAGGATGAGGCTTTTGGTTTACCTGATGATTTTACAATTACTAGACCTGAATACATTCCAGGTAATGATGGCAAGATGGAGTTGAGTAGTTTACTGAAAGACTTTGAGCGTCGGAAACTTGAAGAGGTTGAAGATGAGGAATGCAATGGTATTAATCCTGAGGGTGATTTAAAATTTGCCAACAGAGTTCTTAAGTTTATAAAATCCATAAAATTGCCAAGCGAAGAGGAATTAGCCAAGCAGTATAAAGAAGCGACAATTAAGGAAAACAGTCCAGTGGTTCGTAGCCTTGCTGAATCTATGGCTAAAGAGCATCTGAGCGAGTCTTTAGACGACGCCCTGAAGGTGCTTTCGGAGAAATTGAATAGCTATGAAGTGGCACCTAAAATCGCCGCTGAATCTTTGAATAAGGCGAAGAAGAGAAAGAGGAAGAAGCAATCACGCCAGGATAATTGCGAGGTGAGTGGTCAGGATTTTCAGGCTACTGAGGTTAACTTAAAGGTTGGGGATTATATAGAACTTAGTCACGAAACATTTCCGTGGTTAGATGATGAAATGGCTAAGGTTTTATATATCGAGAGAAGCGGTAATGGTGTTGCGGTAGTAGTCGATACTCGTACTGAGGCAGCCAAGAGAATTGAACACAGAATGTCTGGCTATGAGACCAAGAAAAAGCAGAAGCGTATTTTGCCCATTCTTTATAATAAATTAAAATTAGCGGCAGAAATTGTTGCAACGTCAGATTCTGGATTACGTGATTCTTGGACGACCTTAAGGCATCGAGACAAAAAAGAGTATCCTTTTAATATCTTTAGCTGGAAAACCCAAACGCCTGACGCACCAAGAATGTATGTGTCGCACATCGCTGTGGATAAGGTGGATGATGAGTCCGTGAGAGAGATGCTAAAAGATAACGGTATAACTCATTTGTTAATGCTTTTGGGCGCTTGCGACAAAAATAACCAGGAAGAATTATTGCCAGTATTTACTGGGCGGACTAGGCGCATTGAGGCAGCTGACGGTGCTGGAGTTTAGTCCTATTTGATGACGCTTGAAACAGCTTCAACGACACCCTCATCAAACGCAGTTGGGACAACTTTATCGACGGTTGGATTTTCGACCAGGTTAGCTAGTGCTTTAGCAGCCGCCAATTTGTGCTGATCGGTGATTTTCTTAACTCCGTGATCTAATGCGCCGCGGAAAATTCCAGGGAAGGCTAGGGAGTTATTGACCTGATTTGGGAAGTCGCTACGACCTGTACCGATGATTGCGACGCCGGCTTGCTTGGCGACATCTGGCATAATCTCTGGAACGGGATTTGCTAGTGCGAATACGATTGGATCTTTCGCCATTTTTTGGACTAATTCTGGAGTGAGAAGTCCTGCGCGCGATACGCCGATGAATACGTCTGCGTCGGTGATGGCGTCTTCAATTGAGCCAGATTGCGATGCGTCGACGTATTCCAATAGTGCGGTTTTTTCAGCGTTCAAATCTGTGCGTGATTTTCCGACAATTCCTCGGCTATCCACCGCTACGATGTCTTTAGCTCCGTAAAGATTTAACAATTTGATGATTGCTGTGCCAGCTGCGCCCGCGCCGATGACTACGAATTTGCAATCCGCCAGGTTTCGTCCTGTCAATTTGGCGGCGTTAATTAAGCCCGCCAACACAACGACAGCCGTGCCGTGTTGGTCGTCGTGGAAGACTGGAATATCTAATTCTGCCTTCAATCGCTCTTCAATCTCAAAGCATTTTGGTGCGGCAATGTCTTCGAGGTTGATAGCCCCGAAACTTGGCGCAATAGCTTTAACTGTGGCAATGATTTCTTCTGGTTCGTGAACGTCTAATACAATTGGCACGGCGTCGACATCGGCAAAATGCTTAAATAGCAAAGCTTTTCCTTCCATGACTGGCATGGCGGCTTTTGGGCCCAAATTGCCCAGACCCAAAATCGCTGAGCCGTCTGAGATTACGGCGACTAAATTGTTTGTCCAAGTGTATTTTGGTAAATCGGCTGGATTTTCGGCAATTGCTTGACTGACTGCGCCGACGCCAGGGCTGTAATAAGCGCTAAGTTTGTCGCGATTAAGCTCCTCTTTATCTCTGAGGCTAGTCGTAATTTTACCTTTGTATTTTTCGTGTAGTTCGAGTGCTAATTTATTGTAATCCATAACTATATTATACTCCAATTTTATTTAATTGATATTTCTTCAGATTTGTGTTATTATCTTATGTAATTGTACGAGAGTTAAATATTCGAGCCTTGTTTGATGTGGAGCCGCAGAGGTACAACTGCGTGGCCAGTCGGAGCGAGTTCGGAAGATAGGAAAAATTATGAGTTTTGAGTTAATCAACAAAATCAACCAAGCACAAAAAAAGCAAGCAGTTGTCGATGCTCGCAGTGGTGACACAGTTCGCGTTTACCAGAAAATTAAGGAAGGCAACAAAGAGCGTATTCAGATGTTCGAGGGTGTTGTTATCCGCACCGACAATAAAAAATCACACACATCACGCATTACGGTTCGAAAGATCGCTTCAGGCGTTGGCGTTGAAAAGTCATTCTTGATACACAGTCCACTTATTGAGAAGATTGAGATTGTTCGTCGCGCTAAGGTTCGCCGCAAGTTCTTGAGCTTCCTTCGCCAGCGTAGCGGTAAGTCAGCTCGCTTGACGGCTAAGAATTTCGATCGTGCTGCTGTTAATGACATTCATGACGCTAAGGCAGAAGCGGAAGCTGAACGCTTGAAGGAAGAAGCTGCTCAGGCTGCTGCTGCAAAACAAGCTGAAAAAGATGCTGCTCAGGCTGAACTTGATGCTAAGGCTGCTGAAGTTGCAGCTCGCCATAAAGACGCGTAATTGTCTATTGGCTAATCGCTGAAACCGTCTCTTAATCTGAGGCGGTTTTCTCATGTTATAATCTCAATATGGCAATATTTCATTATATATCCGTCCTTGTTCCGACGACCTTAGCTGTGGCAACACCTTATGTTTTGAAAAGAAACGGCTTTGATAATGAGAAAAAATATCTCTGGGTACTTTACACAGCGTGTTTGTTGTTTTTCGTATCTTGGTATTTGCCATCGCCGTTAATTGACGGACAGGACACTAGTTTTACGACGCACTTTGTGGGCGGCGGTCTATTTACGGGGCTATTCTGGGCGTATTTGGTTTCGTCGATGAAATGGCGGGCGCATTGGCTGGTGGCGGCGTTTTCAGTATTTGCTTTAGTTTCGGCGCTGGGTTGTATTAATGAGTTGGCGGAATTATTTATGGTCAAGGCAGGTTTGGCGAGTATAAAATTGGACGACACAAATTGGGATATTTTGGCGAATACATTAGGCGCGGCAGCAGTTTGGATTGGCTGGATTATCGCGGATTTTATGACGAAAAAGGGAAGATTGTCAGGTGATTCTGGGGATTGATGAAGTCGGACGCGGCGCGTGGGCTGGACCGTTGGTGATTGGCGCGGTGGTTTTGGGCGGCGCTGAAATTGAAGGGCTTGATGATAGTAAAAAATTGACCAAAAAACGACGTAAATTGCTCGATGAGGAAATTCGCGAGCAAGCGTCGGCTTGGGCGTTGGGCTGGGTTCCTGCTGAGGAGCTGGATGAAATGGGGATGAGCGAGGCGCTTAAACTGGCGACGCGGCGTGCAGTCAAAGAAATTCAAGCGAAATGTCAGAAAAATGGCTCGACGTTTGATGAGATTATTATCGATGGGACGGTCAATTTCTTGGCGGGTACGCCGTTAGAAAAGTACGTAACAATTATAGCGAAAGCCGACGGTCTGATTCCGAGCGTTTCGGCGGCGTCGATTATTGCTAAAGTGGCTCGTGATAAATTTATGGCGGAGCAGGATAATATTTATCCGGGATATGATTTTTCTTCACACGTTGGTTATGGAGTGGCGAAGCACCGAGCGGCTATTGACAATCTGGGCGTAACTCCGCTGCATCGGCTGAGTTTTGCGCCGTTGGCTAAATATGCTGGCGTTGAGTCGAATTCGCAAAATGCGTCTGACGATAAAAAATATAAAAACCAGCAAAAAGACACAACGCGTCAAATTGGTGATAAAGGTGAGCAAGCGGCGGCGGATTGGTTGGCGGGCGATGGTCATGAGATTATAGAACGGAATTGGCGAACACGATATTGTGAAATTGATATTGTTAGCAGAAAAGACAATGTTTTATATTTTACAGAGGTTAAATATCGGAAAAATGATAATTTCGGCGATGGCTTGGCGGCAATTACAAATAAAAAACAGCATCAAATACGTTTTTCCGCAGAGATGTTCATGGCTAAAAATGCGCAATATGAAGGCTGCGATATGCAAATGCTGGCAATTTCTGTTGATGGAAATCCGCCCGTAGTTGAAGAGTGTGTAGTGTTGGAATAAATTGTTCGCTTTCGTCGTTTTCGACTCATCAGCATAGACACGCATCTATGGAGCGAACTGACAAGCAGGAGAATATGTGCGGCAGAGAGAACCGCCAAGAATTCTCGGCGGCTTGCCAGTCCGGCGGCGTTAGCCGCACGTGCCGGTGGGCATTTGTGTGGTTGGTGTGACACTCTGGATGTTCCAGAAGGTTGAGGCCCAGGGTACTCTGTACCCATAGGACTTGATGATGTAGGTCTCACCAACCTTGATACGGCCGTACAGGTCCGCGCTATCAAAGCGCGACCCCTGACTGCCGTAGTAGTCTTCCACTGTATACGTTTGGCCCGAAGTATAGACACGATACTCGTGTCCATCTCTTCCTTTCTGTACGGACTCCTTGCCGCACACAGTGACGATCTCCGTATGCTGGTTCCCTTGCGCCACCGAGGTGGCACAGGCGCGGAACCCAAAAGCAGCTCCGAAAACAATGATGAGAAGAATCACAAAGATCTTCCCTTCCGACATTTTCTTGTAGTTGTATCGCATTTTACCACTCTCTCCTCGCCCGGACGGAATTGTCCGTGTTTTATAAAAACACTGCCCTGGCGCCCGGATGGCGCTTGAGCAAGATGAGGTTTCACGACACTATTTTGCTTCCGCTAAAATAACGCCATAAAATCTCACCTTGCTTTATTCTCAACTGCTTGTCAAAGTACGCTTTTGGACAAAACATTTGTTCTGTCAACAAAAGCTAATTCATTTATACCACTAATAGAATAAAATGTCAATAGATTTTGTCAAAAATGTGGCATAATATATCACAGTGTTGTTTGCAAAGCAGAGAGCACGTCCGCCTTATCTCGCTCAATCAACTCGACGCGTGCTGATATTTCGGTAATTCCTAATTTTATCGTTCTGGCGAGGGCTGGAATGTCCATCATCGGCTCAAAGAATTGTCGGAAATCGTCAAGTTCATTAGGCGTTAGTAACGCCGTAGCTGCATAGCGAATGAAGTCATCATAGCTTTTATCTTCGCCAAACGTACCTTCGACCCACGCCCAGTTCTCCTTTAGCCAATTCCAAGCAATCTGGCGGCTTTCTCTGGTCCGAATTAAATACACGAACCAACGGCTGGCGTCTTGTGGGCGGATAATATTGGAATCTTTAATGTTGGCAAGGATTTTTTCTGCCGTTTCGGGGTTTTTGGTGGAAGTTAGTCCAATTGCAATATCATTCTGCAGGTCATTTGACGGCGTGTTTTTATATGTGGCAAAGAGATTTTCAATCATCTCTGGCGTCTCAAAATGCCTCACGTTTGCGCTGATAATTAAAGCTCGAATTTCTGTCGGCAAGTCTTCCAGTTTATTGTTGTCAAATCGAGTTTTCGCCTCATTCAAAACTTCTTTATCTTCGCTATACATCATTAATCCCAGAGCCGTGGTGCGTCGTTCGCGGTCGTCGTCTGATTCGCCAGCTTTTTCATCCCAACCTAATTCCTCGAATGTGGCGCGTGCAAATTCTCCAGAAATTTTCTTTAATGAATCTCGGGCAGTGTCATTGTCATCTACGAACTTCCGCAGCTCCGACAATGCACTGGCTGCCATGCCGAATACTTTTTCGTTGGTTTCGGTTTTTAGCGACAATGCTAATGGAAGTAGTGACGCCGAGTTTTCAAATCCAGCGCGGGCAAGTATTGTCGCGTCCTGTAAGATACAAATCTTATCCAGGGTCGGCAATTTCGTAATGTTTTTCAATAAATATTCGCGAGTGGATTCGTCATATTTGGCGACGAAGTGGGCGCTTAAGCCGCAGTTTAATTGCAATGGCTTTTCAATGGAAACGGTGACTTCTTTTTGATCCAAGATTTTTACGTCAAGCGGTTGGTTTGCGAATAATGGAATCGGCCATAACGCGTCGGATAGTTGGTGTTCGCCGATGAAGAATCGTTCCTGACTTAAAGTCGCCGCGTCGTGACTGTTTGAAACTGATACGACAGGAAGGCCGGGTTGGGAAATCCAAGTGTTCATTAGATTGACGATTGGCTGACCGCTCGCTGACTCCAATTCTTGCCATAAATCATTTCCGACGGTGTTTTTATACGCGAATTTTTCAAAATATGATTTAAGTCCAGCGCGAAACGCCTCTTCGCCGATAAGCTTCCTTACCATAACAAGCAGCCGTCCACCCTTGGCATAGACGATTGCTGGGTCGAACAAAGTGCTGATTTCGTCTGGATGATTGACGTCGGCTTGAACGGATTGAACGCCGTCCAAACTGTCGCGTCTGAGCGCGGCTGTTACTTCATTCGTGGCAAAATCTTCCCACATATGCCAATTCGGCTGGAGCGCGTCAATTGCTACATATTCCATCATATTGGCGAAGCTTTCGTTGAGCCACAAGTCGTTCCACCACTGCATGGTAACTAAATTGCCGAACCATTGATGGCTGAGCTCGTGTGCGATAACCGTGGCAATGAAACGCCTGGATGATTCTGGGGTCAATTCTGGGTCCGCAAGCAAACAGCTTTCGCGGTAAGTAATTAATCCCCAGTTTTCCATGGCACCAGAGGAGAAGTCGGGAAGAGCGACGTGGTCAGATTTTGGCAATGGATATTTGACGCCGAAATATTCATCATAAAAATCAATTGAACGAGTGGCGATATCTAACGCAAAATCTAATGTATTTTCATTCTGAGCTGGCGTTGCCCAGACGTTGACCTCAACGCCGGATTTGGTGTGAGCGGATTTTTTGTGCAATTCACCGATAACGAAAGCCAGAAGATAACTGCTCATCCGCGGTGTTTTTTCAAATGTCGTCGTGAGAGAATCGCCATTTTCTTTCTGGAATTTTACGGGCATATTTCCCAAAACTGTTATTCCTGTTCGGGTGACCAGTGTCAAATCGTATTCGGCTTTGGCAGCTGGTTCGTCAACGCAAGGGAAAACTTCGCGGGCGTGATGTGATTCAAATTGAGTTGCAAAAAGCTGTTTTTTAACGCCGTCGTGGGTGAAGTAGCAAGGATATAATCCGTGCATCGCGTCGGTGATGGTTCCGGAAAAATTGATGTGAATTGTGTGATTTCCGTTTTCAAGGTTCGGCTGGGATAATCTCAATTCATCAAACTCGCCGAATGAGACGTCGGCGGGCTGATTGTCGATTGTGGCTGATTGAATTATCAGACCTTTGGAATGTAGCGAAATTGATTCGCTGGTGGAATCGCCAGAAATGATAACTGTGCCAGAAAATTCTTTTTCCTCGGCGCGTGTTAAATCGAGAGTTAGGTTGTAATGATTTGGTGTGAATGTGTCAAGTAAGCGTGGAACTTTAGTCATAGTTTAATTATAATACAGTCATGAGGGTGAATAAAATACGACGTCGGCAAGTGGTGATTGCGCTGGTAATTCTGGTGGCTGGCGTGGCGGTTTGGGCTTCGCGAATTTCACAACCCGAACCTCAGACAATTCAAACTTCAACACAACGAGAATTATTTGGTAATTCGAACGCCAAATCGGAATTGGAAAAGATAGAAGTCAAAGGACGTGCGCCAAAGACTGGTTATTCCAGAAAGCAATTCGGCAACGGCTGGGGTAAAATTAACGGCTGCTCTGTGCGGGAAGTGATTCTGGCGCGAGACTTGACGGATGAGAAAATTGATGAAAAATGTCGAGTTTTGTCGGGTGTGCTGAATGATCCGTACACTGGTCAAACAATCCAATTTCAGCGCGGCGAAAAAACCAGTTCTAAGGTCCAGATTGATCATGTCGTGGCTTTGAGCGATGCTTGGCAAAAGGGCGCGCAGCAAATTTCTCCAGAAGAACGAGAGAAATTGGCGAACGATCCGTTAAATCTGTTGGCGGTTGACGGTCCAGCGAATCAAGCCAAAGGTGACGGCGATGCGGCGACTTGGCTACCGAGCAATAAGCCGTTTCGTTGTCAGTATGTAGCGCGCCAGATAGCAATAAAGCGACGATATCGCTTGTGGGTGACTGAGGCTGAAAAAAGCGCGATGTCGGGAATCCTAGAAAAGTGTATTGAAGTAAATTGACAAAATGAAAAATTTTTAATACAATGAGAAAGTACTCATCCGGCCGGCAGGTCGGAGTTTTTCGTTTATGGAAGTTTGAGACGGAAAAAGATATAATTAATAAGAAGGAGAATGTAATGGAAGACTTGAATATTAAGCAGTTGACGTTGGCAGTGCGTACGATTGCTGAGGAAAAAAACTTGCCAGAAGAAACAGTTTTGAGCGTGATTGAACAGGCGATTGCGGCGGCTTGGCGTCGTGATAACGGCACACGTGACCAATTGGTTCGTGCAAGCTTGAATATCAATAACGGTACGGCCGTCGTGTCGGTTGTTAAAACTGTTGTTGAAGAAGTTGAGAATGACGCCAATCAAATCGACCTAGAGGAAGCTAAGGAGATAGATCCTGCGGCTGAGCTTGGCGGTGAAGTTGTGATGGAAACTCATAATGTGACGACTTTTGGTCGAGTTGCGGCTCAGACTGCTAAGCAAGTGATTTTGCAGCGTTTGCGCGAAGCTGAGCGTGAAGTTGTTTTGGCGGAATTTGAAGATAAAATCGGTACGGTTGTTATCGGTACAGTTCAGCGAGTTGAGCCACGCGTTGTGCGAATTGAGCTTGGCAAGGCTGTCGGAATTATGCCTCAGAGTGAGCAGATTCCTGGCGAGTATTACGGCGTTGGTCGTCGAATTAAGGTTTATATTAAGGATATTGAGCGCGAAGGTCGCGGTCCGCAATTAATTCTTAGCCGCGGCAACGAAGAGTTTGTGCGATTCTTGTTCAATCAAGAAGTCCCAGAGATGGAAACTGGTGCAGTTGAGATTAAGGCGATTGCTCGCGAAGCTGGTCGCCGAACCAAATTGGCGGTTTCTTCGGCGCTACCTGGCGTTGATCCAGTTGGTACGTTTGTTGGTGGTCACGGCGCCCGCGTTCAGGCTGTGATGAATGAAATTGGCGAGCAGGAAAAAATTGACATTATTCCATATGAGGAAGATGCGGCTGGATTTATTGCCAATGCGATGAGCCCAGCAGAGGTTTTGAGTGTGACTGTCAATGAAGACGAGAAGCGTGCGACGGTTTATGTTAGCGAAGATCAGCAATCAATAGCAATTGGTCGCGCTGGACAGAATGTTCGCTTGGCAAGTCGATTGACTGGCTATGAGTTAGATATCGAAGCAAAAGCTCCTGTTAAGACAGAACCAAAACCTCGAAAGAATATTGAGGATAGCTTGATGAGCGTAGTTGAGGAGGTGGCAGAATAAGCTGCCTTCTGTAAATCGCCGAAAACGAAAGGAGGGCGATATGTCAGAAGATTTTTCTGAATTAGAACCTCGGCTGACGGAAACGGCTCGGGCCAGTTTGGGGCGGGCTGGTTTTCTGGCGCATAATGAGGGGAGTGAATATGTCGGCACGGAGCATATTTTGCTTGGTGTGTTGGCGCAAAATTCGTCGCTAGGCGCAAAGATTTTGGCTGAAAACGGCGTAACTTTGGATCGTGCGGAAATGGCGTTGAACCTGACCGCAAAGCCGCTGGTGATTACTATTGTAAGTAAGGGTTTGAGCGCCGAAGTTGTTGAATTGATAAGAATTGCTTGGCAATTGGCGGTTGAATTTGGGCAGGAAAAAATTGGCACAGAACACATTGTTTATGGAATGCTGCAGCAGCACGAGGCGCGAGCGACTAAATTGCTGCGGGATATGAACGTTGACATTGACAATCTGCGCGGAAGTTTGGAAGATGTGTTTGATAAACAGCAGTTTGAATCTCTGCAGAGTGAGCACGGTACGGCAAGTAAAAATTCTGGCGATTTGCGAGTTTTGGAGAAATTCGGTGTCGATTTGACGCGGCGTGCTAGCGAAGGATTTTTGGATCCGGTGATTGGTCGAGCGTCGGAAATTCAGCGAATGATCACGATTTTAGGTCGGCGAAGTAAGAATAATCCAGCGCTAATTGGCGAACCTGGCGTCGGTAAAACTGCGGTAGTTGAAGGATTGGCGCAAAGGATTGCTGGTAATAAAGTTCCCGAATTTTTGAAGGGTAAGCGACTTTTTCAATTGGATTTGACGGCGATGATTGCTGGGACGAAATATCGCGGGCAATTTGAGGAGCGATTGCAAAAAGTTCTGGCGGTCGCCAAAAAACATCAAGAAGTTATTTTGTTTATTGACGAGTTGCATCTGTTGGTTGGCGCTGGTTCGGCTGAAGGCTCGATGGACGCGGCGAATGTATTGAAGCCAGCGTTGTCGCGAGGCGAGGTGCGATTAATTGGCGCGACGACGTTTGATGAATATCGAAAACATATCGAAAAAGATGCTGCGTTGTCACGGCGCTTCCAGTCGGTGACGATCAATGAGCCATCGCCAGAAGAGGCGGTGGAGATGATGCGCGGTTTGAGAGGAAAATTAGCTAAGCATCATCAAGTTCAAATTCCTGACGAAATGCTGACTGAGGCGGTGGATTTGAGCCAGCGTTACGTAACGGAGCGATTTTTGCCAGATAAAGCGATCGACGTGATTGACGAGGCGGCGAGTTTGTTGAAGTCTAGCTCGCCAATAAAATTGTCGCGTAAGGATAAATTGGCTCGCCAAATTAAGCGATTGGCTGGAAAAATTGATGCCGCGGTCGAAGCTGAGGATTATGAAAAAGCCGCAGAATTTAAGATGCAAATGAGACAATTGGAATTGCAAGCCGAAGCACTGAAAGATGAAGCCAGTGATGAGCCGGTATTGACCGATGAATATTTGCGTCGAGCGGTTTCGGCGATGACGAATATTCCGATTGACAGATTATCGTTGAATCAGATGAAAGATTTGATTCGCCTGGAAAAACGACTGAGCCAGAGCGTTCTTGGGCAGAATGAAGCAATTGAGCAACTGGCGCGCGCGATTCGCCGCAATAAAGCTGGACTAAATCGTCAGAGTGGGCCGCTTGGGTCGTTTATCTTTCTGGGTCCGACTGGAGTTGGTAAGACGGAATTGGCGCGAGTTCTGGCGCGGGAAGTTTTTGGCGGCGATGATAGTTTGATTAAAATTGACATGAGCGAGTTTTCCGAGCGTCACACGGCTAGTCGTCTTGTCGGTGCGCCGGCTGGTTATGTTGGCTATGAAGATGGCGGGAAATTGACGGATAAAGTTCGTCGTCGACCGTATAGCGTGGTGTTGTTCGATGAAATTGAAAAGGCGCATCCTGACGTTCTGAATTTGCTTTTGCAAATTCTGGAGGACGGCAAGTTGAGCGATTCTCACGGACGAACGGTGAGTTTTCGGCAGACGATTGTCATATTGACGAGCAACGTCGGCGCCGAGCAAATGATTCAGGATTCGGAGCTGGGATTTGGCGCGCCTGGGCAGAAAAAGTTGGCTAGCGAAAATCGTCACGAGAAAAATTCGCGTGCCGCTCTGCGTGAGCTTGAGGAATTTTTGCGTCCAGAATTGATTGGTCGATTTGATAACGTGATTACATTTAAGCCACTCTCTCGTTCGATCGTGCGAAAGATTTTTGACAATCTCGCGTCTGATTTGATCAAGGCTGTCGCTCAACATGGAATGAAGCTTGATATTACTTCTTCGGCGAAGCGTTGGTTGATTGATCGGGGATTTGACGAGCAGCGCGGCGTGCGAGTTTTAAGACGAACAATTCAGTCGGAGCTGGCGGATCCGCTGAGCGATGTTTTATTGTCCAATAAAGCAAAACCTGGCGACACGCTGGAGGCTAAAATTGATAATGATAAGGTGGTGATTAATGTCAATCGTGCGTAAAATATTCAGTGTCCTCACGCCGATAATTATACTTTCTGTTGCGATTTTTATGATGATGAATCGTCAGCAAATTATTGACGAGATTACGCTGTGGCAATATAAGCCGAGTGCGGAAATTGTCGCTATTGCTGATCGCGTAAAGATGTCGGATATTGGCAGAAAAATGTTCTATGTTTCTAATCCGCAGATTAAATCTGCAAATGAGTTTAACGAAGATTGTCGCCGTGTGGAAAAGGGAAATGCGATTTTGGGTTGTTATAATCCGTCATCTAGGGATATTTATATTTATAACGTGACCAATTCTGAGCTTGATGGCGTGAAAGAAGTGACGGCAGCACATGAGATGTTGCACGCTGCTTGGGAAAGGTTGAGTGCATCGGAAAAATCTCATTTGAGCGAGCTTTTGGAGCAGGCTTATAATAATGTGAAAAATAAGAAATTGTCCGAGCGGATGGAGTATTATGATCGTGCGCAACCCGGAACAAGAGCTAACGAGCTGCACTCAATTTTAGGGACGGAATTTGCCAATTTGGGCGATGAGCTGGAAGAATATTATCGACGATATTTTACTGATAGATCCGAAGTCGTGAAATTGCACGCGCAATATCAAGAAAAATTTGAGTCCAGAGAAAATGAAGCGCAGAAATTGAGCGAGTCGTTGAAGGTTCGAAAGGAAAAATTGAACAGAGAATTATCACAGTATTCGACTGATTTGGCGGATTATAATAGTCGCGTGGCGGACTTTAATCGGCGAGCGGGCATTAGTGGCGGATTCTTGTCGCAGAGTGATTTTTATAGTCAACGCCAAGCTCTGAAGGCGGAACTCTCGGAGTTGAACGAAAGGCGTGTCAATTTGAATTCTGAGATCAATTCTTACAATTCCGATGTTTTGCGGCTCAGGGAATTGGGTGTGCAAATTGATGAATTGAATAAAAGTTTGGATAGTTTGGAGGGGGCGAAATAATGGCGAAAGCTAGAAGTCAATTTGTTTGTCAGCAGTGCGGAGCTAGATTTTCAAAGTGGGCTGGCAGGTGTGAAAATTGCGGGGAATGGAATTCGCTAGTCGAGCAGGTCGTTTCTTCTGGCGGGTCATCCGTTGTTGACAAATCAGCTGGGCGCGGCAAAGCCTTGAAAACGTCTAGCATTCGTGAAGCTGCCTCTGAGTCTGGGCTAGAAAGATTAAGCACGGGAATTGACGATTTGGACACTGTTTTGGGTGGTGGTTTTCTGGTTGGCGGCGTGGTGCTGGTAGCGGGTCAGCCAGGAATTGGGAAAAGTACATTGCTCGCGCAAGTTGCGGCACATATCGCCAAGACAAAATCGGTGTTATATGTAAGCGGCGAGGAGTCGGTTTCTCAAGTGAAGCTTCGTGCGGAGCGTTTGGGTGCGGCTGATTCGGAAAAAATGCAGCTGGCGTCCAGTAATAGCGCGGAAGATATTGCGGCGTCAATTCAGCAAGGCGGATACGATCTGGCGATTGTCGATTCGGTTCAGACAATTTCTCTTAGCGAGATTTCCTCGGCTCCGGGGTCGGTTAGTCAGATTACCAACTCGTCAAATGTAATTATTCGTGCCGCCAAAGCTTCGGGCACGGCGGTGATTTTGGTTGGTCACGTTACTAAAGAGGGTTCGATTGCTGGTCCGAAGATATTGGAACATTTGGTGGACGTTGTACTGAATTTTGAGGGCGATCGATATGGCGGTTTTCGAGTCGTTCGTGCGCAGAAGAATCGATATGGTTCGACTAACGAAGCGGCTATTTTTGAGATGGACGAGCAGGGATTAAGAATCGTGAAGAATCCGTCGGCGGAACTCCTGGCGGAGCGTCAGAATCTGGATGGGTCAATTGTGCTGGCGACCATGGAAGGCGCACGTCCGCTTTTGGTGGAAATTCAGGCGCTAGTTAATCCGACGAATTTTGGCTATCCTAAGCGCACGGCGAGTGGTTTTGATTTGAATCGATTGAATCTGTTGGTGGCGGTTCTGGAGAAGCGAACAAAGTTGAAATTGGCGGACAAAGATATTTATGTCAATGTGGTTGGTGGTCTGAAACTAAATGATCCAGCTGCTGATTTGGCTGTGGCGATGGCGATTGCTAGCGCTAGCGCTGGGCGAAGTCTGGATGAAGGCGCCGTAGTGTTTGGCGAGATTGGTTTGGGTGGCGAGGTTCGCTCGGCGACGAATTGGCAAGCTCGAATTAAAGAGGCGAAGAAGCTGGGCTTCACTTATGCGATTGCGCCAAAAGTTCATAAAGATAAATTTATAAAAGGCGTCAGTGATATGCGACAGGCGCTAATTGACTATTTACAATAGAAAGGGAAAAAATGAAAGATTTTTACGGATTGATAATAATTACGATGCTACTTGGCTTGGCGGCTGAGGTTTATTTCTTGGCGAAACCGCGACGAAATTCATCTGTGGGCGCGGCGCCGATTTTGGTCGACACGTCAGTACTCATGGATGGGCGAGTGACTGAGCTAGCGAAGACTGGATTTCTGCTGGGAAAAATTATTGTGCCGAGGAGTGTATTGACAGAATTGCAATTATTAGCCGACGGCGCAGACCACGACAAGCGTGAAAGGGCGCGATTCGGCATGGATGTCGTGAAGGAGCTCAAGGATATTTTGAAGTCTTCTTTTGAGCTATATGACGATAATATTCGCGTGCCTGAAGGTGTGGATTCGCGCTTACTGAAATTGGCGAAGGAGATGGATGCGGCAGTATTGACGCTTGATTATAATTTGAATAAGGTGGCACAAGTTGACGGCGTTAAGGTTTTGAATATCAATGAGCTGGCGAAAAGTTTGAGGATGAGTTATTTACCTGGTGACGAGCTGGATTTGGAGCTGTCGCAAAAGGGGCAAGATTCTCATCAGGCAGTTGGCTATTTGAAAGATGGAACGATGGTGGTTGTTGAGAACGCCAAGCGCTACATTGGGCAAACGAAGAAGATTGAGATCATCCGAAGCTTGCAGACCGACGCTGGAAAAATGATGTTTGCGAAGCTTGTGGTTGAACAGAAAAAACCTGTAAAGCAGAAGACCAGCGTCCCTAAAAAGCGCACAAACGGTCGCTCAAAAACATCAGCTCAACACGAGGCTGAGCTGATTAATTTAGTAAATAAACAATAGTTTATTTAGTGAACTTGAATGCTGCCGGTTGAAGTAGCGGTGTAATATGCAGAGTCTCTTACGGTCACAGAAACTGTGTGTGCTCCTGTCGTATCAAGCTCTACCGTAGCGGTCTGCTTGCCGCTTGAAGTAATTTCTGAACTTTTAATACTCTTTCCGTCCACGGTAATTTCGATTGCCGATAAGCCCCAAGTTCCTGCTGTAATATCAACATTTATCGTATATTTCTTACCGCTGTTGGTGTATGATATTGCTCCAATTTGCGGTTTAGTGTCGTCGCACTTGTGAACGTCATCTTCTGCGTTCGCGTCGTAGCCTGAAGGAACGGTGATTGATTCTTTCTTAGTCAAAGGATCAATAATCTTTGTCACTTCAATCTCTTCCTTTGCGCCATCCGGAGTACAGTTTGTTGCCTTTTTCTTAGAGACTTTATCGAAGGTAATTTTCTCTGTAGATTGACTTTGTCTTTTATTCCACCATGATGGATAGAGCTCACCGTTGACAGTCTGGATTCCGCTTGGTCGCTCATACCATTGACCTGACTTCCATTTGCCTTCCTTGGCGTAAACTTGGGTGTGGGCGAACTCCATAACCTTTCTAATCACCGGCATTCCGTAGTTAGAAGCTGATGTACCAATCACGCTGGTGTCGGAGTTTCCGAGCCACATTCCCATGACTAGAGCTGGGCTGTAGTTGATAATCCAGAGGTCTTTTGGCTGCGAGCCTTTGTCCGATGTACCGGTCTTTGCAGAGGTTCGAACGCCATTGACACCCATCCAGCCGTGAAGTCCAGGAGTTCGGTCGGACAAGATGTCGTTCACAATGTATGCTGATTGAGAATCGACAACTTGCTTGCCTTCATCTTTCCATTTTTTCAGAGTTTCGCCTTGGCTGTTCTTTACTTCAATAACACTTGAAATGTCTTTTTGGACTCCCATTCGCGCCAATGTTGAGTAGGCGTTCACCAATTCTGTCTGTTTGGTTCCACATGCGCCGATTGCCGCACCGAGTCCGTAACCACCGGCATTTTCTTCCTGACGGCAATAGTTAGGATCGCCCATCCTGCGGATTCCCTCGACGACAGGCTTAGCGGATCCGTCGCCAACGATGTAAGCGGCTTTAATGGCTGGGACGTTTCGGGATAGGGCTAGTGCTCTTCGAATATTGATGGCACCCATAAACTTATTGTCCCAGTTTCTCAGAGTCGCGCCGTACAGTTTATCAATGTTTTCATCGGCTAAGACTGTGCCACTGCCGTATGCTTGCTTGCTGTCGTGTTTGTCGAATAATTGAGCAAAGACAAGCGACTTAATCGTGGAACCTGGCTGGATATAGGAAACTGCGGCGTTGTCCTGACCGAAGCCAGTGTAATTAAAGTCACGGCTACCAACAAGTGCTACGATTTGTCCAGTCTGAACATCTTCGACTGTTGCGGCGCCGTTACTAATTCGCACAGAATCTGGTCGACCCGTTGCAAAGAACGACTTCATCTCATTTTCAAGTTTCTCCTGAATTCGCCAGTCAAGGGTGGTTTTAATTGTCAATCCACCGCGTCCAACTACTGATTCGCCAAGCTCTTTACTTAACTGATTGCGAACCATCAATAGGAAGTGAGGAGCCTTAATATTCTCCAAGTGCTCGGTCTGTGGCTTAAGCGTGCTTAAAATGTCAATCTTTTTAGCTTTTTCAGCCTCGTCCTTGGTAATAACACCTTGCTCAGCCATGTAATCCAAAACTGTATGTTGTCGGGCAATCAAAGCTTTATTTCCAGCGGTGTTATATGGATTGTAGTAAGTCGGATTCTGTGGAATACCAGCAATTAGCGCCGCTTCCGCTAGCGTCAGATCTTTAGCGTGCTTACCAAAGTATGTTTGAGCGGCAGACTCTGCGCCGTTACGACGACCGCCGTACGGAGATTCATTCAGATATAATGACAGAATTTGGTCTTTGCTATACATGCGCTCGACTTCAATTGCGAGGATGATTTCCTTGATCTTTCGAGGAATACCGCTAATCGATCGGTCGCCAGCCTCATCTGCGAAGAAGACTTGTTTGACTAGCTGCTGTGTCAGAGTCGATCCACCCTGAACTTGGCGTCGTGAAGCAGTTGAGAGCATTGCGCGCAACATACCGCTAAGACTGATGCCGTGGTGATTATAGAAGTTTCGGTCCTCAATTGCGACAGTGGCTTTTTTCAAATAGTCGCTAATCTGGTCAGATTCGACAACCAATTGATAATTGCCCGTGCCTTTATCTTCCCAAAGTAAATTATCATTACGGTCGTAATATTTAGTAACGGTCGTCTGAACACGCTTAGCAAGTTCACCAGGGCGAATTTTATCGAGATCCTTGCGGAAGTAAGCGAACATTCCGCCGATAAGTAGCAACATCAACAAAATACTGACGCCAAGAATTTTCAGCGCCATCAGTCCGCCGCGCTTGGAGAACCAATATTTCGCTAGTCGCTTTGGGTGTAATCGATAAAAGAATCGCTTTACGGGATGTTTCGGCAAAGTCGCCAAATATTCCGCTCGTTCGCGCGCGTCCTTGTCTTTTTTAGTCTTATGTTTCTGCGCCAAATTGGCATATAAGTTCATCCGTTTCGACGGAGATTTCTTATCGCTTGAGCCGTGTCCGGCGGTGCTTATCGTAGTCTTTTTCTTCACAATTCTATTATATCACGCATATGTTTCGCTTCAATTGTAAAATTGCTATACTAGTTATATAGAAAAGGAGTGATATGAAATTATCAGAAGAATTACAATGGCGCGGATTTGTCAATCAAATGACATTCGACGATATTAGCAAGGTTGATACGCCGCGCAAGTTCTATTTTGGCGTTGACCCAAGCGCTGATAGTATGCAGATTGGTAATTTAGCAGCAGCAATGATGGTGCGGCTATTTATGGAATATGGTCACGAAGCTTATCTGCTAGTAGGCGGGGCTACTGGTATGATTGGTGATCCGGACGGCAGGAAAGACGAGCGTGAAATCCGCAATGCTGACACGGTGGCGCATAACGTGGAGTGCATCTCGGCGCAGTACAGGCGCGTTTTTGAGGGGCGTGACTTTCATCTTGTTAATAACGCTGATTGGTTTCGTAATATAAACTATATCGATTTCTTATATAAAGTTGGTAAATATATGTCAATGACACAGCTGCTTGATCGCGAGTTTGTCCAATCGCGCATCGGCGAGGGCGGCAGCGGTATTAGTTATGCTGAGTTTAGCTACTCATTAATGCAGGGCTATGACTTCTTGCACTTATTCCGAGAGCACGGTGTTACGCTACAGGTGTGCGGCGCTGATCAGTGGGGAAACTCGACGACTGGCGTTAGCCTTATCCGCAAGCTAGAGGGCGGCGAAGCGCACGTTTACTCAGTGCCGTTGGTCATCAATAAAGCAACTGGCCGTAAGTTTGGTAAGTCTGAAGGCGGTGCAATTTGGCTTGATGAAAATAAAACCAGCGTATATAAGTTTTATCAATTCTGGCTAAATGTTGATGATGACGGTGTAATCGACTATATGAAGATGTACACTACGCTAGACCGCGATACGATTGAAGCTATTGCTGAAAATCATGCTGTAAATCCTGGTGCTCGTTCGGCTCAGAAGGTTTTGGCTCGTGAAGTTACTGACATTGTTCACGGTAGCGCGCGTCGTGAATCTGTTGAGCGTGTGAACGAAGTTTTATTCGGTGGTGGCGATTTTAAGAAATTGTCAGACGATGATTTAGGCGCTTTGGCTGAGGAAATTCCTTGCGTTGATGCTGGAATTGATGTGATTGGAGCGTTGGTAGAATCTGGTGCAGTCGGCTCTAACGGCGAAGCGAAGCGATTGTTAAAATCTGGCGCCATTAGCCTAAACGGCGAAAAACTTGCCGAAAATAAAGTCGTCAACGCCACATCGCTGCTGAAAAAAGGCAAAAATACATTTGTGCTAATTATGGGGGAAAATGAATAATGAAAAGAATTATCGGTTTTGACTTGGACGATACGTTAGCAATTACAAAATCGCCAATTAGCGACCGTATGGCGGAGATTCTTAGTCGATTGCTTGAGAACTATGACGTTTGCGTGATTACGGGCGGCACGTTTCAACAGATAAAGAAGCAGGTGATTGATAGGTTGAACGTTACTCCGGAGTCGCTTCAGAAGTTTCACGCGATGCCGACTTGCGGTACTCGATATTATCGATTTGACTCCGCCGATGATGAATGGAAAATTCAGTATGCGAATGATTTGTCTGACGAGCAAAAAACTCAGATAACCGCGGCATTGGAAGAAGTAGCGAAGGAAATGGGCATTTGGTGCGAGAACCCTGCGGGCGAAATAATTGAAGATCGACATAGCCAGATTACTATGTCGGCTTTGGGGCAGCAGGCTACACCTGAAGATAAATATGCGTGGGCTGAAAAATATAAGGATGTTCGTCCGATATATCGCGACAAGGTGGCGGAGAAGTTGCCTGGACTTGAGGTGCGAATTGGTGGTACGACCAGCACTGACATCACGCTTCCGGGAATCGATAAGGCTTATGGAATTGGCAGGTTGCTTGAACTGAATGGCTGGTCAAAAGGAGAAACACTGTTCTTTGGTGACAAAATTGAAGAAGGTGGCAATGATTTTCCAGTTAAGCAAATGGGCGTAGATTCAATCGGCGTGAGAGGTTGGGAAGATACGGCTTACGCTCTGGAAGGCATCAACGCCGTTTCGTAGATGAAACTAGCAACTCCTCTCGAGCAAATTAAAGGCGTAGGACCGAAAACTGTTCAGGCTCTAGCGGCGGCTGGTCTTAAAACGATTTCTGACGCTTTGGATTTCTTACCGCGAGCATATGACGACTATTCAACCGCGGTTAATATTGCAGATCTTCAGCCGGGAAAAGTTACGGTTAAGGCGCGCTGCGAGTCGGTTTCGACGCGTATTGTTCGGCGCGGACTTAGAATCACGACCGCAGTTTTGGCGGATAAATCAGGCAAAGTTAAGGCGGTTTGGTTCAATCAGCCGTACCGCGAAACGCAATTAAAATCTGATGCGGAATTTATTTTTTCTGGTCAATTTGGTATGCAATATAATCGCTATCAAATCAATAATCCGTCCGTCGAGCTGGCGAAAGAAATTGCCAAAACTGCTGCGGAAAATAATTCTGGAATTCAGCCAGTTTATAAGTCGATTAAAAATATCCGTCCAAAAACCGTGCAAGATTTGATGAAAAATATTCGTCCAATTATGGATTTTTTGCCTGAGACTTTGCCAGAAAACATTATTCGGCGCCAAAAATTGGTTAGTCGATCTGAGGCGGTTAAATTTCTTCACGCGCCAAAAACTCACGAGGAAATTTCCCGCGGTCGTGAGCGCCTGGCGTTTGAGGAGTTGTTCGAGATGATATTGGCGGCACAATTTAATAAGCAAGAACAAACCAGATTAACAGGCTGGAAGATTCCGTTCAATAAGTCGGTCGTGAAGAGTTTCGTTGATCAATTGCCGTTTCCTTTGACGAATGCTCAGCGTCGAGCTGCGTGGCAAATTCTGCAAGATTTGGAGTCTGACCATCCGATGAATCGGTTATTGCAAGGAGATGTTGGCTCGGGAAAAACTGTCGTTGCGGGATTGGTGGCGGCGGAAGTGGCGAAGGCCGGTTTTCAGACGGCAATTATGGCGCCGACGGAGATTTTGGCGCAGCAACATGCGAAGACGCTTGACGAGCTATTGTCGCCATTTGGTGTGTCTGTCGCGCTTCTGACGGGCCACGTGAAAGGTGCGGCGCGCAGTCAATTGTTGGACAATTTGGCTATTGGTAACATTGATGTTGTGGTTGGTACTCACGCGCTAATTCAGGAAAAGGTTGCGTATCATAAATTAGGTTTCGCAGTGATTGACGAACAACATCGATTTGGCGTAAAGCAACGACAAGCTTTGTTGGAAAAGTCTGATTTTATGCCGCATCTTTTAAGTATGACCGCCACGCCAATTCCGCGCAGCTTGGCGCTGACATTGTACGGAGAATTGGACATTTCCATTTTGGACGAGTTGCCCTCTGGTCGTCAGCCAATTCAGACTAAGATTTGGTCGCCAGCATCAGCTCCGAAGCTTTACAAATCGATTGAAAATGAGTTAGCCAAAGGTCGCCAAGCTTACGTTATTTGTCCGTTGATTGATGATAATCCAGATAATGATAAGAAATCGGTGGAGGCGGAATATAATAAATTGTCTAAAACTATTTTCAACCATCGTCGAGTTGGGTTGTTACACGGAAAGCTTCCTGTCGAAGAAAAAGCTGAAGTGATGCAGAAATTTGCGGACGGCGAACTGGATATGTTGGTGAGTACGACTGTGGTTGAGGTTGGTGTGAATGTGCCGAATGCGACAGTGATGCTAATTGAGAATGCGGATAATTTTGGATTGAGTCAGTTGCATCAATTGCGCGGACGAGTTGGGCGTGGGAAACATCAGAGTTTTTGTCATTTGATGATGAGCGGTCACGATAAGCCAAGCCAACGACTTCGGGAGATTGAGAAATCGCAGGATGGGTTTTATTTGGCGGAGGTTGATTTGAAATTGCGTGGACCTGGCGAGATTTACGGCAAAATGCAGCATGGGGATTTGAACTTGAAAATTGCCTCGCTGGCGGATACGGCGCTAATTGCTCGCGCTCAAACCGAAGCTGAACGCTTTGTCAAAGAGGGGCAAGATTTGCTACAATATAATCATCTGGCGCACGCCGTCAGTCGCTATCAGCGATTAACTGTTTTAAATTAATATGTACGCAGGAACAACAATTAGGGATGGCTCTGGTCGATTTATTGGCGTCCACCAAAAAATAGATCGAGTCGCAAGGAGAAATATAAAACCGATTCTTCCTGATTGGTGCGATTTTCCTGATATTAAAAACATTCTTCATTTTGAGGGCAAGAATGGTCCTGATGGCGTCAAGCGAAAAAGTCCAGCCGTGGATGAACCGTGGCATTTTATAAATCCGGACGATCCAAATGACACTGCACTTTTGGAGATGATTGACGGACATATTGGCAATTTAGCCCGAGCACTGCGAACAAATAATTCCGAGCGAGCAGCGTTTGAGGCGGCGTGGATGGCGCATGCGATTACCGATGGTTTGACTCCGGCTCATCATTTTCCTCTGGAACAAGCTATGGCGGAACTTCGCGGCGGTGAAGGGTTGGAGACGCGAACCTCAATTTTGAAGAAAAATCTCATGAAGGGCGATAACGGAATTGAACTGATTAAGAACAACTGGAAATTCTGGGGCGCCAAAGGTATGATGACGACGCACGTGGCGTTTGAGGCTGGCGTGGCTAGCGTGGTGTCGTATCCGCGTTTTAAGGATGCAATTCCGAGTGACGATGAGATATTGCAGGTGAAAAATCACGGCTATCGTGAGTATTATTTGGACCAAGTTCACGCCGTGGCATCGATGAAAATGTATGACAATTTTAGCAAGAGCGGCTGGACGACGGATCTTGCTTGGCAAACAAATCACGAGCTAATGCCGATTATTATAAAGTCGGTGATGTTGGGCTGGCTGGCGTCTGTCTGGAATCTCGAGGCGGAAAAAAGTGAGAGTTAGGATTATCTCTGGCGAATTTGGCGGACGATTTATAAAAACTCCGCCTGGCTCAACGACGCATCCTATGGGCGAGCGAGTGCGCTCAGCTATGTTCAATTCTTTGGGTGAATCAATACGCGGCGCGCGGGTTTTGGATGCTTTTGCGGGGTCTGGTGCTGTTGGACTAGAGGCGTTAAGTCGCGGCGCGGAATCGGCGGTTTTTGTGGAGCGAGATCGAGTCGCTCAGCGAGTAATTGCTGAAAACATAAGCATTTTGGGGGTCGAAGAAAAATCTATTGTAATAAAAACAACGATAGTAAATTGGCTAGAAAGTGCGAGTTCAACAGGGGAGTTCGATATTATTTTTGCCGATCCGCCGTACCACAATCCGCAGTTTTCCACAGTTTCTAAGCTAATGAGACTACTCAAACCGGGTGGAACTATGATATTATCACATCCAGGAATAGGTGAGGTGCCAGTTCAAGACAAAACTGTTGTGGTGGACAGTCGTAGTTATGGGGAGGCGCACCTCACCAAGTTCCTACGATTGGAAAATTAAATTCTTATAGGTCGTTCTGATGCTTGTCAGGACGATTTTTGTTGTATAGCAAAATTTCTGGGTTTTTACGGCTATAGAGCCACTGTGTATTTAGATGCGCTTTCCGTACGTCGTCGCAATTCACTATTTATATCTTCAAGCATGGAAGTTGCCTCATCTACGCTTAGTTTTCTTGCTCGTAATTGCTCGACTATATCTGAATGTAGTTTTAGCAATTCTTCCATCAATAAGGCCTCCAGTAAGGCTCCTTCTCCTTTTGCGTCACAGACTTCTCTTCTATTGATTTCCATTGTTTATATTTTATAATAATTATTCTATTAATGCAAGCGGCAAGCTGATGACGGAGCTGTTTCGTTTAATGGTGTCATGAAGTTAACTCTACCACTACATCTGGTGGTGTCGTATAATGGTTTATAGACAAAGTAAAAAGAGGAGGAATGTAGAAAAATGCCGTGTATTGATTGTTTACCAGGTGGAACAAACACAAATTCGCAACGAGTAATATTGAACGATAATCTGGATGGCTTCGGTACTTATGGGGAAGCTAGTAAGGTTGGTGACGAGGAGTTAGAAAACGATACGACAAAATCTAGTCAAAATAGCTACCCAGATGTTCTTGATGATTACTATTCAGACTTGGAAGCTCTCACCAAGGCTGCCGACAATAAGAAAACTAAAGAGGAAATGGCTAGGTTGGCGACTGGATGCGCGGGTCTCTATCCCATAGAGGAGTGCAACACGGAAACGGGGATAGTGTTCTAGTTGAATGTTTTTGTTGCTAGGCAATAAGTAAAACTCCGCAATATCCTGGAATTGTCATTTGGAGATTTTCTGCGGTAATTAAATTGACAGAGTGAGTCGAGGTGATAATCTTGGCGCTTTCTGGAATGGAGAAGCTTTGTTTCTCGTCTGCGAAATTGATGAAAATGTAAGCACGTTGACCGGCCAGCTCTCTTTTTAATCCGAGAATAAAGCCGTTGCCAGTGTTTTGCACGATGCTCAAACTGCCATTTTTAAGAATTGGGAGAATTTGGCGCAATTTTAGTAGTCTTCGGTGCATATTAAGCAAAGAATCGTTTGCGGTTTTTTCACTATCAACGTTAATCTTCGTGTGATTATCATTAATAGGAAGCCAAGGTTTTGCACTTGAAAAGCCTGCAAATTGCGAATCATTCCATTGCATTGGCGTGCGTTCCAAATCTCGGCTATCAACAACAGAATTGGCGGGACTAAAATTATCTCGAATGTCATTAGCGGTCAATTCTCCGTTTGTCATGCCAATTTCGTCGCCGTAATACACTACGCTAATTCCTGGAGTGAGGAGATTTAAGAAGCTGAGAGCGCGGGCACGTTCTTCGCCCAATCTGGAGGCGACTCGCGGCTGATCGTGATTTCCGATACAGAAAAATGACGTGGTTGAGTTCGCTGATTGCAAATAATTTTCGATTTTTTTCTCAATATTTTTAGCATGCCATTCGTTGTCGCGATATTCCATAAAAAACGCCGAGGCTTTTGGATGGGTCGTTAGGATTTGGCTGTATTGATGATAAATATCGCCCAGCTTATCGTCGGGATAAAATTCAAACACCATTTGCTTGTCGTCATATTCATCGCAGACTGACGCCAATTCTCGCAAATATTCCTGAAAATGCGGTCCCATTTTACAGTGGTCGTGAATAAACGCTCCGTAATCGTTTGGATTGCCATAAAAATCAGAATTTGGAGAATCGTCTTTAAAGTCGGGATCTTTGGAGATTCCCCAAATTGCATCGACGCGCATTCCATCAACGCCCATATCAAACCAAAATCGCACTATGTTTTTCATTTCAGCACGCACTGCGGGATTGTCCCAATTCAGATCTGGCTGCGTTTTTAAGAACGAATGCAGGTAAAATTGCCCAGCGAGCTCGTCAAATTCCCACGAACTGCCACCAGACAAGCTTCGCCAATTGTTAGGCTCGCTATTATTTTTTCCGTCGCGCCAAATATAGTAATCGCGCTTGGGATTATCACGCGAAGATCTGGATTCTTGAAACCACGGATGTTGGTCTGAAGTGTGGCAGGGAACGAGGTCAATCATAACTTTAATATCGAGATCGTGGGCTTTTTTAAGAAGCGTCTGAAAATCGTGCATTTTTCCGAAAGTCGGATCGATTGCTCGATAATTTGCGATATCATAGCCAAAGTCAGTCAGCGGCGATACGAAGAATGGGGAAATCCAAATCGAATTGATGCCCAGCCATGATAAATAATCCAGCTTCTCGGTAATGCCGTTCAAATCGCCAATTCCATCGCCATTCGTATCTAGAAAACTGCGCGGATAAATTTGATAAAGAGAGGCGACATCTTGCCAGGTTTTCATGATTTAAGTATAAGCGAGATGTGCGTAAAATACCAATAATAAAAATACCCAGATTAACTGGACATGTCTAATTTCAATTGGTGCGGGGTGATATAGAATGTTTACACGAAATAGAGGCTGAGATCTGTAGGTGGGAGGATATTCTCCGCATTGAGTATGTACGATATATGAGAGGAGACACTGAATTATATTCCTCAACAGACTTACATATTACTGGAGAGTTATAATAAAAGACATGAGTAAGACGAGTGTAGAGGGCAAGAAGGACAGGCTCTTGCGTCTGGGCAGGGAGCAAGAGGTACGCCTAAAAGAGGAGCTGTCGAGCCAGGAAAATAGAAGCTATGCAAGGGCGGCTGCCTATGCGAATGCAGCACTTCGATACTATACAGCGGCAGGAGATAGTAAGAAAATAAAAGAGCTAAAGGCAAAAGCTTTGAAATATAGGCAGCTATCCGCTAGCGAGCTCACTCAAACGCTACCCCTTATATCAGCTGATATACAGAAAGTAGTAAATGACGAGATATGTCTGGTGATAAAAAAGTGCACGAGTTTCGACACGCTGAATGAATGTCTAGATTATCTTGCTCGCCTGTCCAGATTGGTCCCAAATTATGGGGAGATAGCTAAACATGCAAGTGAGCACCTGCCCCTTACTTCCATAATTGCAAATCATACAGTGATAGACGGCGAGGGTCACCTGATAAGTGATGATGACGAAGAAAACTATTGGACATATCACCATTATGACCTTGAGATGCAGGTCTATATCTACGAGATTGCCGGTGTCTTTCAAAAACTTCGCCTGGAAAAAGACTTGAATAATGTAACGATGATGGACTATGTATTATCTAAGGGAATTCTTGGTAGTGAGGAGTGTGTCAAGCTACAGTCTGCGTTTGTCAATCATTTTATTGTCGGCGATAATATAGCAGCAGTGCACATTTTGTCACCAACAATAGAAGGGTTAATTATATCACTATCAAGACGATTAGGCATTGATGTTGTAGCGCAGGATAGAGGCAGGATTACATCCAGAGATATATCATTAGGTACAAACAACATAACTTCGGAGTCGTTTACTAATGTATGGGGTGAGAATTTTTGCAGGATGATTGATTATCTTCTGTATAATAACTTCGGGCCAAAATTAAGGCACAGAACAGCACACGGCTCTATATCTATAAAAGAGTGTAATGACACATCTGTCGTTATCTTACTATACATACTAATAAAAATATTAAATTTGGTTAGAATTACAAAGACAAGTACAAGCGAACCACAAGATGACAAATAAATCCCGACCGCATCTCCAAGCGTCTCTCCTCGGCTTAGCTATTGGCGACGCCCTCGGTGCTCCTATTGAACACGGTTATACGA